>NZ_KB850221.1:0-1409 GCF_000369845.1 Acinetobacter higginsii | reverse complement strand
GTAGCGTGCCGTTCTTTGAATCCTTTATTTAACATAATAGGATATTATGCGATTTCAGTGACTACAGTCGTAGATTAGATCAATTTCTCCAGTTTTACCCTTTGCTAGTTCATCTAATTTTTTTGTTTCTTTGCCTGTAAATAATCTATCAGCGCATTTTCCTTGTTTTTCCATGTCGTAATCCATTGTTGATGCCATTAATACTTTTTTCTTTTTGGTGTCATACCTTACAGACATTTTATTTTCTTCACCTTTTGGTGTTTTGTGTTTTTTTAATTGAGCATAGTATTTTTCAATCTCTTCCTTTGTCATCGCATTTGGTTTTGCAAGGGCATAGGTGCTTGTTATTGCTAACAATACACCTGTAATCAATAATTTATACATTCTAATTATTTCTCATAAGTTCTTTGCTTTTATGATGAATAATCAATGCTTTCATCATTTCTTTTGCTTGTTCTCTTTCTGCACCTTCAAATCTTTCGATTTCTCTAGCTAGCGTTTTTACGTCTGTATTTTTAGTTTGCTCGTCATCATCAAATAGAACCATATCAGCACTTACGCCAAGTGTGATTATTATCTTTTTTAAAGTTGATGCCGTTGGGTCAGCTTTATCACTGAGAATGCTGTAAATAGTGGTTGGTGGGATTTTCGAAAGTTGAGCAAGTTCTCGACCATTTATGCCTAATCTTGCACATATGTTCTTTATGTTTTTACCAACTGACATTTACGCTATCTCGTAATAAATACAAATAATTTTATACCTTATTGTATTTTCATACCTTGAAGCGTTTTTATTTATTGTCATGTACGATACTTTGCACTATATTATGTTTAATTGTAATTTTAGTACGATCTATCGTAATGAATATAATTTATAAAGACCGACAAGAATTCATACAGGCTGCTTTTAATGAGGTGGCGAAAATCGTTTCTGAACATGGAAATTCTTGCCTAGAAGCTTGTGTTCCTGCAATTCCTACAGAACGCTGTTTAGAGCAGTTAGCTTTAGTTGCTGCTGATTGGTCGTATGACTACACAAAAATAGATGCGTATTTAGATACTTATAAAAAATCAAACGCTGAAATATTGGAATATCTAGGGGGTGAGTGCTAATGGAACATATACAGAAGCTGGTTGATTCTCTGGAACAACGTATCTCTAAATTTGAGAATAAAAAGCCAATTTCACAGAAAGCACTTCAATCAGATTTGAACAAGATGCGTATCTTCATCAAGTCATATTTCGAATTAAACCTCGTTACCCAAGATCAACAAAAATCATGGTTGGACAGAGTAGAAGCTGCTCAAATTCGCTATGAAGAAAAACCTGTTCAAAAAACAATCAAAAACAAAGAAAACACAAAGGAAAGCCTCACAAATTCAGCTCGAGCAACCCCCATTTATAATATG
>NZ_KB850220.1:0-1819 GCF_000369845.1 Acinetobacter higginsii | reverse complement strand
CCTGGTCACTTCCGTAGTTCTTAAAAACCCAGCAACACCCGATTTAAATCGTTTCGTTTGAATCATGCGCTGCCATGAATCATTCATGTGCTTCAAGGTTCCCCGAAGTTCGCTTACTGGTGGATTTTTTACGGTCAAGGTTAGAAATACCCACCGATGGGTAGGGTAGAGTTCTTGGATTTTTGGCAATTGCTGAAACATAACCGCCCTCCATAGTAGAGATCTGCGCCATTGACACACAGGGCAATGACGGACACGGCAAAAGAATGCTTGCTTGAGAACTAATTTTCCCTGATCAGGGTTAACGCCAAATTTCAAAATGCCAGAACAGCCGTTAATACGGTCAGCATATTGTGAAAATTCGACAGCATAGTTATAGAGAATTTTAACGGATTCGGCATCAGAACGATGTTGATCCCAAGAAACTTCATGAGGTGAAATTTCTGTTAAAAAATTGATTCCAAGGTCGGAATCATGGCAAGATTGAGACATGAAAAAGCTCGTTTAAGTTGTAAGGGTCGCACCTCAACTATACGAGCTTTTTTATTGACCTGTCAAATTACCCTCAAAGCTATACTGCTAAAGGCTTAGACCCTATTTTCAATAATCAGAGTTATCCCTTAATAATAAATACAAGGAAAAACACCCCGAAAAATCCAATTTTTTCTATCTTTCAAATAGCGTTTTTTCCATGATTTTTTTTCCGTCACGTGGCAATCACGTGGAATTTTTTTCTATAGCTCTTTTGTGGTCATCGTTTTGGAAAGCGTCACTACTGATGGGTAGTGACACTTTCCAAAACTCTACCGAAAGTCGCCACCCATTCGGGATGGCTCGGCAACTCCCGTTTTTTAGCAAAAGGAAGATTGTAATCAGGGAAAGGAGGTTTTTAATTTTTATGGTGGGGTCGTCACTCGTAGACACTCGTTCGGTTTTTTCGGAAACAGCAAAAAAGGAAAATTTTAATTTTTCGTTTTTGCTGTTTTTGGGGGTATCGGGGGTAAAGCCCCTGATCAAGGTCATGGCATCACGGAGCGAAGCGGAGGGGTAGCTATGTATCCTTGCATTGCTTTTTCAGCACTCATTGGACTCAATGGCTAAGTGCGCCCTTTGGGAAAAGTGTACCCTTTGGGAAAAGTGTACCCTTTGGGAAAAGTGTACTCACTACACTTTACTCTTCGAGATAAAGTTCATTCGCTAGGGATTTCATCCCTAGACCCTAAAAATCACTCTGCATATTCGTTATATTTTGGCGCATAAACATATCTGCGATATTCGGGTTTAAACTGAAATGCTACCCGACCCTCTCCAACGTCCTGCACTTCTTCAGATGAAGAAATCATTTCTTCTGTGGTGATTTCATCCTCTGGCTTGAGAACCCCCTTTAAAACGCCCCCTGTTGCGATAAAACGCATCTTATGGACTTGCTTGGTCATCTCATGCAGCCAAGCACCCTTATCACGTTCTAACGCCAAATCTGACGGTTTTACGCTGTACTTGAGTGTTTCGCAGATTGCTTTGTCGAGTTGCTTACGTCCTTTCTCGTCTAAAGTCGCTTTAACCGCTTTTACGTTCACCGATGGCAAGTAATCAGCCCTTAGAGCTTTTGCCCACATCTCTACCCAATCACCTTGTTTTATATACCCTTGCCCTTTGAAGTAGCTTGGTTTCACTAGCAACAAGGCATGAAAATGCGGATGTGCCATCATGTCGCCATCGTTGCCCCTGGTCACTTCCGTAGTTCTTAAAAACCCAGCAACACCCGATTTAAATCGTTTCGTTTGAATCATGCGCTGCCATGAATCATTCATGTGCTTCA
>NZ_KB850219.1:0-3241 GCF_000369845.1 Acinetobacter higginsii | reverse complement strand
TGAAGCAGATCAACATAGGGATAGAATAACACGTTTTGGCATTTTGAAACATAGATCGAAGCAACAAGAAAACTTTCTGTGGTCATTGGCTAAATACAAGGAAAACTATCAAAACGACAAGCCAAACGAAGAGTCCATTAGGGCTACAAAAGCTGCTCAGAAATTACTGACTTGTGGCAACTTTCTCCTATTCAAAAATTTTTACACAATCAACCAAGTCAAACTGGCGAAACTACAGGTTTGTAGCCAGCATTTGCTGTGCCCGTTCTGTGCGGGTATACGTGCCTCTAAGTCTATTCAAAAATATACGGATCGTGTTGATGAAGTCCTATCTAAAAATCGCAAGCTGAAACCCGTTCTAATCACGTTCACAGTAAAGAACGGTACTGACCTAGGGGAAAGGTCATCCCACCTCATAAAATCGTTTAGAACGCTTCTAGAGCGCCGTAGGGACTATTTAAAAAAAGGTCGTGGCTTTAATGAGTTCTGTAAAATTGATGGTGCTATGTATTCCTATGAAAATACGTTTAATGAATCCACCAAGGAATGGCATCCGCATCTTCATTTGTTCGCCCTTCTGGACGAATGGATAGACCAGGAACAATTGTCTGAACTTTGGCACGATATTACGGGCGATTCTTATATCGTTGATGTCCGCAAGGTAAAGAAATCAAAGGATACTGGCTATGCCAAAGCTGCCGCTGAAGTTTGTAAATATGCTCTTAAATTCGGTGATTTGACTGTAGAAAATACATGGGAAGCATTCAAAATCCTGAAAGGCAAACGCCTCAGTGGTGCATTTGGATCTCTTTACGGTGTGAAGATTCCTGACAACCCTGCCGATGACATTGATGATTCAGATTTGCCTTACCTCGAGATGGTTTATAAGTTCGTTTTTGGGAAAAAATCCTACTACGACTTAACTATGACACGTCATGTAGAGCCACAAGGCCAAGACAATGACGACAACGAGGAGAAGGAGGGAGCGACGTCCGACCGAGGCGGAGGAAGTGGATGCAGCCGTGTGGCGATTGAGAACGGACGAGGAACGGAGGAGTGCACGGAGGGCTCGCACGGTGCACCGCACGTCCCTCGGTACGTTCGTAAAAAGAAACATTGGCAGATATCCCCGTACACCCGTGTACGGGTTAAGCAACGAATTAAACGTTGGGATGGATTTTTATACGTTTTACACTTGTAATCTGTAAATAATAAATATAGACTGTGTCTATACAAATTATTTACAGATTGATTATGCCAGAGCAAAAACAATTCCCTTTTAGAGTCGATATAGAACTCTTAAATGCATTCCAGGCTGCTTGTAAAAGTAATGATATTACAGCCAGTCAGGCGCTTAGGGCGTTTATGCGTGATTACGTTCGTAAGCACGGTCAATTAGACTTATTCAAACAGAAATAATCGTCAGTAGATCGGATGGCCGTCCAATCTACTGACTAACCACAACGATCTAATTAGGAGATCATCATGGCTGTCGCACATACTACTGTTTTACAACTTTTAGGCAAGTATGTTTCATTCAACTCTGATAGTAGTTTTGAAACATATGGAGTTATTTCCAATGTGGTCTTTAACATGGAAGGTACTATTGAAATTTCTATAGGTTGGGATGAATTTTATGATTATTCCAAGATTACTAATCTAAAAGTTATCGGTGAAGTTCACTTGTATCCTTCTTAAATTTCAAGCCCTCTCCGGAGGGCTTTTTTATTTCCCTTGGTATATCTACGAAATCTCAGGCCAAGCTTGCTACATAAGGGTTTCGGAGAAACGCGTAAGCGTGCATTACTGATAAAACGCCTGTGTAGCGCAGCAGATAGGGGCGCGCGCGGTGCGATGTCCGCAAGGACTGTTGTGCTGTGTGTGACACTGGATGATGCGATTCACAGGCGATACCTTTTCAATAAAAGTTCGCCTTTAATTTTCTTAGGCTATTTCTGGCCGTCAGCTAAAAAACTTCAGTTTTTTAGTAGGTCACACCTGTTCAATAAATAAAAGTTCCAGAGGGGGTGTCTACCCCCGAACTGATGCTAAATAAATATTGAAACTTCCCTCTCTGATTACAAGCTTCCATTGGGTGAGCACTGGGAGTTGCCGAGCCATCCCGCATGGGTGGCGATAGGTTGATTTTTAAAAGATTCGGTGTATGATTCAAAAAGAATCTATAATGATTCATTTTGAATTAAAGGTAATATTATGACTGAACCTACAAAGCTACAAATGCTAGTCGCTGAAATTAATGGTACTGCTGAATCTGAATATATTGGTCTGTACAAACAGATTCCATTTCGTGTTCAGATTCGACTTTTTGCGCGCCTTTCTGCATTACATGAGTTGCAAAACTCACATTCAAAAACCCCACGTAATGCCCTTTTAAATGACCTGCTAGACATTGCTATGGATCAGGTTATTGCCAATCTTGATCCTGATACTGTTGAGGCTCTAGACCATCTAGAGGAACAGTATTACGAAAACTTGTCTCAGTTTGATTCTGGTGAATTGAACGATGAATAAAGCCCAGCTTATCAGCAACGAACCGATGGATTCTCTTGAGGAAGCTGCTGCTTATTTCAAGCAAGTGCTCCAAGAGCATTTGGACAACAAACGTGACATTACATTGTTCGCGATCGCTGTTGTAGGCGGTCGCCTTAAGATGGTTGAAGGATTACCAAAATGATTAGATTAGAAGGCACAATTATTAATGTATTTACCCAGCAAGGCGGTAAAAACAAGAAAACAGGTGAAGCGTTCGAGGACCGTGACAAAATTCAGCTTTTAGGTGAATTGGAACTCCCGAACGGTGATAAAAAGCACGAATTGATAGACCTTACGGTTGAAGATGCCAAGATTTATGAAAGTCTAAAAAACAAGCGTGTCAGCATTCCATGCGGTGCGCTTGCTTCAGGCCGTAATGTTGTTTTTTATGTTGCTAAGGGTGCAACTGCTAAAGTTATACAAGGCTTATGAATCTCGTTAAAAAACAGTGAGTTAGCGAAGCGGCTCGCTGTTTTTTCTTTTACTTGATACTATTGATTAACTCGGGGACAAATTTTGATGCAAAAAGACATTAAAAAACCCCTGTTATCCGTTAGTTTGGCGACCAGCGATAACAAGGGTTCGAATTCTGTTGAAGCAGATCAACATAGGGATAGAATAACACGTTTTGGCATTTTGAAACATAGATCGAAGCAACAAGAAAACTTTCTGTGGTCATTGGCTAAAT
>NZ_KB850218.1:0-4335 GCF_000369845.1 Acinetobacter higginsii | reverse complement strand
ATATATATACGTTTACCGACCCATATATATACGTTTACCGACCCATATATATACGTTTACCGACCATATATATACAAATAAATTAATGTTATATATTTACATAAATTTATTTGTATGCCTATATAACATACAAGGCAAGTATATGTCTCTTGGAGTACCAACAAAATGACCTCAATCCAGAAAGCAAATGCACCACCACGAGGAACAGCCGATATGTTGGTAGTCAAAGATAATGCGTTAATTAACGCCAGTTATAATTTAGAGTTAGTCGAACAAAGATTGATTTTATTAGCAATTATTGAAGCAAGAGAAACAGGAAAGGGAATTAATGCCAATGATGCCTTAACCATCCATGCCTCAAGTTATATTCAAAATTTTAATGTTCAAAAGCATACAGCCTATGGTGCGTTGAAAGATGCTTGCCGAGACCTATTTTCAAGGCAATTTAGTTATCAAGAGTTATCACCGAAAGGTAATGTTATAAATCAGACATCAAGGTGGGTGAGCCAAATTGGTTATATTCAGGAGGAAGGTAGTGTACAACTAATCTTCGCTCCTGCCGTTGTTCCACTTATTACACAGTTAGAACAGCAGTTTACCAGTTACGACCTAGAGCAAGTCTCAACTCTTAAAAGCAAGTATGCAACTCGCTTGTATGAAATACTTATTTCATGGCGTAGCGTAGGCAAAACACCAATGATAGGGCTAGAGGAACTGAGAGGAAAACTAGGACTAGGTGTTAATGACTATAAGCTTTTAGCAAACTTTAAATTACGGGTATTAGAGCTTGCACTTGAACAGATTAATGAACATACAGACATTTTTGTAAAATACGAGCAGCATAAAAAAGGACGTAGCATTATTGGCTTTTCATTCAAGTTTAAACAAAAACAACAGTCAAAAATTGAAAAACCGATTGATCAGAAGCGAGATCCAAAGACCGTTGATATGTTCACAGGTAAAACTGATGCTGAGACAAAAAACATAGCTAGAGCAGTTGTTAAAGACACCTCACCGCCTGCGAATCCCTTGTTGCATAGGGCAAGTCGTATCACAACGTCAATTATCACCCATAAACTGCACGAACGTTTCAAACATGGCGATGAGGGTTTATCTAGTACATTGAAGCGTATTCAAGGCGAAATTATGGAGGGAGGGGAGGAAACGGCAGACTACTGGCAATCGAAACTTGAGGATTTTGGGATAAATTTTGATTAAAAAATACCCATGATTTTTGTACCGTAAAGCAGTAAACTTGAGCGAATAATTGGAGTACCAACTATGAATACAAGGTTTGATCCTATCGTGTCAGAGTTTGAAAGTTCTGATCATGAAGCAGAATACAATGCGTGGTTTATTGCAAAAGTTGAGAAATCACTAGCCGATTCACGCCCCACCATTCCCCATGACCAAGTAGTGGCACGTATGAAAAAACGTCGTGAGGAAAGAGAAGCCAGTGCTAATCGTTAAGTGGCAACCAACCGCAGTAGAAGATTTGGAAGCAATAATTGACTATATCGCCAACCATAATACTGTTGCCGCATATGACCTAGAAGACCATATTCTACAATCTGCTGAAGATTTGGCAGAACACCCATACAAAGGGCGTAATGGTCGAAGAGCAGGAACAAGAGAGTTACTTGTCCATCCAAATTATTGGTTAGTCTATGAGGTTTCAGACCTGATTCGCATTACCAATGTAATACATACGAGTAGACTCTATCCCTGATCAAGAGGGGATAGTCCAAACAGTTTTCTATCTCGTTCGGCTGTCAGATAGTTTTCCAGTTCATCTAAAATTTGAGAATTGAAATCTGGGTTACTATCCATTTTTTTCTTCAGATAAGAACCGAGTAAAATTTTTATACGTGTGTCGTCTTTTCTATCCTGCTCTTTTTTACGTGCCTTTTCTCTTGCTTCAGCAGCTTGTTTTTGTGCCTTTAGCTGCTTTAGTTTTTGCTCTTGCTGTTCAATTTTCTGTTCTAAAGTTAGCTTTGGCTTTGGCTCTTTTTCGTCTGTCATGCTCTTTTCCAATATCAAGTATTCTTCTCGATCATATAACGTCTTGAACTGGCGTTCAAGACGTTATATGATACTCAAAGAATCCCCGAAGGGCGCACTTAGCCATTAATCCATATACTTCGTATGGATTAATGGTGCGAAAGGGGAACCCCCCCTTTACCCCCTGACAAATTTCGTTCCTCAATTTGTATTTCGCTAAAGCGAAATAAGAGCAAAAGCAA
This sequence comes from Acinetobacter higginsii, assembly GCF_000369845.1. Lineage (NCBI taxonomy): Bacteria > Pseudomonadati > Pseudomonadota > Gammaproteobacteria > Moraxellales > Moraxellaceae > Acinetobacter > Acinetobacter higginsii. Next base: position 2,092 of record NZ_KB850218.1, on the reverse strand, counting down.
ATATGGCAATTTATCATTTTTCAGTGAAAGCGATTAGCAGAGGTGCAGGACGTAGTGCCGTTGCTTGTGCTGCCTATCGTTCAGGTGAAAAATTGGTATGTGACTATTATGGGATAGAGCAGGATTACACAAAAAAATCAGGTGTTGAATTTACAAATATTTATGCACCTGAAAACACAAAAAAAGAATTATTAGACCGCCAAAAATTGTGGAATGCCGTAGAAAAATCTGAGCGCAGAAAAGATGCTTTACTGGCAAGAGAGTTTGAAATTGCTTTTCCCAAAGAGTTGAGCCAGGAACAACGGCAAGCCCTACTCGATGAGTTATGCCAGGGCATTGTAAAAAAACATGGTGTCGTTGTAGACGCAGCAATACACGTCCCCCACGTTGGTGGTGGATCTGACGAACGTAACTATCACGCCCATGTCATGTTTACGACCAGAGCTATTGATAAAAATGGGACGTTTGAAGCCAAGAAGTACCGTGATTTCAGCAGGGATCATGGGACAAAAACCGTTACCGAATGGCGTGCAGCATTTGCCGACCTAGTAAACGCAAAACTGGAGCAAATCGGCTCTAAAGAGCGTGTAACCCATCTGAGTTATGCTGACCTTGGAAATGGGCTAGAAGCCACGCAGCACGAGGGCTACGAGGTTACACAGCAAAGAAGAAGATACGAAGCAGAACAACAAAAAAATGAAGAAGATCGTGACCTTGCCATCATTATGCCCGATGTTGCAATGTCAAACGATGCGATCAAACAGCGCAACGCTGATAGATACCGCGATGATCAGGAGATTAAGGGGCTAGATCAGGAGATTATAGTCTCAAAAGCGATTGTAAGCGATTTACAGCAATCTAAAGCCAAAAGTGATGCAGAACATGCTCAACAGCAACAAATCGCTTTAGAACGCAAAAGAGAGCGTTTAGAGGCACAATCTCTAGCTGATGCACACAAGCGAGCTACAGATTTTCATACAGCGTTCGACCCCAATCACCCTGACAAGTCTTTAGTAACCCAGTACATCACTGATTACGCCTTGCTTGCCCGACATGGCAAGCAACCGCAACCCCCCGCCCCAGTAGAACAACCGCAGCCGACATGGTGGCAACGGATGACGGGGCAACAGCCACAACAAATTGAACCACCGCCATTTTTTGAAATTGATGCGATCAAAGCTATAGTCCAGTCCATTGTTGAGCATGAGCAAAAACAGGCTCAACAGCAGAAATGGCAACGGTTACAAGAGTTTTTACAACACTCCCCTCGCACCGTAGACCGACTTGAGCGAGATGCTATCAGCAGATCGTTTGATAAGGGACAACAGGCAGGCGATGAAGAACTTGCCGAGTTCATCAAATACCATCGTCAGCACTGGCAGGAAAAAGAGCAGGCAGCTAAAGACTGGCAAGCCGAGCATGACCGCTTTATGCGTGAGGAAGCAGCTAAAGCAAGGGAAGAAGCTGCACTCACACTACAAAGAGAGCGTGAGTCAGAAGCCAAACTTGAAGCGTACAGAGAGCGCAAAGCATTGCTTGACAAGGAAATAGCTGAAATGCAGCAAAAGCCTGTTAATAGGGATGAGATACAACAACAGCCACGCCCTAAAAATGACTTTGAGCCATAGATTATTTATTTTTTCTAAATAATAAGAACAGTTTACAGAGCGAGTGTCTACGAGCGAATAACCAAAATTTCGCCCCTTACCCCTCTGAAAAACCGCTTTTTACGGTTTTCGCCCCTAGAAAGTAACTATTTTGTGTGCTGATTTTGGCGTATCTCATCTTATTAACAGCCCAGAACCCTCGATTTTATTGGATTTCGTGCGCTTTTGCTTTTCCCAACGCCCTAGATGGTATTTGCTAAAAACTGCCCCTCAGACCGAGTGAAGCGAGGTCAAAATGCCACGAGCGAAGCGAGTGTCATAGGGCAGTTTTTGTAGTGCTTTTGGGCTTTTAATGCTTTTAATGCTTTTAAAAGCTTTTAGACGAGCTGAAAGCCTTATCTAGTAATGATTTCAGAGATTATATATATACGTTTACCGACCCATATATATACGTTTACCGACCCATATATATACGTTTACCGACC
>NZ_KB850217.1:196739-256091 GCF_000369845.1 Acinetobacter higginsii | reverse complement strand
TCGAGAAATTTTTACCATTCAATCAATGAAATATTTTCGATTGATCAACCAGTAAAAATCCACACAAGTTGTTCTTCTATTCTCTTAATGATCTTTTTACCACCTCGTCAGCGGTAAATTAACGCAATAAATATTTAACAACTTAACCAGTAAAGCTAAGTTATTTTTGCTTCATCGCGTCGGGATGAGTGCATTATAGGAGATTTTTTTTAGTGTGCAAGTCTTTTTAAACCCTTGTTTTATCAAGTGTTCTTTTTTTACACACAAACATGTTCAACAAAACAGCATAATTCTCGTAAGCATATAAAATTAAAGCAGAAATATTCTATACATATTTCTGCTTTGTTTTTTACTTACTGTTCTTTATCTGTACGCTGATAATTTTAATGGGTTGTTTCGGTACATTTTGATGCATCCCGTAGTTTGCCGTTGGTACATTTACGATCTTATCGACAATATCCATACCTTTAGTTACTTTACCAAATACGGCGTAACCTGCATCCATAGGTGACTTATTTAAGAAGTTATTATCTGCGACATTAATAAAGAATTGGCTGCTTGCAGAGTTCGGGTTACTGGTACGTGCCATGGCTAAAGTACCGCGTGTATTCTTCAAACCATTTCCCGACTCATTCACGATTGGTGCTTTGGTTGTCTTCTCAATCATATTGGCATCCAAACCACCACCCTGCACCATAAAGCCAGGAATCACGCGATGGAAGATCGTGCCTGTATAGAAGTTGCTTTTTACATAGCTTTCAAAGTTTTTTGCCGACACAGGTGCTTTATCATCAAAAAGTTCAATTTCGATGTTGCCCATACTGGTTTTCATATCAACCATGGTATTTGCAAATAAATGGCTGCTTGCCAAAATTAAACCTGTTGTCATGAACAACTTTTTCATCATTGCTTTTCTCGGCTTGATCATTGATTTGTTGTGAACGCTCATCTTAGTTTTGCTGATTCTATTTTGCTATTTCTATTTGTTATCTTTAAAACAAAAAAACCGATGTTTCACGTGAAACATCGGCTCGGACTTTATTAACTATGTTTATCCCAAAATTTTCTAAAGTTTTTGGCAACTTCGATGGTATTGCGTTTGGCCTTGCTTGAGATAGGCGTGAGGTTAATAAAGCCATGAGTCTGATCTGGGTAATCAACATATTGGACTTTAACCCCATTTTGTCTGAGCTTATGGCTATAGATTGCACCCTCATCATGAAGTAGGTCATGACCCGCCGTAATCACATAAGCAGGTGCCAACTTTCTAAGACTGCCATAGGTTGGTGAGATCAACGGATCATCTAATGCAACATCATGCTGTGTTGCATAATAGTCAGTCACATAATCCACATCTTTACTGGTCAGCACCAGACCTTCTCCATAGGCATAGAACGAAGGATGGCGGCTTTTGAAGTCAACCACGGGATAAATCAATAATTGTGCTTGTGGTGCATAGGCTTTACCAACGGAGTGCTGTGCAACCACAGTACTAATATTGCCCCCTGCACTATCACCTGCAACCGCAATACGATTCTTATAGATTTTCAATTGACGGCGATTTTGATATACCCATGCCAGTGCATCTTCACATGATTTGATCAACAGTTGTGGTGATGCTTCTGGTGCAAGTGGATAATCAATACTTAAGACCTGTACTTTTGCATATTTGGCAATCAGACGACAAGCTTCGTCATGCGTATCCAGACCACCCACCACAAAACCACCACCGTGATAGAACACAATGATCGGCAATTTCTTATTCGGTGCAGGATGGTAATGTCTGGCAAAGACCGTACCACTTTGCAAAGGGAGACGAATATCCTCAACCGATTCAATCGATGTTGGTTTATTAATAATTGCCAACATTTGCGCATCAAACTGACGGCGGGATTCAATTGGATCATCCCCAATAAAACCAATGCGCCCTTGTTTAATTTGGACAGCCATCAAACATTTAGTAAAAGAATCTAAATCTGGATATTGGTGTGGATAAGCGAGAAGCTTAGCGAGAGACTCTTGTACGATTTTGGGGAGCTTATCTAGCGCTCGTGCAGCAGGGCCTTGCCCTTTGTCTAAAATTGTTTGAATTTTTTGAGGTAATGCTGTCACTTCTGTCCCCTTCTTCGCTCTGTCCATAATTCTTGTTGTCTTCGACTATATGCTTTTCTAAAGTCTTAGATCAAGTTCAAGATTTGAAAAATATGTCGTACGCTAAAGGGCTACTATCAAAAAGTCATTATCCATAGTGCTTATTCACAGCTATTTTTTATGTCAATTAAATGCTGTTTTAACATGAGATTGTTAAAACGATAAAACTAGAACGAATGAATTCGTTCTAGTTTATAGCACTCTAAAAGTGTCAGTTTTATGAATTAAGTTAACTTCGCGCAATGTATAGCAGTACATTAGTAAGATTGCATGCGGCATCGTGTGTTTAATCTCATGCGAAGCTAACTTCATTCTAAAAAATTATTGAGCTGTCGTACCTGCTGAACCAGAAACTGAGCCAGATACATCAGCAGAAGCACCACCAGATTGAACATCAACAGATGAACCACCTTGTACGCCAACACCACCTTGTACGCCTGCTGGGCTTGCACCAGTTGTTTGAGCTGAGCCAGACGCGTCTAAACCACCTTGAGTTGAGCAACCTACAGCTGTTAATGCAACACCGGCTACAACCGCAGAAATCAATGCTAACTTTTTCATTTCGTATTTCCTTTCATTATGACAAAAAGCAAAGTTGTCTTTGCGATGCCTATGATTCACAATTTTTTTCTCGGACGTGATGCGGATTAGTTGCAGTTTGTTATGTAAGCCGCTCTATTTTGCAATTTTTCTTAAATCAACTCTTTTCATGTTTCACATATTAAAAAAAACATTCAAAATCGCTAAAGCATTAGAGTTAAAGTAATTTCACGGTTTTTAGTTTTATTTTTTCAGTGAAAAAGCGATTATCTTATTTTTTTATAATTCATAGAAAGACTGCACAATCTGCTTAAAAGATTACAATTACGTAATTTTGATTAAAAATAAATGTAGCAGCCATAAAAAACCGTGACTTCTGATCACGGTTTTTCCATTTATTTAGCTGGATTTAAGGCCATTGCATCTCGCCTTTCACCACTTTGGCGCCCAACTCTAAACTGCTTGACTCGCCTAAAGTTGGGTACTGTTTTTGCATAATTCCAATTAATTCAGCTGAATTTTTGCTGGCTTTTACCGCTTTCTCATATTGCTTTAAATAATCAATTGAGAAATTCACCGCATCAAGACCTTCCGCTGCGCCTACTTTCATATGTGCAGGCACCACCACTTGTGGATTTAAGGCTTTGATACTCTCTAAAGTCTGTACCACTTCTGCACGATCTTTGGCTGTTGGGGTATCCGCAGTCCACAGATGAATACCTGATGATACTGGAATACCACCGACAACTGCTTTGGCACTCGGAATCCATAAATAAGTCAGTTCTTTCTTACCTTTGATTTCGATATTTTCATTTTCTAATTTTAAGGTTTTAGCCGTATATACTTGCGGAACAATAATCTTGCTCGGTGCATTGGCGCCCATTTTTGGTCCCCAATACTGTACTTTCAGCGCTTGTGTATCCTGAATATGCTTCACCGTTTCAGGAGTCGCAATCACCTGCACGTTCGGGAAATATTGCTTAAACACATCTAAACCAAAATAGAAGTCTGGATCACCATAGCTGACAAAAATGGTTTTTAAGGTTTTACCGCTGTCTAAGATATCGGCCGCAATACGCAATGCTTCCGATTTAGAAAATTGCGCATTCACCAATAACACTTCTTTATCACCTTCAATCAAGGTTGAAGTCACACCGAAGTGCTCAGGTTGAGCCAAAAAGTTTTGGATTTTTAAATCTTGTGCGAAAGCAGCAGATGTTGCTGCCAAAGTTGATAAAGCAATAATATAAGGTTTGGTATTCATCTTATCGTCTCCAATCTGATAAGAGACACTTTAAATTGCAATTATTGCTGAATAAACACTCTAAACTAAGATAAAATGTTGCATATCTTGCAACAATGATAATAACGATGGACACATTAAAAGCCATTCAAGTCTTTGTTTGTATTGCGCATCAAGGCAATCTGAGCAAAGCTGCTGAACATCTCGATTATTCTAAAGCGATGGTCTCCCGTTACTTAGACCATCTCGAACAAACTTTTTCGACACGTCTGTTTCAACGCAATACCCGTAAAGTTTCACTCACCCCTGCGGGTGAGAAAGCGCTGGTCTACTGCGAAAATATTTTACAACAGCAACAACTATTAGAAGGCTTAGCCGCGCCAGAACAGCACAGTGGCACCATCCGTTTTACCTGCGGCTTATTTTTATTTCAGCTTGGTGTGAATGAATGTATTAAGCAATTTAAAAAACGCTATCCACAGATTCATTTTGATGTGTATCTCACAGAGAATACTGTTGACTTAATAGATGCTCATGTGGATCTTGCTTTGAGGATTACTCAGAAAGTCGCAGAAGGACTGATTGCCCGCCCAGTCTGTCAAATTGAATCCACCTTTTGCGCACACCCACATTACTTACAAGACCACACTCCCCTGTTACATCCCAGTCAACTCATTCAACATGAATGTATAGCCCATCACACACATAACCAATACTGGACCTTATTTGATACAGATCAGCAACCGCAGAACTACCCTTTAAATGTTACGTTTAAAAGCAATGATGTGATTGCGCTTTATCAGATGTGTCTTAAAGCCCAAGGGATTGCGATGCTGCCAACGTTGCTGGTGCGTAAAGATATTGCTCAACAACGTTTGCAACAGGTGTTTACCGATTTTTCGGCACCCGATCTCACCTTATCTTTGGTTTATGCATCCAGACAACATTTACCGAAAATCACCCAAGAATTTATTGCTTTTGTGATTGAAAACTTAAATTTTTACTTAAATCAGCAAAATTAAAAGATTTAAATCGACCTGAACGCTTGAATTTTGTCGCGTTGCCCATACTTCATCCCTATCTATGAATGACCAAGATGTGGCAGTTCGGGTTTAACCCTATGAGCATTAACGCCAGAAGGACTGTACATGTTTAAGAATTTTTTTCAACGGAGATCATCAATGGCTAATGAGCACAATGAGCAAGCTCAAGACATTCAAAATGAGCAACAAACTGAACAAACTCAAGCTGAAGGTGTAGAGCAAGCAAACGAGCTTAGCGTTGAAGATTTACAAGCTCAAATCACCAAACTCGAAGAAAGCTTAAAACTCGAAAAAGCACGTACAGCCAATGCTGTTTATGAAGCACAAAAGAGTGTTGAACGTATTCAACGTGAGTCTGAAAAGCATAAAGAGACTGTGCTGGAAAAATTTGCGAAAGAATTATTGGATTCTGTCGATAACCTAGAACGTGCAATTCAAGCTGCGGGTGAAGAAGAAACACCTGTACTTGAAGGGATTAAACTTACTTTGAAATCACTACTCACCACGCTTGAGAAGTTTGGCGTAGTCGAAGCAGATACCCAAAATGGTTTCAATGCGGATTTACACCAAGCCGTAGGTATCGACCCGAATGCCAAAGCCAATCAAATTGGTACTGTTTTACAGAAAGGCTATACCTTAAATGGTCGTTTACTTCGCCCAGCGATGGTGATGGTGGGTCAATAATCTACGTGAGCAAAGCGTTTATTTGCTCAAAAGCGTACGAATCTGAGAGTTTTTTGATTTTTTTTCATAAAAATGCTTGAAAAATACCAATTGACTCTCATATCGAATAACAAGCAAAACATTGCAACAAAATTTTAGAGGAACACAAACAATGGCAAAAATTATTGGTATTGACTTAGGTACTACCAACTCATGTGTTGCTGTACTTGAAGGCGATAAAGTAAAAGTAATCGAAAACGCAGAAGGTACGCGTACAACTCCATCGATCATTGCATATAAAGATGGCGAGATCCTTGTGGGTCAAAGCGCGAAACGCCAAGCGGTAACTAACCCGAAAAATACATTATTCGCAATCAAGCGTTTAATCGGTCGTCGCTACGAAGATCAAGCGGTACAAAAAGATATCGGTCTTGTGCCTTACAAAATCATCAAAGCAGACAATGGCGATGCTTGGGTTGAAGTAAACGATAAAAAATTAGCACCTCAACAAATCTCTGCTGAAATCTTGAAAAAGATGAAGAAAACTGCAGAAGACTATTTAGGTGAAACCGTTACTGAAGCAGTGATTACTGTTCCTGCTTACTTTAACGATGCACAACGTCAAGCAACTAAAGATGCAGGTAAAATTGCAGGTCTTGATGTTAAACGTATCATCAACGAACCAACTGCTGCGGCACTTGCGTTCGGTATGGATAAAAAAGAAGGCGATCGTAAAATCGCGGTTTACGACTTAGGTGGTGGTACATTTGACGTATCAATCATTGAAATCGCTGACCTTGATGGCGACCAACAAATCGAAGTGTTATCAACAAATGGTGATACTTTCCTTGGTGGTGAAGACTTTGATAACGCATTAATTGAATTCTTGGTTGAAGAATTCAAGAAAGAACAAAGTGTGAACTTGAAAAATGATCCACTTGCGTTACAACGTTTGAAAGAAGCTGCTGAAAAAGCAAAAATCGAGCTTTCTTCTTCGAATGCAACTGAAATCAACCTTCCATACATCACTGCTGATGCGACTGGTCCTAAACACTTAGTGATCAACGTAACACGTGCAAAACTTGAAGGTTTGGTTGCTGACTTAGTTGCTCGTACGATTGAGCCTTGCCGTATTGCACTTAAAGATGCGGGTCTTTCGACGTCTGACATCTCTGACGTGATCTTGGTAGGCGGTCAGTCTCGTATGCCACTTGTACAACAAAAAGTACAAGAATTCTTCGGTAAAGAGCCACGTAAAGACGTGAACCCGGACGAAGCGGTTGCGATTGGTGCTGCGATTCAAGGTGCGGTATTGTCTGGTGACAAAACTGACGTACTTTTATTAGACGTAACACCGTTAACACTTGGTATCGAAACCATGGGTGGCGTATTAACAGCGATTATTGAGAAAAACACGACGATTCCTGCGAAGAAATCTCAAGTATTCTCGACTGCTGCTGATAACCAACCTGCTGTAGACATTTCAGTGTTCCAAGGCGAACGTAAAATGGCTCAACAAAACAAATTGTTGGGTAACTTCCAGTTAGGCGATATCCCACCTGCTCCACGTGGTGTACCGCAAATTGAAGTATCGTTCGACATCAATGCTGACGGTATCTTGAAAGTATCGGCTAAAGATAAGAGCACGGGTAAAGAGCAATCGATCCAGATTAAAGCAAACTCAGGTTTGTCTGATGCTGAAATCGAAGCAATGATCAAAGATGCTGAAGCGAATGCTGAAGAAGATCGTAAGTTTGAAGAGTTAGCGAAAGCACGTAACGAAGCAGATGCGCTCGTTTCTAGCTCGACGAAAGCAGTAAAAGATCTTGGTGACAAAGTTACTGAAGATGAAAAAACTGCGATCACAACTGCGGTTTCTGAGCTTGAAGCAGCAACTAAAGAAAATGATGTTGAAGACATCAAAGCGAAAACTGAAGCTTTACAAAACATCTTGATGCCAATCACTCAACGTGCTTATGAACAAGCACAAGGTGCTGGCGGCGCAGAAGGTTTTGATCCAAATGCATTCCAAGGTGGTGATGCGGGTCAACAACAAAAAGCGGACGATGGCGTTGTAGATGCTGAATTCACAGAAGTAAAAGATGACAAAAAATAATTTGTCTCTTTAAAAAAACCGCGCGCAAGCGCGGTTTTTTTTTGCATTAAATTTTTATAATGCAGCATGGAGCCCCTTGTTGGGCTACGAACAATGAATTAAAACCAATGTATAGAAAGTGGCGATTAGGTTGATTTAGATTGCTCAAAATACAGCTCACCCAAAATCGGCATAAACAAAGGTATTACACCACAGGCTTTTATTTCTTCAATAAACTCAGGAATATTCACCCCTGGCAACAACTGAGGAACGTCATCAATCGGCGTCACCATGCTATCCCAATGACATGGAATAATGTATTTCGGTTTCAGTAGTCGCACCACATCTTTGACATAATTCGGGCGATATTTACGCCCAATCGCACACAGACACACGATATCAGCTTGTTTGCCCTGCAACTCTTGTTCAATAAAATCGGCGGAATCAATGTGAACAACGCGCAGTTGTCCTGTATCAATCCACCAATTCAAGACCAAACCATGTCGCAACTGATGAAACTTCGGTGGATATGCTGGCGGTGCAGTCATATCTCCTGGCAATGGAACACGACCAAATAAAGCCTTACCATGGATTGAAGGTAAACCAATCACTTGCCACAAACCACAGTGAATCACCTCCCTTCCCTGTGTAGCTTGCATCTGTTGCTCAGGCAAACCTGCTGAGCGTCCATACATCACACTGGCTTGTGAACCAATCAAGCGAGCGCCTGTTTGTTTACATACTTCTGCAGCATCCAAAATATGGTCATAATGTGCATGGCCAATCAGTACCTCATCCGCTTCAGGGATATAGTGTTTGACCAATGCTGGATCGCTAGATAAAGGTTGAGTAAAGGTCTGCCAAAGACTTGGACGGCTAATAAAAGGATCAAGCACTAAGGTTCGATTATTATCAGACAGAATAAACCCTGCAGTCCCCAAATATTTAATTTTTAGATTTTCTACCTTTGCTGGTGCGGGCGAAGCCACCGCCCATGCAGCCTCAGGCGCTTTAAGTAAATATTTCAGCATGCATATTCCTTTGCATTTTATTTTAATTGTCAGAATGAATTGTCTCATCCACCATATAACCCGTGTATGAGTTAACCCCACATAAAATACTAAACCTAAACCTTAAGCAAATCGAGTTTAATACAATAATATTGGCTTGATACACATGAAATTATTTTCGGTATAATCCCAAGTATTAAAAAAATGATACCTAGATTAAAGATGAAAACAGATCCTATCATTAGCAAAACTAGATTTAGAATAATTCTTATATTTTCACTGCTTAGTTTTCTCATAAGCTCAATATTTGATGCTTACAATGAAACATCCATTGCAATAAGCGAACTCGTATCAAGAGATCCTCAGAACTGGGAACTTGTCATCTCAGGCATACTTATGCTTGGTTTTGTTATTGTATTCATCGGCTTACTTTTATTTAAACAATGGGCAAGAAAGCTTTACGTCTATAGTTTTTTCCCACTGTTACTTATTTATCTTTTACCAAGCTATTCTTCGACATTCATATCTGGTTTTGGCGCCATTTTTTATGAGCTAGGTAATATCTTCACCACCCTCATATGGGGATTTTTAGTGGTGCCAAGCCTATATCAACCTCTATTTTCCAAAAATAACGAATGAAATTTTTCCTCCTTCTTGCATTGGTACTCTTTTTACTTTGGTCAGGCTATCAAACCCGCCAACACCCTCAGCTTAAATTTAACTCGCTGACAGACCGTATCGCCAGTCCACTGGATACACGCTTACGCTATCGTATTGCCGAAGTTGACCCTCGTTTTAAACTCAGTATCGAGCAAGTCAAAACCATTAGCCAACAAGCGACACAAATTTGGAAAGATGGTACTGGGCAAGATTATTTTGTTTACGATCCTCATGCGCAGCTCGCGATTCACCTGATTTATGATGAGCGTCAAATGGAAAGCGAACAACGCCGAGTACACCTCAGCCAACTTGAATCGAATCAACAACACTGGGTAGAAAAAAAGCGGCAGCTTGATCAGATTGAACAGGAAATCCTGCGTAGTAAGCAGCTTCTCGACTTAAAACAGCAACAACTGAATCAGCAAATACAGCACTATAATCAAGAACAACAAAATGCACGACAACATCCCACTTCTTTTACCAACCCAGAATATTTTCAGCAACGGCAGCGGGATTTAGAGCAGAATGTGCAAACATTGCAACAAGAAATTGCTCAATATAATCAGAGAATCATGCAGTTAAATCAGCAAGTTGATGAACTCAATGCTTTAGACCAGCAGCTCAATGCCTCAGTCAGCCAATATAAGCAACGCTTTAAGCCCCATTTATTTCATAAGGGCTTATTTAATGGCAAACAAATATTAATTTACGAGTTTGAATCAACAGATGACTTACGTTTAACCATCGCACATGAGTTCGGCCATGCATTGGGGCTACAACATGCTGATGATCCACAAGCACTCATGCACCCCATTATGAAAGATCAAGATACTGCACATTTCCGTTTGACCCAAGCAGACCTCTCTCTTTTATTAGCAAGATAGTCCCAACACATTGTTATGATCTGATCTCTCTAAAAAACGACTCAAATTGGATGGACTATAAATGTCACAATCCAGCAATTTTTAACTAAAAAGTAAAAAACTTTTCAACTTTGCAGAAATTTTACAAAAGTTAACAATTGGCCATTTTTTCGCTCTCTGCTCGAGGATTTTTTGCCATTATCAATTTAATCCGTTGATATTTTTTAACTTACGATCAAAAAACAAACATGTTCTTCATTTTTTTATTGTGTAAATCACTCGATTCAATTTTTTATTTATTAGAACAAAATCACATTTTTTAGTTTTATTTATTAAATACATAGCATTTTGACGCCCACAAAATAATGATGAAAAATAAGTTTTATTTGGGGGGATTTCAGCATGCGAGTTCATTATCTAGCATTCTTTATTGCTTGTTTGAGTGTGAGCCTACCTCAGTTCAGCAGCGCTCAAGCAAATATCAATCATACGGATGGACATCAGCACCAAGCCACAAAAAAAATAGTGCATTATCGTATTGCCGACATTGATCCACGCTTTAATTTAAGTCAACAACAAGTCCTCGAACTCACCCAGCAAGCCGCTAAGCTTTGGGAACAAGAAACAGGACAACAAAACTTTATTTATGATCCACAAGCTGAATTCAGCATTAATTTAATCTTTGATGAACGTCAACAACGCAGCACGGATCGTTTACAAGGCCTAGATCAACTGAAGCAACAACAACAACAGTGGGAAAATCAAAATCTACAATTACAGCAAGTCAAAGAGGAAATTCAAAGAACGACTGCTTTAATCGCCAGTAAACAGGCACAACTCAACCTCCAATTCCAGCAATACAATACTGAGGTTTTGCGTTTCAACCAAACCCGTTCTACTTCTAAAGATTTAGCTCAACAATTTTCACAAAGGCAGAAGACTTTAGAACAACAGTCTTTAGTGTTGCAACGTGAAGTTCAAGAACATAATCAACGTACACAGCAGCTCAATCAACGCATTCAAAATCTAAATCAAACCAATCAACAACTGGTTGCCTCGGCAAGCCAATTTAATCAGGTCTTTCAACCACATTTATTCCATAAAGGACACTTCAACGGTAAACAAATTCTGATCTATGAATTTTCTTCTACCAACGATCTGCGCTTGACTTTAGCACATGAATTTGGTCATGCACTCGGTTTAGAGCATACCAATGATCCACGCTCACTGATGTACCCTGTAATTCAAAAACAAAACTTCCAGCAATTTGCACTCACTGATTCTGATAAGGATTTGGTAAAAGCCATTTATTGATAGCAACAGCAGGTTTTTCTTTACAAGAATTAACATTGACTAGACTCTAAGTATAGTTTTTGTACAAATAAATAAATATTTTATGTGAAATAGAATGTATTTTTTTAAGATGTAAAAAATATTTTTGCAGCTTACTTTGATCATCTATTAAAGATTTAATGCATTAAAAATAAAAAATAAACAGTTGTTCTCGCATTGGTTTTAGATCATTTAATAAACAAATCCTGTTTTTTTTGCACGATTTTTTACCAATATGTCTACAAATGTATTTTTATTCATTTTCCAGAAATATCGTTAAAACTCATAAATTGAACGATCTTCCATCAATTTGACTACTGATTTTTTTTTACTAAAATGTGACCTCTTTCAAGCTTTATCTCCTATTATGCGTCTTTTATCTCTCCTTATGGCTGCATGTTTTACCTTGCTAGCCCCAGTCTCGACTTTTGCTAAAATTAGCTCGACTGCTCCAGCACAGTCGCAAGTTCGCTATAACACAGAACAACCTTTACGTTATCGTATTGCTGAACTTGACCCGCGTTTGAACATCGATCAACAACAAATGATCGACTTAAGTAAACAAGCTGCTGCAATTTGGGAAAAGAACACGGGGCAAAAATATTTTGTGTATGATCCTGACGCAGATTTTGTGATTAATCTGGTTTTTGACCAACGCCAAATTCGTAGCATGAAACGTGCTGAAAGTTTGAGTCAACTTGAGCAGGAACAACAGAATTGGTTGAATAGAAATGAGAAATTGCAGAGAAGCAATGCTGATTTAGCAGAAAGCAATGCTCAACTTGAACTGCAAAAGAAAGCCTACGAAAATCAGGCTCAACAATATCAGCAAGGCTTAGCGCAATATAAGGCAGACAGCAGTAATAAAGCATTGTTCACTGCACTGCAAAAACAGCAACAACAGTTGCAGCAACAAGCCCAGAAATTGCAGGCAAAAATTACTGAATACAATCATAAAGTCCAGCAAAGTCAGGAAAAGGCTGAAAAATCGAAACAAGTCCATCAACAGTTAAGTGCTTCTGTAAATGAGTTTAATGAGACTTTTAAGCCTGAAGTGCTACACAAAGGTCAATTTGATGGAAAACAGATTTTTATTTATGAATTTTCATCAACTGATGACTTACGTTTGACCTTAGCACACGAATTTGGTCATGCTTTGGGTCTAAAGCATACCCGTGATCCAAGATCTTTGATGTATCCACGAATTAAAGATCAGGATGCAAAAGATTTTCAACTGACTGAGACTGATCTAAAGCTATTAGGTTTAGCGGATTAATCGAACATCATAGGTAGATATAAGATGATCTGCTAAGCAATAACAAGAATGGGTCGATTGTTTTGATTTATTCATGTTATTGTGATGATAAAACATCATCTTAGCCTTAATGGAGATCAGCATGAGTTATTATCATATCTTAATTGAAGTGAACGACCACATCAGTACGATTGAACAGACTCGTGATATCGAACTCTTGAATATTCAAGATATTAGCCCTTATCTCCATGCCATCTTAATTCCCTATTTCAATTTGCAAGAGTTAGAGCTTGAAGATGAAAATCTTGCTTATGATGAAGTATTGCATCTTGAAATCAAACAAACGCTATTGCCCATCGAGCACTTGATTGAAGAAGAACAAAAACAATTACCAAGTGATACTGATGTCACTATCACAGCTTATGAAATCTTTAATGATCGTGATTTAAGCCAAGATGTCACAGCGGTAATTTTTGATATTTTAGAAGCCGTTAAATTAGATGCTGCACCTTAATTAAAAAAGGTCTGCCCATGGGCAGACCTTTTTTAATTATCGAGTTCAAATTTATTTCATCATTTGCTTGGCCTGTTCCTGACGGAACGCACGTAAAATCTGCTGCCCTGCACGTCCAGTCTGGTTTAAACCGAGACGGCTCTGTTCTTGGCGAATGGCCTGACGACTTTTATCGCCAATCAACCCATCGACTGCACCAATATCATAGCCACGCTGCACTAAAAACTGTTGAATTTCACGACGTTCTGCACGGGATGTCCCTGCATCATCGGTTGGCCAAGCGGTTAAAAATGGCGTGCCACCACGTAAACGATCAGATAAATGCGCAATGGCTAAACCATAGCTTTCAGCCGCGTTATAGCTATAAATTGCATCAAAGTTTTTAAATACCAGGAATAATGGACCATTGGCACCCGCTGGTGAAATCAGTCCCGCTGGCGTACTGCCCGATAAATTGCCTTGAATCAATGCAGTGCCATCCGCACGGGTGACCCCTTGCGCAATCCAGCTGTTCAGTGCTTTCTTATTACGACGGCTTTCACCAGAAATTGACATGCCTTGCGGGATTTTAACTTCAAAGCCCCATGGCATACCAGTTTGCCACCCTGCTCGTTTTAGGAAATTAGCGGTTGAAGCTAAGGCATCGGTGGTACTTGAAACCAAATCACGACGACCATCGCCATCGAAATCTACGGCTAAGCGCTCATACGTTGATGGCATAAACTGAGTATGACCAAATGCACCAGCCCATGAACCATAAAGTTGGTCTTGAGTTAAATCACCACGTTGTAAAATACGCATAGTGGCAAAAAACTCGCCACGGAAATAACTTTGACGGCGACCTTCACAGCTCAAAGTACCCAATGCCTGTAATAAAGGATATTTACCCGAAATATCACCATAGTTACTTTCGACGCCCCATACGGCTACAACGGTTTCAGCAGGTACACCATAGGCCTGCTCAACTCGGTTCAAAACGGCACGATGTTGAGTAAGTTTTTGCTGCCCTGCTTGTACACGCTCGTTATCCACAAGGCCAGACAAATAATCCCAGATCGGTGTCGAAAATTCAGGCTGATAATTTAATTTATCAATCACGGAATAATCAGGCGTTAAATTTTGCGTATAGCGATCATAGGTTGCGCCTGATACACCCGATGCGATTGCCTGCGAACGCAAATTGGCAATACAGCCCTGAAAATTAGAATTTGGCGTATAATTACTGCTGGCAACAGTCGCTGTTGTGGCGGGTGTCGAAACTGTTGCACCGTTAATCACAAGCTCGGCATGCGCCTGATTGAAAAAAGTAAATAAGGCAGTGCCTAGAAAAAAAGAAAAATGACGTTTCATGACTAAACCAAAACTTTTGAATTTAAATTTCCTCTCCACCTTAACACGCTATATGAAGATGTATAGTTTGGAAACGTAACTTTGAATTCATTTCTTGGTTTTAAAATTTAAAACACTACTTTTAAATTCATAATTCAGGCTTTATTTTAAATTTAAAAGTTATCAACAAGTCCAATTTAAATTCAAAAATACAATACTGGATAACTCAATACTTTTAAATTTAAAAAACTTATCCACTTTTAAATTCATTTCTTCGAGTTAAACGACAAGTGATTGATTCAAAAAGAACGCCAAGAAAACAATAAACTTTTATTTTTTATATCCTTAATATAGAGAAAATAGATATCCACATCCCATCATTTAAATTTAAAAACCTATTATCGCCTTATTTTTAAATTTAAAATGGGATCTCTATTTTGAATTTAAAATGCAAAATAACTTATCCACTTTCATTTAAATTCAAATAAACGACGCAACTTTAAATTCAAAATACCGGAAACAACTTATCCACAGCACCCTAATGTTTATTTTTTTAAATTTAAAAGTATTCTAGAATTAAAAAAGCGATCCAAAGATCGCTTTTTTAGGCATTGTGGATAAGTTTAGATGCTCATATCATCGGTTAATGCCAATGGAACAGGTAATATTTTCGCCAATTGGCGGCATAAATCGGTTAAATCATCTGAATGATTTGGCATTAAAGTAATATGTCCCAACTTACGGCCAGTACGCTCAGACTTATTATAGAGGTGTAAATGTGCGCCATTCAGTGCCAAAACATCTTCTGACTTGGGATGCTGACCAATAATATTGATCATCACACTTGGGCGAATCACTTCAGTTGCACCCAATGGTAAGCCTGCAACGGCACGGATATGGTTTTCAAATTGCGAGCAAATCGCACCTTCAATCGACCAATGACCTGAGTTATGCACACGACACGCCATTTCATTGGCGCATAAACCTTGTTCCGTCACAAATAGTTCAAGGGTGAGAACACCCACATAATCTAAGTGCTTCAGTAAACGGGTAATATAGTCTTGCGCAACAGGCTGTAAATCAGCGCTATTAGGTGCAGGTATGATTGAGTGCGACAAGATGCCATTATGATGGTGATTCTCAGCCAAAGCCCAAGTTTTTACATCACCATTTTGTCCACGTACCGCAATAATCGATACTTCGCGGCTAAATTTGACAAAACTTTCTGCAACCAAGCTTTTTGCAGGACCTAATTCAGCCCAAGCGGTCTCAATTTGATCTTCAGTGCGTAAAACGAATTGACCTTTACCATCATAACCACCCGTTACCGTTTTCAATACGATGGGTAATCCAAGATCCGATACCGCTTGTTTTAAGCTCTCTAAGCTGTCCACAGCGCGATACGGCGCAACAGGAATGCTCAACTCATCAAACAAACGTTTTTCAGCCAAACGATTTTGTGCAGTTGCCAAAGCAAGGCGAGGAGGGTGCAGGGTTTTGCTTTGTGTCAAAACATCCACATCTGCAACAGGTGTATTTTCGAATTCAAGACTAAATACATCCGCGCTTTCAATAAAATCCTGTAATCCCTGTGCCGCTTGGCTCGAAAAGACTGGACCCAAAATCGCAGCAGGGCAATCTGTTTCTGCTTCAAAGAAGGTGCATTGAATATTCAGTGGTAACGCTGCTTGTGCCATCATCCGGCCTAGCTGCCCACCACCAAAAATACCGATGGTTTTATTCATGTTCAGCCCCGTTACACTTGACCAGGAATGTTATTATTCGACACTTTTTCGGTTTGTGCAGTACGGAAGCCAGTCACATTTTTAGCGATGTCTGGACGAGTTAAACCTAAAATCTGTGCCGCCAGAATTGCAGCATTCGTCGCACCAGCCTGACCAATTGCCAAAGTACCTACGGCGATACCTGCTGGCATTTGTACAATCGAAAGCAATGAATCAACGCCATTCAAAATCGATGATTTCACCGGTACACCCAATACAGGTAAATCAGTTTTAGCAGCACACATACCTGGTAAGTGTGCAGCACCACCGGCACCTGCAATAATTACCTGAATACCACGTTCACGAGCTGTTTCAGCATATTCAAATAAACGATCTGGCGTACGATGCGCAGAAACCACTTCAGCTTCAAAAGGAACACCCAACTGTTTGAGCATGTTAGCGGTATGTTCAAGTGTTGCCCAATCTGATTGAGAACCCATGATAATTCCGACTAAAGGTTGGCTATCTGTTGCGACCGCATTCATTGGCTTTTCCAAAACATGATAAAAATAGACAAGTATCTCGACTTACGCCAAGCACAAGGGAATAAATTGGCAGATATTATAGCGGTTTTTTCAGGCATCCCCAACAAAAGAACACGTTAACTGATACCTCGAAAAATTAGCTTTGATTTCTAAAAACAAAGTAGACGCAACCCATTAAACATAGCATCGCCCAGATGTAATCGAGTTTGAAGGGTTGTTTAAACACAAAAATCATAAAGGGCACAAACACCATTAAGGTCACCACTTCCTGAGTAATTTTCATTTCACCCAGACTCCAGCCATGCTGGTTGAGCAACTTGGTGGCAGGAATCATAAAACTGTATTCCAGTAAGGCAATACACCAGCTAAATAAGATCGCCTGCCAAATGGGCGCATCATGCAGAATTTTCAGATGCCCATACCACGCCAAGGTCATAAAACAGTTGGAAATAATCAACAAACATAACGCTAAAAGAGTAGGGCTCAACATAATGTGCTTTTATCCAGATAAAGGTTGAACAGCAGAGGTGAAATGCTTGTAAAAACGCTGAAATTTTAGCATTCATCCGTGCAATTAGAACTAAACAACAACAACGAATTTTGACTATCTTTTCCATGCAAGCCTTGCTATCGTTGCGTTTGATTTTTATTGATAACGACAATCATACACACGATATCAGTGCTGTATGAAAAGCAGTGGAGAAGGCGCGTTATGCATCTGCATATTTTGGGTATTTGTGGCACATTTATGGGGTCTTTGGCTCTACTCGCACGAGATTTAGGACATAAAGTCACAGGTTCAGATGCCAATGTTTATCCACCAATGTCGACTCAACTTGAAAATGCAGGTATTGAATTGATGCAGGGCTATGACCGTAGCCACTTGCAACCGCATCCTGATCTTGTGATTGTCGGCAATGCCATGAAACGTGGTATTGATGCGATTGAATACATGCTGAATGAAGGTCTGCCTTATATTTCTGGCCCACAATTCTTGGCCGATCATGTGCTCCAAGGCAAACATGTGCTTGGTGTCGCAGGTACACATGGTAAAACCACCACCACCACTATGCTGGCTTGGGTGCTTGATCAAGCAGGTTTAAATCCAGGTTTCTTGATCGGTGGCGTACCGCTTGGTTTTAGTGAAAGTGCACGTTTAGGTGGTGGCAAATATTTCTGTGTAGAAGCAGATGAATATGATTCTGCTTTCTTCGATAAACGTTCTAAGTTTGTTCACTATCACCCTAAAACAGCAATTTTAAATAACCTTGAATTTGACCACGCCGACATTTTTGATGATCTTGCTGCGATTCAAAAACAGTTTCACCATTTAGTCCGTACCATTCCAAGTGAAGGTCGCATTATTGCGCCAATCACTGAAACCAATATTGATGAAGTCTTGGAACAGGGTTGCTGGACGCCTGTGCTTCGTACCAGTCTAGAGCCAAATGACCAAGCCGCGTTATCTGCTGAGTTGATCAGCGCCGATGGCAGTCACTTTAAAGTACTTGAACACGGCAAAGTGATTGGTGAAGTGAAATGGAACATGACAGGGCAACACAGTGTTGCCAATGCTTTAGCAACCATTGCTGCTGCACAACACGTTGGTGTCAGCCTTGAACAAGCCTGTGAAGCTTTATCTAACTTCGGTGGTGTTAAGCGTCGTATGGAGCTGTTAGGCACGGTTCGTGGCATCGAAGTCTATGATGACTTTGCCCATCACCCAACTGCGATTGAAACTACACTCGACGGCGCACGTAAACGTCTAGGCGAACGTAAGCTGTGGGCGATCATTGAACCACGTTCTAACACCATGCGTATGGGCAGCCACAAAGATGGTTTGGCACATTCAGCGCGTTTAGCGGATGAAGTGATTTGGTACCAGCCAGAGGGTTTGGATTGGGATTTACAACCTGTGATCTCAGCTTCAGCAAACAAGGCTGAAGTCAGCCGTTCTTTAGATGACATCATTGCCCGTGTGGTGAATGAAGCAGGTGAGGGCGATGCTGTGGTGATCATGTCCAATGGTGGTTTTGGTGGCTTACACCAAAAGTTGATTACAGCTTTATCTTAGTAAATACAGGTATTGCACAGCCTCATTTATTAGGAAAAAACCTATATATACCCTTTGTATACGCATATCTCACTTTTCAGGGATGAAAAGTAAGCAAAAATCCTTTGTTTGGCAGAGGGTACATCCATGTGACCCCTGCCAAACAGGCGGCATCCATGCCGCCGTCACAATAGTAAATATCAGCAAGAAATTAATTTAATCTGAGTTCGACAATAAAGATGATACGCGTAAACGTCATCCACAACCTGAGCTAACCAAAGCGCTTAAAGCTTTGGGCTAGCGCAAGACAAACAAAGTGCGTAGTTTATTGCTCAAGCAGAGCTTTTACCTTGCGGTACGGCAAAGATTATTAATCTTTGCTATTCGTACCTCAGGTTTTGCCTACTTTTCCCGAAAGACTTACGAAGCTTTAAGCGCTTCTCAGGTCGAGCCTGAACGAAGTTGAAATATATTTCAACTGAAGTGCAAGACGTAGTGGCTTAGTCTAAAATTAAAATGAGACCACAGTAAAACTCCGCTATAACCATTTAAATCAACTCAGTTTATTCACAAGTTTCAACGGCAGAATCTTCATTGCAATCCCCATTGGCAACCACGGCCACTGCGGCACATAAGCCTTCACGGGTTCCTTCTCAATCGCTTTCACCAAAGCCTTACTTCCCGTTTTCTCATCCACTTCAAACGGTAATTTCTTGGCACCCTCATTCAACTCGGTACGAATATAACCCGGGAAAATCGTTGAGACTTTAATTGGCGTATTCAACAACTCAGCACGAATTCCTTCCGCCAAATGCGCCACTGCGGCTTTACTGGCTGCATAAGTCGATAAATGCTTGGGTAAACCACGCATCGCACTCATCGAAGAAATCACCACCAAATGCCCTTTATTTTGTGCTCTAAAGATTTCAACCGCGGCTTCACACTGCGCCAGTGCCGAAATAAAATTGGTTTCAGCAGTAGCACGATTCACCTCAAAATGCCCCTTACCAATACGGCGACCATCACCGACGCCTGCATTGACAATAATTCGGTCAATCGTTCCAAATTCTTGCTGAAAAGCATGGAACACCGTAAACACATCATCATAATGGGTCACATCAAGGATTTTAATCTTGACCTGAATCGAAAACTGGCTTTGCAACTGTTGTTGTAAGGCTTCTAAACGCTCTAAACGTCGTGCACACAGTGCAAGATTGTAGCCTTTGGCAGCAAATTCACGCGCCATACCTGCGCCCAAGCCTGAACTTGCCCCTGTAATTAAAATCGTCTTTGCCATGCCTGCCACCTATTTTTTAAATCCATGTTAAAAGTTCAGCATCACGCGCTTTCAAATAATGATGCTCATTGAAACTGAGTAATTGCAAACGACCATCTGTCCAACGCAACGTGGTAATACTGGCATTGGCAATCGACCAATTCAGTGCAAAAATCTGTTTAGCATCCAGACCTAATACCTGACCGACCGCCACCGAAATCACACCGCCAGAACTAAATACCACCGCCTGACGCGGTTGTGTAGCATCAATCTGCTGGCACAAACTGTGCAAAGCACTTTCTATACGCGATTGAAAGCCCAACCAGGTTTCATGATATTCATGGTCATATTGCTCTCCAATCCAGCGATCAATCGCGCCATCAAAGATTTTGGCCAGATAAGCACGTGGATTGGCCATCAATTCAACATCCTGTTTCAGCAATTCAGGTTGATTAAAACGTGGTTCGTATTGTGCAAACACCTGTTGATGATCAAACTCATTCCATACCGATTCAGTTTGAATCGGTGCATCATGAAAACTTTTTGATAAGGCTAATTGTGCCGTCTGCTGATGGCGTTGCATTGAGCCCGCCACAATCAGCGGCGTTTGCTTCAGGGTCTGTTTAAAAAAATCACCTACAACCTGTGCCTGTTGTTCACCTTTGGCTGAAAGCTGGTCATAACTTGCCGCACCAAATGAGGCTTGCCCATGTCGCACCAAATAAATTGTGGTCATCGTTTTAAAATATCCTGTAGTTTTGCGCCATATTCAGTAATCAATGGTTGCGCTTGCGGATGGTTTTGCACAATCAGTTTTAAGGCCCGAATATGTAAGGCATGAATCATGATCCAGAAATCTTTAAAGGCTGGATTATCGGTTTGCTGATGGTAATAACGATAATAAATCTGTTGTGCAATCACTGCTAAACGGAACAAACCAAACACTTCATAAAATGCCCAGTTGGCAGGCTTTAGACCTGTTTTTTCCAGATAATAATCCACTACTTGTTGTCGTGTCAGCATGCCTTTTAAATTGGTGGGTTGGCGGCGGCTGGATTTCATCAAAGCATCATCATCCTCTTGAATCCAATAGGCGAGAGCACTGCCCAAATCCATCAATGGATCACCCAGTGTCGCCATTTCCCAATCCAGTACCCCAATCACTTGCGTCGGTTGTTGTGGATCTAAAATGACATTATCAAAACGCCAGTCATTATGAATCACGCAGGTTTTAGCATCGGCAGGGATATGTTGCAGCAACCATTCACGCACAAAGGCAAAATCAGGTACATTTGGGGTCAGTGCTTTACTGTAACGCGCATCCCAACCCTCAACCTGACGACGGCAATAGCCTTCGCCTTTACCCAGTTTTTCCAGTTCAGTCCCTTGATAAGGTACCTGATGCAGTTCAATCAATTTATCCAGCACATTCAGACACAGTTGCTGTACCTGCGGCTCATCCAGCTGTAATTCTTTGGGTAAATTGGCACGCGGAATAATGCCCTCGATCCGTTTCATGACATAGAAATCACAGCCAATCACACTCTCGTCCTGACACAGTGCAATCATTTCAGGCAGGACAGGGTAGAACGGCGCAAGATGCTTCTGCACATTGTATTCACGCGCCATATCATGCGCTGATTTGGCTTTGGTCCCTTTCGGTGGACGACGTAAAATCAGGTCTGCATTGTTATACTGCAAACGATAGGTCCAATTCGATGCGCCACCTGAATATTGGGTCACTTGTGCCTGTCCTTGCAGATCCACACCTTGTTTTTTTAACCAGCTTTCAACCGCTGCAATATCTAGTTCTTCACCGTGACGAACCTGTCCACCAATATCAATCATTGTCATTGTTGTATTTTCCTTATCAACGAGCATAGCCACGTTTTTTCAGTTCTAATTTGGCAATCATGCCTTTATGGACTTCATCAGGTCCATCGGCCAAACGTAAACTCCGCGCTTGGTTAAAAAAGGCTGTCAGTGGGGTATCGCGTGAAACGCCTTCACCACCATGAATCTGGATCGCCATATCGACCACATGTTGCAATACGCTCGGTGCCACCACTTTAATCGCAGAAATCTCTGTCAGTGCCGCCATATTGCCCAAAGTATCCATCTTATAAGCAGCATATAGCGTTAATAGGCGCGCTTGATCGATCTGCACACGTGCATCTGCGACGCGCTCTAAATTGCCACCCAATTTCAGGATTTCTTTGCCAAAAGCTTTGCGTGACATGCCTCGATCAATCATCAGCTCCAAGGCTTTTTCTGCCGCACCAATACAACGCATACAATGGTGAATCCGCCCTGGTCCTAAACGACCTTGTGCGATTTCAAAACCTTGGCCAGCACCACCAATAAAGCTGCTGACGGGTACACGCACATGGTCAAAACTAACCTGTCCATGCCCATGCGGCGCATCATAATCACCAAACACAGGCAACATCCGTTCAATTGTTACCCCTTGCGTGTCGATCGGCACCAGCACCATCGAATGTTGATGATGACGGTCTTTGCTTGGATCTGGGGTATAAGCCATAAAGATAATCACTTTGGCATTCGGATCACCCAAACCAGATGACCACCATTTACGGCCATTCAAGACAATCTCATCGCCTTCAATCACTGCCGTGGCTTGCATATTGGTGGCATCACTGGATGCCACCGCAGGTTCAGTCATACAGAATACGGAACGGATTTCGCCAGCGAGCAGGGGCTGCAACCATTGTTGTTTTTGCTGGTCACTGCCATAACGCCATAACACTTCCATATTGCCGCTATCCGGCGCGTTACAGTTAAATACTGTGGGGGCAAGTAAGCTCCGTCCTGTCAGCTCCGCAATATGTGCATATTCCTGAACTGATAAGCCTGCACCGAGCTCTGCATCAGGTAAGAACATATTCCATAAGCCCGCCGCTTTTGCCTTATCTTTTAATTGTTGTAATTGTTCAGGCCATTGCCATTGGGTCCAATCACCATCAACATTGCGATGATGCACTTCATCCCAGAACGCTTTTTCAATCGGTTCTATTTCTTGTTGAATAAAGGCTTTAGTTCGTGCAATAAAGTCCTGTGCGCGTTCAGATAATGCAAACATCATCATTTCCCTCAATCTAAATATGGCGAATATTGATTCGCTGCTTTACATCACCATAAGCGAAAATTTAATATGAATGAAATGATTTAATTTTATGCAAAACTATGAATCAGATTCATAACACTAACCCACTGGAAGTGGCGCATTTTCATCGCATCGATATCAATCTGTATCCTCTTTTTATTGCCATTTTTGAGCAAAAAAGCATTTCCAAAGCCGCACAACTGCTCTGTATCAGCCAATCTGCGGTCAGTCATGCCTTACAGCGCTTACGCACACAACTCGGAGATGATCTATTTGTGCGTAGCGGGCAAAAGATGCTGCCCACGCCCTATGCCGAGCAAATTTATCAGCCGATTCAAACAGCATTACTGGCGATTCAACAGATTGCAGTGCCCCAGCAGGACTTTATGCCGAGCATGCTGCAAAGCCTGAAAATCGCCATTCACGATGAAATCGAACCGATTATTTTCCCGCAACTGGTTCATCATTTTGCCCAATTGAATCTGGATATCCAATTTCTGAGTTCCAAGCTGGATCGTAAAAACATGTTGGCAGATCTCTCCGCCCAACAAATTGATTTTGTGATTGATCTGGTGCAACCGCATCAGGATCATTTACAGTTTGAAAACCTGATAGAAGACCATTTTGTGGTCTGTACCCAACAGCAAGACATGGATTTATCACTGTATTTATCTTCACCGCACATTGGGGTATCGTCACGGCGCACAGGCTTATTACTGGAAGATATTTATCTCAATCGGCAGCAACTGTCACGGCAGATTTTTCTGCGTTGCCAACATTATGCAACGGCACTGCAAGTCTTGGCTCAATATCCGAAGGCGATCTTGACCATTCCGCAAAGTATTCTCAAACATCTGCATTATGCGGAGAATCTGAAGATTCATGCACTGCCCATAGAGCTCTCTAAAATCAATATGGGCATGTATTGGCATGAGCAGGTAAAACATAATTCACGCCATCAATTCTTACGCACAGAAATTCTAAAAATCTTTGCTTAAAACAAGCGAGTGTATCTCGTTTCTCGCTTGTTCTCGCAATCTACCTGATAGCAGTACTTTGATTATGTACTTGCAACCACCTGCTCATCATTACAATTGTTCAAATACAGTTTAGCAATGACAAGACGCAGAATATAAATCACCGCCATCGCAAAAACGATATAACCAATATCGGCAAAAAATAAAGGAATCGCAAAAAGAATCAAAATGGTGATTGGATAGAGCCAACGTCGCCATCCAGATAAATCAAAGGCCTCGTAAAACAACCAAATATAGGTGCTATAAATCGCCAGACAGGCAGCAATCAGCCATCCCATCATTTGGCTGGAAATGTGGGCATGTTGAGTTGAAACATCAACTGCTGCGGCTAAAGCAGCACCTAATACCGCAATACTGATAAAGATAAAAAAATGACCATAGCCCCATAAAAAAGGCTGTACCCCACGACGTTGATGGTGATGATGACTGCGGTCAAAATAGACCCACCACATGGCAAACATCATCAACAGTCCACCAATCACCAAAAAGATTTCTTTGAAATTGACATCATGATTGGAAAAAGCTTCCTGCGTTGCGGCAAAACTGCCAATAATCGACTCTCCCAACACGATGATGGTAAGCAAACTGTAACGCTCAACAATATGATGTGGATGCCATGGTGTTACCGCATGCTTCTCAGCATAAAGAGGTACGGCGAGTTCAGCCAAAACCAGAATAAGGAATAGCAGAGGGGTCATGTGAATGGCACTAAAATTGCCGATTAACCATCCCAACTGCACTAAGACAATGCCAACGGCATAGCGATAGGCTGTTACCCTCCGTTCAGGATCATGTTTTGCGACACGGATCCATTGGGTCACCAAAGCCAAACGCATAATCACATAACCAATGATAATCACATCGAAATTATGTTCTTGAAACACTGCGGGGATGCCTGCCGCCATCACCAATGACCCGACGATTTGCACAAAAGTCAGACAGCGATACAGCATGTCATCATTGTCATAGGCTGAGGCAAACCAGGTGAAGTTCATCCATGCCCACCACAAGGCAAAAAACACCATAAAATAGGTCGGTAAAGCATGCCATAAGTGGCCTTCGATGATCGCATGGTGGAGCTGCTGTCCTGCGGTTGCAATCGCAACTACAAAAATCAGGTCAAATAACAATTCTAGGGGTGTCGCGGCTCGGTGAGCTTCGGTTGGATCACGCGGTGCAAGTCGCTTTCTTGGTCTATCTTGAATTTTTGCAGGACTCATCTGTTTTTATTCTCATCACGTTACAAAGCAGTTCGAGTTTAAATTAATCCAAGTTGAGGAATTTTCCTATCTCACCAAGATAAAAAATAATGTTTAAAATTTATGCATGCAAAGTTTGCTTAAATCGATTATTTATGTAATTCTATGCCTATCTTTGGATGTCATCATCCATAACAGAATTTGACAAGGGGAGTAGCCTCCTCCAAGCCTAGGTTGTGAAACTGAACAATTTAGGTGTCAGAGTTTCGTCATTACACTTTGCAAAAAGTCGGACTCTGAGCATCACAAACGATCGTGATGTAGGCAAGACCTTGATCATGTTGAAACAGATGTTTTATTTAATTCATCTGGCAACTGGTCAAGGTTTTTTTATGTCCATTTGCCAGATAGGGAGTTGTGATGGAAACTATCGGTAATTTATGGCTGTACGTTGCGTTCTTCGGAATCGTAACGGTCATGCTACTGGTCGACTTTTTAGGCTTTAAACAAAAACAAAACCAAGATGTACCTATCAGGCAAGCGGCTTACTGGAGTATTGCCTGGGTCACCGTTGCCATGATCTTTGGTGGTGGTTTGTGGTTGTATCTACAACAAACCGTTGGTGCAACCATCGCCAACCAAAAAACCATGGAATACTTTGCGGGTTATTTACTGGAAAAATCGCTGGCAATTGATAACGTCTTTGTCTGGCTGATGATTTTTGCGGCTTTTGCAATCCCTCCTGCATTCCAGCGTAAAATCCTGCTTTACGGCGTACTCGGTGCAATCATTTTAAGAACCATCTTTATCTTTATTGGTGCTTGGTTTGTACAAGAGTTCTCTTGGGTGCTGTATATCTTCGGTGCGTTCCTTGTCTACACAGGCTTTAAGTTCCTGAAAGGGCAGGATGAAGAAGACACCAATATTGAAGATATCAAAATCCTGAAATGGTTACGCAAACACATGCGGATTACCCCACAGTTAGAAGGCAATAAGTTCTTCGTTCGTCAGAACGGTGTGTTATGGGCAACGCCTTTGTTCTTGGTGTTAATCTTGGTAGAAGCGTCTGATGTGATTTTCGCAGTGGATTCTATTCCTGCGATTTTCGCTGTGACCAGTGACCCGTTCATTGTGTTAACCGCAAACTTAATGGCGATTTTAGGCTTACGTGCGATGTTCTTCTTATTGGCAGGTGCTGCAAGCAAAATGCATTACTTACCCTATGGTTTGGGCATCATCTTATTGTTCATTGGTGCAAAAATGTTATTGCTCGATGTATTCCACATGCCAATCTGGATCTCGTTAGGCTTTATCGTACTGGTGTTGAGCATCACCGCTTATCTCTCGTTACGTCATAACAAACGCCAAGAACAATAAACACAAAGCATTTCAAAAGGGTCTTCAATGAAGGCCCTTTTTTATTTGAGCATCATCAACTAATTGCAATTTAGGCCATTGCTGTAACCACTGTTTCGACTCAAGCCGGTGTTTAAATGTGTCATAGCTGACCAATGCCGGATTCCAACGCAATCTCAGTGCAAATAAATCAAGCAGGCCAAAGGGTGCGATCAGCTCCATTTCTCCAGCGCAATTTAACCTGAGCGCAATCGCCGTTGCTGTGTCTGGCCATAGCGACAAGGCATGTTCAAGCGATACTAGAGGTTGAATGTTTGCTGCATTGTCCTGACGATACCAAGTATGTACCAAGGCCTGATTCACCACATCCCATTGTTGTTCAGGAAAGATACGCTCTAAATCTTGCTGTAACTGTTTTTGCAAACGCTCATCTGTTTGCATTGCATCATGATAAATCACATCTATATCGCAATTGTTCAAGTTAAAGCTTTGACCATGTAAATGTGCCCATACGGTATTCCGAAGCACACCCGCACTTAAATAAGCTGCAGGATGTAATCGAGCCAATTGCTGCAACATCCCATACAAGGCAGGGGACTGCATAATCAGATCAAACAGTCTGCTTCGATTGCTTTGCTCTGTCTCTGCGTTTCCCCCAGATAAGGCATACATTTCAATTTCCCCAAACTGAGTTGCTTTAAATTATGAGTCACATTTATATACCTTTTAAGCCGACGAATTAGACGAATAATCCAGTAACTTTGGCAAAATCAGGTACAATCAACCGAAAAAAGTAAAATTGTAGGTTGTTATGACTTTGGCTACTCCAATCACGGTGATTCGTGGTCGCTTCTTAGATATTCAAAAAACCGTTTCCCAAGCTGCTGAAATTGCCGATCAAGTGCGCTATCTCGAAGATGGTGTCATGATCACTGAACAGGGCAAAATTCGCTGGTTTGGCACGTGGAACGACGCTCAAGCCCATCTTCCTGCAAACGTTGAAATTCAGCATTATCCAGAACAGTTGATCATTCCGGGCATGATCGATACCCATATTCACTTTCCACAAACCGAAATGGTCGGGGCCTACGGCGAGCAACTTTTAAGCTGGTTAAATACCTATACCTTCCCAACCGAAATCCAGTTCAAAGACCAAGCCTATGCGACAGAAATTGCGCAATTCTTTGTCAATGAACTACTCAAAAATGGCACCACCACAGCATTGGTATTCTGTACGGTACATCCTGAATCGGTGGATGCCTTATTTGAGGCCGCAGCACAGCACCAGATGCGTTTAATCGCGGGTAAAGTCATGATGGATCGTCATGCACCCGAAGCCTTGTGTGACACCGCAGATAGCGGCTATAACGATTCTAAAGCATTAATTGAGAAGTGGCATGGCCAAGGTCGTGCACTGTATGCAATTACCCCACGTTTTGCGCCGACCTCTACCCCAGAACAACTCGAAAAAGCAGGCCAACTCAAAGCACAATTCCCAGATGTCTATGTACATACCCATTTGAGTGAAAATAAAGATGAGATTGCTTGGGTCAAAGATTTGTTCCCTGAGCAAAAGAGTTATCTGGATGTCTATCATCACTATGGCTTAACTGGCCAGCGCTCAGTATTCGCACACTGCGTGCATTTAGAAGATGCTGAATGGAAATGCATGCATGAAACTGATTCTGCAATTGCCTTCTGTCCAACTTCAAATCTATTCTTGGGTAGCGGTTTATTCCCATTGAATAAAACTTGGCAACAACAGGTTAAAGTCGGCCTTGGCACCGACGTTGGGGCAGGGACCTCGTTTAGCTTATTGCAAACCGTCAATGAAGCATACAAGGTTCAACAGCTACAAGGTGATAAGCTGTCGGCATTTGAGTCGCTCTATCATGCAACCTTAGGCGGAGCAAAAGCCTTGCATCTGGATGACAAGCTCGGTAATTTCAATCTCGGTAAAGAAGCTGATTTTGTGGTACTGAACCTGAAACCGACCGCATTGCAGCAACTGCGTCAGTCCCGTTCAAAATCGGTTGATGACAGCCTATTCGCCTTATTCACCATGGGCGATGACCGAAATATTGAGGCAACCTATATCTATGGACAAAAAGCCTACAGCCAAAGCGAAACGTTTAAATAAACAAAAACTTGGGTGGATCATATTGGCCATTGGATGTGCGGTTCTGTTAAAACGTGACCGTGCATCTGCTCAAAATGAAACATATTCTTCATCATCAAAAGGTGCATGAAAGGTGATTTTGTTTTAAAATTGGCGGATTAGCTCAAGATTTCGAGGTGTTGCAGGTCAACACCTTTTTTATTTTCCCGTTTTTAAGTTTTAGGAATCTACCGATGACCATTGCAATGCGCATTATGATTTCAAGTGAAGAGATTCAAGCCAAAGTTAAAGAACTGGGCGAAAAGATCAATGCACACTATGCTCAAAGTGATAAAGAACTGGTATTGATTGGCCTGTTACGTGGTTCAGTTATTTTTATGGCCGACCTATGCCGTGCCATTGAAAAGCCACACGAACTCGATTTTATGACTGTTTCTAGCTACGTCAATGGCACCACTGTTTCATCAAGAGACGTCAAGATCCTAAAAGATCTGGATGGTGAAATTCACGGTAAAGATGTACTGGTGGTGGAAGACATTATCGACTCTGGCAACACTTTAAGTAAAGTGGTTGAAATGCTGAAAACACGTAACCCGAACTCGATTGAACTGTGTACTCTGGTCAGTAAACCATCACGCCGTGAAATTCCGTTAGAAGTTAAATTTCTCGGTTTTGAAGTCGAAGATCGCTTTATTGTTGGTTATGGTTTGGATTTCGATCAAAAATACCGTCACCTCCCATTTATTGGTGAAATCGGTCTTTAATGACTCAACCTTACTGGCATTGCATCAATACCGATGACAACTGTCATGGGCTGATCATAATGCTGACTCAGGTGCCTTAGGGCACCTTTTTTATGTTTTCTTATTAAACAAAGCCTGCTAAAGAATGCACAAAAATACGACATAAATAGGCAATCCACTACAGACAAAGTAGGCTCTAATCAAGCAGGATAATAAGAAATACCGCTTTTAAAACAAGGAGAAAAGATAATGTGGTCTCTGATTGTAGCCATTGTTGTTGGTTTTTTTGCTGGTTTAATTGCACGCGCAATACATCCAGGTGATGACAAAGCTGGCTTTATTGTCACGACCTTATTGGGTATCGCAGGTTCATTACTCGCCACTTACGGTGGACGTTTACTTGGCTTATATGCTGAAAATTCGGCAGCAGGTTTTATTGCGTCTGTTCTGGGTGCAGTGATTATTTTATTCCTTTATAAACTCATCACCAAAAAAAGTTAAATCCCTTCTGAAAGCTCCCCATTCATTTTAATCAATGATTGGGGAGTTTTTTCATTAGAGTCCGAGCTCTTTCCAAATCATCTGAATTTCTTCAGCACTGCGTCCACCGACCATTTTCAAACCATTTGAGAAAATCAAGGTTGGTGTGGCATCCACAGCAAGTTTACGACCGAGTTCAAGGTTACGCTCAATCGGGTTGGCACAACTTTTTTCTTTCGGTTGCAGATTCTTTTGTAGCAAATTTTTCCATGCATAGGCAGGATTGGCATCACACCAAACCGATTTTGACACCGCAATCGATTGTGGTTTTAAAGCATAGATAAAGGTATAAATCGTCACATCGGTCAGCTTGTCCAGTTCAGCTTCTAATTTTTTGCAATATGAACAATTTGGGTCCGAAAACACCACTAACTCACGCTTACCATTGCCTTTAACCGTTTTAATCGCATCCTTAAAAGGCAGTTGTTTCCAGTCAATTGAATTTTGTTGGATCACTAAATCCTTGGTGAGGTTCTTTTGATCTTTTAGGCGCACCATAGAACCCACAAACATATGTTGTGCACTTTCATCCAAATAAATAATCTGATTATCCAGACTGGCACTATATAAACCCGTCATTTCTGTAGGTTGGATGTTGCTGACTTGGATATTGGGATATTGCTTATTTAAATTGCTTTTTAAGCTGTCTACGTTGGCAAAACTCATCGCTGACATACAGCTCAATAATGAGAACATCCCAATTTTTTTTAACATGTCTGACACTCAATTCAAAAATCAGCGGCTATTGTAATCAGTCTCAAGCCGTTCAACAGCCAAGCTTACTCAGTAACAACCAAAACTCTACCAATTCATGCGATGTTTCACGTGGAACATCCGTTTATTCTGTTCACATTCACCCATACACATGCTGCAAGCGATCGATTCAGTAAAAAACTGACAATTTAGGTCCATCACATTGATAATTATTTAATATTTTTAAAAAAGTACATAGATCAATACCTCGCTTTTTGGAATAATTCGCATCATTCAGCAGCACAGTGAAAATGATGGAATAAAATGGCCTAAATCGAGTCGCCTTGATCTATCATTATTCATTTTCAAGAAACAAAAAAATGTTTCCCTATCGGGATGATTATCATCGTATTACAGCAATGAACTTCGCTTCATTGTAAAAAATTTAGGTAGCTCAATGTATAACGCGGAACTATTAGAAGAAGCCAAAACCTTTATGTTTCATATGCTTAGCAAAGTAGTGGAATATGGGGGGTCCGATTTATTTATCACCGCTGATTTTCCACCGAGCATTAAATTGCAAGGCCTGATGCGTCCATTGGGGCAACAGGCACTTACCGCAGATAAAACCAAGCTATTTGCCTATAGTTTGATGAATGAAAAACAGCGCCAAGAATTTGAAACAGAATGGGAATGTAATTTCGCAATCAATGTGCCCAATGTTTCCCGTTTCCGTGTCAACGTATTTAAACAACAGCTGCAAATCGGCATGGTGATTCGTACCATTACCTCAGAAATTCCAACCTTCCAAAAGCTGAAACTGCCAGAATCTCTGAAAAATGTGATTATGGAAAAGCGTGGTCTGGTGTTGGTTGTTGGGGGGACAGGCTCAGGCAAATCCACCTCTTTGGCGGCCATGATTGACCATCGTAATGAAAACTCAGCGGGGCATATCATTACTGTTGAAGACCCAGTGGAATATGTGCATAAACACAAAAAATCGATGATTACCCATCGTGAAGTAGGGGTTGATTGTCATTCATGGCACCACGCCTTGAAAAACACACTACGTCAGGCACCTGATGTGATTCTGATTGGTGAAATCCGTGATACTGAAACCATGGAACACGCGATTGCCTTTGCGGAAACAGGACATCTTTGCTTAGGTACTTTACACGCCAATAATGCCAACCAAGCACTGGATCGAATTATTAACTTTTTCCCAGAAGAGCGTCGCAATCAATTGCTGATGGATCTTTCATCCAATATGAAAGGGATTATTTCGCAACGTCTGGTTCGTACCCAAGATGGCAAAGGTCGTCGTGCTGCAATTGAAATTTTATTGAATACCCCATTGATTGCCGACAATATTCTCAAAGGACAGTTCCACGCACTGAAAGAGATTATGAGCAAATCGCGTGAGCTAGGCATGCAAACCTTCGACCAAGCCTTATTTGAGCTGTATAACGAAGGCGCGATTAGCTATGATGAAGCCTTACGCAATGCCGATTCAGTCAATGAATTGCGTTTACAGATCAAGCTGAAAAGTACTCGCCAAGAAGGCGCACCCGTTGCAATGATGACTGCGTTAAATGTGGTACAAGAAGAAAAGCCTGAAGAAGAGCAACAAACTGAAGATCAGTGATAGAAAAAATGGCTTGGATTGCAACACAATCCAAGCCATTAATATTTGATTTAATTCATTATTTTCCAATACAGAACGAACCAAAAATCTTACCAAGCAAATCATCGGCACTGAAATCACCGGTGATTTCACCTAATGCATTCTGCGCCAAACGCAACGACTCGGCCACCAGCTCACCAGCGTTAAACACCACCAACTGCTCACGCGCCTCAGACAAGTAGCGCTGAGTACGCTTCATTGCGTCTAAATGACGTGTTCGGGCGATAAAGGTGTCTTCCTCGGGTTGGAAGCCTGCATGCGTTGTAATCGCATCTATGAGCGCCTGAACACCCATATCCTGTTTGGCTGAGACACGGATATGACGGAAACCCTGATAATCGGTCATTTCGGCTTGTTGTCCAGTTAAATCGCATTTATTGCCAATCAATAACAAACGTTTTGGTTCCAGATGATCAGCAAAATACTCATGTGCCAACTGTAATGGTTCATCGCCCTGATTTAAGTCATACACCAACAGCAATAAATCTGCCTGTTCAATTTCCTTTATCGCACGACGAATCCCTTCCTGCTCCACAATATCGCCCGTCTCACGTAAACCAGCAGTGTCAGTTAAGGTGATCGGCAAGCCATTTAAACTGATCTTTTCATGCAGCACATCTCGAGTGGTTCCTGCAATATCGGTCACAATGGCACGTTCATGACCTGCCAGTGCATTTAACAGGCTCGATTTACCCGCGTTCGGCTTACCCGCAATCACCACTTGTAAACCTTCACGTAGCAATTGGCCTTGCCGCGCAGACTGCTGTACCGCTTGAACCGAGTCTTGTACATCGTCCAACAAGGCCAAAATCTTGCCGTCAGCCAAGAAGTCAATTTCTTCTTCTGGGAAATCAATCGCGGCTTCAACATGCAGACGTAAGTGAATCAGCTTTTCTAAAACCGTATTAATTTTGGTTGAAAATGCACCTTGTAAAGAACGAACCGCCGAACGTGCTGCTGCCTGTGATGTCGCATCAATCAAATCGGCAATTGCTTCTGCTTGCACCAGATCCATTTTGCCATTTTCAAAGGCACGCATGGAAAACTCACCCGCCTTTGCAGCAGTTGCGCCCAAATCCAGTAAACGTGCTAACAGGGCATTTTGAATGACTGGACCACCATGACCTTGTAGTTCCACCACATCTTCCCCGGTAAAGGAATGCGGGTTTGGAAAACACAATACAATGCCTTCATCCATCACCGAGCCATCGGCATCACAAAACTGACGGAAACCTGCCATGCGTGCCGCAGGGAGCTTTTTCTGGGTCAGTTGCTCTGCTATTGCATAAGCTTTTGGTCCAGAGAGTCGAATCACCCCCACACCACCACGACCTAATGGGGTAGCAATCGCAGCAATTGTGGTTTGATGTTGCATGTTAAATTCACCTAAAAAACGCAAGGGTTGTTGGGTTCAACCGCTAAATACAGACAAAGAAAAATCCGCCTAAGATTACCATCTTAAGCGGATTTATTCAGTAAAAGTTCGAACTTAAGCGCTCGGCTCAACCTTGTTGAGACGGTCTTTTTCGACACCTTTGTTAATAAACCATTGTTGCAAAATGGTAATACTGTTGTTGACGATCCAGTAAAGCACTAAGCCCGCAGGGAAGAACAACATGAATACCGTAAACATGATTGGCATGATACGGAACACTTTTGCCTGCATTGGATCAGTCGGTTGTGGGTTCAACATTTGCTGAACGAACATGGTCACACCCATGATCAACGGCAAGATAAACCATGGATCCATCGCAGATAAATCTTGAATCCAACCTAACCACGGTGCATGACGGAGTTCAACAGATTCCATCAATACCCAATACAAGGCTAAGAAAATCGGCATTTGTAACAGCAATGGCAAGCAACCAGACAATGGGTTGACTTGTTCACGCTTGTATAACGCCATCATTTCTTGCGAGAAACGCATGCGGTCTTCACCAAATTCTTCTTTCATGCGTTGCATTTCTGGTGCAATCACACGCATTTTCGCCATCGAACGATAACTTTTTGAAGAAAGTGGCCATAAAATCAACTTCACCAAGATCGTCAATAAGATAATTGACCAGCCCCAGTTACCAATAATGTTATGGAAGAATTGCAAGCCCAAGAACAATAATTTCGCAATTGGCCATAACCAACCATAATCAACAGTTTGGTTTAAGCCAGCAGCTAAGTCTTTGAGTTCAGATTGGATTTTTGGACCTGAATACAGTTTAGCATCCACTTCCATTGATGTACCTGCAGGTACATTAATCACTGGAGAAGTGAAGCCCATGATATTCATGCCGTCCGTAGACTGACGTGACTCTAATTTTGCATTATATGGCTGACCATCGGCCTGAGTGAGTTTTAAGTTCCCAGGAATCCATGCGCTCACAAAATAATGCTGAACCATGGCAACCCAGCCGCCTTTGGCTTCAACATTTAATTTTTCGTCATTAAAGTTGGTAAATTTTAACTTGTTATAATGCGCATCTGGTGTACCCCAAGCGCCACCAAGATAAGTACCCAAGGTGAAAATACCTTGTGAAGACTTACCTGGGTCATCCGAATTATCACGCTTTAATTGACCAAACATTTGACCTTGCCAGCTTTGCTGACTGCGGTTAATGACTTGATGTTTAACGGTAATTGGGTAATCGCCTTGCGTGAAGGTGAACGATTTGATCACTTCCACACCTTCAGGTGTTTTAAATACCAACGGCACAGTCAACACTTGCTGTGTTTTACCATCTTTCGACGCAACGCTTTTCGCATCTGCCAACGTGTATGCTGTTTTTTCAACATCATACATTGGACGACCGCCACGGCTGCTATCTGGTCCATTTAAACCAATTAAACCAGATTGAGCGACGTAAGTACGTTTCGCATCGCTTTCCAGCATGACAAACGGTTTGTCGCTGTCTTTGCTTTCATCATGGCTTAACAATTCAATACGGACAATATCACCACCTTTTGGATTGATCCACAGGTGATAAAGATCAGTTTGTACTGAAATCAGTTGCTGACTCACAGATGTATTATGTTCTGTGGCTTGTGATGCAGTCACATTTGCTTGTGGCAAGTCTGAAGCCGCTGTTGCATTTTGAGCATTTGGCAAATCTGCAGATACTTCATGTGCAGTCACAGCAGCCGCTTGTTGTTGCGGTGCTGGTGCAGCATGACCATAATCTTTTTGCCAAGCCAAAATAAGCAAATATGCGGTAACAAACATGGCTCCAAGAATTGCAAATCTGGCCCATTGTTGCATATCTATAATCCCAAATGGTTAGAGAGATTTTGCTTGAATAAACGATCACGAAAGGGTACAGCAACGTGATGCATTTGAGAATCTATTTGATGAAACGAAATAAAACGAAGTGCTTTACGAGGCACTGGATCATAGCCTGACCCACCCCAAGGATGACAACGGCAAATTCGCTTAGTCGATAACCATACACCTTTGACCGCGCCATGTGTCTGCAAGGCTTCGATTGCATATTGCGAACAAGTGGGAATATAGCGACAACGAGGACCCAATAATGGACTAATTGCGATTTGGTAACATCTTATCAACCAATGCAGTAAACGTACCATTGGAGATCTCTAATTTTGGAGGGATGTCACAACGACTTTGGAATGCTTCTTTGCTAAGCGTTGTAATTTTTGCCAAGCAAAATCTAATTGTTGATGTAATTCTTGATTTGCGATTGCTTCTATACCTACTTTAGGCATCACCACAATATCGATATCAGCATTAAATTGCGCTTGATGTAAACGAAAGCTCTCCCGAGCAAGACGTTTTATTCGATTTCGTTCATGTGCACGACGCACCTTTTTTTTAGCAACGACAATACCCAAACGGCTTTTCGGCTGTTCGGTTAATTTTGCTAAAAAAAGGAAATGGGGCTGATGCACTTTAAAAAGCGCACCATCAAATACACTTTTATAATCAGCGGCACAACGAATACGAGATTCAGTGCCGAAACTGTAAAGTGTCATCACCCAAGTCTGGTCAGCTTAACAGTATTAAACAGTTAAGCTATGACGACCTTTTGCACGACGACGAGCTAAAACTTGACGACCTGCTTTAGTAGCCATACGAGCGCGGAAACCATGAACGCGTTTACGCTTTAATTCAGATGGTTGGAAAGTACGTTTCATTTCGAAACTCCAAAATGATCTTTCTATAAAGGTCCGCGATTTTATTGCGCAATGTTTACGCTGTCAATGAAAAATCAAAAACTTTACATTTTCTTTGTTCTGTTTTGAAGCAATAAAACTGCTCGAAGTTATATGCTTTTATTGAAAACAAAAAATATACACAAGCTATCTATTTAAATAATATCAGTATTCGTCTATATTCACAGCTTACAAACAAGCTTATCAACAATCCATCTTCTGATTTAAATTTAATTCTTGGATTTTGAATTTAAATTTCGATATGCTCAGTTATCCACATTTCGAGTGAACCCTATAAGTAAATTCAAATTTTAAAATTTAAATTTATTCTTATTAGGGCGCATTTATTCTGTGGAAAGTGGTGTTTTTTTATTAATAAACATAAAGCTATGCTGTGGATAAGTATGTTTTTATCAATTTTATAGTTTGTGGATAACTTTGAGCTTAAAACTATCCACAGCTTGTGCAAAAAGTTATGCACATGTGGTTTTGAATTTAAATTTATAAACGAATGCTGTCTTTTTCAGCAAAAGTCCCATAAATTGTCCTGACAGATGTGGATAACTTGGTTAGAATGGCGACCCCTTTGAAAGATGAGGGGTGACGGTTTTTTATTTTTGAATTTAAAAAATGGATATATAGGGGATGCACATGCTCTGGACAGACTGCTTAACTCGCTTGCGACAAGAGCTATCTGATAACGTCTTTGCGATGTGGATTCGTCCTTTGGTTGCTGAAGAGGTTGATGGTGTGATGCGTTTATACGCACCGAACCCCTATTGGACGCGTTATATTCAAGATAACCATTTAGAACTGATCTCTATTCTTGCGGAACAATTGTCGGAAGGCCGAGTTCGTCAGGTTGAAATTCTGGTTGATTCACGTCCTGGGACAATTTTGTCTTCTAATGAGCAACCTGCAACCACAACAGCAGCGTTGAGTAGTGCACCTGTTGCTGTTCCAACAAAAGTAAAAAAAGAATCTGACTTGGTTCAACCCAGTCAAAATGTCACTAAAATACCGAAGAAAAGACAACTCAATCCATTATTTACCTTCTCTTTGTTTGTTGAAGGCCGTTCTAACCAAATGGCTGCTGAAACCTGCCGTAAAGTTTTAACGCAGTTAGGTGCTTCGCAACACAACCCTTTATTTTTGTATGGCCCAACAGGTCTGGGTAAAACCCATTTAATGCAGGCCGTGGGCAATGCGCTATTACAAGCCAAGCCAAATGCACGTGTGATGTATATGACTTCGGAAAGTTTCGTACAGGACTTTGTCAGTTCATTACAAAAAGGTAAGGTTGAAGAATTTAAGAAAAATTGTCGTTCTTTAGATTTATTGTTGGTGGATGATATTCATTTGCTCGCAGGAAAAGAAGCAAGTCTTGTTGAATTCTTCTATACATTCAATGCTTTATTGGATGAATCTAAACAAATTATTTTAACCTCAGATCGTTATCCAAAAGAATTGACTGAACTTGATCCACGTTTAGTTTCTCGCTTTTCATGGGGTTTATCTGTGGGGGTTGAACCACCAGATATCGAAACCCGTATCGAGATTTTGCTGAAAAAAGCTGAAAATAGTGGTGTTGATTTACCAAGAAACTGTGCTTTGTTTATTGCACAACAAGTGGTTGCCAATGTGCGAGAGCTTGAAGGTGCTCTGAATAAAGTGGTCGCGATTTCACGTTTCAAAGGTACCGTCATTGACCTAGATGTCGTACGTGAGTCGTTAAAAGATGTTTTGGCGATTCGTGCACGTACCATTAGCGTGGAAAATATCCAGCGGGTGGTGAGTGAATACTTCCGAATTCCATTAAAAGAATTGATTGGTCCAAAACGTACCCGTATTTATGCACGCCCACGTCAATTGGCCATGGGTTTGGCACGTGAATTAACTGGGGATAGTTTCCCAGAAATTGGCATGGCTTTTGGTGGTCGTGACCACAGTACCGTGATGCATGCCTGTGAAAAAGTGGTCAGCTTGCGTGAAGAAGACCCTATTTTTAATGAAGACTATAAAAATTTACTGCGCTTGTTACAAAGTTAATCTATTTTTCAGAGTTGCAAACTATTTTTAAGTGCAGCATAGTACACTGCTAACATTCATATCGACTTCTGTTGTAAGAGGAATAAAATCGTGCGTTTGAAAATCGCTAAAGAAAGTTTAGTCAATGTTTTATCCCATGTGGTGGGGGCTGTTGAACGCCGTCATACCTTGAATATTCTTTCAAACGTTAAAATTCAAACCACACAACAGGCTTTAACCATTACAGGTTCTGACTTGGAAGTTGAATTGGTTGCCAGCACTACGTTAGCAGAAGGTGCTTGTTTGGAAGCGGGTGAAACCACGGTTCCTGCACGTAAACTGGTCGAAATTTGTAAATCTCTTCCGACAGCAGCCTTGATTGATCTACAAATTACTGAAGATCAACGTTGTATTTTAAAATCGGGCAATAGCCGTTTCGTTTTGGGTACACTTCCTGCGGAAGATTATCCATTGTTAACTACTGAAAATAGTCAGGGTACACAAGTTCAGGTCACGCAGCGTGAATTGAAGCGATTATTTGAAAAAACAGCTTTTGCTATGGCTGTACAAGATGTCCGTTTTTACCTGACGGGTACATTGTTGGAAATTGATCAAAATCAATTACGTACAGTAACTACTGATGGACATCGTTTAGCCTTGTGTGAGGTGTTGGCTTCTTCAACAGCAGCAGCGCCGATGCAGGCCATTGTTCCGCGTAAAGCCGTAGGTGAATTACAACGTTTACTGAGTCTTGAAGATGAGCAATTGACCTTATTGATTGGGCGTGAATTGTTGAACGTCACCATTAATACGCCAAGCCGTGATAAAGAGCAGGGTGATATTACGGTTCGTTTCACGACGAAGTTAATTGATGGGAAGTTCCCTGATTATCGCCGTGTCATTCCAAAAAATGGTGATAAGCATGTGTTTATTGCACATGATGTGTTTAAACAGTCGTTGCAGCGTGTTGCTATTTTAAGTAATGAAAAACTTCGTGGTGTTTTCTTGAATTTTAATCAAGATTCATTACAGTTACGTGCCAATAACCCAGAACAGGATGAAGCGGTAGAAGATATTGCAATTCAATATCAAGATGCACCCTTAGAAATGTCATTTAATGCACAATATATTCTTGAGGTGCTGGGTGTACTGGATGGTGATGACGTGAAAATGAGCATGAGCGAAGCCAATCAGTCGGTGCTTGTTCAAGATCCAGCCCATCCAGATCAAACCTATGTCGTGATGCCAATGCGAGTTTAATGGCGAGATTTGAGTTTTAAAGCATGCAAATCACGCGTTTAAATATCGAACGTGTACGTAATTTAAAGACGGTTGCACTCCATGAGTTGCAACCGTTTAATATTTTTTACGGCGCAAATGGTTCTGGAAAAACTTCAGTTCTCGAGTCCATACATTTACTGGCAACAGGTCGTTCATTTCGCACCCATATTCCAAAACATTACATCCAATATGACGCTGGGGATGCAATTGTGTTTGCGCAATCTGCCAGTGAGCGTATTGGTATGCAAAAGTTGGCTTCGGGCGAACAGGTGATTAAGGTCAATGGCGATACTATTGCGACTCAAGGTCAACTGGCAAAATTATTGCCTTTACAGCATATCGATCCACAGAGTACCGATATTATTGACCATGGTGCAAAGCCTCGGCGACAGTTATTAGATTGGTTAATGTTCCACGTGGAACCTGAGTTTTATTTTGCATGGCAATATTATTCTCGGGCACTCAAACAACGCAATAGTTTGCTCAAGACACGGCGCAATCTGACTTTGGCTGATTTAGAGCCTTGGAATAAAATGCTCAGTGATTATGGTGAAATGCTGCATTCACAACGGGTCAGTATTGTTGAGCAATGGAACCAATTTTTCCATGAAGATTTAAAGCAGCTTCTACCTAATCTTGAAATTGAACTGGAATACAATCCGGGTTTTCATTCTGAGCAAGGTCTATTGCAGGACTTGGTTCAGCAGCATCAAAAAGACCTCGATCGACGTTATACCGAGTATGGTCCGCATCGCGCTGATTTACGTTTAAAAACGCCGTTTGGTAATGCAGATGATGTGCTCTCTCGCGGGCAAAAAAAGTTGTTAATCATGGCATTAAAACTGTCACAAATTGCAATGCTACATGCGAGTAATAAGGAAACTGTGGTATTATTAGATGATCTGACAGCAGAGTTAGATGAGACTGCACAACAACGTTTAATTGAGCGATTGAGTCAGTTGGGAAGTCAAGTTTTTATGACCACCTTAGACCATGCGTCGGTATTAAAACACTTACAGGATTTGTCGATTTCTTTTCAATTATTCCACGTTGTTCACGGTCAAGTCAGTCTTGCTGCGCCATAATTTTATTTTTCATCTTTCAATAGATCAATATTACTAGGGAGTAACCATGAGTTCAGAGTCTCAATCAGTCTCTCAAACAGAACAAACAAATGAAAAGGCTTATGATTCCTCTAGTATTAAAGTATTACGTGGATTAGATGCGGTTCGTAAACGTCCTGGCATGTATATCGGTGACACCGATGATGGGACAGGTCTACACCATATGGTGTTTGAGGTGGTGGATAATGCCATCGATGAAGCTTTAGCAGGACACTGTGACGAGATTATCGTGACGATTCATGAAGATGAATCGGTGAGTGTCTCGGATAATGGTCGTGGAATTCCAACCGATATTCACCCAGAAGAAGGGGTGTCGGCGGCAGAGGTGATTCTGACGATCCTGCATGCAGGCGGTAAATTCGATGACAACAGTTATAAGGTGTCGGGTGGTTTACACGGTGTAGGTGTCTCAGTTGTAAATGCCCTATCTAAAAAATTGCATTTGACCATTCACCGTGCTGGCCAAATCCATGAACAAGAATACGCGCATGGTGA
This sequence comes from Acinetobacter higginsii, assembly GCF_000369845.1. Classification (NCBI taxonomy): domain Bacteria; kingdom Pseudomonadati; phylum Pseudomonadota; class Gammaproteobacteria; order Moraxellales; family Moraxellaceae; genus Acinetobacter; species Acinetobacter higginsii. The sequence continues at coordinate 214,211 of NZ_KB850217.1, read as the reverse complement.
TCCACAATATTCATTAAAAGTTGTAGGTGAAACAGATACATCGGGTACAACGGTTCGTTTCTGGCCGAGTGAACTCACCTTTAGCCAAACCATTTTTAATGTCGATATTTTGGCTCGCCGTTTAAGAGAACTGTCTTTTCTAAACGCAGGCGTGCGAATTGTATTGCGTGATGAACGTGTAAACTTCGAACATGTTTATGATTATGAAGGCGGTTTATCTGAATTCGTTAAATACATTAACGAAGGTAAAACCCATTTAAATGAGATTTTCCATTTCACCGCTGATACGGATAGTGGTATTGCCGTTGAAGTTGCATTGCAATGGAATGAGAGTTACCAAGAAAACGTTCGTTGCTTTACCAATAATATTCCACAAAAAGATGGTGGTACACACCTTGCAGGTTTTCGTGCTGCGTTAACTCGTGGTTTAAACCAATATCTTGAAAGTGAAAATATTCTTAAGAAAGAAAAAGTTGCTGTCACAGGTGATGATGCGCGTGAAGGCTTAACTGCAATTATTTCAGTGAAAGTGCCAGATCCAAAATTCTCATCACAAACCAAAGAAAAATTGGTGTCGAGTGAAGTGAAACCTGCAGTAGAGCAGGCAATGAACAAAGAGTTTTCAGCTTATTTGCTGGAAAATCCACAAGCCGCAAAATCGATTGCAGGCAAGATTATTGATGCAGCACGTGCGCGTGACGCAGCACGTAAAGCACGTGAAATGACCCGTCGTAAGAGTGCTTTGGATATCGCAGGTTTACCGGGTAAATTGGCAGACTGTCAGGAAAAAGATCCTGCATTGTCTGAACTGTATCTGGTCGAGGGTGACTCTGCGGGCGGTAGTGCCAAACAAGGTCGTAACCGTAAAATGCAGGCAATTTTACCGTTGAAAGGTAAAATTCTAAACGTAGAACGTGCGCGCTTTGACAAGATGATTTCAAGCCAAGAAGTCGGTACTTTAATTACCGCTTTGGGCTGTGGTATTGGTCGGGAAGAATATAATCCAGACAAATTACGTTATCACAAAATCATCATCATGACCGATGCGGACGTGGATGGTTCACATATTCGTACTTTGTTATTGACCTTCTTCTTCCGTCAAATGCCAGAATTGGTTGAGCGTGGCTATATCTATATTGCACAGCCGCCATTGTATAAGTTGAAGAAAGGTAAGCATGAGCAGTACATGAAAGACAATGATGCACTGGAAACCTTCTTGATTTCCAATGCGATTGATGAACTTGCATTACATGTCAGCGCTGAGGCACCTGCGATTAATGGGGCTGCATTAGCCAGTGTTATTGCCGACTATCAAGTGTCACAAAAAAGCTTACAACGCCTGACTCAACGTTATCCTGCAAGTTTGTTAGATGGTTTACTTGAGCTTGATGCATTTAAAACAGATCACAACCATGAACGCGAGTATGTTGAAACATGGGCTGAGCAATTACGTGTTGCAATTGAAAAATTACAACCAAGCCTACGTCCCGAGATTACATTAGAAGCGTTTGAGCGTGAAAATGCGCAGGGCGAGAAATCAGCACATTATTGGCCACGCGTCACCGTCTACGTGCATAACTTACCGCATTCATATCTATTAGATGCTGGTCTGTTAAATTCTGCTGAGTATGCGCGTTTACTGAAGAACTCGAAGAGCTGGTTCAAGTTGCTGGAAGATGGGGCTTATCTGCAAAAAGGTGATCGCCGTATTCAGGTCACGAGCTTCCATCAAGTATGGCAGCACATTTTACAAGACTCACGTCGCGGTATGATGATCCAACGTTATAAAGGTTTGGGTGAGATGAACGCAGAGCAGCTTTGGGAAACCACGATGGATCCTGAAAACCGTAATATGTTGCAAGTGACCATTGATGATGCGATTGAAGCTGATCGTATGTTCTCATGCTTGATGGGTGATGATGTAGAACCGCGTCGTGCCTTCATTGAAGAAAATGCGTTAAATGCAGATATTGATGCTTAATTAGTTTAGGCATCAATACCCAACAAAAGAGCTTATCTTCTACCGTGTTGTAAAAGATAAGCTCTCCATCCTGCAACTAACAAGGGCAGCAGGGTGATGATCAAAAAAATAACATCTGCAATACCATCCATCAGCAGCATGCCAACAATTCCTAAAATACTGCATAAAGCCAACAGCCATACGATACTTAACTTATTCCACAGTTGCATTGTTGATTCCTTTTAAGCCTTTTTGTTGGCGTTTTGCCCACCATAACCATGCGCCATTTAAAGTGATAAATAAGGTGAGTAAGGTACATAGACTCCATAAGATCTTTAGGGGCATACCACCGTAATTGCCAAAATGCAGCGGTTGTGACAGTAAAATGGCTTTCAGATAGGTGGGTAATTCTTCAACCGTATCGACTCGTCCTGTTTCTGCATTGACCAAGGCGACTTTTAGCATCTTCTCTTTTAAGCCCTCATTGCCTTGCAGTAACACCATATAGTGACCTTGGGTGGCGTATTCTGTTTTTGGGTAGAACACACTGGTAGGGTGCCAATCTGTTTGACCTTTCTGAGCGGCCGCATAGACCTGATCAATGCTTAAATTTGGATGAATCACACGGGCATGCTGATATTTGTCTTGCAGGGCTTTCAGTTCAGTCATTTGCCAAACTCCAATCGCAACCGTACCAAAACCCAGTAGAAATCCAGTTAAGGTCACTACCAAGGCCCAACCGAGGATTGCAGAGCCAATTAAATTATGTAGGTCGAGCTGTAATAGTCGCTGACCCTTTCTAAAACGAAGAATGCCCAAAAAGAATTTTTTCACATAAGGCGCATAGACCACCAAGCCAGAAACCAAAGATAAGAACACTAACAAAGCAATCAGTGCCCCGATCAATTGTCCAATAAAACCTAGAAACCAGTTGGCATGCAGTTCCAGTAAGAAGCCAGTCAAAGTATCTCGTTCATTTGGTCGATCAATTAGCGTTGCAGAACCAATATCTGCAAACAGCCAACGTGCTTGTTCAAAGCTTTGTTCAGGTTTCGCCATCCCGATAAGGAGTACACCAGGATGATGCTCAGGGTCATAGCCTGTACTGATAATCTGCTCGGTAGGGTAGGTTCTCTGTGCGGTCGCGATTGAGTCGGTTAGCGGTCGTTGCTGTTGTAAAGAAGAATGTAGAGCCGTAGGCTCGACCCCAAGTGCATGATCAATCTCTTCATGGAAAATCAGAATGACCCCAGTGATGGATAAAATCGCAAAGGGCACCACAATCACCAAACTGACCCAGCGATGAATCCATAGGTTAATGCGAAACCAGCGCGAGTTGGTTTTTTTAATGGCAGTTGCTGTTTGCTTCATAACTGATTTTCCAATGAGGCTGAGAACATTGGCTTCCTTAAGATTTGTGTTTTTATGAAGTGATTTTATTTTTATTGATAATTATTTTCATTATTATTTACTATTGTTTTTTACGTTCCACGTGAAACCTTAGACTGAATAAAATGATTAAAAAAAGGTAGTCGATGAAATCGCCTACCTATCAATGATCTATTTAAGCTTGAAATGAATGAATAATCAGATTGCTGTCAGCAAAAGAGCTTGTTAATTTTCGACAAAGTCACTCACTTGAATCAACGCATGACCAAACAAGTATCCAGCAGTGACGAGTACGCTGATCCACAGTAATGCACCCAAGATGTTATAAATAACGAAATGGCTATAATTCATGTTGCTTGAACCTGCTGCTAAGGGCGCAAATGAACGGGCAAACGGAATAAAACGAGCCAATAGGATGGTTTTCCCCCCGTGCTTTAAGAAAAACACATTGGTTTTTTGCAAATATTCTTGCTTAATAAAGCGTGATTTAACATTGAAAATACGATCGCCAAAATGACGGCCTATATGGTAATTCACCATATAGCCCAGTGCTGCTGCAAAGAACAGTAAGCTGATCATATAACCAAGATGCATGATTTCAACCACAGAGCATAATGCACCAACAGTGAGTAACAGACTGTCTCCGGGTAGGAAGAACATAAAAACAAAAGCGGTTTCTGAAAAAATAATCAGAAAAAGGATAAAATAAATCCATAAGCCATATTCTTGAACCAAGACCGGTAGAATATGTTCAAAATTAAAAATAAAATCTAAAGAATTCATTCAGTTTGTATGATCCAAAATAGAGTACTCACCAAATTAAAGTACAAAAAATGTGAAATGAATTTAACCCTCAGGATTCATTCGTCACTTATAAATTTACAACAGTGGCAGCTGAGTATATCGAGCCTGAGCCTAAAGCTCAATTTTCTCAGAAAATTCCAATTTTTACCTTATCTTAAATTCTCGACAAATTCATGACATTTTTCATGCTATTCATAGTGTTTTTAAGTATCCAAAGCATCTTTTAAGGCCATAAATGGGATGCTTCTGTTTAAATAAATGACCTTAAACATTGTGATTCATACACACTCAAACAGAGCTGTGTATGAATCAGCTGGCAGCTTAATCTGCAAAAGAGCTTTCCAGCTCTTCAAGTTCCATCATCAACTCTAAAAGCTGTTCTTCATGCTGTTCTAATTTCACTTTCAGCTCATTTTGCTCATTCATTAGCTTGATCAAATCATTTTTGCGGTCGGCCTCATACAAGGCACTATCTGCTAAAGCATGTTCAATTTCAGCTAAGCGTGGCTGAACCTTTTCAATTTGAGCTTCGACTTTTTCGATATTTTTACGAATTGGACGCGTCATTTCACGGCGACGAGCTGCTTCTTTACGTTGCGCTTCCTTATCTACTTTTGTGACAGGGGCTTGGCTGGTTGTACTTTGCTGTTGTGATGCATTTTGTGCATTGATCTGTTCTTGGCGCGCTTCACGTAACCATTTGGCGTAGTCTTGTAGATCACCTGCAAATTCTGTGCATTGACCTGCATGCACTAATAACAAGTCATCACAGACACTGGCAATCAATTGGCGTTCATGTGAAACCAGCACCACCGCACCATCAAAGTCCTGTAGTGCCATGGTCAGTGCCAGACGCATATCCAAGTCTAAATGGTTGGTTGGTTCGTCCAGAATCAAGACATTGGGACGTTGCCATACGATCAGTGCTAGCGCCAGACGTGCACGTTCACCACCAGAGAAGCTCTCACATGGCGTATCCATACGTTCGCCACTAAAGCCAAAACTGCCTAAAAAGGCACGTAAAGCAGCTTCACTGATGTGCTTGTCGGCAATACGTGCCAATTGCAGCATTGGGCTGGCATGGGCATCCAAGGCATCCATTTGATGCTGAGCAAAGTACCCAATATTGAGTAGTTCAGAGGCTTTATGTTCACCCGCCAGTAGTGGCAGATCTCCGACAAGAGTCTTGATTAAGGTTGATTTACCTGCACCATTCATCCCGAGTAAACCAATACGTGAACTTGGGGTGATTTGCAGACGAATTTTTTCAGCAATGATTTTATCGCCGTAACCAATTGTAGCCGCATCCAAGCTCAGTAGAGGTGAACTCATTTTGGTTGGTTCACGGAAGCTGAAGGTAAATGGGGTATCAACATGTGCTGGTGCCAGTTGTTGCATACGCTCAAGCTGTTTAATTCGGCTTTGTGCCTGGCGGGCTTTGGTAGCCTTGGCTTTAAAGCGGTCAATAAACTTTTGTAGATGCGCACGCGTTTCTTGCTGCTTCTCAAAGGCTTGTTGTTGCTGGGCTAAGCGTTCGCTACGGGTGGTTTCAAAGGTGGAATAATTACCGGTATACAAGGTCAGTTCTTGATTTTCAATATGTAGAATATGATCGGTAATCGCATCCAAGAAATCTCGGTCATGTGAAATCAGGACCAATGTACCTTCATAAGCTTTGAGCCAGTCTTCTAACCACAAGATCGCATCCAAGTCCAAATGGTTAGTCGGTTCATCCAGTAATAGCAGGTCTGAACGGCTCATAAGGGTGCGCGCCAAGTTCAAACGCATGCGCCACCCGCCCGAGAAGCTGGCGACATTTAATTTTAATTGATGATCGAGAAAACCTAGACCTGCCATCAATTGTGCTGCTTTGGCAGGCGCTGCATAACCATGGATCTCATCAAAACGGCCATGCAGTCGAGCTAAATCATCATTACTGAGTTGATCTGGATGCGCTAATTTTTCTTGAATGTCCCAATATTCTTCATCACCAGACAAAACAAAATCAATTGCTGGCATTTCCAAGGCTTTAATTTCTTGCGCCATATGCGCCACAGTCCAGACCGCGGGGCGGGTTAGATTGCCCTCATCTGCAACCAAGTCTCCTAAGAATGCAGCGAATAGAGTCGATTTACCTGCACCATTCACGCCTGTAAGACCAATTTTCCAGCCCGGATGAAGCTGCATTGAAGCTTTTTGGAATAAAACTCGCCCACCACGGCGTAATGAAACTTGGTCAAATTGGATCATGAGCATGCAAAATAGCGAATAGATAGCTGCATTTTAAGGTGATCGCCCATGAATGCAAATTTTTATATTTAAGATCAAGTTGTTCGAATTGAGCTGATCAATCAATGATAAAGCAGAGTAAAAGCTCTATTTTTGTGACGCGAATCAGATTATTATTTAAATTATATGAAAAATAAGCAACAAGATTAAAAGTAGCAGCATAGGATTTAAGGATGAACAAGGGAATTCTTGCATTGGGGGCAATGCTGGTGTTGGGGACCTATACAGAAACACATGCAGAGACCAAAATTTGTGTTTTTGATTTGTTGGGGAAATCAGGAGAAGCCTATAAGGCCATGGAAGAGTGGGCCTTGGCTGCTAAAGCATGGCGTGGTGATACCTTTCTGATCAGCTATCAGAATGAAGCGCTGGCAGAAAATGACTTTGAACAAGGCAAATGCGATGGAGTCTATATGACTTCGATGCGTGCGCGCCGTTATAACAAATTTGCAGGTTCGATTGATGCCATTGGGGCGGTACCAAGCTATGCGATTGCACAGAAAGCGATTAGCTTTGCTTTGGACAAGCGTAATCAACGCCGTTTGCTCAGCACCGTTGATAATGAAAACTATGAAGTTGCTGGGATTTCGCAAATTGGTTTGGCCTATATTTTTGTTAAAGACAAGAAGATGAATACCATTGAGCAAATCAAAGGGAAAAAATTTGCAGTACTTGGCTATGACGAAGCACAAAAGATCGTGGTGAAAAGCCTAGGTGGACAAGCCGTACTTGCGGATATCTCTGATATCGCCAAAAAGTTTAATACTGGTCAGGCCGATATTATGGCGGCACCTGCTTATGCCTATAAGCCTTTAGAATTATCAAAGGGGTTGGGAAATGAGGGCGCGATTATTACGTTCCCTGCCGTGAATATGACCATGGACTTGATCATCCGTCCTGAAAAATTCTCCAGTAATTTTGGTCAAAACTCTCGCGCATGGTTTCTGAGCCGTCTGAATACAAATTTCGCACTGATCCAGCGTCTTGAATCAGAATTGCCAGCCAAATACAAAATCAACCTCAGTAACGAGGATAAAACCCGTTATCAGCAAATCTTGCGTGAGGCACGTATGGGATTGACCAAGCGTGGTATTTACGATGCCAGCATGATGAGTGTACTGAAACGCGCGCGTTGTACGGTAGACCGAACCAATTTTGAATGTAGCTTGGGCGGTGAGTAAATCGGGATTACAGGGCATGTTTTCTCGTTGACTCGTGCCTAGCCATCTCGGGATTTGATTCTGTGATGCAGATGGGGAAAACAGATGAAAACCCGACATATGTATATAAAAGCGCTATTCTTTTGGTCAAAATCTGACTATATTGAATAAGCGCTGATGGAAAATTGTGCAAAAATAGCAAAGTAAGGGAAAACAAGATGAAAAAAGGACTTTGGGCATTGAGTGCTACAGCTCTATTTGTCATGAGCACTCCTGTACAGGCAAAACAACAAATTTGTGTTTTTGATTTATTGGGTAAGGCTGGGGAGTCTTATAAACTGATTGAGGAATGGAAGCTGGCTTCTAAAACATGGCAGGGCGATGTTGAACTAATTCCTTATCAAGACGAAGAAAAAGCGGAAAAAGATTTTGATGCAGGCAAGTGTGATGGGGTCTATATGACTTCGATGCGTGCCCGTAAATATAATAAATTTGCAGGTTCAGTCGATGCTGTTGGGGCTGTGACCAGCAACGCCATTGCGCAAAAGGCGATTACCTATGTACTGGATAAACGTAATCAGCATCGTTTAACGGCAACGATGAACGGTGAGAAATTTGAAGTTGCGGGTATTATTCAAGTTGGATTGGCTTATATCTTCGTTCGAGATAAAAAAATAGATACCATTGAAAAAGCCAAAGGCAAAAAGTTCGCTTATTTACATTACGATCAAGCGCAGAAGGCCATTGTTGAAAGTATCGATCTGGTTGCTGTGCCATCGGATATTTCTGATTTTGTGAAAAAATTTAATAGCGGACAGGTGGATGTGATTGCAGCACCTGCTTATGCGTATAAGCCTTTAGAAATCAGTAAAGGCTTGGTCAATGGTGCATTGTTTAATTTCCCTGTGGTGAATATTACCGGTGACCTGATTATTCGTCCTGCGCAATTCCCAAGTGGTTTTGGAACCCAGTCTAGACAATGGTTCGTGAATAAACTGCCGAGTAACTTTGCCATGGTGCAGCGTTTAGAAGCGGGAATGAATGCCAAAAAGATTACTTTGACCAATGAAGATAAAACCCGTTATCAAAAAATGTTACGGGATGGACGCATGAATTTAACCAAGCAAGGCGTATATGATGCGAGTATGATGAATGTGTTGAAGCGTGCCCGTTGTACGGTTGAACGGACCAACTTTGAGTGTACTTTGAGTGGTGAATAAAAAAGGAGAATAACTGAATAGATCTAAATCTATACATAAAATTAGGTATATATAACAAAATTGCCTATGAAAATAATAGAAATAGATAAAAGAGGGTAAAAAGTAAACAATCTAGTCATAAAAATAGAGTATAAGCTCTATTTTTTTTCAAGAAACATGATTAATATTTGCTTCGAACAAGGAGACAAACATAAAGTTTGTGAAAGGATGAAAAATATGAAAAAAATTGCACTTGCTCTTGCAGCAACTTCGATCTTTGGTGTGTCTGCTTCTACTCAAGCAGCAATAGATGTATGTGTATTCGACTTATTAGGAAAGTCAGGTGAATCATACAAAATGATGCAAGACTGGGCACTCGCAGCGAAAGGCTGGGGCGCTGATGTCAACTTACTTGCAATCACGGATGAACAGGTTGCAGACAATAACTTTAAAGCGGGCAAATGTGCTGCTGTTGCGATGACAGCAATGCGTGCTCGTCCATATAACAAATTTGCAGGTTCAGTCGATTCATTGGGCGGTGCACCGAGCAATGAAGTTGCACAACGTGCGATTACTTATGTATTGGATGCACGTAATGCAGCCAAAATGACCACCAATTTAGGTGGTAACAAGTATGAAATCGGTGGTATTGCACCATTAGGCGCTGCTTACATTTTCGTACGTGACAAGAGCATTAACTCAATTGAAAAAGCAGCGGGTAAAAAATTCGCGGTATTGGGTTATGACGATGCACAAAAAATCATGGTTCAACGTGTAGGCGCGCAAGCGGTACTTTCTGATATTTCTAACTTTGCTGCTAAATTTAATAACGGCCAAGTCGATATGGTCGGTGCACCTGCTTATGCTTACAAACCATTAGAATTAAGCAAAGGCTTAGGTTCAAATGGTGCAATGTTTAACTTCCCAGTACTACAAGTGACTGCGGATCTTGTTCTTCGTCCAGAGAAATTCCCTGCTGGCTTTGGTCAAAAATCTCGTGATTACTTTGTGAAGCAACTTCCAAAAGCATTCGCTATGATCAAACGTTATGAAGCTGAAATTCCGGCCAAATACAAAATGAACTTGAGTGCCGAAGACAACTTGAAATATCAAAAATTATTACGTGATGGTCGTATGGATCTGACTAAACGTGGTATTTACGATGCAAGCATGATGTCTGTATTGAAGAAAGCACGTTGTTCAGTCGACAAAGCAAACTTTGAATGTGCATTACCGGGTGAATAATCCTGAATCGCCATAATCAAGACTTAAAGCCTAGATTTATCTAGGCTTTTTGTTTTTTTGCAGATGTCATTTAAGCCATTGTGTTGATTGGCAAAGCTGGTAATTATATTAAAATATAAAAACCAAATCGAATCTGGAAGATTTAAAAGATGTTTCAATCAGGATGATTAAACATGACTGTATTAAAACATTGATTCATTGGTAAACCCTATTTAAAGCTATACCGCCAGTCTTTTGATGTTGGATGGGATGCAACAACAGTCAGCATAGATGCAAAGGAAAAATAAAATGCAATGGTTTAAAACTTTATTACTTGCGACTGGGATCGCCGCGGTATCTGCAGGCACTCAGGCAAAACAAACAATTTGTGTATTTGATATCGTGGGCAAAAGTGGCGATGTTTATGCATTAATGAAGGATTATCAACTTGCTGCAAAAACTTGGGGCGCTGATATTGAGCTTAAAGTTGGAACCAATGAAGCGGTCATTGCAGAAGACTTTAAAGCAGGAAAATGTGATGGCGTGAGTATCACAGGAATGCGTGGTCGTCAGTTTAACCAATTTACGGGTTCATTAGATGCAATCGGGGCGATTACCGACCTTAAATTGGCCGTTAAAGTGATGCAGGGTTTAGCCAGCCCAACCTTTGCCAAAGCGATGGTGAATGGAAAATATGAGGTGGTTGGTGTTATTCCTGTGGGTGATGCCTATTTATTGGTGAATGATCGTAATATCAATACAGTTGCCAAGGCGGCAGGTAAGAAAATCGCCGTTTTAGATTATGACGAAGCCCAAAAAATTATGGCTTCGCAAGTCGGTGCACAAGCGGTCAGTTCGGATATCACCAACTTTGGTGCGAAGTTTAACAATGGTCAGGTGGATATTATTGGTGCACCAGCCGCTGCCTTTAAACCTTTAGAACTGTATAAGGGCTTGGGAACCAAAGGTGCGATTGTGAATTACCCAATTTTACAAGTAACTGGTAATTTAATCATTCATCCGGATAAATTCCCTGCCGGTTTTGGTCAAAAGTCAAGAGAATGGGTGAAAGCACAATTGCCGCGTGCATTTACCATTCTTGGAAAAATGAAAGCAGACATTCCACAAAAATATTGGATGGAAGTTCCTGCTTCTGACAAACCGGGCTATCAAAAATTAATGCGTGAAGCGCGTATTAATCTGACCGCTAAAGGAATTTATGACAAGCGCATGATGAAATTGTTATGGCAATTCCGTTGCCGTGAAGATGCCAAAAACTTTGAATGCGGTTTACAGGATGAGAACTACAAATAATCGTATAAAAAGTCTTTAACAGCACTTTAAACTTCAAATACAGACCCGATATTGAATATGCTATACTGAATATCGGGTCTTTTATTTATTAAAGACGAAGTGAAGTCGAGGAAAGTCCATCATGAACGCCCAAGCTCTAGAATTGTCAGATAATGCTGCCAAAAAAGTTCGCCAACTACGCGAAAGTGAAGGCAATAACGACCTTATGTTACGTGTTTATGTAACGGGTGGTGGTTGTTCAGGATTCTCTTATGGCTTTAATTTCGCTGAAAGTGTCAATGAAGATGATGCTGAGTTCATGAATGGTGATGTAAAAATGTTGGTGGATTCTTTGAGCTACCAGTATTTGATCGGCTCAGTTGTTGATTATCTTGAAGGACTTGAAGGTTCACGCTTTGTCATTCAGAACCCGAATGCGACCACAACTTGTGGCTGTGGTTCATCATTCTCAATCTAACAGATTCTAGATATAAAAAAAGCTTCTCCGATTGAGAAGCTTTTTTGTTTTATACCGTGGTTATTGTTCCGAGGATACGATCACCTGCTGCACCCGTCACTGCAGGTAAATTGCCACTCAATTGTTGTACGAAGCGCATAGCCAACCATGCAAAAGCAGTTGCCTCTACCCAAGTTGGTGCTAGACCCAGCGCATCCGTGGTTTGCACTGACCAATTATGTTTACGTAGGCGCCAACGGAGTTGTTCAAGTAAATGTGAGTTATAGGCACCGCCACCACAGACATAGATTTCACCTGTCGGCATCCATTCCTTGCTACGATAAATTGCTTTTTTAATCGCACGTGTGGTGAGTTTCATTAAGGTCGCTTGAACATTCTCTGGCGTATCTTCCAGTTCATCATATTCCAGATCATTGCGCCAATCGCTGAGCTGCTCATCCAACCATTCTAAATTAAAGTCTTCGCGACCTGTGCTCTTCGGTGGTTCTTTGGCAAAAAATTCATGATTCTGTAGACGATCCAATAAAGAACGAATTGGATTGCCATATGCCGCCCAGTCGCCATTTTCATCATAAGGATGTCCAGTATGGCGATGACACCACGCATCCATCAAGATATTGGCAGGACCGGTATCAAAACCATATACGCCGTTTAAATCATTTGCAGGCAACATGCTGACGTTTGCAATACCGCCTAAATTTAAAATGACACGGTGGATACTGTCATGAAGGAATAACGCTTGATGGAAGGCGGGTACCAAAGGTGCACCTTGGCCACCTGCTGCCATATCACGACGACGGAAATCAGATACTACAGGCAGTTGCGTGATTTCGGTAATGATATTGGGGTCACCAATTTGTAAGGTAAAACCATGCTCAGGACGATGGCGAATGGTTTGCCCATGTGAACCGATGGCTTTAATTTGAGTGCGATCTAAATTATTCTTTTCAATCAGTTCATTAATGCCATGCCCAATCATTTGCGCTAAAGCAACATCAGCTTTACCCATACGATCAATTTCATTGTCATCAGGCAGTGTCAATGCCATCAACTCATCGCGTAATTCAAGTTCAAAAGGCACAGTCAGCGTGGCATGCAGTGTTAAAGGGTCGAATGAAGTTGCAACAATATCAACACCATCCATGCTCGTGCCTGTCATTACACCAATATAGATCGCGCTCATATACAACTTATCCTGCAAGATGCTGAAAAAATGTTAGTATATCGCACAAATTGAATAACTGATGTGTTTAGGTTTTGTGATGTCAAATTTCTTGCCAGCCGAAGAACAGCTTGCTCTCATTCAACGAGGCACGCACGAGATTATCTCTGAAGAAGATTTACTGAAAAAACTGAAAGAGAATCGTCCACTCCGTGTAAAAGCAGGCTTTGACCCAACGGCTCCAGATTTACACTTAGGACATACGGTTCTAATTAATAAATTAAAAACCTTCCAAGATTTGGGACATGAAGTTACCTTCTTGATTGGTGACTATACGGCCATGATTGGTGACCCGTCTGGGAAAAGCGCAACACGTCCGCCGTTGTCACAAGAGCAAGTAATTGCCAATGCAAAGACCTATCAAGAACAAGTTTTTAAAATCTTAGATCCGAATAAAACCAAAGTCCGTTTTAACTCGGAATGGTTTAATCAAAAATCTGCGGCTGATCTGATTCAATTGGCGAGCCAGCAAACCGTATCACGTATGTTAGAACGTGATGACTTTACTAAGCGCTATAACAACCATCAACCGATTGCAATTCATGAGTTCTTGTATCCATTGGTACAAGGCTATGACTCGATTGCACTTGAGGCAGATGTCGAGTTAGGTGGTACAGACCAGACCTTTAACTTGTTAATGGGTCGTACCCTACAAGGTCGTTACGGTCAAGAATCACAAGTCTGCATCACTGTGCCGATTCTTGAAGGTCTAGATGGCGTCAATAAGATGTCTAAATCTTTAGGCAACTATATTGGTGTATTTGACACTCCCGGTGCGATGTACCAAAAAATCTTGTCGATGCCAGATAGCTTGATTGAACGTTATTTTGATTTACTGAGCTTTAAGTCACTTGATGAAATCAAAGTATTGCTTGATGAAATGGCAGCGGGTCGTAACCCACAGGAAATCAAACGTATCTTGGCGCTTGAGTTGGTTGAACGTTTCCATGATGCAGAAGCAGCTGAAAATGCACATAAGAGTGCAGGTAACCGTGTAACTGAAGGCGAAGTACCAGAAGATACCCCAGAAGTGACCATTTCTCGTGGCGAATTTGGTGGTGAGTTATTTATTGCAACCATTCTTCGTGTTGCAGGCTTGAATCCGAATGCAGCAGCAGCGAAAGACGCCGTGGGTCGTGGTGCAGTAAAAGTTGACTGGAATGTGGTTGATATGAGCTATTCTGTAAAAGAGAATGTCACTTTAATCATTCAATCAGGTAAAAAAGCCATTGCACGAGTGACTTTCACTGACTAAATCGAAATGAAAATAATAAAAAGCAGGCCATGAGCCTGCTTTTTATACGTAAATAGCTGATAAAAACAACGAAAACACTGATTTTGTAGAAAAAAGAAACATGCAAAAGAAAATAATAAAAAAGGGGGTTGTGTCTGATGTGAAATGCTGTAGAATGCACATCCATCGGCGGTGATGCAGATAAAAACTTGTTGAGAAACAAGGATTTGGCTAAAGTGGTTAGATTCTTGAGTTGATTGATAAGTTTGCTAAATATCTAAATTACCTGTTGACTTTTAAGAAATTGAGAGTAATATAGCCGACCTAGCTTGATGATGACGAATCATCGAGAAGATCATTAAGAGAATAGAAGAACAACTTGTGTGGATTTTTACTGGTTGATCAATCGAAAATATTTCATTGATTGAATGGTAAAAATTTCTCGAAGTTTATTTGAGCGAATTTTTAGTCAGAAAATTGATGAGCCAAGATTTGTAGCCATAAGCTACTAATGATTTTAAACTGAAGAGTTTGATCATGGCTCAGATTGAACGCTGGCGGCAGGCTTAACACATGCAAGTCGAGCGGAGTGATGGTGCTTGCACTATCACTTAGCGGCGGACGGGTGAGTAATGCTTAGGAATCTGCCATTTAGTGGGGGACAACATTCCGAAAGGAATGCTAATACCGCATACGTCCTACGGGAGAAAGCAGGGGATCTTCGGACCTTGCGCTAAATGATGAGCCTAAGTCGGATTAGCTAGTTGGTGGGGTAAAGGCCTACCAAGGCGACGATCTGTAGCGGGTCTGAGAGGATGATCCGCCACACTGGGACTGAGACACGGCCCAGACTCCTACGGGAGGCAGCAGTGGGGAATATTGGACAATGGGCGGAAGCCTGATCCAGCCATGCCGCGTGTGTGAAGAAGGCCTTTTGGTTGTAAAGCACTTTAAGCGAGGAGGAGGCTACTAGTACTAATACTACTGGATAGTGGACGTTACTCGCAGAATAAGCACCGGCTAACTCTGTGCCAGCAGCCGCGGTAATACAGAGGGTGCGAGCGTTAATCGGATTTACTGGGCGTAAAGCGTGCGTAGGCGGCTGATTAAGTCGGATGTGAAATCCCTGAGCTTAACTTAGGAATTGCATTCGATACTGGTCAGCTAGAGTATGGGAGAGGATGGTAGAATTCCAGGTGTAGCGGTGAAATGCGTAGAGATCTGGAGGAATACCGATGGCGAAGGCAGCCATCTGGCCTAATACTGACGCTGAGGTACGAAAGCATGGGGAGCAAACAGGATTAGATACCCTGGTAGTCCATGCCGTAAACGATGTCTACTAGCCGTTGGGGCCTTTGAGGCTTTAGTGGCGCAGCTAACGCGATAAGTAGACCGCCTGGGGAGTACGGTCGCAAGACTAAAACTCAAATGAATTGACGGGGGCCCGCACAAGCGGTGGAGCATGTGGTTTAATTCGATGCAACGCGAAGAACCTTACCTGGTCTTGACATAGTAAGAACTTTCCAGAGATGGATTGGTGCCTTCGGGAACTTACATACAGGTGCTGCATGGCTGTCGTCAGCTCGTGTCGTGAGATGTTGGGTTAAGTCCCGCAACGAGCGCAACCCTTTTCCTTATTTGCCAGCGGGTTAAGCCGGGAACTTTAAGGATACTGCCAGTGACAAACTGGAGGAAGGCGGGGACGACGTCAAGTCATCATGGCCCTTACGACCAGGGCTACACACGTGCTACAATGGTCGGTACAAAGGGTTGCTACCTAGCGATAGGATGCTAATCTCAAAAAGCCGATCGTAGTCCGGATTGGAGTCTGCAACTCGACTCCATGAAGTCGGAATCGCTAGTAATCGCGGATCAGAATGCCGCGGTGAATACGTTCCCGGGCCTTGTACACACCGCCCGTCACACCATGGGAGTTTGTTGCACCAGAAGTAGGTAGTCTAACCGTAAGGAGGACGCTTACCACGGTGTGGCCGATGACTGGGGTGAAGTCGTAACAAGGTAGCCGTAGGGGAACCTGCGGCTGGATCACCTCCTTAACGAAAGATTGGTGACCGGTAAGAATCCACAACAAGTTGTTCTTCGAAGATGTATCTGAGGGTCTGTAGCTCAGTTGGTTAGAGCACACGCTTGATAAGCGTGGGGTCACAAGTTCAAGTCTTGTCAGACCCACCAAATCTGATTGCAGTAGCTTAGATTGAAAGATATGTCGTTCATTAAGTGATAAGCTGGGGACTTAGCTTAGTTGGTAGAGCGCCTGCTTTGCACGCAGGAGGTCAGGAGTTCGACTCTCCTAGTCTCCACCATGTACTTTACGGAGTACAAGCTAAGAAGATTATAGAGTTTAGTGAATACAGTCTAATTTGACTGGTTTATTAATCTCTGTGATTTATCACAGTTTACTACTCACCGACGAGGTGGTAGTTAATCATTAACAGATTAGAAAATTGAGTCTGAAATAAATTGTTCAAACTCGATTAAATATAAGCTTAACAAGCAATTGTTAAGAAGATATTTAATCTGAGAACTAGCAAAAACACTGAATCAAGCGTTTTGGTATATGAATTTAGATTGAAGCTGTATGGTGATTAAGTTCACAGACAACGAATAGTAGCAATTAAGTTTGCAACGATAACACTCACTTGTATGTGTTAACGACTGTTTGGGGTTGTATAGTCAAGTAATTAAGTGCATGTGGTGGATGCCTTGGCAGTCAGAGGCGATGAAAGACGTAATAGCCTGCGATAAGCTCCGGGGAGGCGGCAAATATCCTTTGATCCGGAGATTTCTGAATGGGGGAACCCACCCGCTATAAGGCGGGTATCATAAGCTGAATACATAGGCTTATGAAGCGAACGAGGGGAAGTGAAACATCTCAGTACCCTTAGGAAAAGAAATCAATTGAGATTCCCTTAGTAGCGGCGAGCGAACGGGGAGCAGCCCATTAAGTTGTGTGTGTTCTAGTGGAACGCTCTGGGAAGTGCGAACGTAGAGGGTGATATTCCCGTACACGAAAGGGCACACACAATGATGACGAGTAGGGCGAGGCACGTGAAACCTTGTCTGAATATGGGGGGACCATCCTCCAAGGCTAAATACTCCTGACTGACCGATAGTGAACCAGTACCGTGAGGGAAAGGCGAAAAGAACCCCTGTGAGGGGAGTGAAATAGATCCTGAAACCGCATGCATACAAGCAGTGG
>NZ_KB850217.1:185530-186874 GCF_000369845.1 Acinetobacter higginsii | reverse complement strand
CCGAACTCAGAAGTGAAACCTCTTAGCGCTGATGGTAGTGTGGCACTTGCCATGTGAGAGTAAGTCATCGCCAGCTTTTAAATATCAAACACCCCAATCTCGAGAGAGGTTGGGGTGTTTTTTATGGCGCGGACGAAAAGTAAGAACAAAAAACATAATGTGTTAAAAATATTGGCCTGATTGGTTAACTTTTATGAGTGTTGAAAAGTTATTCTATTTATAACTAAAAGCATAAAGATAGGTATGAGATAAATCTAATGGTTGATATTGATGTAAATGAAAAGCTAATCTAATTTGGGGTTATATAGTAGTTAGATTTTATAACTTTAGTGAGTTTTTCGGAAAAAATTCTAATCTATAGGAAATTTACTCTTGAATAGTAGAGATGATTTTAATAAAGAATCAAAGAGAATATTACAGGAACGAGTTGGAAACCGTTGTTCTAATCCGGAATGTAGATGTCTGACGTCTGGACCAAACTCCAATGAGGAAAAGGCAACAAGAATTGGTGTAGCTGCTCATATTACTGGAGCTTCAGAAGGTGGTCCACGTTTTGATTCATTATTAACGAAAGACAAAAGGGCTCATATATCAAATGGTATCTGGCTTTGCCAAAACTGCGCAAAACTTATTGATAACGATGAGGAAGTTTACGCTGTAAGCTTATTATTAGAATGGAAGCAAGTATCAGAAGAAAACAGCCGCCGAGAGCTAGAAGGTAAATCACCAGTTGAATATCCTATAAAAGACGGTTGGATCTGTGGGCATTGCCGTTCTTTTGTTGAACATCAGCAAACCGTATGTAGAGTATGTCATGCGGATGTTGCATATTCAGCGACGAGACATGAACGAGCTGAGGCAGGAAAAATGGGTTTATTCGTTGGTGCTGCTTTGAGTGCTTTTATTTTTTTAGTCTTTCCTCAACTAGTTAACGATAAATTTGATTTAAGTATCTCTATCGGCTTAGGACTCGGTATATACGCAGTAGTTGTGTCTGGACTATTAAGCGCTCTAGGAATGTTTGCATGTATTGAGCTTGAAGAGAGAAAATATAGAGGTAAACCACCAAGGTTTTTCCGACAATCAAGTATATGAGCTAGCAAATGATGTTGGAGGATTTACGTTGTACAACAGTTTTACTAGGTGAAAGCTATCGTAGCACTTTCTTTGCTTGATCGCTAAGCAGCGGTTAGTATCCGTATTTACTATTCCAGCCTTGCGGAGCATACCGAAATGATTACGTATTTAAAAAAGTCTTTAAATCACCTATAAAAATGATAGATAAAAAGAAGCCCCATCATCCTGACGGGGCTTCTTCATATTCAGTTTATGTCGTTGATATCC
>NZ_KB850217.1:0-178960 GCF_000369845.1 Acinetobacter higginsii | reverse complement strand
CGCTGATGGTAGTGTGGCACTTGCCATGTGAGAGTAAGTCATCGCCAGCTTTTAAATATCAAACACCCCCAACCTAACCGTTGGGGGTGTTTTTTATTGTGTGGACGAAAATAGGTAGAAGAAATCGGCTAAAATCTGATAAATCATTCTCAAAATTAACAATACAATGAAAATTTCTTTGCTCGTAGATCACCCAGAAGCGATTGGAAAAATTGCAAAGTGGTACTATAACGAATGGGCTTATCTCTCTTTACAGATTACCGAAGAAATGATGCATCAAAAGGTGCTGGAAAAATCAGCTAATCGTGATGTTATTCCTTTAGCAATCGTAGCTCATCATGAAAATGAATTGATCGGTGCTTTAGAACTGAAGCTACGAGAGAATAAAAACTATCCAGAATATGAGCATTGGATCGGTGGGATTTTTGTTGATCCTTTATGGCGAGGACAAGGTGTTGCCAGCCAAATGATTACGATGGCAAAAGAAAAAGCCAGAGAATTAGGCGTAACCATGCTTTATTTACAATGTGAAAGCCATAATATTTCACTATACCAAAGACATGGTTTTAAAGTGCTACATCAAGCCAATCACCATACGGTAGAAGCAACTATTATGAGATATCAACAATAAAAATTGCGAAGTTATGACTTTGTTTGGAGATACGATGGAACAAAAGTTATTTCAAGCTGCGAAAGTTTTTATGGAGAGCCATTATCCTAAAGGCTGGGGTGGTGTTGTTGCACTCGCCACTGAGAGTGGCAAAATTTTGATTAGTGTTGCTCCTGAAACACGAAATGATGCTTTATCACTTTGTATGGAAGTCGGGGCATGCTTGGAGGCACATAAAATCAATGAAAAAATTACACATTCCCTCTGTATATGTAGAGCGCCGGAACATTCAAATATTCTAATTTTAAAACCTTGTGGAATCTGCCAAGAGCGTCTTTCCTATTGGGGAGGAGATGTTCTAGTGGCAGTGAGTACAGCTGAGAACAAATTATTATTTAAATCCTGCCCTACCATTGGTCGATGGTGAATGGAGTACAGCTTTGATGCGGTATAAGCAAAAGTTGTCCGTATTTAAAGAATTAGGATAGTAAGTATATGCTGAGTTATCGTCTTCTCTGCTCTGATAGTGAAACTGATATAGCAAGTATTCAAGCTGTATTTGAGGCTAGTCCAAATTATTTTAAACTCATTCAAGGATATAGCGCAGAGAAAAATGCTGCTCGAAACGATCTAAAAGCTGTACCGAGTGGACATCCATTTACTGCAAAGTTTTTTTACGCGATTTATCATAAAGAACAGATAATTGGTTGTATTGATCTTCTGCGAGGTTATCCCGAGTCATCAATAGTATTTATTGGACTGCTATTATTTATAGAGTCTCATCAAGGTTTAGGCTATGGCCCGCAAGCAGTCCATTTTATTTCGAGTCTTGCGAATACTTGGGGATGTGATCGGTTGAGAATTGCAGTGGTTCAATCAAATGAACCTGCATTTGCATTTTGGTCAAAGAAAGGTTTTGTAGAACTTTATCGTAAAGAACTCAGTGAATATGTTGCTCCCGTCATTGTTATGGAGAGACTGCTAACTTTTAAATGAGAGGAACTAAATGAAACTCAACTCTTTTTCACCACTCCCTGAAGATGATGAAGAACTACATCTTCCTGAGCTGGTGTATTGGGCATCCATTGGTGATGTGGAACAAGTAGAGCAACTATTGGCAGAGGGGATAGATCCAAACCAAACCGATGATGAAGGTTATAGTGCATTGCAAGCTGCTGCAGAGAACGATTATTTGGCGGTGGTGAAGGTACTCGTGAGTAAGGGTGCAAATGTGGCGTATAAAGGCGAATATACGGCCCTACAGCTTGCTGAAATGGCAGAGCATAGCGAAGTGGTTGCGTATCTTAAAAGTCTTTAAATCACCTATAAAAATGATAGATAAAAAGAAGCCCCATCATCCTGACGGGGCTTCTTCATATTCAGTTTATGTCGTTGATATCCTATTAACGACCACGTCCTGTGTGTGTTCTTATTCTCAATGAGACTTCCTGTCTCTCTATGCTTCATATAATAGCGATCAAGCCAGAAATGGAACAGACGTAAATCGACCTAATCAACGTACGCTTAGGCTTACAACTAAGCGATATGATATTTTTGTAATTTGGCAACGAGAGCCGCTAATCCTTTCACTTCAAATTCATTGGCTTCAAAGTTCTCGTCTTTATTACGTTTAAATATGTCGCGAATTTCAATCACCGCATTGGGGTCAACTAGACCTAAGCTTGAGGTTACTTGGCGAATTTGACTGATTGAACGTGAGCCATTGGTTGAACCATAGCCGATAAAGGCTGCAGGTTTGCCTTGCCATTCTTTACCTACATAATCCAAGGCATTCTTCAGTGCTGGACTATAGCCATGGTTATATTCAGGACTAATGAAGATAAAGGCCTGTGCCTGCGCAATTTTATCCGCCCATTGCTGTTGTTTCGGCTGATCATAGATGCCTGTCGCAGGTGGATGAGAACCTGCAAAGAGCGGTAAGTCCCATTCCTTAAGATCAACAACTTCGGTTTGAATATCTTTTAATGCGAGTTCAGTTGTCGCTTGTTGTACCCAATTTGCGACTTTGATCGCTGTACGACCTTCCCGAACACTTCCAACAATAATATAAATCAGCATGTTTAAATTCCTGTGTTATTGCTTTGATTTTAAAAATGAATGCCTTTAAATGATCTTATACTTTTTTTAGGCGATAAAAAAAGCTCTCATTTGAGAGCTTTTTTGTTACATCAATTTGATGCCTTGCTGGCCTGCTGGGGTGACTTTGAAGATTTCCACTTCAAAAGTAATATTTTTTCCTGCCAGTGGATGATTAAAATCGATTTCTGTGGTGTCATCATTGACCGATTTTACAACGCCAAACAGCGTTGCTTTGGCCTTGTCTTCAAACTCAATCATATGACCAACGATTGGGCGTTGTTCAAATTTAACCGTATCAAAGATTTGGATATTTTCTGCATTCCAAGGTCCAAAAGCATCTTCAGGCGGTAAATGTACAGTACGACGGTCGCCTGCACGTAAACCAAATAAAGCCTTTTCAAACCCAGGTAACAGATTACCATCGCCAATCACAAGACTGACAGGCTCTTCACGACCACGGGTATTGTCGATTTCAACACCATTTTCAACCGATACAGAAAAATGTAAGTCAACTTTTGAGCCATCTTGAATACGGATTTCTTCGTTTGGTTGGATAATTTCGTTCATCTTATGCATCCGCATTTTGGTTGCGTTTCTTCTCTAAGAAGAAAGTATCGATCAGCAGCAAAATCGTGCCTAGGGTAATTGAGCTATCTGCAAGATTGAAGGCTGGAAAATGGCTGTTTTGATAATAAACATGAATAAAGTCGACCACATAGCCTAAGCTGACACGGTCAATCAGATTGCCAATTGCTCCACCAAGAATCAATGCAATTGCCATCGGTAATACAATCATTTTCTTAGGCATACGCATCAGCCAGAAAACAAAAATTACCGAAACAAAACCTGCTAATGAGGTAAAGAAGTAGCGTTGCCAGCCACCTGCATCAGACAAAAAGCTGAATGCTGCGCCATAATTATGCAGCAGTGTCCAATTTAAAAAAGGCAGGACGGGAACAGGGTCCGCATAGTTTAAATGCGAACTTGCAATCCATTTGGTCCATTGATCCAACACAATGGCAAGGACTGAAAGTCCAAGCCATAGTACGTTGTGCGGGTAAAATTGGAATAAGCCTTTTTTTGTTGGGCTTGTTTGCACAGAATTATGCATATTTTCTCACTTCGCCACTGCCAGTGACATTGATAATACAACGAGCGCATAAACCAGCATGACCAACGTGTGTATTTACATCTGGCAATACATGCCAGCAACGTACACACTTTTCACCATCTGCCGCTGAAACTTGGACACGCAGACCTTCGAGGTCTGTGCTTTCGCCTTGTTCAGCATAAGGGTGAACGATGACTTGAGAGGTAATCAAGACAAAACGTAATTCATCAGCCAATTGGTTTAACAATGTTTGTAATGCTTCATCTGCCCAAAGTTCAACTTTAGCAGATAGGTTACTACCGATGAGTTTAGCGTTACGTGCTGCTTCAATCTGTTTATTTACTGCTGATTTTACGCTAATCAATGTTTGCCAATCTGCTTCAGACAGTAAGTTTGCTGTTGATGCAGTTGGGATGTCATACCATTCTGCGGTAAATACATATTTTCCAGTTTGTTCTGGAATCAATGGCCAAGCTTCTTGTGCGGTAAAGCTGAGGATAGGTGACATCCAGCGAACAAAAGCTTGCACGATATGATATAGCGCTGTTTGCGCAGAATGACGTGCCTGTGAATCTGCTTTGGTGGTGTACTGACGATCTTTGATGATGTCGAGGTAGAAACCACCTAAGTCATTAATACAGAAGCTTGTTAGTGCATTGGTTACAATGTGGAAATTCATCTCTTCATAGGCTTGCTGAATGGTTTTTTGAACCTCAGCAGCACGTTGTAAGATGTATTGATCCAATGCAATCAACTGGTCGACAGGTAACGCATCTGTTGATGGTTTGAAGCCATTCAAGTTTGCTAACAAGAAACGTAAGGTATTACGAATACGACGATAACCATCTGACGCACGGCTAAAGATTTCTTTACCAGCTGTCATTTCGTAACGATAGTCAGCAGATGCGATCCAGAAACGTAAGCCATCAGCGCCCATATCTTTGATAATGTCTTGTGGGGTAATGATGTTGCCTAATGATTTAGACATCTTACGACCTTTCTCATCAACCACGAAACCGTGGGTGAGTAGACCTTTATATGGCGCACGTTCATTGATCGCGATCGAGGTTAACAACGACGATTGGAACCAGCCACGGTGTTGGTCTGAACCTTCAAGATATAAGTCTGCTGGATCTTGAAGATCATCACGTTCACGAAGCACAGCGTAGTGTGTAGTCCCAGAGTCAAACCAAACGTCTAGGGTATCGCGTACCGCATTATATTGTTCTGCATCAGCACCGATGAACTCACTCGCTTCACGGTTATACCAACCATCGATACCTTCTTGTTCGATCAGTTTAGCTACTTCTTCGATCAATTCGGGCGTACGTGGGTGCAATGCATTGGTATCTTTGTGCACGAAAAATGGGATTGGCACACCCCAAGTACGTTGACGCGAGATACACCAATCTGGACGACCTTCAATCATCGACTGAATACGGCTTTGACCCCAATCAGGCACAAATTCGATGTCATTTTCAATCGCATTCAATGCATTTTGACGCAGACCATTGGCATCCATGCTGATAAACCATTGTGGTGTCGCACGGAAGATAATCGGTGTTTTATGACGCCAGCAGTGCGGATAGCTGTGTTTAATTGGCTGATGTGCCCATAGACGACCAACTGCACCCAATGCCTCAATAATTTGAGGATTGGCTTTATAGATGTGTTCACCTGCAAAAATTGGCGATGTTGGTAAATAAACACCATTACCACCCACTGGGTTTTCAACTTTTAATTGATACAACAAACCGACTTTGTAATCGTCTACACCATGGCCAGGTGCGGTATGTACTGCACCTGTACCGCTAGTTGCAATCACGTGCTCGCCTAAAATTACAGGTACTTGACGATCTGCCAACAGCGGATGTTGCAAAAGAAGGTTCTCAATTGCAGCACCTTTGAAATCAGCGAGTACCACTGGGTTTTCCAGTTTGTAGCGTTCGATCGCAGATTCAACCAGATCTTTGGCCAAAATAAAGTTTTGCGTGCCACGGTCAGTGGTCACTTGAACCAACTGATAGTCGATATCAGCGTGTAGCGCGACCGCTTGGTTGGCAGGTAAGGTCCACGGTGTGGTGGTCCAAATCACGATATCCGTGGCATCTTGAACATCAACATTCAAGCGTGCGCTGAGCTCTTTAAGATCAACAACCGTAAAGCCAACATCAATCGCATCTGATTTTTTATCTTCGTATTCAACTTCGGCTTCAGCCAATGACGAACCACAGTCCATACACCAGTTCACAGGTTTTAAACCTGGTTCGATATGACCTGCTTTGGCAATCGCACCCAAGGCACGCACGATGTCAGCTTCTTGCTTGAAGTTCATGGTGAGGTATGGATTGTCCCAATCACCAAACACGCCCATACGCACAAAGTCTTTCTTCTGTAGTTCGACTTGCGTATACGCATATTCACGGCAAGCCTTACGGAAAGTTGAGGCATCAACTTTAACGCCCACTTTACCGACTTTTTCTTCGACTTTAAGCTCAATTGGTAGGCCGTGACAGTCCCAACCCGGCACATACGGTGCATCGAAGCCATCTAAAACGCGGCTTTTAATGATGATGTCTTTTAAGACTTTATTGACTGCATGACCTAAATGGATTTGACCATTGGCATATGGAGGGCCGTCATGCAGTACATATTTTTTCTTGCCAATACGCGCTTCACGAATCTGCTGATAAATGTTGTCGGCATACCACTCTTCTAACCATTTGGCTTCACGCACAGCCAAATTTGCTTTCATGGCAAATTCAGTATCTGGCAAATTGAGTGTGGCTTTATAATCCACTGCATTTTCAGGAGTTTGCTTATCGCTCATGCAAGTTTTCTTCCAGTTTGATCAGTTTGTAAACTGACATGTATTACGTTTTAAATTTAAAAAGGAAATTCTGGTGTGCTGCTACGATAGTCTCGTAACTTTTGCACATCATCATCAATTCCAGCTTTGAGGGCTTCAAGCGAAGGGTAATTCAGTTCACCATGCAAATAGTGAAGAAAGGTTACCCGCATCAATAAGCCATACAGATTAGCAGAAACATCAGGGAAATGTACCTCTAATCGCCATTCTGGCTGGTCTTGTTTGATGGCTGGGCGTGTCCCCACATGACCTGCACCAAACAAACTGTCAGCTTGATAGCCTGCAATCCCGTTGAGGGCAGGATCTGAATGTTTTACTTTTGCGTTCAATGATGCATTCTCACAGACCACATCCACCGCATAAATTCCGTTTAAACAGGGTTTGTGACGGTTTAAACGAACATTAATCGTTGGAAAATCAAGGGTACGGCCAATCTGATCGCCATATTGTACTCGGCCTGTGATGCTATAAGGACGGCCCAATAGTTTTGCCGCTAGTGCCAGATCACCCTGTTGAAGGACCTGACGAATACGAGTTGAACTGACACGTTCATCATTTAAAGCCACAGTATTTAAATTGGTGACATCAAAACCGTAGTCACGTAAGAATTCGCTGTTGCCTTGGCGGTCTTTACCAAAATGGAAGTCATCGCCCAACACTAGGCTTTGTGCATTGAGTTTTAATTTGAGTAGGTCGGCAAATTCAGTGGCATTTAAACTTCTAAAATATTGATCAAATTTCGCAACTGCAATGTAGTCCACACCGAGCTCAGTTAAATATTCTACTTTTTCTCTGAGTGAGCTGATTCGTGGCGGTGCATCATAACCTTTAAAAAATTCAAGCGGTTGTGGCTCAAAAATCATCACCAATGTTTTTAAGCCTTGCGCTTCAGCCAACGTTTTGAGTTGAGCAATCATCGCTTGATGGCCGAGATGGACACCATCAAAATTGCCAATCGTTACCGCAGTTGGGGGTAACTGAAAATCTGGCGATAATGCGTTGAGACGAAGCAACTTCATGGGCGTTAAATACAGTGATTTTTGCAAAGGCTATATATTGCCATATTCTCAGCGTTTCGTCTTGTTGTTGTGTTTTTACACAGGGAATTTTCAATATTTAGAAGCTTTATATCAATTAAATTGATTCATTAAATAAAAATAAATCAATTTTTCTTATTTAATGATTGACCTAAAATAGCTGCATAGTCGCTTGATATTGAGAAAGAGATGAAAAAGCCGTTTTATCAGCTAGAACAGAGCACCGATGTGATTCGCCATTTTACCCCGAACTGGTTTACTGCAACCATGGGAACAGGTGTGGTGGCGATGATTTTAGCACAGCTGCCTTTCGCTTCATCTGTCTTATTTATGCTTGCGACCAAATTATGGCAATTTAATATTTTGTTATTTAGCACCTTTAGCGTGCTGTATATCTTACGCTGGATTTTATTTCCAACTGAAGCCAAGCAGATTTTTACTCACCCCAACATGAGCTTATTCCTTGGTGCGATTCCGATGGGCTTAGCGACGATTGCCAATGGTTTTCTCAGTTTTGGTATCCATTTATATGGCGATATTGCCGTTCAGATTGCCACTTACCTTTGGTATATCGATGTGGTTCTTGCGGTAGTGATTGCGTGGGTGGTGCCATTTTGTATGTTTAGTTGCCAAGATCATCAATTACAACGGATGACTGCGGTATGGTTACTCCCGATCGTGGCCTGTGAAGTCGCTGCCAGCTCTGCGGGGCTGCTATTACAACATTTAGCTGCCGATCAACATGCATTAACCATCTTGATCACAGGCTATGTGTTGTGGGGTATTTCTGTACTACCTGCTTTTGCGATCTTAACCATTTTGATGTTACGTTTAGCTTTACACCAGTTACCTGAAAAAGAGGTCGCGATTTCTAGCTGGTTATGTTTAGGGCCGATTGGTACAGGTGCGTTGGCGTTATTATTATTGGGTGAACAAGCACCACGTATTATGCAGGCGATGGGCTTTGAAGGCTTAGCGACATTACTTCCAGCCTTGGGTATTGTGGCAAGTTTGGTGCTATTAGGTTTTGGTTTATGGTGGTTTGGGATTGCGATTTTGACCACACTACGTCATATGCGCACTGGCATTCCATTTAACTTGGGTTGGTGGGGACTGACTTTCCCATTCGGTGTCTTTATCTTGGCGATCTTCAACTTGGCGCATCAGTTACATATCGACTTCTTACAGTACGTGGCTGTGGTTTTAAGTCTGTTGTTGGTTGGCCTATGGGCATTGGTGATGAAGAAAACACTGGCAGGGGCGTATAGCGGTCAGTTATTTTTCTCTCCCTGTTTAGTCGCCTTACAGCAGAAGATGTAATAATATCGAGGTGTGCCGAAGCACACCTTTTTGTGTCTCTATTTTGATTTGAATGAGTCTTTTTATGAATGCTGATGTTGCTCTGATTATGGCTTTGCCGAATGAATCTAAAGGCTTGTTTGAGCAAGCAGGGATTGACGTTCATTACAGTGGCATCGGCAAAATTAATGCAGCATTCAAGGCATTTGAAGTGATTCAAAAGACGGGATGCAAAACGCTAATCAATTTAGGCAGTGCAGGCAGTTCACACTTTGATGCACATAGTCTGGTTGAGGTGATCACTTTCGTACAACGTGATATGGATGTGTCTCCTTTAGGTTTCGCAGTTGGGGTCACTCCGATGGATGATGAAATTCCTGCGGAGATCCATACTCAGCCTCATTTTGAGATTTTACCCAAAGGGATCTGCGGCACAGGTGATTCTTTTGAAACAGGGATTCCAAAGGTTAGTTGTAACCTCGTCGATATGGAAGCCTATGCTTTGGCCAAAGTGTGTCAAAAGCTAGGAGTACGTTTGATTTCAGTCAAATATATTACAGATGGTGCCAATGATACTGCGCATCTGGACTGGGAAGAAAATCTGTTGCTGGGTGCACAAAAATTATTGGCGCTGTATCAAGCACATTTTTAAATGCAAAGGTCTAATGTAGTAGTATGTACTGGTAAACTTTACACACTACTAAGCTATTGAAATTAAAAAAATATTATTTTATTAATTCGCATAACCCCCATTATGTTAAATAGACTCAGAAGTTCTTCAACTAGCTGAAAAATATTTACTTAATTTTTAAAATAATATAATTTACTATTATTTAAAAAATCAAGATGATATAGGTTATTAAAGCTATGAATTATAAAAATTTTCTACAATCCACATATCATATAAGAGAATTTAGTTTTAATAAGGAAAATCATTTTTTGATGAGCATTCAAAAAGCAAAAAAAGCTAATAAGAAATATTTGAAAAATTTAGAAGGTTATAAAGGTATTTTTGCTTTAACTGATTTTATTCATTTGACAGATTTTGGCTATGTACATCCGTTGGATACAAATAAAAAATTAACATGTATTTTTTGCTTAAAATCTGTAGATGATACTAGTTTTAGTCAGAAAGCTCATGTTATTCCTGAGTTTTTAGGAAATAAATATTTACTTCATTATGAAGAATGTGATGAATGTAATTCTTATTTTAGCTCTAGCATAGAAGATGCTTTGGATAAATTTACAACTATTTATAGGGTTTTTAATCGAACAAAAAATAAAAAAAATAAACTTATAAATTATCGGTCAATTAATCAAAAAAGTTTTGGAAAATTTAATCTTGATGATACTAGATTTGAATTTTTAGGATATGAATCTGATTTTTTGATTGATTTTGAAAAAAAAACGATGGTTATGCAATTTGATATTCCTAAGCATAGACCATCAAATATATATAAAGCTTTCATGAAAATAGTTTATGGATTGTTACCTAAAAATGAATTACAAAATTTTTCATTATTAAGAAGCTGGATAAATGATCGCGATCAAACATTAACCTATATCTCTCCTTTAACTGTTTATAAATCAAATTTACCATTTTTTAATCATAAACCATTGAATATTATTATTATCAAAAAAGATACTAAAAGCATTGATGAAGTTCTAAAAACTCAGCAATATGAAGAAGATATGGAGTATATGGGATTAATCAGTTTTGGAAATGTTGTTTTTGAATTTCCAATTTTCTCGGATAATATGATCCAAAAAGTTCAAAAAATTAAGAATTTTAAATTTAATATTAAATTTATGCCAAAGCCATTTTTTACGGGAAACCCTGAAGCTCTTGATTTAAGTAGTTCGGTATATAAGATTGATAGATTAAAAATGAACTTTTCATTTGATAGTTTGATTGAAGAAGATATCGACGTTGATAAGTCAACTTAAAATAAGGTTCAATCTAAATTAGATAATTTGTATGAAGTATGGAGAATGTGAATTGGAGTCAATTGAAGAATTTAAGCAAAGTTTCAAAACTAAAGGTGGGTTTAAATCAGCTGTAAGTTTTGTAAAAAAACTGATTGGGGTAGAAAATGACTCTTTTAGAAGCTGGATTGGACTTTTTAATCTTTACCAAAAAAACTTAATTTCAGATGATTTCTTTATTTCAGAAGAGGCAAAATTAATTTTTGCATTAACCCAATTAGATGGAGAAAAAAGAGCAGAGATTTTAGGAATAAAGAAAGAAATGTACTCTTCATTGAGGGAATCAAAACAATGGTATAGGCAACTTGCTTCTAAACTGCATTCAGATAGATGTAATCATATGTTAGCAGATGAAGCCATTTCCGAGTTAAATAATATATATGAACGGATGAAGAAAAATGGGCAATAGTAGATTACCTATAATTCTCGAAGATCTATCTGAAGAATATGAAAAGCCAACTCGTCGGAATAAGCTAGTTGATGATAAGAAATATAATGAAGTTGATGGTGCCATAAAGAATGGAGTAAAACTAGGCTCTAATGGAGTGGCATATGTGGATGTTAATGAAGCTCCAAAAATTCTTCAAGAAAATGCTGGAGATGCTCAATATATAATAGATACTTTTATTCCCGACAGTAAAAAAAGAAATGTTGGCGGCAAGGATTTAGTACATAGCGCATCATTAGTGGGTTTACTAGATGAAAGAGCACAAGAGTCTCGAAGTGCAAGTAAGCAAGCTTTGCAACAGTATGCTCGTGATTCATTGATAAGTGCTTCAGATTCGAATCAGGCTCAGGCTTTGAGAAGAAATTTAGATGATTTTAGTAATAAAGAACAAAAAAAACTAAGGACATTACGTGATTCTACAGTCGATGAAGTAACAGGAGATCCTCTATCAAAAGGGTATGCTTTTCATCATAAAAACCAGAAGTCTTTGCATACTGACCCAGAAATGAGTTTAGATCCTGACGCTGGTATATTAGTAAATTCCTCAACACATACAAAAATTCATCAGAATAAACTTAGAGATGAAAGAGCTCTTGATGAATATAAAAAAGAGATTGGTTGTGACTCTGATGATACGTAAGATTATTTAAAATTAACATAATACGCCTTATGCGAAATGCTTGAGCTTTTCCTATTTGCATCAATATCTTAGCCTAAACCGTTTTAGGGTTCGGCGAACTAGAACGGCTTTTTCTTCACTTTTCACGTTCTACGTATGTTTCTTAATTAATGTTCCACATTTTTGATTAGTTCAGTTGAATAATCACCTTAACCATTTGGCAAGAAAAAAGCGACTCACATAGTCGCTTTTTAGTGTAAGTCAATCGCTAAAATTAAGGCTTTTAGAAGAAAATTTAACGTGGCAACACGCCATACAACATCACATGAATGGTATGTTCGATGGTCCGTTGATACATGCTACGGTTGCGTAAGGTTTTACCTGTGACCATTTCTATTTGCGTCGAAAAATCAGCATAGTTTTGAGTGATCGCCCATATGTTGAGAATCAATAATTCTGGATCGACCTCTGCCGACAATTTGCCTTGTTCTTGCCAAGTTTGAATCACCTTGGTTTTACGCTTAAATAGCTTTTTCAAAGGCCCTTTTAAGATTGGCAAAATATGCGGCGCACCTTGAATAATCTCAAGAGCAAATAAACGTGACGCTTTCGGTTGATCACGCGAGCTTTCAATTTTTTGAATCAAATAGTGAGTGAGTGCTTCAGTTGGCTCAAGCTCAGACTCTAAGGTTTGTAAGGGTGCAAGCCACTTTTGCAACACAGTGGTGAGCACTTCGACATAAAGCGACTCTTTATTTTCATAGTAGTAGAAAATATTCGATTTATGCATATTTGCGAGCTGTGCAATCTCATCGAGGCTGGCACCACTAAACCCATAGACGGAAAAAACATCTAGGGCAGCATTCAGCAGTTGATTGCGCTTTTGTGTACTTTTCTTCTGTTCCATCTGCGAGCTTGATTCAAAAAATGTCATTGACATTGTAAGATAAATTGTCGGATTTGTGCACAATTGCGAAAATTTTTTATCGAAAAAAATATACTTTTTAGGCCAATGCAAACGATGTATTTGATAATTATTGAAATCTAAAAAAATGCATACATATTTTGTAAATAATTTTTTTCTGATCAGGAGAAAAGAGCACTCGGTTTTTATTATTTTGGTCACATTTTAGTGCAAATTAATGCAGTTTTAGGTAGCTAAAACCGCATCGAGGACTTGTTGCTCGAGTTGAGCGAATGCAATACTTTTTTTGCGTGGTCGTGGTAGATTGACCTGAAAACTATGGGCGATATGCCCTTGATCCAAAAGAATAATCCGATCGGCAAGTTGTACCGCTTCACTAACATCATGCGTAACCAAGATGGCGGTAAAACCTTGTTCTTTCCAAAGGCGCTCAATCAGGTTCTGCATTTCCAACCGCGTCAGTGCATCTAATGCGCCGAGTGGTTCATCTAACAGCAAAATACGGGGTGTATGGGAAAGCGCGCGCGCAAGCGCAGCGCGTTGTCGTTGCCCACCTGATAACTGAGTTGGCCATTGCGTCGCCTTGTCTTTTAGCCCGACTTTTTCTAGCAATGCTTCTGCAAGCTGATGCTGATTTTTAGGCAACCCCAATTGTACATTTTGTATAATGCTTTTCCATGGTAACAGGCGTGGATCTTGGAACATGACACGAATATCGTGGTTGGTAATGCCTTCACGGAAATTGCGAGCGGATTGGAACTTGATTTCGCCATAACTGGCCTTTTCGAGTTGGGCAATCAAACGCAGCAGGGTGCTTTTACCACAGCCACTACGACCAACGATGGCAACAAACTCACCTGCTTGAATGTTCAGGTCAAGGTCTTCAAGAACTTTGACCTCGCCATAAAATTTATATAGCTGCTCAATCAGAATATGAGCACCATTGTCTGGTGAGGTTATGGTTTCTGGTTCAGTAACGGGTTGAATCAGGTTGTTATCGTAGAAGTTTAAATTTAAGTTACTCATCGTTATGTCCTTATTATTTTTGATAACCTGCATGCCAGCGTAGTAGATAACGTTCTAACACTTGAGCCAATACATCTGCTAATTTTCCGAGCAGGGCATACAGTAAAATACCCACCAAGACGATATCTGTTTGCAAAAATTCTCTTGCATTCATAGTCATATAGCCAATTCCCGCTTGTGCAGAGATGGTTTCTGCCACAATTAACAGTACCCAAACCAGACCTAAAGAGAAACGTAGCCCAACTAAAATCGAGGGCATCGCACCAGGTAAAATAATGTCTTTATAAAGTTGCCAACGATTGAGTCCGTAACTTTTTCCCATTTCGATCAGTTGAGGGTCAACCGAGCGGATACCGTGATAAGTGTTGATGTACATTGGGAAAAATACGCCGACGGCCACTAAAAATAGTTTGGCAGTTTCATCAATCCCAAACCATAAAATCACCAGTGGTATCAGTGCTAGCGCAGGGATATTACGGATCATTTGCAGGGTAGTATCGAGTAAGGTTGAGGCAATACGAGATGAACCATTCAATAGCCCCAAAACCAACCCTAAGCCACCGCCAACCAATAAGCCGAGTAAGGCACGACCAGCACTCACTTTGACATGTTGCCAAAGTTCACCACTGATCAGTAGGTGCCAGAAGGCACTCACGACAGCAGTTGGGGCAGGTAAGACCCGACTTTGCAATAGACCTGAACTAGAAGCTGCTTGCCAAATTAAAATCAATAAAATCGGAAACAGCCAAGGCAGGAGACCTTTGCCTATTTTTTGTGTTCCACGTGAAACATCATTCAAAAAAGGTTTGGCACTCATGCGTCCTCCTTGATCAAGGTTTTTGCTTCCTTGGTCTCAGGGACATAGTTATTGGCAATGATTTCTCCGAAAGGCCCCGTTAAATGCGGTTGCGCCAGTTTTTCACGGGTTTTGAGTGGCAGTAAAGGGAACACCAGTTCGGCAAAACGAATTGACTCTTCCAAATGTGGGTAACCTGAGAAAATAAAGGTATCAATACCCAAGTCTGCATATTCTTGAATTCGTGCAGCAACGGTTTCTGGGTCACCCACTAGAGCGGTTCCCGCGCCACCACGGACTAAGCCGATGCCCGCCCATAGGTTCGGTGATACTTCAAGTTGATCTTTACGACCACCATGTAATGCAGCCATACGTTGCTGGCCCACTGAATCCATTTGTGCAAATTTTTTCTGTGCTGCGGCAATCGTTGCATCATCTAGGTATTGAATCAGTTCATCTGCAGCGGCCCAAGCCTGTTCATTGGTCTCACGCACAATCACGTGTAAGCGAATGCCATAATTCAGGGTACGGCCTTTGGCTGCGGCTTTGGCACGTAAATGCTCAATCTTTTCTTTTACGGCAGCAGGAGGTTCACCCCAAGTCAAATAGGTATCGACCTGTTCCGCTGCCAACTCGGTTGCAGCTTCTGATGAGCCACCGAACCAAAGCGGTGGATAAGGTTTTTGTACGGGTGGATAGAGTAGTTTGGCATCATCCACACTGAGACGCTCGCCGTGAAAGCTAAACGGTTCACCCGTATGTGAGCGAGTGAGAATTTCGCGCCAGATTTTGACATATTCAGAAGCAGTTTGATAACGGGTACTGTGATCTTCATAGAGTCCATCACCTTTGAGTTCCTGTTCATCACCACCTGTGACAAGGTTGAGCAGAATACGGCCATTGGAGAGGCGATCAAAAGTTGCTGCCATGCGTGCAGCAAGTGCTGGTGTAGTCAACCCAGGACGAAGTGCGACTAAAAACTTAAGCTGGGTGGTTGCATCAATTAAACTGGCTGCCGTAATCCAAGGATCTTCACAAGAGCGTCCTGTTGGAATGAGTACGCCTGCATAACCCAGATTATCCACGGCAACTGCAATCTGTTTCATATAAGCATGATCGACCTGACGAGCACCCTTGCTGGTGCCTAAATAACGACTGTCACCATGAGTGGGGATAAACCAGAAAATATTCATGTCGATGTTCCTTATGAAAATGAAATCAATGTTTATTGGGCAGACCAGACACTGTGCTGAATATCAATTTGCACAGGAATGAGTTGCTCTTGTTTAAATAAATCGGCGATTTGCTGCTGACTCTTTATGACCTCAGCTGTGAGGATGTGTACAGGTGATGGTTTTGGTCGTTTGTCTAAAACACGTTGTGCCACAGGAAGGCTCAGCCCCGTACTTTGTGCGTAAATCTGTAGTGCCTGATCTTGATGCTGCACAATCCACTGATCCGCGATGTTGATGCTCTTAATCAGCTTTGGCGCAGAATCAGGATGCTTTTGAATAAAATCAGGATTACCAATATAAAAAGAATAAGTGGTTGGAAAAGCAGAGCCATCGACCAAGGTTTTGGTATGGCCTTGCAGTTCTGCTGTACCTAAGTAAGGTTCCCAAATTGCCCACGCATCAACGGCCTGTTTGTCAAAAGCTGCGCGTGCATCGGCAGGAGGTAACCAGATCGGTTGAATGTCTTGCCAAGATAGACCTGCTTTCTGCAAGGTTTTTGCCAAAAGTTCGTGCGCACTGGAGCCTTTTTGAACCGCGACACGTTTGCCTTTTAAGGCTTGAAGGGTGCTGAT
The DNA here is from genome assembly GCF_000369845.1 of Acinetobacter higginsii. Lineage (NCBI taxonomy): Bacteria > Pseudomonadati > Pseudomonadota > Gammaproteobacteria > Moraxellales > Moraxellaceae > Acinetobacter > Acinetobacter higginsii. Next base: position 162,327 of record NZ_KB850217.1, on the reverse strand, counting down.
TTTATCGTTGGCATGTACCAAGATAGCTTGGCCTGTTGGTGCGACCACTTCATAAGCCACATAGCTCAATGGTTTAGCTGCGGCTTGCGCAAAGATGGGTGGGGTATTGCCGACATAACCAAAATCGACTGCACCAACCGCAAGTGCTTCAAGCATTTGTGGACCTGCTGGAAATTCTCGCCATTCAATTTTGGCATTCGGAAATTCTTGCTCAAATAGCTTTTGTTGTTTGGCAACTAACAAATTGAGGGAGGATTTCTGAAAACCAATGGATAGGGTTTTGACAGCCGTATTTTCAGCTGCTGAAGTTGTCTTCTCCGTACTCTGCTCTGGTTTCTGGCAACCACTCAGTGAAAATGTAGAGATTAGCAACCCCAAAACAGAAACTTTAGATAGCAACTTCATAGTGATCCTCAATTATTTAACGTCGTTTTTTAATACGGCATCTTGGATCACAAGCTGCTTCGGAATCAGTTTTTGTGCAAAGAAGGCATCAGCCACATATTGCTGTTCTTTGGCGACTTTGTCAGAGATCGGTTGAACCCCGAAGCCCATGCGTGAAATTGAGCTTTTTAAGACATCAAATTCAAGCCCCGTTGGTTTTTCCAGTAATTTGGCTGCATCATCTGGATGGGTTTGCACCCAGTCTGTGGTCTGGTTCAGTGTATTCACCAGCGTTTTCAGTGCTTCAGGATGGCTTTCGGCAAATTGACGATCAGCCAGATAAAATTGGTGATTGCTGACCAGATGCTCGCCTGTAGTGATGACACGCGCATGAATCTGATGTTCTGCTGCGGCAAAGAATGGGTCCCAGATCACCCAAGCATCGACTGCACCTTTTTCAAACGCCGCACGGGCATCGGAGGGTGGTAGGTAGACGGCTTGAATATCATTGAGACTGAGGTTATTGGCTTCCAAGAGTTTGAGTAAGAGGTAATGAACATTTGAGCCTTTATTCAGCGCAACGCGTTTACCTTTCAGATCTTGGATCGATTGAATTGGCGAATCTTTTTGTACAATTAACGCTTCTGCTGTTGGTGCCGGTGGTTGGTTGGCGACATACACCAAGTTTGGATTGGCTGCTTGAGCAAAGATTGGTGGTGCTTCGCCTGCCTCACCAAAGACCACACTGCCGACATTTAAACCTTCTAACAGTTGTGGGCCTGCAGGGAATTCAACCCATTTAACATTGACACCTTGAGCAGCAAGTTTTTTTTCTAATTCACCTTTTGCTTTGAGAATCGGCAGGATGCCATACTTTTGAAAGCCGATATTTAATGTTGTGGTTTCTTGTTTTGTTGTCTCTTGCTGCTCTGGTTTTTTTGCACAACCTGCAACACTCATCAGGCTGGCAAGACTTGCTGCGATGATGCTATATGTTGCCCATGAACGATGGATTGAAATGGTCATGTTGGTTGTGCTCCCCGACAAATCAAAAGATTTAAATAAGATGAGCAACTAAACTAAAACTTTTTTTATTGCATAAAAAATAAGTAATCGGGCTTTGCTTATGCTGAAAAGTGCAAAATAGAAAATTGCATAATCTTATCTGCGGATTGAATAAGTGTCGAATGCTTTAATTTAACCAAGATATTGTTTTAATTGCATTATTTTTTATTTTATCGGTTGGTGAATTTATTCTTCATACTCACTTAAGCAGAGATAATGATGAAGCGGAGATATCTTTATCAAAAATAAAAATATCTCCTTCAGTCTACGTTGCGATGACTACAATGCTTTTTTAAAGACGAGAGAATTACGTTGATAGTTATACAGTGCTTGGCGCGCATTAGGTAAATCATCTACGCTGGCAGGACTAAAGCCTTGCTCTAGGAACCAGTGAGCGGTTCTAGTGGTCAGTACAAATAGTCGCTGAATCCCTTGCTGTTTGGCTCTGCTTTCCAAGAATTGCAAAATTTGGCTACCACGATTGGATTTTCGATAGCTTGAATCCACTGCGACGCAGGCAATTTCAGCAGAACGAATTTCATCTGTTCCCGCCGGAATTGGATACAGTGCTGCACAAGCCAAAATCATACCGTCGCGTTCAATCACTGCAAAATGTTCAATTTCACTTTCAAGACGTTCGCGAGAGCGATACACCAGAATGCCTTCCTGTTCCAGCGGACGTAGCAGATTAATCAAGCCACCGACATCGTGAATATTGGCAATCCGCACTTCTTCATAGTGCGCATCGGTGATCAAGGTACCAATACCATCGCGAGTAAATAGTTCTTCAATCAGTGCGCCGTCATAAGCATATGAAATCAAATGTACGCGATGTACGCCAGATAAAGAGGCTTGCTGCGCTTGTTTGAGGTGTAAGGCAAATTCTGGGTATTGTTGTTGGTTTTGTTGAATATAGGGTTCTAGCTGGCGCGGACTTAATTCACGTAATAACTGTTGCTGTTCATTCATCAAGCCTTGTTTTTCGCCTAAGAAGATCAGTTTATCTGCTTTTAAGGCTGTCGCTGTTTTGGTGGCGACGTCTTCAGCCAGTAAATTAAATACTTCACCTGTGGTTGAATAACCTGTTGGTCCAAGCAAAACAATATTGTGATTGTCTAAATGACGTTGAATGGCATCGGTATCAATTGAACGGACTTCACCTGTCAGTTGGAAGTCGATGCCATCGCGAATCCCATACGGTTTGGCGGTGACAAAATTGCCAGAAACGACATCAATGCGAGCACCATACATTGGTGAATTTGCCAAACCCATGGAGAGGAGGGCTTCAATTTCGAGACGAATGGAACCTACCGCATTCATGACTCCACGTAAGGATTCGCGTGTGGTAATGCGACGACTTTGATGGAAGGGGGTCTCGATATTGCGTTCGAGTAGATTTTGATTAATTTGCGGACGTGCGCCGTAAACCAAAATTAAACGAATCCCCAAAGAATGTAATAGGGCAATATCGTGGATAATATGTTGGAAATTTTCGTGTTGGACTGCTTCACCAGAGAACATTAAAACGAAAGTTTTATCACGGTGGGCATTGATATAAGGTGCGGAGTGGCGAAACCAATGCACATAATCTTTTGTTGTACTATGTGAATTTTCAGTCATTTGCTTCGCCATGTTGATCTCAGATATGCAGCACTTGCTCTGATTCTAACGAAAAAAATCAAAAGATAAATCTATTCCTAAAGCATCTATTCAACTTTAATTCTGACGAACCATGAAAAAGGGCTTAGAAGCCCATGATTCGGATAATACTGTTGTCATCTGAGTTGACTAAAATGTAGTCATTGTTGATTTTATACCACTGTTCGTTACGACCTGGGCGAGGCAGATTGCTGTCCTTATAGTCGACTTTATAGCCGTTACCACGATAATGTTGTGGCATGACGTAGCCTTCCTGCCAACGATGTTGTTTTAGGCGCTCTACACCACGTTCTTCACGCATACGACGTTCGCGTTGACGATTTTCACCATCTGGACGATCAAAGCCACGACCATTTTGCCAGCCGCCACCACGCGAATCATCATCGCGATCATGTGGACCTGCAAAAGTCCCCAGACTACTGAACAGGGTTGTCGAACCTAAAACCAAGATAATGAAAAATTTTTTCATGATGCACCTTATGGACTTCGGATGTCTCTCATGTGAACTACTGTACGTTAAAAATGCAGAGAAACTGTGAAGATCGATTCATTATTCCTTTAAAACAATGAAGATTTTTCACACATTTCTCTGAAAAAAGCAGTTTTAACGCCAGTGTCCAATGTTATTTAGAATTATTGTAAGGATGAAATTAAGCTTGAGCGTCAATACTTTGGCCATTCATATCTAAACTGTCATCGCCCATGAGGTACAGATAGGCGGGCATAATGCTATCTGGAGTCGGGAGCACTTTTGGATCTTCCTCTGGATAGGCTTTGGCACGCATGGCGGTACGGGTCCCGCCTGGATTGATGCAGTTAAAACGAATGTTCGGATAGGTGTTCTCTGCGGCAAAGATTTTGCTCATGGCCTCAGTTGCAACTTTAGACACTGAATAAGCACCCCAAAGCGCACGTGCTTCACGGCCGACGCTTGAACTGGTAAACACCACTGAGGCATGTTCAGATTTCTCTAGTAAAGGCAACAAGGCTTGAGTGAGGGCAAACGGTGCACGTAAATTTACTGCGAGTACATCATCCCAAACATCGACAGGATAATGTGCCAGTTCAACCCGATCACCCAACATGCCTGCGTTATGCAAGATACCATCCAAACGACCAAACTGTTGCTCTAGCGTACTGACGAGCAGCTCGTAATCATGTGTTGATGCAGTCGACAGTTGTAGCGGCAAAATTGCAGGTTGTGGTGCGCCTAAGCCTTCAATTTCATCATAAATAACTTCAAGTTTATTTAAGGTGCGGCCATGTAATACAACGGTTGCACCATGCAGGGCATAACTCATCGCAGCAGCACGACCAATCCCATCACCAGCGCCTGTGATCAGGATAATACGATCTTTCAATAAATCTGGACGAGGTTGATATTCTGAGTATTTCATTGTTATGCCTCCTATTCTTATCTTAAAAATTTAATTCATCATACCCTGATTTTCTGACAACACCGTGATTTTCTGTTTGATCAGCTGATGCAGTTCAGGAATGGTTTGAATAATGGCATCGGCTTGCCAAGCGGCAAGATCATCGCGTGATTCGACCGGCAAATAGCCATAAGCTGCCAAGATGGTGTACATGTCGGCATGACGACCTGCGTCAATATCGCGTGGATGATCACCGATATAGATAATCTCTTTTGCATCAAGCTCGAGTTGCTTTGCAGCCAAATACATCGGTTCTGGATCAGGCTTGGTTTTGCTGACATCTTCTGGGCAAACCAAGACTGCACAACGTTCAGTCAGATCCAATTTTGCCAATAGAGACTCACTTAGACCACGAGGTTTGTTGGTGACAATGCCCCACGGAATTTGATGTGCTTCCAGTTCTTCAAGTAATGGGTACATGCCGACAAACAGGTCGGTATCGACCACAATATTGTCACCATATACATCTAAAAAGCGTTGGCGATGTGCTAGAAATACAGGGTCTGTGACCTCTAATTCAGGATAAACCAACTTCACCATGGCACGCGCACCTTCCGATACTTGAGTACGAATGGTATCCGCATCAACTACTGGGCGTTGTTCATCACGACACATTTGTTGAATGATACGAATGAAGTCTGCGGCAGTGTCAATTAATGTGCCATCTAGATCAAATAAAACCGCTTTCATTCAGCACCTGTATTGGTGGTATGCACCATGTAATTCACGTCAACATTTGGTGCTAACCAATAGTGTTTGGTAATTGGGTTGTAGTGCAAGCCTGTCATTTCTTTCAGCGTTAAACCTGCATTGCGAATATCATGCGCCATTTCTGAAGGACGGATGAATTTATGATAATCATGCGTGCCTTTAGGCAATAAACGCAGCACATATTCCGCGCCAATAATCGCAAATAAATACGATTTAGGATTACGGTTAATGGTCGAGAAGAACACATGACCGCCTGGTTTCACCAAGGTTTGGCAGGCTTTCACGATTGAGGCTGGATCAGGCACGTGTTCCATCATTTCCATACAGGTCACCACATCGTATTGACCTGCTTGCTCGAGTGCCAATTGTTCAACGGGGATTTGACGATATTCGATGTTTTGTACATTGTCTTGTTGTGCATGCAAACGACCTACAGCAAGGGGTGCTTCGCCCATATCGATGCCAAGGACATCTGCTCCGCGACGTGCCATGCTTTCAGCCAAGATGCCACCACCACAGCCAACATCCAGTACTTTTTTGCCAGTCAAGCCACCGACACGCTCATCCACCCAGTTTAAACGTAAAGGATTGATTTGATGCAGTGGGCGGAATTCAGAATGTTGATCCCACCATTTGGCAGCCAATGCTTCAAATTTTGCGATTTCTTGTGGGTCAACATTCAATTGCGACATGGTGTCACCTCTATATTAGGATGATTATTTAGGTTTAATCTGTTGGTAGTGTAGCGATTCTGGCAAAAAAAGCGATAAATCCAATAAAAAACTTCACAGAAGCAAAACGAATTGCTCGTGTTTGTTTTATATTTAGCATATAAACTTACGAAAAATGCTTAGAGGAAAAGCAAAGCCAATGAAAAAGTTAGTATTAGGTGGTTTAAGTGCAGTTGCGTTGGCATTCTCAATGAATGCGATGGCAGCAGATTTTGTAGCCGGTAAAGACTATACCGTGATTGCCAACCCAGGCAAAACTTCAGCACCTGCTGGACAACTCGAAGTACGTGAGTTCTTCTGGTATGGCTGCCCGCACTGCTTCAAGCTTGAACCACATATGCAAACATGGTTAAAGCAAATTCCAAAAGACGTTTATTTCTTACGTACCCCTGCGGCGATGAATAAAGTCTGGGAACAAGGTGCTCGTGGTTATTACGTTTCAGAAGCACTGGGTGTACGCAAGAAAACCCATATTCCATTGTTCCATGCGATTCATGATGGCGGTCAGCAAATCTTTGACCAAGCCTCTCAAGCAAAATTCTTTGCGCGTTATGGTGTACCTGAGCAGAAATTTAACAGCATGTTTAATTCTTTCCCAATTACCGCAAAAATTGCTGAGTCGAATAAATTGGCACAGCAGTACCAGTTGACAGGTGTTCCTGCTGTGGTCGTGAATGGTAAATATGTGGTTCAGGGCGAAGACGGGAAAGTGACTCAAGTGGTTGATTATTTGCTAGAAAAAGAGCGTAAAGCAAAATAACTTACGCCCATCTGCAATAAAAAGGACTGTAGTGACAGTCCTTTTTATCATTTAATTTTGGTCAATCTGTAAATCTTTTAAATCAATCTGGACTTTCTGTGTCGGTAGAGACAAAGCCTGATTCACATAAAGATTAATCAACTTCTCACGCGAACCAATCGAGCGTTGGTAATAGCTTGAGTTTAATAATAATGCTGCGCCGTAGGTCAAAGACCAGATATAAGACAGGTAATCACGAATCGACATATCGTAATTCTGTGATTTTAAATATTTTTCAGTCATATCTTTCAATGAAACAATACGCTGCTGACGAATCGCATACAGCTCATCAAACAAATGTTTTAACTTCGATTCGGTCATGGTCAAATGTTCTTCTAGCTGATGCAGCAGAATGGTACGACTAGGTGAAGTTAAGTGATAAAGCATATAACGTGGTGCGTATTCTTTGACATCGGTATTGTATTTATCTGAAATTTTTAAAATTTCTTTTTCATTTTGAATAATCAGTTCCAGCAACAGTTCATTCTTGCTACGGAAATGTTTGTATAGCGTACCTTTAGCAATATCCAGTTCCGCAACCAGTTCATCTAAGGTCATTTCTTGGTTGTTTTCTAATAATAGCTTTTCCGCAACCTGCAAAATTTTTTCTTTACGAATTAAGAACTGAGTATGACGATCAGGATTCATGATGCTTATAAGCTCCTCATAGTGTTCTGGACTGCGTTTGCATTAGTGTCTAATGCATCATAACGCTAAGCAATGCTTTTATATATCAAACTTTGGTTTGGATCAGGTCAAGCGTTTTGTGGTTCCCAGTTAGAAATGCCACTGAAGAGTAAACGGACTTGAGTCGCTGCATTGTCGATAAATAAGTTTTGTTGTTCGAGTAGATGATCAATCGTGAATTGTTTGGGTAAATTGATCCACGTCATTGCCCATGTAAACGACATATTAATCAAAATCGTAGATAAGACTTGCAAGTCTTTGGCTTCTTTAATGTGTTTGAAGGTTTCGAGTTTGCATAGATCTATGGCGAGGTCTTCAATCAGAAACTCAATTTCACGTGCGATCGCAATGCGGACTGTTTCTGAGCCACCCCAACGTTCTGCAATCATAAACTGCCATTGTTGCGGGCTATGATTCACGGCCTGTACAAAAAGTTCAATACTGGTACGGGTTTTGGCACTGCCGCTGTGTTTCAAATAACTTTGCCCTAATTGATGGATCAAGCTTTTTAGATGTAAAGAGACTTGATCAACCAGTTCTTGGCCCAGTGTGTCCATATCTTGGAAATGACGATAAAACGCTGTTGGGACTAAACCAACCTCGCGAGCAACTTCACGCAAACTAATACTACTAAATGAGCGCCCAGCAGTGCTGAGATGAAGTGCTGCATCTAGTAGAGCCTGCCGACTCTGTTGTTTTCGTTCATCTCTAATCGACATGAATAAGACTCGTTGAAACCGTACAGCAGAGTCTAGCAAAAAAAACAGAAACTTTTTAGTCCTTGTCCATTGCTAAATGCCAATGTTTTTGATCTTTCACTGATCAACGCTTGCTAGATATGAGTTCAAAGCCTGCATAATTTTTTTATTTTTTCCTTGTTTTAAATGGCTTATTAAAAAGTATAAAAAATATTCAAAAAATTAGTGAACAAGTGTTGACTCAGTGAACACAAATAAATATAGTGTACACATGTTCACTACACGAACATTTGTTCACTCAAAATAAATAGCCAGATACAAAACGAGGAACGTATGAACGCAGAGTTAAGTTATCAGCCACATTGGATTCGAGAAGATTTTGTTGATTTTATTTTGCAAAAAATAAAGCCAACCTTTGCTTGGAAACGCATTCTTGCAGAAGTGACCGCCGTACAGCCACTCAGCTCGGATATGGTGTTATTGACGATAAAGCCAAATCATAATTTTGATTTTAGCCAAGTCCAAGCAGGTCATAGTGTTTTGATTACCTTGATGATCAATGGGGTATATCAACAACGTAGTTATTCAATTATTGATGTCACGCCACAGGGCGAAATTCGCCTTGGGATTAAAGTCCAAGGTGTAGTATCGAAAGCAGCACAACAATTGTGTGTAGGCGATCGTTTCGAGATCTCACAAGCACAAGGTGACTTCGTCTTACATCAAGGTCAGCAAGCTGCATTACTGATTGCTTCAGGTTCAGGGATTACTGCGATTTATTCTTTATTGCAACAAGCGCTACAACAGCAGCTTGAACAGATTCATGTGGTTTATTTTAACCGTGCAGAAGTGTTGCATCAGGACATTTTGGCTTTGGCTGAGCAATATCCACAGTTGCACTATCATTTCTTTAATACCGCAGAGCAAAAACAGCATTTAGATGCAGCATTGTTAGAGAAATTAGTCCCAAATTTTAAAGAGATGCAGGCTTATGCGTGTGGTCACCACAGCATGATGCGCCAAGCACAAGACATTTATACACAACAGGATGCAACTGGAAATTTTCATCAAGAGTTTTTCCAACCGATCCAGATTGAGCATTCAAGTGCAGCTCAACCGATTAGTTTTCGTCGTGCGCAACAGAATTTTATTGCAACGACCAATCTATTAAGTAGTGCAGAACAAGCAGGTTTACGTCCACAACATGGTTGCCGTATGGGTGTCTGTAACCGCTGTAGCTGTACCAAAGTCAGTGGTGTGACGCAGAACGTGATCACAGGCGAAATTGATGATCAACCGAATCGTCCAATCAAGTTATGTGTGAGCCAGGCCTTAAGCCCAGTCACGATTGACCTATAAAAACAAAGATATTTGAGGATTAGTACAATGAATATGGCATTAGAATTTAAAACCGTATCAAAGTCAGCGCATTTAACCCCTGAACAAGTTGAAGAGTTTGGTCGCCGTGTCGAGCAAATACGTCTAGAGGTGATGCAAAATCTCGGTGAGCAGGATTCAAAATATATCTACAAAGTACGTAATTTTGTACGTTATACCGAAATCGCATCACGCGGCATGTTGATGTTCGGTGGCTGGATCCCACCCGTATGGTTGCTGGGGACAGCCATGCTGGGTGTGTCTAAAATCGTAGAGAACATGGAGCTTGGGCATAATGTGATGCACGGTCAGTTTGACTGGTTGAATGACCCAAGCTTGCGTGGCGAAGACTACGATTGGGACAATACCTGTTCAGGCAATGACTGGCGCTATACCCATAATTATATGCATCACACTTATACCAATATTGTCGGTAAAGACCATGATGTCGGTTATGGCATTTTACGAGTAACAGAAGATCAAAAATGGGAAGTGCGTCATTTAGCCAATATTCCGTTGGCTTTACAGTTGATGTTCTTTTTCCAATGGTATGTAGGGGTACAAAACCTGCATTTGGAAGATGCGTTGGTCTATAAAACCAAAACATGGAAACAGGTTTGGGCGGATGCATCTGATTTCCGTAAAAAAGCGACACGTCAGGTGTTAAAGGACTATGTGTTTTTCCCTGCAATTGCAACGATTAACTTTATTCCAGTATTGGCTGGAAATGCAGTTGCAAACATCATGCGTAATTTATGGTCATCAGCCGTGATTTTTAATGGTCACTTTACTGAAGATGCGGAAACCTTTGAAGCAGATAATACTGAGAATGAGACCAAAGCGCAGTGGTATCTGCGTCAGATCCGTGGTTCGAGTAACTTTACCGGTGGTAAATGGATGCACTTTATGAGTGGTAATTTGAGCCATCAAATTGAGCATCATTTGTTCCCAGATATGCCTGCCAATCGTTATGAGCAAGTTGCACCACAAATCAGAGCTTTATGTGCTGAATATGGCGTGAACTACAACGAAGCTAACTTTATGAAGCAGTTCTGGACGGTTTGGGTTCGTTTAGCAAGATGTTCTTTGCCGAATGATATGGCTGCACAAGTGGCTCAAACTTGGTCGAATTTCAAATCGAAGTTTAAGTTTGCTTAAGCGATGACTAATTCTGTGAATTGTAACGAATAAGTAAAACTGGAAGCACGTGTAATTGAGATATACTATGGCGCAATGATATTTGTGCCATAGTTTTAAGGAATCGTTATGCGTATTGACCAAAGAACATTAGACCAATTACGTGAGGTCAAAATTACCCGTAACTTTACTCGTTACGCAGAAGGCTCAGTTTTGGTTGAGTTTGGTCATACTAAAGTGTTATGTACCGCAAGCATTGAGAACTCAGTCCCTCGTTTCTTGAAAGGTCAGGGACAAGGTTGGGTGACGGCTGAATATGGCATGTTACCGCGCTCAACGCATACTCGCAGTGATCGTGAAGCGGCACGCGGTAAGCAAACGGGTCGTACGCAAGAAATCCAACGTTTAATTGGTCGTAGCTTACGTGCCATGGTGGATTTGAAGAAATTAGGCGAGAACACCATTACGATTGACTGTGATGTGATTCAAGCGGATGGCGGAACACGTACAGCAGCAATTACAGGCGCAGCAGTGGCTTTGGTTGATGCGATGAACGTATTGCTCAGCAACAAGAAAATTAAACAGGATCCATTAAAAAGCTTAGTCGCAGCAATTTCTGTCGGGATGTATCAAGACGAAGTTTTACTCGATTTATGCTACGAAGAAGATTCAAATTGCCAAACCGATTTAAACGTGGTGATGACACAGGCTGGCGAATTTATTGAAATTCAAGGAACGGCAGAAGACAAACCGTTTACGCGCCAGCAGTGCAATGCCATGTTAGAGCTTGCAGAAAAAGGAATCGCGGAATTGATTCAGAAGCAACAGCAGGCACTCGGTTGGTAAGCTCCAGTTGATAGTGCGGGCGGTCTGGTTTTTTTAGACCGCCTTTTTTTTATCCATTTTTTGTCATCGAATTGCGATCAAATCATCATCGAATTGTCATTTATATTGTATTGACTATCTGCACTGATATTTAACGGATAGTCAAATGCGAAATTTCCTTTTAGCGTTGCTCAGCAGCAGTTGCTTGTTACTCAGTGCCTGTAACGACAGCGATGGCGATAATAATAACCCAACGCCAAGTCCAAAGCCGCCAACATCCACATGCAAAATTCACTGCGCGCCATAAACAAGAACAATAAGGAAATAAATCAATGAATCGTCGTGATTTTTTATTAAATTCAACCAAAGCCTTGTTTGGTACTGCAGCACTCACCAGTTTCCCAATGAGTATTCAAAAGGCACTTGCGATTGATGCCAAGGTAGAAACAGGCACCATTAAAGACGTTAAACATGTGGTGATTTTGACCCAAGAAAATCGTTCTTTTGATAATTATTTTGGGACGTTGAAAGGTGTACGTGGTTTTGGTGACCGTTTTACTATTCCTTTAAGCCAAGGTCGTAAAGTCTGGGAACAGTATGATGCCAATAAGAATAAGGTCTATCCATATCATTTAGACAGCAGCCGCGGCAATGCACAGCGTGTCAGCGGTACACCGCACTCATGGACCGATGGACAATATGCTTGGGATCATGGTCGTATGGGCAGTTGGGTGCAATACAAGCAACCGCAATCGATGGGCTATTACAAGCAACAAGAAGTTGAATTCCAGTTTGCCTTAGCCAATGCCTTTACCCTGTGTGATGCTTATCACTGCGCGATGCATACGGGAACCAACTCAAACCGTATGTTTATCTGGACGGGAACCAATGGCCCAACAGGCGCCAATGTTGCTAGTGTAGTCAATGATCTAGATGCGATTGGCCCATCGACCACAGGTTATGACTGGACCACCTATCCTGAGCGTTTGCAACAAGCTGGTGTCAGCTGGAAAGTGTATCAAAACATGCCTGATAACTTTACTGATAATCCATTAGCAGGATTTAAAAAGTATCGTCGTGCCAATGAGTTATCAGGCAAACCAGTCAATAACAGCACCATTTGCCCAGCCTATGATCCAGCAATTGATGCCAGTCAACCTTTGTATAAAGGCATTGCCAATACCATGCCAGATGGTGGTTTTCTCGGTACATTTAAAGAAGATATTGCCAAGGGACAATTACCTCAAGTGAGTTGGTTAGTGGCACCTGCAACCTATAGTGAGCATCCAGGGCCATCGAGTCCAGTTCAAGGGGCATGGTACATCCAAGAAGTTTTAAATGCTCTAACTGAACGTCCAGAGGTTTGGAGTCAGACCGTATTTTTAATTAACTTTGATGAAAATGATGGTTTCTTTGACCATGTACCATCGCCGAGTGCACCGTCAATGGATACTGCTGGAACAGTGTATGGTAAATCGACTTTAAACAAAGAGCAGATGTCGTACGAGTATGCCACGCATGCCAAAGCATCGAATGGTCAGCCTAATTTTACCGATCCAAAAGTGAGTAATGGGGTCGGGGTCTATGGGCCAGGCATCCGTGTGCCGATGTACATCATTTCACCATGGAGTCGTGGTGGTTGGGTCAACTCCCAAGTGTTTGATCACTCTTCCGTGATCCGATTCTTGGAGCAATGTTTTGATGTGAAAGAGCCGAATATCAGTCCATATCGTCGTGCAGTGTGTGGTGACTTGACCTCGGCATTTAATTTTAAAACGCCAAACTTACTGCCTATGCCAGATTTATCCGGTAAGAAGAGCAAAGCAGAAGCTGATGCGATTCGCAAAGCACAGGAGCGTTTATCTCAGGTCAGCCGCCCGCTCAGTCAGACCGATCCAGTTCAGGAGATGGGGATTCGTCCATCGCGTGCACTGCCTTATGTCTTACATAGCAGCGCCAAAGTTGATGTTACAGCCAAAACGGTCAAACTGATGTTCTCAAATACGGGCACACATGCGGCCGTGTTCCATGTCTATGACAAATTGAATTTAGAAGCAGTTCCACGTCGTTATATGGTGGAAGCAGGTAAGCAACTGGATGATGTTTGGCAGACTAAAGAGAATCGATATGATCTATGGGTATTGGGGCCAAATGGTTTCCATCGCAGCTTTACGGGTAATCTAACTCAAACCGCACAAATTCAAGCACTTCCAGAAGTTCGTGTCTGTATGGAGGAGTGTGATCCAAAGATTTTCTTAAAAGTCCGCAATGATGCTACACAAACAGCAAAACTGGTGGTCAAAGCCAATGCCTACTTACCAAATAAGAGTTGGCAAATTGAAACGGCTGCGACTGAAAAAGAACTCAGTTGGGATATGACTGAGTTTGGTGGTTGGTACGATTTTACCGTCACGATTGAAAATGATCCAAGCTATAGCCGTCGCTTTGCTGGACGTATTGAAACCAATGAAGACTCAATTTCTGATCCGTATATGGGCTTTTCAGGAAATTAAGGTTGTTTGATATGAGCCTAAAGCAGTCTAAGTCAATCTTAGGCTGCTTTTTATAGGTTGAAGATTATCGTAGTAAAAACCAGTAGATACATAGAAATATCAATATGAGCAGCGTGATAAAACCGACGACAAATACTTCAGTGCTGTCAAAATCTACTCGTTGCCCAAGCCGGTAGCAACGTACAACTCCATAGCCAAGGCTACGAATTACACTTTCAAAAATAATCTCAAAAATTAGGTCAATGAATAGAAAACGGAACAGCTTAAACAGCACATGAAATACGGCTTCGAATACGGTATCCATACTTATTATTTTAATAAATTGAGCTGCTTAGCATTTTAAGCTTACATAGATCGAAATAAAAGTAGACACAAACACATCATCGTCAACAAATAGCTCACTGAGCATTTACATGCCTATAACACAGCCCACTGATTTGACTCATTTTAATTTGATAGATTGAGCCAAATTGAAAGGAACAAGTTTAGGGGGAAATAATGATGCTACAAGTATTCTTGGTCTTACTCACTGCAGTAACATTTGTATTAATGGCGGCTGACCCTCGCCCAACTGATTCGACTGAAGCCAAATCAGCATGGCAAGTTGAAACGACACAATTGAATAAAGCAGAGGTTTTAGTAGAACAAAAGCCGCTGAAACAAGAAAAAGATCTTGATCAGGCTTAAGCGTTAAAACGCATGGATAAATCAACTGCGCGTACGTCTTTGGTCAATACGCCCATGGAAATGTAGTCTACGCCAGTGCTTGCCACTTCACGTAAATTCTCAATGGTAATATTACCAGAAGCCTCTAATTTACAACGACCTGCCACATGTTTGACCGCATCAATCATCTGCTGTTGGCTAAAGTTGTCCAACATGACAATATCAGCACCTGCTTCAAGCGCTTGATTGAGCTCATCCCAAGTTTCTACTTCGACCTCAACCGGTTTGCCTGGCGCAATCGTATGTGCCTTGGCAATTGCTTGAGCGATTCCACCCGCAGCCATGATGTGATTTTCTTTAATTAAGAATGCATCAAATAAACCTAAACGATGATTTTGACCACCGCCGATCGCAACCGCGTATTTTTGTGCAATACGTAAGCCGGGTAAGGTTTTACGGGTATCGAGTAGTTTGGTATGTAAACCATCAAGCTGTTGCACATAGCTTGCTGTTTTGGTTGCAACCGCAGACAGCGTTTGGATGAAGTTTAGTGCTGGGCGTTCTACGGTGAGTAAACTACGTGCAGAACCAGCAAGTTTTAAGAATGCTTCATTTGCCGCAACATGTTCGCCTTCTTGCTTGAGCCATGTGATTTGAACAGCGCTGTCATAGGCTTGAATTAACGCATTGACCCAAGGCTGACCCGCCAACACCATATCTTCACGTGTAATAATGGTTGCAGTGGCTTGTTCATCTTCAGGTGTGAGCAGGGCGGTAATATCGCCGTCCCCAATATCTTCTTGTAATGCTTGTTGAATATTGATTTGAATAGATTGTTCAAGCAAAGATTGAGGGATACTCATACCAGTTCCAGTGTATGTTTGACTAAAAAACGTGTGCGTTATAATAGGGTCTATTGACATTTCAACCATGCATTGCGTTATTGGCTAAAACGACATAAACAAGGCATGAAATGTAGGCAATGGCGCCACCCTTGTCAAGTTTCATAACGCTGTTTATGGAGGTTTTAGCCATAACCCTTCGGGACAGGAATATTTTTTGCCGTTCCTGCGTTATGACTTGGCTCATTTAGAATGACTAAATTTCACAAGTCATGCCTTGTATCGTCTAAAAATATTCTCTGTCGCAAGCATCTGTGAACTGTCGATAGACCCTAATACTCTACTCATAAAAAATAAGTATTTCATCTCGATTATTCGTGATAAAGCATGTCAGAATGGGCAAGATAAATATTAAATTGCTGATTCGAGTCACCATGCAACAATCTAGATTTACTCAAGTTCAAGATGGGATATTGGAAGGTGCAACACAAATTTCATCGCCGAATTTTAATGCCCGACCTACAGATACCGATATTCAACTAATTGTTATTCATAATATTAGTTTGCCACCCTCACAGTTTGGTGGTGGTTATATTCAACAATTCTTTCAGAATCAGCTGGATTGGTCATTACATCCTTACTTCCAAACCATTGAGGGAATGAAGGTTTCAGCGCATCTATTGATTTTGCGTACAGGTGAAGTGATTCAGTTTGTGAATTTTAATGATCGTTCGTGGCACGCAGGCCGTTCTAGCTATTTGGCTTTGAAGGAATGTAATGATTATTCGATTGGAATCGAGCTAGAAGGAAGTGATGATCTACCTTTCGAAGCTGAGCAATATCAAGCATTGGTTGAAGTCGTGAATAGTTTACGCCAAGCATATCCAAAAATTCAAAATCATATTGCAGGCCATTCCGACATTGCGCCGAAACGGAAAACCGATCCTGGTGAGTACTTTGATTGGCAATTATTTCGAAATTTGCTGTCTAAACAAAAAACACGCTAAAAATATGACCAGATTTAAGATTTCATAACGAAATCTATTCGGACTTTCATTACAATAACGCTTTTTAAAAGATAAGCCGTAGGTGAATGCGATGGCATTGTGGCGATCGACTGTAATTGTCAGTGCAATGACGATGTTATCTCGAGTGTTGGGGCTGGTACGTGATGTTGTGCTACTCAATGTATTTGGTGCAGGTAAGGACTTCGATACCTTCGTTGTTGCCTTTCGTATTCCCAACTTTTTCCGACGCTTATTTGCGGAAGGGGCTTTTTCTCAGGCTTTCATTCCTGTTCTGACCGAATATAAGACCAGTCGTGCCCATGCTGAAGTCCAGATTCTGATTAGTCGGGTGTTTGGCTGTTTGCTTACGGCCATGTCCTTATTGACCTTTGTCGCTATGGTGGCTGCCCCAGCGATTATTTATCTGTATGCGCCTGGTTTCCATAATGATCCTGAAAAATTTGATCTCGCTGTGGATATGTTCCGTCTGACTATTCCATATTTGATGTTTATGTCGTTGACGGCTTTTGCTAGCAGTATTTTAAACAGCTATGGTTCATTTGCTTCACCTGCATTTTCTCCTGTATTACTCAATGTGGCGATGATTGCGGGGGCGTGGTGGTTAACGCCGTATATGGCAGAGCCAATCATGGCTTTGGGCTGGGCTGTGGTTGCTGCGGGTATTTTACAGCTGGCGATTCAGATTCCTGAATTATGGAAAAAGAACTTATTGATTCCACCTAAAGTGGACTTCAAACATGAAGGGGTGGATCGTATTTTAAAACTGATGCTGCCAGCCTTGTTTGGGGTGTCAGTGACTCAGATTAACTTATTGCTCAATACAATCTGGGCATCATTCATGCAAGATGGCTCGGTGTCATGGCTATACAGTGCTGAACGTATGACTGAGTTACCGCTGGGCTTAATTGGTGTCGCGATTGGTACGGTAATTTTACCTTCACTTTCCGCACGTCATGCAGAGCAAGATCAAGCCAAATTTAGAGGCATGATTGATTGGGCTGCCAAGATTATTATGCTGGTCGGTATTCCCGCAAGTATTGCATTATTTATGTTGTCGACACCGATTATTCAAGCTTTGTTCCAGCGTGGTGAATTTACTGTAGAAGATACGCGAATGACTGCCTTAGCACTGCAATGTATGAGTGCAGGGGTCATCTCATTTATGTTGATCAAAGTATTTGCGCCAGGCTTCTATGCACAACAAGATACTAAAACCCCTGTTCGTGTCGGCTTAATGGCGGTGGCAGCCAATGCCATTCTAAACGTAGTCTTTATTGGCTTCTTTAAGTTAATCGATTGGCATGCCGAGCATATGGCGCTCGCACTAGCATCTTCAGGCTCGGCTTTGGTGAATGCGGGTATGCTGTATTTCTATTTGCATAAACGTAACATCTATCGTTTTGGGGGACATTGGAAAAAACTGGCATTGCAATATGCGGTTGCCAATATCACCATGATTGCAGCACTTTGGTATGGTTTAACCTGGTACCAAGGCGATATTTCTCAATGGCTACGTATTGCTGAAGTGATTGGCTTGTGTGTCATTGGTGTCGTTGCCTATGCTGTAGCATTGTTGGCTACGGGTTTCCGACCAAGACATTTAAAAGCTTAAATTAGATTCAATTAAAAAATTAAACCCTCCAAATGGAGGGTTTTTATTATTTCACTTCAAGTAATTCAATATCGAAAATTAAAGTACTGTTTGGCCCTATTGCATCGCCCGAACCGACATCACCATAGGCAAGATTTGCTGGAATAAAGAAACGTGTTTTGCCACCTTCTTTCATCGTTTGAACACCTTCAGTCCAACCCGCAATCACTTGGCTGAGCTTGAATTCAAGAGGGTGGTTGCGTGCGATTGAACTGTCGAACACCGTTCCATCGAGCAAGCGGCCTTCATAGTTTACTTTAACCATTGATGTCGCTTTCGGTGATTTACCTTGGCCTTGTTGTAGTACTTGGTACTGTAGGCCTGATTTCGTGGTCACGATATCTGCTTTCTTGCCATTTTCAGCCAAAAAGGCTTTGCCTGCTTGATCATTTTTTTGTGCTTGTTCTTGAAACTCAACCAGCTGTTTGGCTTCAAGGCGTTTTTTATATTGATTGAGTACAGTCGCCATTTCCTCATCGGTTAAAGATGCTGTTTTACCTTGAATAGCTTCTTGTAAGCCTTGTACAAAAGTTTCGATATTTAAGTCTTTTAAAGTCTCGGCATTGCCTCTGCCCATGAGATAACCGTAGCTATATCCGAGTTGATCTTTTTGTGGGCTTTTTTGTGTAATTGATGCTGCTTGAACCGTTCCGATGGTTGAAGCAATTAAAATGAGACCTAATCTTTTCATTATTTCTTCCAAAAAATAAAGGAGAGCATAGGCTCTCCTTAAGATCATTTACTTAACAGCGATTAATTCTACATCAAAAATTAATGTGCTATTCGGTGGGATCGAACCAGGAACACCTTGTTCACCGTAACCTAAGTTTGCAGGAATATAAAGTGTTGCTTTACCACCTTCTTTCATCAGCTGTAAACCTTCAGTCCAGCCTGGAATCACTTGATTCAGCGGGAATTCAATTGGCTCGCCACGGTCATAAGAGCTATCAAATACTTTACCATCAGTAAGTTGACCTTTGTAGTGAACTTTCACAACAGAGGTCGCGGCAGGCTGTTTACCTGTACCTTCTTTAGTGATTTTATATTGTAAGCCTGAAGCGGTGGTTTTCACGCCTTCTTTTTTCGCATTTTCTGCTAAAAAGCTGTTGTTGGTCGCTTCGACTTTTTTGGTCTCATTCGCTTGTTTTTGTTGCAGCTCTTTTTGGAACTCGATATAAGCCGCTTGTAACTCTTCTTCTGTATAGGCTGCTGGTTTTTGTGCATGCCCGTCACGGAAACCAGTAATAAATGCACTGGTTTCTAATTCTGGTGGGGTTTGTTTTGCGACTTCATAACCTAATGCATAACTGATTTTTGCCACAGGTGCTGCATTTTTGTCAGCCTTGGCGCCAAACTCAGTGGTTGGATTTTTAGTAGCGTAGTAAATAGGAACGAGCGCTGCACCGCCTAAAACAGCTGCGACAACGAAAGGTAAAGCTTTACTCATGAGATGTCCCAAAGCGAGATTTTAATAAAAAATATGCCGTTGATCTTAGCATGTATAGGCTTAGGCATTGAATAATAAACAGCAAAAATGCATGGATTTTTTGTATGAGGATTGAGTCATTTGTGAAATCAATGAGCATTCTTGTTGAAATAAAAAAACCAGAGAATTTATAGCCCTCTGGTTCTTTTTATTCAATATTAGAGCAATTATTTGCTGGTCTGATATTGATATTGATTAATTTGATAGCTCGGGATCTGGTCTAGAATAAGACCGTCAATCTCAAGCCCCGCATTCACAAAATAAGATTTTGCGAGTTCAATATCTTTCAGTTGTGTCTGACCATATTGCACTAAACAGAGGTTAAAACCTGTAAATTGAGCAAGGTTTAAACTATCAGGGGTTGCAAGTACGGGTGCTGAACTGATCAAGATGTAGTCGTATTGATTGCTGATCTGTTGCATTAACTGTGCAAAAATTGATTGATGTGAACTAATAGAAGCCTCATCATTGCTTTTTCCACGGCCAATTAGACTCAAATTCGGATAAGTTGTATTCACGATAATTTGATCTAGATCGGCTTGTCCACGTAAATATTCAGCTAGGCCCACTTTTGACGTGCTCTTAAAAAGTTGGTCAAGTTCACCACGATAAAGGTCGCTATCAATGATTAAAACTTTCTGCCCAGCTTGACTTAGATAAAGTGCCAAATGTTGAGCAATCACACCTTGATTTTGATTAGGTGTAACACTTGTTATGAGTGCAACGTTATGTTGTTTTTGCTGTAACTTAAAACATAAAGTCGGGATAAATGTCTTGAGTGCGTGTAACTCAGGAGCAGTTTTATGTTTCGCTTTAGGCAATTCAACATAAGTATTAATGCCGACAGCCTGTTCAATTTCATCACGATGACGTACGCCAGTTTGTAACATATTGCGAACTAGAGCAATCAATACACCAACAAATCCACCAATAAAAATTGAGAGGATTAACACGATTAGCTTACGAGGTTTGATTGGTTTCGTTGGTTCTACAGGGTAATCTAAAACACGAGTATTTCCTGTTTCGCCTGCTTTAGCCAAGCTTAAAGACTGGTATGTTCCTAATAAATTGGTATACAGCTGCGTTTGTACTTGTACATCGCGATAGTATTGCAAATACTGGCTTTGTGTATTTGGTAATTTTTTTAATGCACTATTCAATTCATTAATTTTTTTATTGAATACAGCAATTTGGGTATTAATTTCTTGCATCATTGGGTGTTGTGCTGTGTATTGAGCAGCCAATTGTGCCTGCTTCTGCTCTAACTGAATTTTTTGTGTTTCCAACTCAACACTCTGCTTTAAATAAAGCCCAGCTTCTTGCTG
This sequence comes from Acinetobacter higginsii, assembly GCF_000369845.1. Classification (NCBI taxonomy): domain Bacteria; kingdom Pseudomonadati; phylum Pseudomonadota; class Gammaproteobacteria; order Moraxellales; family Moraxellaceae; genus Acinetobacter; species Acinetobacter higginsii. The sequence goes on along the minus strand of NZ_KB850217.1, from coordinate 141,307 downwards.
AATATCAATGGTCCCATGAGTTTCTCGGAATGTATTAAACTTTTTCTCTGCCTCTGTTAGCTCTTGTTTCAGTTGTGGCAGTTGCTGGTTTAAAAAGGCTAATGTTTTTTCTTTTTCTGCTGATTTCGTCGCTAAGTTTTGCTCTTGATAAATTTCCAAAATGTGATTTAGCACTTTTATGATGTGCGCTTTGTCTGCTCCATCATAATTGATAGTGATAATCCCTGTTTGCTTGGTAAGTTCAGCCACTTTTAAACTTAATAAAATAGCTTTGACTGCAGCAAGTGTTGATTGTTTTTGAACAATATACTGACCTTCTAAAGGATGTTGGCTTGAAATACTAATTTTCCAAGCTGAACTAAGGGAAGTAGAATTTGCTTTTTGATTTAGGGATCCTTTGTATACTTCTAGCCCAGTCTTTTCTGACGTAAGGCTAAAGTTTTGCCCATGGAAGCTTAAAAGTAGGTCTTGATCTAGATATTTTTTTGGAATGTCAAATTGGCGAATAGAGAACTCAGTTTTATGATTTCTAACTTGTACTTGATCCGTAAGATAGTTGGTGTGAAATTGATCTGTGCTTAAAAACTTCTGAACAAAACCTTGATCTGGTTGGATTTGGATATCTAGATTTAGATCTTGAATCGTTTTTGCTAAAATAGAGCGAGATTGCAAGATTTCGATTTCTGCCTGAATCGATTGTTGACCGCCAAGACCACCAATATTTACGCCAGCTAAACTGCCTAAAGATGCAAGCTGTGAGTTTAGACCTGCTAAGCCATTTTGTTTGTTATCAATAATTTGAATTTTTGCATCAACAGCGTAAGTTTTTTCTGCAGTTTTAAGATAAATACTGGCACAAATTAGGGCGAATATTGTACAGAAAACAATAAGTTTCCATTGTGCAATAAGAGCGAAAAATAATTCTCTAAGGTCAATCGTGTCATCAGTCAGTTGTGTATTTTGATTCATAAGGGAACAACTATTTAAAATTTGGGAAAACGCTTGCAGATTCTTGGAGATCTAAATGGTTAGATTGAAAAGGTCATATTATTTACCTAACTGATCAAAACTATAAAGTGCGTTAGAGAATGGTATAATTTGATTAACCATACGCTGCCAGCGCGTCAAGCCTGTTGCATCAATATAAACAATATCATTTTTCTGCATAGCGAATTGATTGGCTAAAGCAAGATTCCCTAAGCTACTCAAATTTAGTTGATAAATAGTCGAGTGCTGAGTATTGAGGTTTGTACGCATTACATAAATACGCGCAGCACTTGCTGTATATGGGTTAATACCTTCACTCTCACCAAGTACATCACTTAAGGTCATCCCTTGATCACGTAAGGGAAGCGCCTGGCTTTTACTTGATTCACCCATGATATAAAGTTTTTGGTTTTGTTTGGTATTTACAAAAATCGTATCATTAGGTTGAATTATTAATTTGTGGAGAGATAAACCACTTTGTTCTAAAGCAACTAAATTTAAATTATAAGTAATCCCTTTACGAATTAACTGTATAGATGTGTTATCCCCTGTTTCAGGATTGACTCCTCCAGCCATACTGAGTGCCGTATACAAGCTAATTGGCTGATCATTCAGCGTATATTGCCCGCTTTTCATGACTTGTCCATTTACAAAGTAACGATTGCCTTCGTAGGATAAAATCCTAACAATAACATCAGGTGTTTTCAAATATTTTGCAAACTGAGACCGTAGATATCGATTAGTTTCAGCAAGGGTTTTTCCTGCGACATGAACTTGGCCAATTAGGGGGAGTTGTACATTGCCATTTATGTCAATTGCATAGCCACTTGCTTGGGCAGATTGCATATTATTAATATTATTTAGAGGGGGGGTAATTTCAGGGTAGGCCCATAACTGGATTGATAAGACATCATTTGCACTTAAACGATATTGGGTGGGAGTTTGGCGAAATAATGTCGATAGCTTGTCTTGCGGTAGCAATGATGTAGAGGCTAGGTTATATAAAGCTAAGTTTTCTTGGGTTAATTGTACAATCGTAAGATTAACGCCTTGCTCCGTTGTAAAGTCTCCATTTTCAGGTAAGTCATGTGTTTGAAGACCTGAAGTGATTGCACAACTTACAGCGCTAATACTAAGTGTAAGAATTGAAAAAAGTTGGTAATACTTCACATGAAACCCTTAGATAATCTTATTTTTAATCAATACCTATTGTCGTGTATGGATCATCAGTGGACAATGGATGCTAAATCGCGATGATTTTATCCCAAAAGATTAAAAAAACATAATATTCTTTTTGTGGGAGTGTTGAATTATTTGATATAAAAAATTCACTTTATAGAGTAATTTGATTTAGTTCAGTATTTAACGAAAAGCTATTCGTAAATAAATTTAAATTAATTAGAAGATCATTTAAATAAAATAGAATGAAGCGCTAACAAATTGATGAAATTTGTTATATTATGCCGAGTTGTATTCTCCGTACTAATTTGAAGTGTTTTAAGCCTTATTTCCTTATTTTTTTCAGTGAAATAGGATGAAATTCGAAATAAGCAGCCTAGTGTCTTAGCCGATATTTTGCGAAAGATTTTATAGGATTGTTCATAAATACTTTAAGTTTTGTGTGAAGATATCAAGTTTAGATAGAGTCTACTCGATGTAGTATAGTGGAAAAATATGAAAATATTATTAACTGGTGGTGCTGGATTTATTGGTTCTGCTGTAGTACGCCATATTATAAAAACAACGAAAGATACCGTTTTAAATATAGATAAATTGACCTACGCTGGAAATTTAGAGTCCTTAAAAGAAATTGATGAGGATACTCGCTATCAGTTCCAACAAATTGATATTTGTGATGTGCCAAAGCTAGAGAAGGTTTTTCAACAATTTCAACCTGATGTAGTCATGCATTTGGCAGCTGAGTCGCATGTTGATCGTTCAATCGATGGACCAAGTGCATTTATTCAGACCAATATTGTAGGAACGTATACCTTATTAGAAGTAACTCGTAAGTACTGGCAGGCATTAGATAACAATAAAAAAGCAAGTTTTCGTTTTCACCATATCTCAACAGATGAGGTCTATGGTGATCTAGAGGGTACAACAGACTTATTTACTGAAACAACACCTTATGCGCCAAGCTCTCCCTATTCAGCAAGTAAGGCGAGTTCAGATCATTTAGTTCGAGCTTGGCAACGTACCTATGGCTTACCGACCATTGTCACCAATTGTTCTAATAATTATGGTCCTTATCACTTCCCAGAAAAGTTAATTCCTTTAGTCATTTTAAATGCTTTAGATGGTAAAGCATTGCCGATCTATGGAAAGGGTGATCAGATCCGTGACTGGTTGTTCGTTGAAGACCATGCTAGAGCACTGTATCAAGTTGTTACTCAAGGTGTGATCGGTGAAACCTATAATATTGGTGGACATAACGAAAAGCAGAATATTGAAGTAGTTAAAACTATTTGCAAAATTCTAGATGAATTAAGACCACAGGCTAATGCTCAAGCTTATGAAAGTTTAATTACTTTTGTAAAGGATCGTCCCGGACATGATCTACGCTATGCGATTGATGCATCAAAAATAGAACGTGAACTTGGCTGGAAACCTCAGGAAACTTTTGAAACGGGTATCCGTAAAACCGTTGAATGGTATTTAAATAATTTAGAATGGTGTCGCCGTGTACAAGATGGCAGTTATCAAGGTGAAAGATTAGGGGTAAATGTCTAATGTCGACGAAAGGTATTATTCTTGCGGGTGGTTCAGGTACACGCTTATATCCAATTACCAAGGGTGTATCTAAGCAGTTACTGCCGATTTACGATAAACCGATGGTGTATTACCCTTTGTCAGTCTTGATGTTAGCGGGTATTCGCGAAGTTTTAATTATCAGTACTCCAGATGATATTGATGGCTTTAAACGACTATTGGGTGATGGTTCGCAATTTGGTGTTGAATTGAGTTACGCCGTTCAGCCAAGTCCAGATGGTTTAGCTCAGGCTTTTATTATTGGTGAAGCCTTTATCGGCACGAGTAATGTGTGTTTAGTGCTTGGTGATAATATTTTTTATGGTCAAGGCTTTACACCGATGTTACGCCAAGCAGTTGCTCGTCAAAAAGGGGCAACGGTCTTTGGCTATCAAGTGAAAGATCCTGAACGCTTTGGTGTGGTTGAATTTGACGAGCAAAAACGTGCTGTTTCATTAGAAGAAAAGCCGAAAAATCCAAAATCACATTTTGCTGTAACCGGTCTGTATTTCTACGACAATGATGTTGTCGAGATCGCAAAACAAGTCAAACCATCTGAGCGTGGTGAATTAGAAATCACGACCGTCAATCAAATGTACCTAGAGCGTGGCGACTTGAATGTAGAATTGCTTGGACGTGGTTTTGCTTGGCTCGACACGGGCACACATGAGAGCTTGCTTGAGGCAGCACAATTTGTAGAAACCATTGAAAAGCGACAAGGCTATAAGGTGGCATGTTTAGAAGAAATTGCCTTTAATAATGGTTGGCTAAGCAAAGAGCAAGTTTTAGTAATTGGCCAAAGTATGAATAAAAATGATTATGGCCAATATTTGATTTCTTTGGTGAATGAAGTATGAGCTTAAAGAAACTCATTGATTTACCTGACTTAGGTGATGAACGAGGCGGGCTGGTTTCGGTAGAGGCTAATCAGCATATCCCCTTTGACATTAAACGGATCTATTATATTTTTGCTGCATCTAAAGATAAGCCTAGAGGGTTTCATGCACATAAAGATCTAAAACAGCTTGCGATTTGCCTTCATGGGCAGTGCCGCTTTGTTTTAGACAACGGACGACAAAAAGAAGAAGTTACCTTGAGTTCACCTACTCAAGGTTTAATCATTGAAAGTATGACTTGGCGTGAAATGCATGACTTTTCGGAAGATTGTGTATTGTTGGTATTAGCTAGCGAACACTATGATGAAAGTGATTATATTCGAGATTATGATGAATTTTTAACTACGGTTAATCGTCCATTCATTCACCCATTATCTGATGTACACTCTAAAAATATTGGTCAAAATACCCGAGTTTGGCAATATAGTGTCATTTTAAAAGATGCTGTAATTGGTACAGGGTGTAATATTTGTGCTCATACTTTAATTGAAAATGATGTGTATATTGGCAATAATGTTACTGTCAAATCAGGGGTTTATATCTGGGATGGTATAACCTTAGAAGATAATGTGTTTATTGGCCCTTGTGTGGCTTTTACCAATGATAAAAAACCACGTTCTAAACAATATCCAGAAAGTTTTGCTCAAACAATTGTAGAGCAAGGTGCCAGTATTGGTGCAAATGCAACCATCTTACCTGGTATCCGTATTGGAAAAAATGCACTGATTGGTGCGGGTGCTGTTGTGACCAAAGATGTTCCAGAAAATGCGATTGTTGTAGGAAATCCAGCTATCATTAAAGGTTATGTAGAATGACAACCCCTTTCTTAGATCTAAAAAATATCAATCAGCAATATCGTGAACAACTGATTGAAGCCTGCACACGTGTGATTGATTCTGGCTGGTATATTGGTGGCACTGAACTTGATCAGTTTGAACAGAACTTTGCTGCATATTGTGGTACGAAATATGCGATTGGTGTAGCCAATGGTTTAGATGCACTTATTTTAACTTTGAGGGCTTGGAAAGAGCTTGGCAAGTTAAAAGACGGTGATGAAGTTCTCGTCCCTTCAAATACTTATATCGCCAGTATTCTCGCGATTAGTGCCAATCAACTTATTCCTGTACTGGTTGAGCCAGATTCCGATACGTTTAATCTTGATCCAGCAAAAATTGAAGCTGTTATTACAAATAAGACCAAGGTTATTTTACCCGTTCACTTATATGGCCAGCTTGCGGCAATGCCTGAGATTATGGCAATTGCTGAAAAATATAGTTTATTGGTTTTAGAGGATTCTGCACAAAGCCATGGCGCTGCAATTGATGGTAAAAAGGCTGGAAATTGGGGGGATGCATCTGGATTTAGCTTTTATCCTGGCAAAAATCTGGGTGCTTTAGGTGATGCAGGTGCGATCACGACCAATGATGCAGAGCTTGCAAATATGCTCAGGGCTCTACGTAATTATGGGTCGCATGAAAAATATAAGAATCTCGTACAAGGTGTAAATAGTCGCTTAGACGAAATTCAGGCGGCTATGCTGGATGTTAAACTTAAGTTTTTAGATCAAGAAATTGTGCATCGCCGTGAAGTTGCTCAGGTTTACTTAGAGGGGATTAGTAATCCTTTGATTGAACTTCCTAAAATAGGAGGTAATGCAGTTGAAGATCAACAACATGTCTGGCACTTGTTTGTCATTCGTACTCTTGATAGAGAAGCTTTACAGCAGCATTTAGCAGCACACGGTATACAAACTTTAATTCACTACCCAATTCCGCCGCATAAACAACAAGCTTATCTTGAATGGAATCGTCTAAGTTTCCCAATATCTGAGAAAATACACGAGACAGTCCTGAGTTTACCAATGAGTCCTGTCTTAAATATAAAAGATGCTCAGCATATAGTTGAAGTCTGTAACACGTTTAGTCTTTGATATGAATCTGCTGAAAACAAGTGCTTTAAATGGAGTAGCCGTTTTAATTAAAACAGCTACTTTATTTGTTTTGAATAAAATCTTAGCTATTTATGTTGGCCCTTCTGGCTATGCTATGATTGGCCAGTTTCAAAATTTTATTCAAATGATTACAACCTTTTCAGGAAGTATGATTAATACTGCTGTCACAAAATATACAGCAGAATATTATGAAGATAAGCAAAAGCAGAAAAAAATATGGCAGAATGCAGGGAGCATAGTTTTTATTCTAAGCGTACTTTTTGCATTACTCATTATTATTTTTCAGCAGCAATTATCCCTTTATATTTTTCATAGCCTAGAATACCAATCGGTATTCATTTGGTTTGCCATTTTTCTAGTTTTTTTTAATTTTAATACTTTGTTTTTGGCGATATTAAATGGAAAAAAGGAAATACTAAAATTAGTATTGGCAAATATAGCGGGTAGTTTAGTTTCTTTAGTGATCACGACAGCCCTTGCAGTCAAATATCATTTGTATGGTGCATTGGTTGCATTGTCTGTTTATCAATCTCTTGCTTTTTTTGTAACTCTGTATCTTTGCTATAAAGCAGATTGGTTTAAAATTTCTTACTTGTTTGGGCGAATCGATTCTGCTATTGCACATAAGTTTATGTCATTTGCATTAATGGCTTTAGTCAGCGCAATTTGTGTACCACTTTCTCAAATAGTGATTAGAACATATTTAAGTCAGACTTTTGGTGCGGACTATGCGGGTTATTGGGAAGCGATGATTCGTTTAAGTGCTGCATATCTAATGTTGGTAACAACAACCTTAGGTGTCTATTACTTGCCTAAATTATCAGAATTAAAAACCCTTGTTGAAATAAAAAAAGAAGTCTATTTAGGTTATAAGTTTATATTCCCACTCGCTATTTTAGGAGGGGGGCTGGCTTATCTATTGAAAGATTGGGTTATTGTTGTATTATTCAGTGAAAAATTCCTGCCTATGGCTGATCTATTTTTATGGCAAATGATAGGAGATGCCCTAAAAATTGGAAGTTGGATACTTGCTTATTTGATGTTAAGCAAAGCAATGATTAAACTGTTTGTAACGACAGAAATTATGTTTGCAATAAGTTCAATTCTTTTGACTTATATCTGTACCCAGATGTTTGGTTTTGAAGGAGTTTCTATTGCTCATCTAATAAATTATGCAATCTATTGGGCGGTAATGAGTATTTTTGTGTTTAAACATTTGCGGATGAGAGTTATATAGAGATGCAATCAAAAAGTCAGCCGTTAGTTTCTGTTGTCATCCCTTGCTATAACCATGCACAGTATGTTCAGGATTGTATTCAAAGTGTGATTAATCAGACTTATCAGAATATTGAACTAATTATTATTGATGATGGCTCTAAAGATAATTCTATAGAAAAAATAGAAGAGATGTTATCTGTTTGTGAAGAACGGTTTACTAGATTTGAGTTCAGATATCGAGCAAATCGTGGTTTAAGTGCGACTTTAAATGAAGCATTGGAATGGTGTCATGGTAAGTATTTTTCAGCCATTGCTTCAGATGATATGCTATTAGCTGAAAAGCTGATGGTACAAGTTCCTATTCTTGAAGCTGATGACGCTTGCAAAGGTGTTTTTGGTAATATGATTTTAATTAATGATCAGAATGAAGAGTGTGGGGAAATAATAAAAAAAGAAAAAAAATATTTTTTTAAAGACTTGTTTAAGTATACAGAATATTTACCAGCCCCTACACAGATGCTTAGACTAAAAGATATAAAGAATGTGAATGGTTTTAATGAAAAATTTATCATTGAAGATTGGTATATTTATTTGAAAGTCCTAGAGAAAGGTGGGTATTGTATACACTTAAACTATACTTTTACGAAGTATAGATTGCATGAGGATAATCTTTCAAAGAAAAAAAATATAATGATTATTGGTAAGTTGCAAATTGCTGATTATTTTAAATCACATGAGAGAGAATATAATCAGCTTTTGGTAGAAATATATTTGTTTGCAATACTAAATATGTTTTTTTTGCATCCTATTATGGTGTTAAAAGCCTTAAGTGGAAAATTAATTAGAAAATTGAATGGTATATTATGATTCCTAAGATTATTCATTATTGCTGGTTTGGTAAAAACCCTATGTCCCCTTTAATAGAAGAATGTATTAAAAGTTGGCATAGATATTTACCTGATTGGGAGTTTATTCTTTGGAATGAAGACAACTCACCTTTAGAGCATGATTTTGTGAAAAAAGCATTAAAAGATAAGAAATATGCTTTCGTTGCTGATTATGTTCGTTGTCATGCTTTATATGAATATGGTGGAGTATATTTAGATACTGATATGGAGTTGATTAAAGATATTTCGACTTTGCTTAATAATGATTTTTTTGCAGCTTATGAAGATTCTGACCAAGATAAAGTGAGCTGTGGGGTAATTGGCTGTATTAAGGGGCATCAAATATTAAAATTAGTATTAGATTTTTATGATATTAATAGTAATGTGTATAAGACTATGCCCTATGTTCTTGGTAGTGTATACAATAAGGTTTCTAAAGAAAGAGATATAGTTTTGTCTCAGAGTTCATTTTACCCCTATAATCCATTTGATCAAGATAAACCTGTAAAGCAGTTGATGTATGTTCATATTAAGGACGATACTTATGGTATACATCACTGGGGATATTCGTGGAAATTTAATTATTTCGAAAGAATAATTAATAAAATACAAAGAATAATAAGGGGGTTGTAGCTTTGAGTGCTTTGCTTCAACTGAATAAAAAATACCTTACTGGTTTTATGTGGGTGTTTTTTTTGTTTATATATATATTTAATATAGCTGTTTTTTTTAAATTTGGTTTCTTAGTTTTTTTATTTTCTCTTTTTGGCCTGTTTTTTGTTTTTAATTCATTTAATAAATTTAGAAAAATTGATTTTTTTATTTTTTTGTTTTTATTTTTTGGTTTTTTTGTAAGTACTCTATCTGCTTTATTTAATAGTAATCTGGATTATAGTTATTATTATGAGGTTTATTTATTTATTTATTTTCAGCTTCTAGCTTTAATTGGTGTTTTTAGGGTAGGTGGTGCTCATTTAGATTTTGTTAGAGTAATTAAACTTAGTGCAATTGCCGTGTTAATTCAACTTATGCTGTCTGCATTGATTAGCTTTTATCCTGCTTTTGAGAAAATATTTTACTCCATTGTTTATAACAATTTGTCGGATTTATCTAGGCTTGATGATTTGAAACTTGAGCGAATTGTCGGGGTTGGTCGTTCCTTTTTTGCATCAGGAATTATTAATTGTTTTATATTGGTTTGTTTAAGTCAAATTATAAAATATGAAAAAAAGCATATAATATTTTGGTTGTTTGTTTACTTTATGATAGCAATTATTGGAATGATGAGTGCGAGAACAACTTTAGTCGGATTTGCTATAGGATCTTTATTGTTGTTTTCTAGTTTTTCTATAAATCAAATCAAAATATTTTTTTCAGGGTTATTCTTGCTATCTATTGCTGTAATTTTATATTTTGTTTACGGGGAAAAATTTGTTGATTTTCAATTGATTAAATTTGGTTTTGGTTTGTTTTTGAGTGATGGGAATTCGGATACTAATAACTCATTTAATACACTATTAGACATGTTTTCAATATTTCCTGAAAGTTATAAAACTTGGATTATTGGGGATAATATGTATAACTTAAAAAATGGTTATTATATGAATACTGATGTTGGTTATTTTAGGGTGATCTTTGCTAATGGTTTGCTAGGTCTTGGTGTTTTTTTGATTTTTAATATATATTTGATATTTAAAATAAAATCTTCATTTGTTGATCTTAAATTTAAAATAGCACTTTTAGTTTTATTATTGGCTTTGTTGGCTAAAGGTATTACTGTTTTCATTTCTTTGTTGATGTTATTGGTATATGCATGTAATTCTATGAAAAGGTGCGAGAGTGAAAAAAATACTGTTTATTATTAACTCTTTAAAAAACAAGTCTGGTTCAGAACGTGTTGCTGTAGAGCTTGCAAATAAGATGTCCAGAATGGATGGTTATGAGATTACACTTTTAAATAGAGAATCTACAAAAGACAATTCAGCATATCCTTTAGTTGAAAATGTGAATGTAATTAGATTGACTGGAAATATATTTAAATTTTATAAGAAATTAAAAAAGTATACAGCCACTTACTCTTATGATGCAGTGATAGTTCATAATATGGGGAAATTATCTCTATTGTGTACTTTTCTACCAAAAGTAAAAAAATTAGTGACGCTTGAGCATGTATCTTTCATAAGTAGACCTAAGACTGTTCAATTGCTCAGTCGATTTTTTTACAAAAGAGTTGGTCAGGTTATTACTTTGACCCAAAATGACAAGGATCAATTCGATAAATTTCATTCTAATGTAATTGTTATCCCTAATTTTTCACCATTCCCTATCATCTCGGCACCTCAAAAGGGTAGTAAACAAATTGTAGCGATTGGTCGCTTAACTGATCAGAAAAACTATATTCATTTACTGCAGGCTTGGGAGAAAATATATCAAACTATTCCTGATTGGCAACTAAATATTTATGGAGAGGGCGAACAAGAGACAATATTGCATAATTATATTAGGGAGCATTCACTTAGACATATTAGTTTGAAAGGAAGTACTTCAAATGTTAAACAAGTCTATGAGCAATCTAGTTTTTTTGTAATGTCATCAAAATATGAGGGCTTACCTATGGTGTTAATTGAAGCTCAGAGTTTTGGTTTGCCTATTGTGTCATATAATTGTCCTTTTGGACCAAGTGATATCATAAAGAATCATGAAAACGGTTTATTAGTACAAGATCAAAATGTTAGTGAATTAGCTGCAGCAATTTTAAAAGTTGCTTCTTCTCCTGATTTATTGGGTCAATTCGCAAAAAACTCATTGTTAAATGCTCAAAAATATCAGCCCGAACAAATTTTAAAAATTTGGATTGATAAGGTTTTGAAAGGATAGTTTTATGTTTTCTGTATTAAGTTCTATTTATCACAAAGAATCTCCAGTGCATTTTAATGCTTGTATGGAAAGTATTTGGGATAAACAAACTTTAAGACCTACAGAAATTATTTTAGTTGAGGATGGGCCTTTAACTCCTGAATTGAATAAAGTAATCGGACAATGGCAAAACAAGCTAGGTGATATTCTTCGTGTAAAAAAGCTCGAGAAGAACGTTGGAACAGGTAAGGCTAAAAATATTGGTTTAAAAGAATGTGCCTATGACCTTGTATGCATAGTTGATACCGATGATATTTGTGCACCAGATAGGTTTAAAAAACAAATTGACTTCTTGAATGAAAACCCTAGTATTTCTATATTAGGTGGTCAAATTATTGAATTTATTGAAAATATTGAAAATCCAACTGGGGTGCGTAGTGTTCCACTTTTACATAAAGATTTAAAAAACTATGCAAAAAAACAAAGCCCTTTCAATAATATGACGATTGCTTATCGAAAGGCACATATTCTGGATGTTGGTGGTTATCATCACCATTTATGGATGGAAGATTATAATCTTTTTTTACGTATAATTGCGAAGGGTTATCAAGTTCAGAATTTATCAGATATTTTGGTGTATGCTCGTATTGATAATGGTATGCATGGTCGTCGTAAGGGGTTGGAATATATTAAAAGTGAAAAAAAGTTGTTGGATTTAAAAAAAGAGTTGAAGTTACAAGATCCAATTCATGCTAATATAGTTTTTTTGTTACGGTCAGTGTTTCGACTACTACCATCCACGATGTTGGGGAAAATTTATAATAATTTTCTTAGGAAGAAAGTCTAAATTATTTTGATATATGGGTTTCAAACAATGAAAAGGCTTGTTGATATAGTTGTTGCATCTGTAGCAATTTTATTACTTTCTCCAATATTTATTCTCGTTGCTTATAAGGTCAGAAAGAACTTAGGCGCTCCTATCTTTTTTTATCAGGAACGCCCTGGTAAAGACGGTAAGCTATTTAAAATGATTAAGTTCCGCTCGATGAAAGATGCTACAGATTCTGAGGGTAATGCTTTACCTGATGAGCAGCGGATTACACCATTTGGACAAAAATTACGCTCTACAAGCTTGGATGAAATGCCACAGCTATTTAATGTGCTAAAAGGCGATATGAGCGTCGTTGGGCCTCGGCCAATGTTAAAAGAATTTGTTGAACTTTATTCACCAGAGCAAGCACGTCGTTTGGATGTAAAACCTGGAATGACCGGCTTAGCGCAAGTGAGTGGTCGTAACGAATTAGATTATGAAGACCGCTTTAAATGTGATGTTTGGTATGTCGATCATCATAATACCTTCGTTGATTTTAAAATCATGTGGAAAACATTAGGTGTTATGTTGAAACGTGAAGGGATTAATGCGCCTGGACATGTTGGCCCCTCTTTATTTAAGGGGAATAATTTACAAGAACAAGATAAAATTAACTCTTGAAGATCTATCTAAATCAATGAAGTAGTAATGTAATGATCAAGAAAGCAATTTTACCTGTCGCAGGTTTAGGTACACGATTCTTACCAGCAAGCAAATCTATTCCAAAGGAAATGGTGACTGTTGTTGATCGTCCAGCCATTGAATATGTGGTACGTGAAGCAGTTGATGCTGGGATTGAACAAATTATTTTGGTCACACATTCCTCTAAGGCCTCGATTGAGAATTATTTTGATCGTAATTTCGAGTTAGAAACAACTTTAGAACAAAAAAAGAAATTTGATCTACTCAAAGAAATTACTGATATTTTACCGAAGCATGTGAGCGTTGTGAGCGTGCGTCAGCCGCAGCCTTTAGGCCTTGGACATGCTGTACTTTGTGCAAAAGATATCGTGGGTAATGAAGCCTTTGCCGTATTATTACCTGACGTTTTAGTCAAGAATCAAGTCTCTGAGAATGATTTGTCTCTGATGATCCAGCGCTTTGAGACATCTCAAGCAGCACAGATTATGGTTGAAGCAGTACCTGATCATTTGGTTGATCAATATGGTATTGTGGATGTCGCGGTTTCTCCGAATGAAGGTGAAAGCGTTGTGATGCAGGGAATCGTTGAAAAACCTGCGGTGGGCGCAGCACCTTCGAACTTATCTGTGGTTGGTCGTTATATTTTACCAGCACAGATTATGGCGCTTTTAGAAAATACCCCACGCGGAGCTGGAAATGAAATTCAGCTCACTGATGCCATCGCAGCATTACAGCAAGCAGAAGCTGTTGAAGCGTATCGCATGAAAGGGCAGACTTTCGATTGTGGTAGTAAGCTTGGATACCTAAAAGCTGTATTACACTATGGTATTGAGCACCCCAAATTGGGCGCAGATTTTAAGGGCTTAATTCAAGAATTGGCCCTGTAGTTTAGGGCATGTGGTTATGAAAGTTGCAATCTTTGGCAATACATTATATGCAGGCGTGATGTCTGCATTATTGTCTGAATCTGGGCACTTTGTGTATTGGTGCTCACATCTCAATGATAATTCCGCTGATCAGCAGTACTCATTTCATGATGAAAATGTTAGCCGTTTACTGGAACAACAGTTAAACAGTGGTTTTCTCAGTTATCGTGATTTGGACGCAATTCCTTTAGATATAGATGCCTATTTATTTAGTTTTAATCAAACACAAGAACAACAAGTTTTTCAACTGCTACAGTCGTTAAAACAGCGCCCGATTATTCATCCAAAACTGATGATCAATGCTTCAACCTTTGGTTTGCAGGGGACTGATCACTTTAAGCAAATCCTTTCCGAAGATGACTGGGTTTATTTACCAGATACGATTCAAGAAGGAAATGCTTTACAGAGTTTAACTCAAGCAAAACAAATGATTGTAGGATGTACGCAAGTTGACGTTCAGAGTAAAGTGAAAGAATTGCTAAGGCCTCTTTTTCCTTTGACACAGCAGTATCTGTTTATGCCAATTTTAGATGCTGAATTTACGAAGCTCAGTATTTCAGGCATGTTGGCGACAAGAATTAGCTATATTAATGATCTGGCTGTGGTTGCTGAGAAACTTGGGATTGATATTGCTTCAGTACGTCAGGGTATGGCGGCGGATAACCGTATTGGTTCAGCTTACTTAGCTCCTGGTGCTGGTTTTGGCGGTGAAAATTTTTCTCATGATATTCTGACACTCTCTAATACAGTTGCAAATACAGGCGTTAAAAGCCAATTGCTTGCACAAGTATGGGACATCAATGAGCAACAAAAAGAAATCCTGTTCCGTAAGTTTTGGAACTATTATCATGGTGATTTAAAGGGTAAGTCCGTTGCAATTTGGGGGGCTTCTTTTAAAGAAAATACCTCAAGTATTCAGCAATCACCCATTCACCAAATGCTTGCTGCATTGTGGGCGCAAGGGGTGACGGTTCATTTACATGATCCGCAGGCTTTGGATGAAATTAAACAGATGTATGGGCAGCGTGACGATTTAGTGCTCTGTGATGATCAGTATGATGCGGTGAAAAATGTGCACGGTCTATGTGTGTTAACCGCATGGAAACAATATTGGAGTCCGGACTTTAAACAGCTCGAACAACTGATGGCACATCCTTTGATATTGGATGGTCGCAATATTTATGATCCAGACTATGTGAAATTACAAGGTTTCGCATATATGGGCGTGGGGCGTTAATGATGATCAAGCAAATTCAGCCTTTTGCCGTTAAGGCACCAGCGTCAGTGCTTGAGCATTTATCATCTTTGCAAAAGCAAATTAAAGAGGTTCATCTCAAAGAATTATTTGCAGCAGATCCCTCACGCTTTAAACGGTTCTCAGTTGAACATGATCAAATTGTTCTAGATTTTAGTAAACATCGTATTGATCAAAATATTTTAAATGGCTTGGTCGACTTAGCTCAGGCACAAGATTTAAAACAATGGATTAAGACATTATTTTCTTCGGAACAAATTAATTATACCGAGCATCGTGCCGCAATGCATTGGGCTCTACGCTTGCCGCAATCGAGTCCAGATTTTCCTCAGGAGAATCAACAGGTACAGCAACAGCTGGAGCGGATGTATGCTTTGGTGGATAAAATCCATGCTGGACAATACCGTGGCGCAACAGGTGAAGTCATTCAGGATGTGGTCAATATTGGTGTCGGAGGCTCTGACTTAGGCCCTTTAATGGTGACACATGCATTGTCCGATTTTAAGGTGACGAGTACAAAGCCTTTAGATGTGCACTTTGTCTCGACCATGGATGGTAGTCAACTGTCTGACCTGCTACATCAGCTGCGCCCAGAAACGACATTATTTATTATTTCCTCGAAGTCATTTGGCACCATTGATACCTTGTCGAATGCACAAACGGTGCGTCAATGGTTAGAAAAGTCGCTTGGACAGAATGAAAAAATTCTGCAGAATCATTTTATTGGGGTCTCGACCAAACCTGAAAAAATGACGGAATGGGGCATTGCCACTGATAAGCAGCTGTTGCTATGGGATTGGGTTGGTGGCCGTTATTCGCTGTGGTCGTGTATTGGCCTGCCGATTGCGCTGACGATTGGGGTTGATGGTTTTAAGCAGTTGTTAGCGGGTGCGCACGAGATTGATCAACATTTTCAAACAGCACCATTTCAGCAGAATATTCCGGTATTGATGGGATTGTTAGGGGCGTGGAATAATAACTTCCTTGAAATCCAAACCCATGCTGTGTTGCCCTATGACGGCCGACTCAAATATTTCGCCGCTTATTTGCAGCAGCTTGAAATGGAGTCCAATGGTAAATCGATCCAGCGTAATGGGGAAAAGGTGAATACAGCCACTTGCCCGATTGTGTGGGGTGAGGTTGGACCTAATGCACAACACGCATTTTATCAGCTATTACATCAAGGCACGCATTCAGTCAGTTGTGACTTTATTGCACCGGTAAAGCGTTATAATGCCAATCAATTTACTTATGCTGAAAGTGCAGAGGCTTTGGTTGAACAGCATCATCTGGCCTTATCGAATTGTTTGGCGCAGTCGCGATTATTGGCCTTTGGTAATCAAGCTTTGGCAGCAGATGAACTTGAAGATTTACCTGCTTATAAGCAATATGAAGGCAATCAGCCAAGTTCAACCATTTTACTCAAAGAGCTGAATCCTTATAGTTTAGGGATGCTGATTGCGACGTATGAACACAAAGTTTTTGTGCAGTCGGTATTGTGGAATATCAATCCCTTTGATCAATGGGGGGTTGAAAAAGGTAAAGAGATTGCCAATCAACTGTTACCGATTTTAAACCGTGAGCAAGATGATTTATCTGCTTTTGATACATCGACGCAAGGTTTGTTGAAAATATTGTTAGGAAAAATAGATGGCTAAAATTTTAGTCACAGGTGGTGCGGGTTATATTGGCTCACATACCTGTTTAGAACTACTCAATGCAAGTCATGATGTTGTTGTATTTGATAATCTTTCAAATAGTTCTGAAGAAGCTTTACGTCGTGTACAGAAACTCGCCAATAAAAGCTTGGTTTTTGTAAAAGGTGATATTCGTAATCAGGATGCGTTAGATCAGGTCTTTCAGGACTATTCTATTGATGCAGTCATTCATTTTGCAGGTCTGAAAGCGGTTGGTGAGAGCCAACAGGTTCCATTGACTTATTTTGATAATAACATTGCCGGCAGTGCTCAATTGGTCAAGGCGATGGAACGCGCTGGCGTATTTAACTTGGTATTTAGTTCATCTGCCACGGTATATGATGAAGCCAATAGTTCTCCGTTAAATGAAGATATGCCAACAGGCATGCCAAATAACAATTATGGTTATACCAAACTGATTGTTGAGCAAATGCTGCAAAAACTGGCACAGGCAGACTCGCGTTGGTCGATTGCTTTACTTCGTTATTTTAACCCTGTCGGTGCGCATAAAAGCGGTCAGATTGGTGAAGATCCACAAGGAATTCCAAATAACTTAATGCCTTATGTAACACAAGTCGCAGTCGGTCGTCGTGAAAAGCTGGCAATTTATGGCAATGATTATGACACCGTCGATGGTACAGGGGTTCGTGATTATATCCATGTGGTCGATTTGGCCAATGCGCATTTGTGTGCCTTAAATAATCGCTTATCTGCTCAAGGCTGTCGTGCTTGGAACATTGGGACAGGCAATGGTTCATCTGTATTAGAAGTTAAAAATACCTTTGAGCAAATCAATGCTGTACCTGTTGCATTTGAATTTGCACCACGTCGTGCAGGTGATGTCGCCACTTCATTTGCAGACAATAGCCGTGCGATTACAGAGTTGGGTTGGCAGCCTCAATATACTTTGGAAGATATGTTGGCAGACAGTTGGAACTGGCAGAAACAGAATCCAAACGGTTTTAACTAAATACCAAGCAAATAAAAAAGGAGCGATAGGCTCCTTTTTTATTGGACTGAATTAACCCTGAATTAACCCAGTTAATTCATCGACATAATGTTGCATCGGTTGCGGGTTTTGATCGGCACGACTTTCAATGTTTAAACGTAGTAACGGTTCGGTATTCGAAGCACGGACATTTAAGCGCCATGCACCAAAATCAAGGCTCACACCATCGGTACGATCAACCTGTGGATTCTGATCGGCATAATGATCAAAAATCTTTTGTACAGTGGCTTGTGTATCCGCCACTTTAAAATTGATTTCACCGCTACATGGGAATTTGGCAATCATGTTTTCAACTAAAGTTGAAAGAGATTGACCCGTTTCCGAAAGCAGGGCAATGGTCAGTAACCAAGGGATCATACCGCTATCGCAATAGGCAAAGTCACGGAAATAGTGGTGCGCACTCATTTCCCCGCCGTACACGGCATTGTGTTCACGCATGACATCCTTAATGAAAGCATGTCCAGATTTAGATTGTACTGCGATGCCTTGGTATTGATCGACGATGTCAAAGGTATTCCAGACTAGACGCGGATCATGCACAATCTTTTCACCTGATTGTTTGATCAGGAAGGCCTGTGCCAATAAACCAACGATGTAATAACCTTCGATGAACTGTCCTTTTTCATCAAACAGGAAGCAGCGGTCAAAGTCACCATCCCAGGCAATACCCATATCAGCTTGATGTTGCAGCACAGCATCACGAGTGCTATCGCGGTTTTCAATCAGGATTGGGTTCGGAATACCATTCGGGAAGCGACCATCTGCTTCGTGGTGAATTTTAATAAATTCTACTGGAATATTCAGTTGCTGGAATTTTTGTTCGATGGCGTCAATCACATGACCTGCTGCGCCATTGCCCGCATTGACCACAAGTTTAAGGGGTTTAATTTTTTGTGGATCAATATAGGTGAGTAGGTGTTCAATAAACTCAGGCAAAATATTGTAGGATTGGGTCGTACCTTTTTGTGCGACCTCTACAAATTGCCCTGTTTCAGCCAGTGCCTGAATTTCTTTTAAGCCTGTTTCTGCACTGATTGGACGTGCATTTTCACGCACCAATTTCATCCCGTTGTAATCCATTGGGTTGTGGCTGGCAGTCACTTCGATACCGCCTTGTACATCCAAATGAAAAGCTGCGAAATAGACTTCTTCTGTGCCGGTCATGCCCAAATCAAGCACATTGATACCTGCATCATTCAAGCCCCGAATTGTGGCCTGTTTTAAGCCTTCGCTACTTAAACGGATATCACAACCAATCACCACGGTTTTCGGTTGATAGATCTGCCCATAGGCACGACCAATGTTATAAGCAATCTCTTCATTCAGTTCAGTACCGAGTTTGCCGCGAATATCGTAGGCTTTAAAGCAAGTCAGTTGAGTCATATTGTTCAATTCATAGTGATGTGATTTGAGTTGTGAACAGATTATACAGATATCGCTACAAAGTCATATTTATTGTTTTATCTTCAGCGGTTGAGGACCTGAGCTACATAAATCGAATGCTGATTGGAAAATTTTTATCAGACTTTAGTCGAATGCCGAAAGCGTACATGAACAGAAAAGGATTGATTTATTTTAATTATTATTGGTCATACCAATTATGATTGCGGTGATAGGGTTGATCCTGATAATTCATATAATTAAGATGCATAAAGATTACGAATGATTAAGATTTGCTGATTTATTAAATATTGGTCATACCAATATTGTGAAGATTCGTTAAATATCGAAGTAAAAACAAAATGACGCCCAGCATTTCAAGGAGATGAGAATGCTAAATGTGTGGCAACAACTATATGACCCTTTAAATAATATCTGGCTATCCAGTGCAGTCGCGTTGATCCCAATTATTTTCTTCTTTTTGGCGTTGGCGGTCTTTCGTATGAAGGGCAGTGTCGCGGGAACCTGTACCGTGATGATTGCCATGTTGATTGCTTTATTTTTTTATCAAATGCCAGCTGAAATGGCATTTGCTTCCGTGGTTTATGGCTTTTTTTACGGTTTATGGCCGATTTCGTGGATTATTATCGGGGCCGTGTTCCTGTATAAAATTTCGGTAAAAACGGGGCAGTTTGATGTGATTCGCTCCAGTATTTTGTCGATTACTGAAGATCAGCGCCTACAGATGCTCTTGGTCGGTTTTGCCTTTGGGACCTTTTTAGAAGGTGCGGCAGGCTTTGGTGCACCAGTCGCCATTACAGCAGCCCTATTGGTCGGCTTAGGCTTTAAACCGCTATATGCTGCGGGCCTCTGTCTGATTGTGAATACAGCTCCTGTGGCCTTTGGTGCCATGGGGATTCCGATTATTGTGGCCGGACAGGTGTCTGGTGTCGATACTATGGAAATCAGCCAGATGGTAGGCCGCCAATTGCCTTTTTTAACCATCATTGTGCT
Source organism: Acinetobacter higginsii (assembly GCF_000369845.1). Classification (NCBI taxonomy): domain Bacteria; kingdom Pseudomonadati; phylum Pseudomonadota; class Gammaproteobacteria; order Moraxellales; family Moraxellaceae; genus Acinetobacter; species Acinetobacter higginsii. The sequence continues at coordinate 120,967 of NZ_KB850217.1, read as the reverse complement.
GTTCTGGATTATGGCGATCATGGACGGTTGGCGTGGCGTGAAAGAAACTTGGCCTGCGGTACTGGTCGGTGGTAGTGCCTTTGCCATTGCACAATATCTGACCTCGAACTTTTTGGGACCAGAACTGCCTGATATTACCGCTGCGATTGCCTCATTGGTCAGTTTGACCTTGTTGTTCCGTGTCTGGAAACCGAAACATATTTTCCGTTTTGAAATGACTCATGAACAAGCAGCCAGCCATGCGGTCTCATCACAACAGCGTTATAGCATTGCGCAGATTGCCAAAGCATGGTCACCATTTATGATTTTGACCGTGATGGTGACCATTTGGAGTGTGAAACCATTTAAAGCGCTCTTTGCCAAAGACGGTGCTTTGGCGGACTGGATTTTTAAAATTGAAGTTCCGTATCTGCATAAGCTGGTAGAGAAAATGGCGCCGATTGTGCCTGAAACCACCGCTTATGAAGCGATCTATAAATTTGATTGGTTCTCTGCCACAGGTACGGCTATTTTTATTGCCGCAATTATCACCATCATATTCCTGAAGATGAAAACCCGTGATGCGGTCAGTACCTTTGGCGAAACATTGAATGAATTAAAAACCCCGATTTATTCGATTGGGATGGTGCTAGCGTTTGCTTTTATTGCTAACTATTCAGGTCTTTCTGCGACCTTGGCTTTGGCACTCTCACATACGGGCCATGCCTTTACTTTCTTCTCGCCATTCTTGGGCTGGCTGGGTGTATTCCTAACCGGTTCAGATACCTCATCCAACGCGCTGTTCTCAGCTTTACAAGCTACTACAGCCCAGCAAATTGGGATTCCAGAAGTGTTGTTGGTGGCAGCCAATACCAGTGGTGGGGTAACCGGCAAGATGATTTCACCGCAATCGATTGCGATTGCCTGTGCAGCCGTGGGCTTGGTTGGAAAAGAATCGGACCTGTTCCGTTTCACGGTAAAACATAGCATCATATTTACAGTCTTTGTTGGCATCATCGTCACGGTTCAGGCTTATCTGGTGCCGTGGATGATTCCATAACTCTAATCAAGGAAATGTGATGAGAATCTCCGATCAAGTGGTCATGAAATTACAGGCACTCATTGAGCAACGCCAGATGAAACAAGGTGATCGCTTGCCTGCCGAGCGTCAACTTGCGACCAGCTTAGGTGTATCTCGTCCGTCCTTACGTGAAGCGATTCAACAGTTAAATAGTCAGGGCGTGCTCAGTAGTCGCCGTGGTGATGGCACCTATATCCAACAATTACCTGAGCAGTGGCCGCAACAGCTCATCGTCAATCCGATCAGTCATTTGATTGAAGAAGATCCACTGTACCGTTTTGATGTACAGGAAGCACGTTTGTTGCTTGAAGGCGGCACTGCATGGTACGCCGCACTGCGTTCGACCCCTGAAGATCGTGCCAAAATTCATCATTGTTTTGATGAGATCAGTCGTTATCAAAATGCAGGCGATTCAGCTCGGGCGGCGGTGGCGGATGCTGAATTTCATCTGGCAATTGCTGAGGCCTCACACAATATTGTGCTGATACAAATGATGCGTAGTCTGTTTGACTTGTTGCAATACAACGTCTTGCTTGGGCGTAACAAAGTTTATAACCATCCGGTCAATGGTGACTTGCTCAGTGAGCAGCATTTTCAGGTGATGGATGCGATTGATCGTCAAGATCCCGAGGCCGCACGCCAAGCGGTGTGTGGTCATATTGAATTTGTGATTAATCATGTACGTGCGCTGGGCGAAGATGAAGCTCGCCAGAAACGTGCAACACGTTTAACTAGAGTGGATTCAAAATGATTATTTCTTCTGGCAATGATTATCGTGCTGCGGCACAGCGTCGTTTACCGCCCTTTTTATTTCACTATATCGACGGTGGAGCGTATTCGGAACATACCTTAAAACGTAATGTGCAGGATCTTTCTGAAATTGCCTTACGTCAGCGGGTACTGAATGACATGTCGGCATTGAGTCTGGAAACCAAGCTGTTTAATGAAACCTTATCGATGCCAGTGGCTTTGGCACCTGTGGGTTTAACTGGTATGTATGCACGTCGTGGTGAGGTGCAAGCCGCAGTGGCAGCAGATCAAAAGGGTATTCCATTCACTTTGTCGACGGTTTCAGTCTGTCCGATTGAAGAAGTGGCCCCTGCAATTCAGCGTCCAATGTGGTTCCAGCTGTACGTGTTGCGTGATCGTGGCTTTATGCGCAATGCCTTGGAACGTGCCAAGGCGGCAGGTTGTTCGACATTGGTATTTACCGTGGATATGCCTGTGCCGGGGGCACGTTATCGTGATGCCCATTCTGGTATGAGCGGTCCCAATGCGGCGATGCGTCGTTATCTGCAATCAATGTTGCATCCGCATTGGGCATGGAATGTCGGGATGTGCGGCCGTCCGCATGACTTGGGCAATATCTCAAAATATCTGGGTAAACCGACCGGGCTTGAAGACTATATCGGCTGGTTAGGTTCTAATTTCGATCCATCGATTTCATGGAAAGATCTGGAGTGGATTCGTGAGTTTTGGGATGGCCCGATGGTGATTAAGGGCATTCTTGATCCTGAAGATGCCAAAGATGCGGTGCGTTTTGGTGCCGATGGCATCGTGGTGTCCAATCATGGTGGGCGTCAGCTTGATGGGGTGATGTCTTCTGCACGGGCCTTGCCTGCGATTGCCGATGCGGTGAAAGGCGATCTAGCGATTCTGGCAGATTCAGGCATCCGTAATGGTCTGGATGTGGTACGGATGTTGGCGCTTGGTGCAGATACGGTGTTATTGGGCCGTGCCTTTGTGTATGCCTTGGCGGCAGCAGGTGGGCAAGGGGTGTCGAACTTGCTGGATTTGATTGAGAAGGAAATGCGGGTAGCGATGACCTTAACAGGAGCTAAGTCGATTCAAGAGATTAATGCGGATTGTTTGGTACAAGCCATTAAACAAGGTTTTTAAGAATTATTTTCTAAGTTTAGTCGTAGGCACAGCCGCCAAGTTTGGTGACATGCTTATGTCTGAGGTATAGGCCTTTGTCACTTTTGAAAGGTCAAAAGTAACCAAAAACCTTTTGTTGAGCAAACCGTACTTCCTTGTACGGTTGCTCAACAGGCGGCATCCTTGCCGCCAACCACGATAGCAAATAAAAGGCTGATTCGTATTGAAGAATGAGCTACTCGAATGACACATACTAAGATTCTGCCGTGTTGGTCTAAGTTTATAAATGGATGATCCAAAGGAGCCATCATGCAAACATTTTCTCCCAAAGTGGTAATTGGTCGTTTACAGCAGATCGTTGGGCGTCAACATGTGCTGAGTGATGACCAAAGTACCCGCCAGTATCGGCAAGGTCGTCGTTTTGGTGAGGGTAAAGTCTTTGCGGTGGTGATCCCTGGCACCTTGCTGGAACAATGGCAGGTGCTACAAGCCGCCATCGAAGCAGATTGTATTGTCATCATGCAGGCGGCCAATACGGGCTTGACCGGTGGCTCCACACCGTATGGCGATGATTATGACCGTCCTGTGTTGGTGATGAGTACACGCCGTTTAAAAGGCATTCAAGTCATTCATGAGGGTAAGCAGGTGATTTGTTTACCGGGGGCGACCTTGGACAATCTGGAGCAGATACTGAAAGGCTATGATCGTGAACCGCATTCGGTGATTGGCTCTTCCTGTATCGGTGCTTCTGTCTTAGGCGGGGTGTGTAACAATTCAGGCGGCGCCTTGGTACGTCGTGGGCCTGCCTATACCGAACTGGCGCTATACGCGCAGGTCAATGCCCAAGGTCAGTTGGAATTGGTCAATCATCTGGGTGTGAACTTAGGCTCGAGTCCTGAAGAAATCCTGACCCGTTTAGAGCAGCAGCGCTATCAAGCCACAGATATTTTAGATGATGTTGAAAAGCAGGCATCCGATCAGCGTTATGCACAAGATGTCACTCAGGTCGATGCCGATAGCCCAGCGCGTTTTAATGCCGATCCTTCACGCCTGTTTGAAGCCTCGGGTTCGGCAGGGAAAGTTTGCGTATTTGCAGTACGTCTGGATACCTATGAGAAGGTGGAGAGCAGTGTCTTTTATATTGGTAGCAATAATGCCGATGATCTGACTGCGATTCGACGTTATTTACTGACTTCATTGCCCAGCTTGCCGATTGCAGGGGAATACATCCATCGTGATGCGTATCATATTGGCGAAAAATACGGTAAAGATACCTTCCTGTTTATTGAGAAATTTGGCACCGCCAATGTGCCCAAAGCCTTCGCGCTCAAGGATAAGGTCGATGGCTTTTTAGAAAAATTTAAAATCAAAGGGCTGACCGATCATATTTTACAAGCGGTCACGGCCTTGTTACCTAGCCATTTACCCAAACGGATGACCGAGTATCGTGATCGCTATGAACATCATCTGATGTTGCGAGTTGAAAATAATTGCAAAGCCCAGACCGAGCAATTTTTACATGACTATTTTGCGGTACATGCATCAGGTAATTTCTTTCTCTGTGATGCGGATGAAGGACGTAAAGCCTTTTTGCATCGTTTTGCAGTGGCAGGTGCTGCGATTCGTTATCGTGATACCCATCGCGATGAAGTTGAGGATATTGTGGCACTCGACATTGCGTTACGTCGTAATGATCGTGAATGGGTCGAGCAATTGCCTGCGCAGATGGAACAGCAGATCATTCATAAGCTTTATTATGGACACTTTTTCTGCCACGTGTTTCATCAGGATTACATCCTTAAAAAGGGTAATGATCCTTTAGCGATGGAACATCAAATGTGGCATTTACTCGATGCTCGTCGCGCAGAGTATCCCGCCGAACACAATGTCGGTCATCTATATATTGCCAAGCCTGCATTGGCCAATTTCTATCAGAAACTTGATCCGAATAACTGTTTTAATGTCGGGATTGGACAGACCTCTAAATTGAAGTATTGGGGCAAGGCCAAGTCCTGACTTTAAATAAAACAGACAATAAAAAAGGCGCTTCAAGCGCCTTTTTTATGCGTTACAACTTAAGCGGTTGCAGCAGATTTTGCTAAAACTTCAGCCACTGCTTTGGCAACTTTGTATACGTTGTTCATGTTCAGGCCTGCAACACAGATACGACCACTGCGTACTAAGTAGATTGCATATTCTTCACGAAGAATGTCCACTTGCTCAGCGGTTAAACCAGTGTAGCTGAACATACCTTTTTGGTTCACAAGGTAGCTAAAGTCACGCTCAGGAAGGGCTTTAGTTAGCTCATCTTTTAAGATGCTACGCATTTTGATAATACGTTCACGCATCTCTTTGACTTCGCCTTGCCATTGTTGATTGAGATCAGCGTCATTTAACACTTGATCAACCAACCATGCACCTGTTGTAGGTGGGCTAGAGTAGATACGACGTACCGTTGCTTTCAATTGACCGAATGTGCATTTTGCTGCTTCTGCATCGTCACATACGAAAGTCAAACCACCAACGCGCTCACCGTAAAGTGAGAAGATTTTAGAGAACGAGTTGCTGACAATAAAGTTCAGACCCGCTTGGTCTAAAGCACGAATGGCATAAGCATCTTGCTCCATACCATCGCCAAAACCTTGGTAAGCGATGTCGAGGAATGGAATCAGGTTGCGCTCTTTTAATACCACAATCACTTGATCCCATTGTGCTGGGTTCAAGTCTGCGCCTGTTGGGTTATGGCAGCATGGGTGCAATAACACAATGCTTTGTTCTGGCAATGTTTTTAGGGTAGACAACATGCCGTCAAAATCAACGCCACGTGTTTCAGCATCGAAGTATGGATAGAAGTTGCTCTTGATGCCTGCACCATTGAAGATCGCAACGTGGTTATCCCAAGTTGGCTGGCTCACCCAAACTTCTGAATTCGGGAAGTAGGTTTTTAAGAAGTCTGCACCGACTTTTAATGCGCCAGAACCACCAAGCGTTTGAATCGTTGCAACACGACCTTGTTGAATTGCAGGGCTATTTGTACCAAACAATAAGGCTTGAATCGCATCACGGTAAGGTTTGAAACCTTCCATTGGTAAATAAAGCTTGGTTTGCGTATTTTTAGGTGCAATACGTTTTTGCGCTTCGATAATGGTATCAAGCTGAGGAACGATACTGTCTTCGTTATAGTACAAACCAATACTGAGGTTTACCTTTTCAGCACGTGGATCAGCATTGAACTGTTCCATCAATGAAAGGATTGGATCGCCTGCATAAGGTGGGATATGTTGAAACATTAACAATGTCCTTTTCTTCAACAAAGTGCATAGATGTCTGGGGAGGTTGGCGCTTTAGACGCGGAACCTTCGATGCCCAATAATGTATCAATAAAGACTGCATGAAGCACGCTGTTATTTACATTTTGGTGCAGTATTTACTTACAAAATTTGTCACTACAAGCTGATTATAAAGATTGTCTACAATCAAGCTGTCATACCATGGTCGTAGCATTAACAGTCTAAGCCTGTTCAGTCGATCAAAGCTCAGGGTTGGGTGATGATTTGGATTATCACTAACCTGTTGTTTTTTCTGTTTTTATGTAAAATTTTTGGCAGTGTATTGATCAGCCACTGAGTGATCACAATCACGTCGGATTGAAAGCACCAGTCTAATTTATTGTCGACAATCCTATTGCATTTTTTCTTTTATCTGGTTATAAAATCATAAAAATTGTAGAGATTGTCGACAATATGCAAGATACCCTTGTTCCTCAAGCCCTCAGCACCAGTCAGGGAATGACCCTGACGGAACACGTATTCAAGCAAATTCAGTCGGCGATTGTATTGGGACATATTCCTGCGGGCAGCAAGATTTCAGAACCTGAACTGGCACGTATTTATGGCATTAGTCGCGGGCCTTTACGTGAAGCGATTCATCGTCTGGAAGGGCAGAAACTGGTGGAGCGAACTGCACATGTCGGTGCGCGGGTAGTCTCGCTTTCACTGCAACAGTTTCAAGAACTCTATCAAATCCGTGCCTCTTTAGAAGGCTTGGCCTGCAAACTCGCAGCACAGCATATTGATAAAAAACAGATTCTGGCCTTACGTGATGTCTTGCGTATGCATGCTGAGGATGAAAACTTTAAAGCAGGCAAGGGCTACTACTTACAAGAAGGTCAGGACGATTTCCATTACTGCATTATCAAAAGCAGTGGCAATAAAACCTTAGAAAAAATGTTATGCGATGAGCTGTATCACCTCATCCGTATGTATCGAATCCAGTTTTCAAATACCCCAGATCGACCAAGCAAGGCTTGGGACGAACATATCCGCATATTAGATGCGATTGCTGAAGGTGACGGTGAACTCGCCGAAATGCTGATGCACCGTCACATCAATGCATCTTACAAAATTGTTGAGCAAACATTGCTACAAAATCAAGGAGAACAACAACATGGCTAAACAGTCTGCTGGTCAGCTATTCCGCGACGCGGTCGCAAATGAAAAACCATTACAAGTGGTCGGTGCGATCAATGCCAACCATGCGTTATTGGCAAAACGCGCAGGCTACAAGGCGATCTATTTGTCAGGTGGTGGTGTTGCCGCAGGTTCTTTGGGCTTACCTGATTTGGGTATCAGTAACCTTGATGATGTATTGACCGATGTACGCCGTATTACCGATGTCTGTGACCTGCCGTTATTGGTCGATGTCGACACGGGTTTCGGCGCTTCTGCGTTTAATATCGCGCGTACCACCAAGTCGATGATCAAGTTTGGTGCTGCTGCGATGCATATCGAAGACCAAGTCGGTGCCAAGCGTTGTGGTCATCGTCCGAATAAAGCCATCGTGACTCAGCAAGAAATGGTCGATCGTATTAAAGCCGCAGTCGATGCACGTACCGATGACAGCTTTGTGATCATGGCACGTACCGATGCGCTTGCGGTTGAAGGCTTACAGGCAGCGATTGACCGTGCGGGTGCTTACATCGAAGCGGGTGCAGATATGCTATTTCCAGAAGCGATCACTGAGTTGGCCATGTATAAGCAATTTGCGGATCTGACCAAAGTCCCTGTTTTAGCCAATATCACCGAATTTGGTTCAACACCATTATTTACCACCGAAGAATTGGCTTCTGCCGATGTCAGCATCGCGCTCTATCCACTTTCTGCATTCCGTGCCATGAACAAGGCCGCAGAAAATGTTTATGAAACCTTGCGTAAAGAAGGCACGCAAAAGAATGTGGTCGATACCATGCAAACCCGTCAGGAGTTGTATGAACGCATTAACTACCATGCGTTTGAACAATATCTTGATGGAACTTTTGCGAAGAATAAATAAGTCAAACAATCTCCCCTAACCCCTCTTTGAAAAAGAGGGGAATCACCTAAATCTTGGATGATCTAGGGTTGGTGGGAAGTCCCTCTTTGGAAAGAGGGATTTAGGGAGATTAAGAACTTTATAAGTTTTAACCTAAGGATATAAAAAGGACAATCTTATGAGCAGTAATGAAACGCCAACAGGCTTCAAACCAAAAAAATCAGTTGCACTCAGCGGACAAGTCGCAGGCAACACCGCACTTTGTACCGTAGGCCGTAGCGGCAACGACTTACACTACCGTGGCTATGACATTCTTGACCTTGCGGTAGGTAGTCAATTTGAAGAAGTGGCACACCTTCTGGTACACGGCAAATTGCCAAACAAAGCAGAACTCAAAGCCTATAAAGCAAAATTAAAAGCACTCCGTGGCTTACCAGCAGCATTGAAAACAGCACTAGAGCAACTGCCACCGTCTGCACACCCAATGGATGTGATGCGTACTGGCGTATCTGTATTGGGTTGCTTAACACCAGAACATGAAGACCACAACGAAGCGGGCGCAAAAGACATCGCGGATAAATTGATGGCAAGCCTAGGCTCAATGTTGTTGTACTGGTATCACTTCAGCAACAACGGTCGTCGTATTGAAGTTGAAACCAATGATGACTCGATTGCTGCACATTTCTTGCATCTCCTGCATGGCGAGGCGCCATCGGAAGAGTGGATTCAAGCCATGCACACCTCTTTGATTCTGTATGCAGAGCATGAGTTCAATGCATCTACCTTTACTTCACGTGTGGTGGCAGGGACAGGTTCAGATATGTACTCGGCAATCACAGGTGGTATCGGTGCGTTACGTGGGCCTAAACATGGTGGCGCTAATGAAGTTGCGTTTGTGATTCAGCAACGTTACGACAATGCAGACGAAGCAGAAGCGGACATTCGTAGCCGTGTTGAGAAAAAAGAAGTGGTAATCGGTTTTGGTCATCCGGTGTATACCGTTTCTGATCCACGTAACGAAGTGATCAAGCAAGTGGCGCGTGAACTTGCTGAAGCGCAAGAAAATACCAAGATGTATGTGATTGCTGAACGTTTAGAAGCTGTGATGAAAGAAGTGAAGAACATGTTCCCGAACCTCGACTGGTTCAGTGCGGTGAGCTATCACTTGATGGGCGTACCAACGGCAATGTTCACGCCATTATTCGTGATTGCTCGTACTGCTGGCTGGTCTGCACACGTGATTGAACAACGTCAAGACGGCAAAATCATTCGTCCAAGCGCGAACTATACTGGCCCTGAAAATCTTGAATTCAAACCATTGGCGGAGCGTGGTTAATGAACACAAAATATCGTAAACCGCTGGCAGGTACCCAGCTCGAATATTATGACGTGCGTCAAGCCGTTGAAGATATTCAGCCAGGCGCATACGAAAAGCTGCCATACACTTCGAAAGTACTGGCTGAACAGCTGGTGCGTAAAGCTGATGCCGAGAATTTAACGGCCTATTTAACCCAGTTGATCGAACGCCGTCAGGATCTCGATTTTCCATGGTATCCAGCACGTGTAGTCTGTCATGACATCTTGGGTCAAACCGCACTGGTGGATTTGGCTGGTTTGCGTGATGCGATTGCCGATAAAGGCGGTGATCCTTCCAAGGTCAATCCTGTGGTGCCAACCCAGTTGATCGTCGATCACTCTTTGGCAGTCGAATTCGGTGGTTTTGACCCTGATGCATTTGAGAAAAACCGCGCAATCGAAGATCGTCGTAACGAAGACCGTTTCCACTTTATTGAGTGGACCAAGACTGCATTTAAAAATGTCGACGTGATTCCTGCGGGCAACGGCATCATGCATCAGATCAACTTGGAGAAAATGTCTCCAGTGATCCAAAACCGTGATGGTTTGGCTTTCCCTGATACCTGTGTTGGTACAGATTCACATACCCCACATACCGATGCGCTTGGCGTGATTTCAGTCGGTGTTGGTGGTTTGGAAGCTGAAAACGTGATGTTGGGTCGCGCGTCTTGGATGCGTCTTCCAGACATCATCGGAGTTGAGTTTGTCGGTCAGCGTCAAGCAGGCATTACTGCAACGGATATCGTCTTGGCATTGACTGAGTTCTTGCGTAAAGAACGTGTCGTTGGTGCTTACCTCGAGTTCTTTGGTGAAGGTGCTGACAGCATGTCTGTGGGCGACCGTGCTACCATCTCGAATATGACGCCTGAATATGGCGCAACTGCGGCAATGTTCTATATCGACCAGAACACCATCGACTATTTACGCCTAACAGGTCGTGAAGATGCGCAAGTGGCATTGGTTGAGCAATATGCCAAAGAAATCGGTCTTTGGGCATCGGATATGACCAAAGCTGAATACCCACGTGTACTTCGTTTTGATCTTTCAACGGTGACCCGTAACATTGCAGGCCCATCAAACCCACATGCACGTGTCTCTACGGCTGATTTGAAAGCAAAAGGCATTGCAGGGAATTTGGATCTTGCCAAGGCACAAGAAGCAGAAGGTTTAATTCCTGATGGTGCCGTGATTATTGCTGCAATTACCTCTTGTACCAATACCTCTAACCCACGTAATACCGTTGCTGCAGGTTTATTGGCACGTAAGGCCAATGAATTGGGCTTGGTACGTAAACCTTGGGTGAAATCATCATTTGCACCAGGTTCTAAGGCAGCTGCGCTGTATTTAGAAGAAGCAGGTGTGTTGGGTGATCTTGAGAAACTTGGTTTTGGTATCGTGGCTTATGCATGTACCACTTGTAATGGTATGTCAGGTGCACTTGACCCTGTGATTCAACAAGAAATCATTGAGCGTGATTTGTATGCCACTGCTGTGCTTTCGGGTAACCGTAACTTCGATGGCCGTATCCATCCATATGCAAAACAAGCATTCTTGGCATCTCCTCCACTTGTAGTGGCGTATGCGATTGCAGGAACCATTCGTTTTGACATCGAAACAGATTCGCTTGGAAATGACAAAGACGGTAATCCAATTTACCTGAAAGATATCTGGCCTTCGGATGCTGAAATTGATGCGCTGGTGAAAGAAGCAGTGAAGCCTGAGCAATTCCGTAAAATCTACATTCCAATGTTTGATTTGGGTGTCAATGAAGAAGCGGCAAGCCCTTTATATGATTGGCGTCCAATGAGTACCTATATCCGCCGTCCTCCATATTGGGAAGGTGCGTTGGCTGCACCACGTACTTTAGCCAACATGCGTCCGCTTGCGATCTTGGGTGACAACATCACTACCGATCACTTGTCTCCATCGAATGCGATTGTGTTAGACAGTGCTTCTGGTGAATATTTGGCGAAAATGGGTGTGCCTGAGGAAGACTTTAACTCTTATGCAACGCACCGCGGAGACCACTTAACCACGCAACGTGCAACCTTTGCTAACCCGAAACTGTTTAATGAAATGGTGGTTCGTTCAGACGGTACCATTAAGCAAGGTTCAAAAGCACGTGTCGAGCCTGAAGGCGAAGTGATGCGCATGTGGGAAGCGATTGAAACTTACATGAACCGTAAGCAACCGTTGATTATTGTGGCGGGTGCGGATTATGGTCAGGGTTCAAGTCGTGACTGGGCAGCGAAAGGTGTTCGTCTTGCAGGTGTTGAAGCGATTGTGGCCGAAGGTTTTGAGCGTATTCACCGCACTAACTTAGTCGGTATGGGCGTTCTACCGCTTGAGTTTAAAGCTGGTGTAAACCGTAAAACCTTAAAGCTGGATGGTACTGAGTTGTATAGCGTAATTGGTAATATTGCGCCACGTTCGACTTTAACTTTAGTGATTGAACGTGCCACAGCGGATGGTAAGGAAGAGATTATTGAGGTGCCTGTGACTTGCCGTTTAGATACAGAAGAAGAAGTTTCTGTATATGAAGCGGGTGGGGTATTACAGCGTTTTGCACAAGACTTTTTAGAAGGTCAAGTGGCTTAATACTTTGATCTGAAAGTGATTGATTCTATTTAATAAAAGCCCTATCTTAATGATGGGGTTTATTTAATTATATTATATAGTTTTTAAGGCTGATAATTTTGAATAAGAAGTCTGTAAATGGTGGCGTAGATGCACAGGTTGGTTTTGATTTTCAACGTAATTGCGCATTATATTTGCTACTTGATGATTATGGTTCTTTTAAAGAGAAAAACTTTTTTGTTTGCATTGAGCATCATGATGACTTCTTATATTGTTTTAGATCAATTGAGGGTGTTGAGAATATTAATGCTTATCAAGTAAAAAAATTATCAGGAAATATCTGGAAAATTGATACAAGATTTTCAGAAATTATTAATAAAATTTTATGTGTAGGCGAAGATCTAAGAAATGATGATATTTTAAAAACAGAGGATTATAATCATAAATTAACATTTATTTCTAATACTGAGTTTGAGTTGAAAATTAAACCTAATAAAAATGAAAAAGAAAATGGAAAAATTGATATTATAACTCGAATTAATGAAACTTATCCAATTTGCAGATATAAAGATGTTCATAAAGATATTAGAGTTAAAATAGAAGAAAAAATAGAAGAATATTGTCAAAATCAAGATGGTAAATTTAATTCTGTTGAGTTGGAAAATCTTTTTATTCAATGGGTTGATTTTCCTAAAACTCCAAAAGAGCAAAAAAGATCTTTAATTGGTCTAATGAAAGAAAAATTCCCAAACGTTACAGACTCAAAAGCGGCGATTGATTTATTAATCAATTTATTTAAAGAGGTAGAAGTAATTTATAATAGCCAGAATTTAGCGAAATTATTAGATGTTTCTAAAAGAGTAGAAGGCGATGTTATAAAAAAAGCTATTGATGTTATTGAGTTTGAGCAGAAGACTTTTGATTTGTGGCGTGAGATATCTAAGGAAGTAATTGCAAAATTTAGGTTTTCTATTGCGATACGTAAAAATGCAGAAATTGAAATATCAACTACATTTGAATATCTTAAAGATATGAATAATTATGAACACCAGTTAATTAGAGATTATGTAAGAAATAACGATTATTCATTTTCTTATTCTGACTATCCTGAGATGTTTCAAGGCTATATTAAAAATATAAAGAAAGTTAATGACATTAATTTAAGTGAAAAAGATTGTTTCTTTGCATGTTTATGTTCATATGTTGAGTATTATGGCGGATAGTTATTGATGAAAGCAGTTGTCCATTTTAATCGTTTGTTTGTTGCTTCTGAGAAATTTAATAAATGTTTCTTAGAAGAATTTTCATTGGGTTTAAATCTTATAGGGGGAAGAAATACGGCTGGGAAAAGTACATTATTACAGAGTTTATTATATGTAATAGGTATTAATGATGTTAAACAAAATTTAGAAGAAATTTTAGAGTATGATCCAATATTTAGACTGGACTTTACTATTAATAATAAAGAATATAAAGTTGTTAGAGATAATCTAAGTATTTATTTTGAAGATTATAATGGGAAAATTTCATCATTTAATGGAATTAACTCTGACAATGGGATTGCACATGTAAAGTTAAAGGAGTTTATTAGTTCGCTACTAAATTTTAATTTAATGGTAGAACAAAAAGGGGAAATAAAAAAAGCATCTTTAGAATGTGCTTATTTACCATACTATGTATCTCAATCTGTTGGTTGGGTATATTTAAGAGAGTCATTTTCAAATCTTGGGTTTTATAAAGGGTTTAAAGAAAATTATTTGGATTATTATCTTGGTATTAATAATAATTTCAATAAAGAAGAATATATTAAATTGGTCGAACTTGTTAAAGAATTGGGTTATGAAATAAAAACTTTGCAAAAATTTACTAAAAAACCAGAGTTTATTTTCTTTTCATTTATGGATGAAGAGTTTGGTGAGGATGCAAAAGAATACTTGGAAAATTATGTTAAGGATATTGATGATTTACAGGAAGAGAGAAATAATTATATAAAATATAGTAATAAACTAGCTTTGTTAAAAAATCAGTATAAAATTTTAATAAAAACAAAAAATAATTTAAAAAGACAGAGATATAATGATCTCGATCATTGCCCAGCTTGTACACAAGTACTTTCATACTCTCTAGAAGGATTGTATAGTTACTATCAGAAGATAAATGATACTAATGAACTGGAAGAGAAGATAAAAGATGAACTTAAAAAAGCTTATTCTTCTGTTAATAACACAAAGAAGAGGCTTAATGAAAAAGAAAATACTATTAATGAAAATTATAAAGCTTTAGGGGATAAATTTCATGGTGAAATATCATTTAATAGTTGGGTGAAAGGAAAAGCTAACTTTCAATTTCATCGACAAATAGAATTAGACTTATATAAAAAAATTAATGAGAAAGAAGAATATAATTTAAAATTAAAGGATATGGCTACTGACGAGAAAGTCATCCAAAATCGTATTGGAAAGGAAAAAGAGTTCGCAAAGATATTCAAAAAGTATCTTAGTGATTTGAAAATTAATAGTTTAAACCAAAATCGTTATCTTGACTTGTATAAAATAAACTCATTCCCCTATCAAGGTGTTGAGTTACATAAAACAGTTATGGCATATCATTTTGCATTCAATAAAGTTATAGGGGAAACAAAGAATATTCATAGACTGCCTTTCTTATTAGATGGGATTTTGAAAGAAGATATAGATCAAACAAGTTTAAATGATATTTTCTCTTTTATTAGTAAAAATTTACCTTTAGATACCCAGACTTTTATTTCGATTGCAGAACATGTGAAAGAAGAAAATATTGTTAATAGTCCATTAAAAGCAGTTAATTTGAAAATATTAAATTTTCAATTTTTTAAAGGTAAAGCAAAGAATATTTATATTGGTAACGGAACTGAGCAAAGAGCTTTTTTGAAAAATGATCTAAATAAATATAGATATTTATTTAATGATACATTAAGAATTATTGCTGAAGCTTAGTTCTTTTGAAAAATAATTAGTTTTTATAAAAATTCTAAACTCATAAAAAAAGCCCAACATCCTGTTGGGCTTTTTCGTATTTGGTAGCTAGATAGGACTCCTGTCGTATCTCAATATCTGATGTTTGAACCTATTATTATTTTATGTTCTGTAATTCCAGCTCCTATAGGACCTCATCTTAGAGGGGAAAAGATGAAGACAGCCAACCCGCAAAATCCTAAAATTGTATAGAGAAAATATCTAAATTTCATTCTTCACCTTTCCGCCATCACCACTCGTCGGAAAGGTCAATAAATAATCAAAACTATCACGCTATAGTATATGTACCATTTCTAAAATCTATGGAGAGCAAAGATGGTAACTGCTGGCGAAAAACCTGGAACAGGCTTCTATTTTTGTGTTCAATGCGGACACCGCACCTATTTAGAAATTGGTACTGATCGTTTACCTCCGTGTACCAAATGCCTTGGCAATCAATTCAACAGTAAGAATGCCTAAGCCGCAAAATACCAAACAGTTACCCACTGTTTGAATAAAAGCCCTATCCCTTGATAGGGCTTTTTGTTACCTTAAAAATAAGATTTAAATAACAAGACCTGTCATAGGCATAGAAAGGTAATCCGTGATGGAAACAATTTTAGGACTCTGTATTGGCGTAGGCCTCAGCGCAGCCTGTGGTTTTCGTGTCTTTGTTCCGCTATTGGCGATGAGTATTGCTACCCTCATGGGATGGTATCAACCTGCTCAAGGTTTTGAATGGTTGGCACTTCCTTCGGTGTGTATGGCACTGGGTTTTGCCACGATTTGTGAAATTGCAGCTTACTATGTGCCGTGGGTGGATAACCTATTAGATACCATTGCCACACCTGCGGCTGTGGTGGCAGGTACACTGACCACTATGGCAGTGAGTAGTGGTGAAATGTCCCAGTTTGCCACTTGGGCAGCGGCACTGATTGTCGGTGGTGGAACAGCAGGCGTGGTACAAATGAGTACCGTAGCAGCACGGGGTGTTTCGACGGCAACCACAGGTGGACTGGGTAATTTTGTGATCTCGACAGGTGAGTTGATTGGCTCGGTCGTATTATCGATTCTGGCCTTTATCATGCCTGTGGTGATTACAGTCTTGGTGATTATTCTTATTATTGTTGCCGCACGTTGGATTCATGCAAAACACCAAGAGAAACTGAGCCATTCCATATAAATGCAATAATTCTGATAACAACCCGAATGATGAAATAAACAGATGATAAAGACTCGACTCATTGCCGCATTATTAGCATTCTCAAGCCTATCTGCACTGCCGCAAGTCAGCTTTGCCCAAGAGCAACCATCAGCGGAAGAACTGAAACTGCGTAAAGATAAAGTCACCTATCAAGCCTATATCCCTGCAAAATATCAACTCTTTAAAGCCATTGAAGGCGATCTGAATAAAGATGGCTTGAAGGATGTGGTGCTGATAGTCAAAGCCACCGATCCCAAAGCCTTGGTTGAACATGAATATTATGGACATTTAGACCGCAACCGCCGTGGTGCGATTGTATTACTCAATGAAAAAGGCAAATACAAAGCTGTTGTGAGTAACCTCAGCTGTTTTAGCTCGGAAAATGAAGATGGTGGTGTCTATTTCCCGCCTGAGTTATGGATGGAAATCAAAAATAACCTACTCAGGATTTATTATTCACATGGACGTTATGGTTACTGGAGTTACTTATTTCGCTTGGAAGGCAATGATCTACGCCTGATTGGTTATGATGATTCAAGCAATCATGGACCGCTTATTCAAAGTGAAACCAGTATTAATTTTTTAACAGGCAAAAAAGTTGTTCGTGACAATTTAAGCCAAGACCCTGAAGAAAATCCAAGGTTTAAAGAAACATGGAGCAAAATCAATCAGGCGCCCATCTATCTATCCAAAGTGAAAGACTTTGATGATTTAAGTTTTTAAAGACTGGCGATTATTTGGATGATTGTTGCCACCTGTTGGATTCGTACAAAGCACCGAGCGTTGAGGGAAGTATTTTAAGTTTTGCATCATAAAAGGCGCTTAAAATAATAACGATAAAATGGAGGGAAACAGTCATGAATACTTTCCAACTCACACAATTTTTTCTTTACATGACGATCTTGAATTATATCGTCTTAATCATTTGGTTCTTGGCCTTTATCTTTGCAAAAGATTCAATCAAGCGACTGCATGGGCGCTGGTTTAGTCTCTCCGAGCAACAGTTTGATACGATTCATTATGGTGGCATGGCGATCTATAAAATCGGTATCTTATTATTCGGTCTCGCGCCTTATCTTGCTTTAAAGCTGCTCTAAAATATGAGCTTTTCGGCTTAAGCTTACAAAAGCATCATGGGCAACTCGATGCCGCAGGATAAAATTTAATAACAATAACCAGATAAATGAATAAATCTCAGAAAGAGAGGGTAGGACATGAATGGGAAAACAGAGTGTCAAAACTGTATTGTTTGTAAAAAAAGCTTTTCTATTAAAAGTTTGATCCCACTTGGAACGCTGCGTCGGGTCATTACAGAAGAAATTGAGCAGGATTTTCCAGAATGGGGGCCACAGGATTATATTTGTCTACCCGATTTAACCAAGTATCGAATGCAATATGTACATTCACTGTTAAATTCAGAGCAAGGTGAGGTTTCAAATCTAGAGAATGATGTGTTACAGAGTATGCAACATCATGATTTAATTAATAAGAATATAGAAAGTAAATTTGATCAAGATTGGACCTTGGGCGAACGGCTGGCAGATAAAATCGCATCATTTGGTGGCAGTTGGACATTCCTGATTTGTTTTGCCGCTTTTCTGGCGATTTGGATTTTGGTCAATACCGTGGTTATGGTGAAACATCCTGCGGACCCTTATCCCTTTATTCTATTGAATCTGATTTTATCTTGTTTGGCTGCAGTACAAGCCCCGATTATTATGATGAGCCAAAACCGTCAGGAAGCTAAAGACCGTTTACGCTCAGAAAATGACTATAAGGTGAATCTCAAAGCAGAGCTGGAAATCCATAACTTACATGAGAAAATGGATCATTTGCTGATGCATCAATGGGATAGATTGGCAAAAATTCAGGAAATACAGCTCGACCTACTGACTGAAATGAGCAAGAAGAAACAATAGATGATGGATTGAATGAACACAGGCTAGTGTTGCAATTGCTTGTGAAAAATATGCAGTAGAACTTAAGATTTGAAGATGACCATCGAAAAAATAAGCAGAACAGCGTAAATTAGCGGCATTTATAATATTGCGTTCAAGCTTATGATGATCACTTGGATTCTGTTCACCCTCATGGCTGCATTCATGCAGGCTTGGCGCAATGCATTTCAAAAACAACTCAGTACGAGCGTGGATGTTTATGGCACCACACTGGCTCGCTTTATCTTTTCACCGATCTTTGCCTTTAGCTATTTAGCCTTTCTCTATTGGCATCAACCTGTCACAGCCCCTGTGCATTTTTCCGATAAATTCTGGTTGTATATCATGATTGCAGGTATTAGCCAGATCTATGCCACTGCTTTGATGGTCAAACTGTTTCAGCAAAAGAACTATGCCATTGGGGTGGGACTTGCCAAAAGTGAAGCCATCTTGGCGGCCTTGGTCGGTGTGCTGTTCTTACAGGAACATCTCAGTACATGGGGCTGGGTTGGGGTCGTGATTGGAGGACTTGCAGTATTCTTACTCAGTAAAGGCAAGCAACAGTCTGATCTGTCTTTCAAAACCTTGATGATTGGACTCGGGAGTGGCCTGTGTTTTGCCATCACTTCTTTGTTGGTGCGTGAAGCCAGTTTAGAACTGAGCATGTTGCCATTTTTGCATCGTGCTGCATGGGTGCTGTGTAGTCTGATCAGCTTTCAATGTATCGTACTGTTGATCTATCTCGGATTTTTTAGCCGACCGACCCTGTATAAGATGTGGCAACGGGTTGGCTTAACCTTAAGAGTGAGTATTTGTAGCTTTTTGGCGTCCGTTGGTTGGTTTAGTGCCATGAGTATGCAAACCGTGGCAATTGTCAAAACACTGGGTCAGGTCGAAATTCTATTTAGTCTATTAATCTCAGCCTTCTTTTTTAAGGAAAAACTCGCCAAAACTGATCATTTAGGCCTGTGGCTGGTGATTGTGGCAGCGATTATGGTGATTTGGGCTTAGATGAGAAGCTATATTTGAAAAAATACACATGTAAATTTGAATTTATCGGAATATAAATCGTAGTTTTTTATTGGATGTGGGAAATATTTTAACTTTTAGAATAGAGTATGCAAAATTATTTCATTGATTGCTAAAAATAGCAGTTTTTAGGAAAACAATCCCACCGTGATCTGCCTAAACTATGTCTCAAGGGTGTGAAAGGGATCGAAAAGAGTAGCATGCACCGACGCTTATAAAGCAAGTGTGTACGAACCCAAAAGGTCTCGATTCGGCTTAGGACGCTATAGATCAAAAGTTTATAGGCAAAGGTTATGGCTTACAAAGTCATAGGTGTTGAAGTAAACAACCTCTGTTTTCCCTTGATACCCTAAAAAATTTAATTGAAGAGAACATTAATAATTCGATCAAAATAATAAAAACTAGATCAATAAAACTAAAACTGAGTGTGAAACTAATCCTGTAATCTGAATATTGTGAATATAAGTCGATATTTTTATATTAAAAAACAAAATGATATAATAATTTTTATATTAATAAATCAAAAAATCACAGCTATAGGTCAGCACTATAATGAACGAGTTCGAGCTTAAAATCCGCTATCCACATCAAATGAATCACAATGACATCGATCATGTCGGTCGCTTTGATTTGGCAACGATTTTAACCAAGTTTGACGAGATGACTTGGCGTCAGCAACTGGTTCGTCAATTACAACTCAATGGTGCTGATACCAGTTTTATTGTCAGCGATCATCGGACAGAACAGACCATTTCCATTACCCTTGATGCCTATGCCAAGTCACAGCAGCTTGAATTCAAACTGGACAGTGATATTCCCGTCATTATTCCTAAAAAAGATTTGTTTGGCTTGGTCACGCGTAAAAGCAAAGACAGCATTTCGTTTAAACAATTGAGCTTGGCGCGTGTCAAAGATTATCTGATTGCTTTTTTAAATCGGGACATTGCCACATTAGAAGAGATCTATAAACAAGGCTTGGGCAAGGGGCTGAAAACACCGTCTTGATCGTAACAGTGATGAGGAAAATCAGCGGTTGCGAAAGCTGTTGGTGCAACTATAATCACTCCCCATCCTGTACCTGATTCAATTTGTTCTGTTGCCATGGCTCTAAACGACAATTTTATTTATACACCGCCACAAGATCCTTTAGAGATCGTCTATGAAGATGATGATTTACTGGTGATCAATAAGCCTGCTGGGCTATTGTCGGTCATGGGGCGGTTACCTGAACATCAGGACAGTGCCTATTTACGGGTTTTGGAAAAATACCCTGCTGCCAAAGTCACGCATCGTCTGGATATGGCAACTTCGGGCTTACTCATGTTTGCCAAACACCGTGATGCAGAAGTGGCAATCAGTAAAATGTTTCAGGCGCGTACCGTCAAAAAATACTATGTGGCTTTGGTACAGGGACAGATTCAAAGCGAGGGCAGTGTGGAAGTACCGCTCATTACTGATTGGGAAAACCGTCCGCGTCAGATGGTGCATTTTGAATTGGGTAAGTCTGCCAAAACCTTATTTCAATGCATGGCATATGATGCTGAAACTGATCAAAGCCGTGTCCGTTTAGAGCCGGTCACGGGTCGTTCACACCAACTGCGTGTACATATGATGCACATTGGTCATCCGATTATGGGCGATAAACTTTATCATCCTGAACCTGCCAAGTTCCATTTACAACGGATGGCGCTGCATGCGGCTTATCTGGCATTCAAACATCCTTTAAAAATGCATGCAGTCGAAATCCATTCTGAGCTAAAGTTCTAAACACTACAATAAATAGGCAAGCGCATGTATTCGATTCAATATACTGAATGGGCAGCACTTTCAGAGATACAGCAAAGTCAATTAAAGGCACTTTTATTAGAGGCCGATCCAAGTTGGCAGCAGGTCTTAACCTATTTATTGCAGTCGAATCTGTTCGTCATGTTGAATGATCAGGCACAAATCATTGCGCAACTTTGTTTACTCAGAACGGCTGATCAAGCTGAAATTAAAAATCTAGCCGTAGATTCACGCTATCAAAAACAGGGGCTTGCTAAAGCTTTGATTCAATTTGCCATTGAAAATACAAGAGATCAAAATATCCAAACATTATGGGTCAAAACGGGCAACTCCAGTTTAGATCAACTGGCGCTTTATCAAAAATGTGGATTTCGTCTGTCGCATATTGAGCGAGATGTTTTTAGAGACTATCCAGAACCCATCTTTGAAAATGGTATAGCTTGCCTTGATCAGATCGTACTGAGCATCGTATTACGTTGAGACACGGGAGTCTCAGGACGTTTACTTTGATCGTTTTTTGACTACAATATTGCTATTAATCCGTCTAAAAAATGACATAAAAATCGGTTAATCTATAGCCAAATATCAAGTCCAAAACACAACAAAGGATATTTATATGACTCGCGACTATGACCAATTCCCAGACAATGATAATGGCAACGTGCTATGGCAGATGGTTGAAGATGGTAATGAACTCAACGAGCCACATGAAGTCGAATTTTCGATTGTTTTTGAAAAACAAGAACAGGTTGAAAAATGTGCCTTGCATCTTTTACACCAAGAACAAAAAATTTCACTTTTTCAGGAAGAAGTACATTCAGATGGTTCAGATCTTTGGGTGCTGAACATTCATGTCAACATGATTTTGGAATATGAAGATATTGAAGACTTGGAAGAATGGATGACCAAGATCGCCAAAGAGTTCAATGGCGAGTATGATGGTTGGGGTTGTATGAGCTATATTTACGACGAAGACGAGTAACTTAATTATGTGAATTGTTATTGAAATAACAATTCACTACACTATTTTTGCCCACCTTGCACATTGGGGTGGTTGACTTTCGATTTATAACTTTTTGAAAGATAGGTATTTTAGTTATCTCTGTGATCTACTAATCTCTTCTGCTTTAATCCGTGCCGTAATTTGACATTTTTTTAATAGAAGAACTTTCTCGTATTCATAAATTATGGAACATTTTGAAACTTTAACTTTTCGAAAAAATAATTTAAGCTTCGCTGGAAAATAAGGCTAGTGCAAAGAATAAGCACTTACAGGGGGTCGGATGGATGAGCAAACATCCAGTTTAAAAGGATTACCACGGTTAAAACCCCGTGGCGGACTGCAAGTCATGTATGCGGCAGTTCGTGCACTTTTTTTACGCGAGTTGCAAACCCGTTTTGGTCAGTTTCGCCTTGGTTATTTATGGATTCTACTTGAACCCGCACTACATATTGGTGTTTTACTCCTTCTATTTGGTCGAATTAGCCATACCATACCAGGGATGGAGTTTGAGGTTTTTCTAGTCAATGGGATTATCCCATTTTTCTTATTTAGAACCACCGTTATACAATCATTAAGTGCAGTACAAGCCAATAAAGGGCTATTTAGTTATAAGCCCGTAAAGCCCATTGACACACTGATTGCACGATGTTTTCTTGAGTTGTTTTTATATTTTGTAGCGTACTTATTTTTTAGCGCTATTTTATTGTGGTTTGGTTTTACTATAAGTTTTGAGGCAATTCCAACACTATTGGGTTATTGGGTATTGTTAAGTTTATTCAGTTTTGGTCTAGGATTGATTTTTATGGTTGTTGGTGATATTTCCCAAGAGCTGAATAAATTTATTCCAATGCTATTTTTCATTCTGTATTTCCTATCAGCAGTAATCTATACCATTCATTTAGTTCCTGTTGAGTATCAAGAATATTTGCTATGGAATCCAATTATTCATCTCTTGGAGTTGATGCGCCATACAGTTGCACCGAATTATCCGTTGGTTCAAGGTATTTCTTTAACCTATGTATTGGAATGGATTATCGGTTCTTTATTTCTGGGTTTACTGCTCTATAAGCGTTTTGAACAGCGTATGGTAAAAACAAAATGATTGAGCTACGCAATCTAACAAAATCCTATGTGACACCGAAGGGGCGTCATTATGTATTTAAAGATTTAAATGTCACTTTACCTGAAAACAAAAGTGTAGCGATCTTAGGCAAAAATGGCGCGGGTAAAAGTACCCTGCTTAGAATTATTGGTGGTATCGATTTCGCTGACAGTGGCAAAGTCGTGACCAATAAGACTATTTCTTGGCCTGTGGCATTATCGGGTGGCTTTCAAGGCAGTTTAACCGCACGTCAAAATGTTCGTTTTGTCGCTCGACTTTATCTAAGCAATGAAGATGAAGTGAACCAGATTATTGATTTTGTTGAATCCTTTGCCGAAATTGGTAAATACTTTGATATGCCGATTAAAAGCTATTCATCTGGTATGCGTTCAAGAATTGGTTTTGGGATGAGTATGGCGTTTAATTTTGATTATTATCTACTTGATGAAGCTGGAGCGGTAGGTGATGCCAATTTTAGAAAGAAGAGCCAAGCTCTGTTGGATGAGTTAAAACAGAAATCCAATATTATTATGGTCTCGCACGATCTCAATGATTTAACCCGCAATTGCGATGTGGCTTTTTTAATGCGGAACGGGCAAGCAGAATTTTTTGAAAATATTGCAGAGGCAATAGAGGTTTATAAAGCGTATGCGGTCAATAACAAATAAAGGTTTAGTGATTAGCTATATTGCAATTGTGATGTTGCCACTATTGCTCATCATTATATATCTCTGTTTTTTTGCTCAAGAGCGCTTCGTATCTCAATCGACGCTGTTAGTTAAACAGGTGGGTGAGGTATCAAACGTATCAGCCACGAATGGGTTGAGTACTTTGCTTGGTGTTAGTAATACCAGTAATGAGGATGCACATATCTTAACAGCTTATATTTCTTCGAGAAATATGGTTGAAAGCTTAGATAAGAAAATCAACTTGCGTAAAGCCTTTATTGCTAAAAATGATCCAGTTTTCGGTTTAGACTCTGATGCTTCAGTTGAAGATTTAGTCAAGTATTTTAATCAACGAGTGCAAGTCTCTTTGGATGAGAAAACCATGATGATGACCATCGCATCACAAGGTTTTAGTTCAGAATTTGCTTTGCGTCTTAACCAGGAAATTCTAAAAAATAGTGAAAGTTTTATTAATGATCTTTCGCAGCAGATTGCTGAAGAGCAACTTAAGTTTGCTGAAAAACAGTTAAATGAGGCGAAAGAACAATTAGATGCTTCGCGTGATACTTTGCTGGATTATCAAAATAAAAATCAGATGTTTGACCCACAGGCGCAAGCTCAAGCAGTTGCAACAGTGGTTGCCAGCCTAGAGTCGAATTTGGCGCAGTTACGTACTGAAGAACGAACATCATTAAGTTATTTAAATGAAACCGCACCTCAGGTGGTAGCAATCCGTAGTCAGATTGAATCGGTACAGAAGCAAATCACCGATGAGAAAGCCAAACTCACCTCACCAAATACCAGTAAGCTGAATAAAAGTGTAGCGGATTTTGAGGCCTTAAAAGCCAATGTCGACTTTGCAACGGATCTCTATAAGCTTTCATTGGCATCGCTTGAAAAAGCCCGTTTGGAAGCGTCTCGCAAACTGAAAAAATTAGTTGTTATATCTACCCCAGAGTTAGCACAAGACGCACTTTATCCACGTACGCTTTATCTGATTGCAACCTATTTTTTAGTTTTAAATATTTTATTTGGTATCACGATGTTGATTTACTCGATTATCCGTGAGCATAAGGAGTAAACACAATGAAAAAAATATTATTGACCAGTATGCTTGCATTGTCTTCTTTTTATAGTTTTGCGGCAGATACACAGTCTCTTTTACCACAAGATTTAGCAAGTAATGTTTTACAAACAAATAATGATGTGGTCGATAATACGATTTTACCAAGTCAATCGGTGGTTGGGCTTTCTCCAAGTAGCGCACAAAAATACCCAACAGCAACCAAAATGTTTGGTGAACAGCTATTTAAAGGTGCTTTTGCCAGTACTGCAGGTTCGACCTTTAATGATAGCTATGTGCTGAACCCTGGCGATAATATTAATTTACGCCTCTGGGGTGCTTACCAGTTTGCGGGTACTTTAACTGTGGACCCGCAAGGCAATATTTTTATTCCCAATGTCGGACCTGTCAAAGTCGCGGGTACCACCAATGGTCGACTACAGTCTTTGATTGAAGGCTATGTTCGTAAAACCTATGTCGCTAATGTAGGGGTCTATGCAGCCTTGGTTCAGTCGCAACCCGTGAAAGTCATGGTTACGGGCTTCGTGAATCAACCGGGTGCTTATGGTGGTGTCGCCAATGACAGTGTACTGGCATATCTGGACCGTGCCGGTGGAGTTGACGCACAACGTGGTAGCTATGTCGATATCCGCATTATGCGTAATGGGCAGCTCAAGCAATACGTCAATCTCTATGACTTTTTAATTGCAGGCAAACTACAGCCTTATAGCTTCCGTGATGGCGATGTGATTGTGGTAGCGCCGCGTAGCCATACCTTCTCGGTGTCAGGTGAAGTATTTAATGCCTATGACTTTGAATTTAACGTTCCTGAAGTCACAGTTGCTCAGGCATTATCAGTAGCAAAACTGAAACCAGGCGCGACCAATGTCAGTATTATGCGCCGTCAGGGTACAGAGTATCGCAGTGAATACTATCCACTCTCTGCTGCCAATAATGTGGTGATTGAAGATGGGGATATTTTAACTGTTACGGCTGATCGTTTTGCAGGCACTATTCAGGTACGGATTGAAGGGGCACATAATGGCGCCCATGCGGTGGTACTACCTTATGGTTCTAAACTGTCAGAAGTGATGAAGCAGATTCAGCCGAATACCCTATCAGAGGTGGATGCCTTACAGCTTTTCCGTCCATCGGTTGCTAAGCGACAAAAGGAAATGTTAAACGTTTCTTTAGATAAACTTGAAGAAGCAACACTTTCTGTACGCTCAACCACGCAGGAAGAGGCTAATCTACGCGTAAAAGATGCCGAGTTGGTCAAACAGTTTATTGCCAAAGCACGTACGATTCAGCCTAAAGGCCAAGTGGTCTTGAATCCTAAAGATTTTGATGACGTGATTTTGGAAAATGGCGATATTTTAAATATTCCAGAAAAAACCTCAGTGGTTATGATCCACGGTGAAGTGACTTTCCCGAATGGGGTGGTATGGCAACCGAATATGACTGCGGCATCGTATATTGATCAGGTCGGTGGTTTTACCCAGAAATCGAATAAATCAAAATTGGTGGTGATTCATCAAAATGGTGAGTCTGAACTGGTGAGTAAGCGTTATAAGATTCAACAGGGGGATGAAATTTTAGTCCTTCCTAAAGTACAGACCAAAGTTGTGGAATTAACGCGTGGGATTACTCAAGTATTGTTCCAAATTGCGGTTGCAGCCAAGGTGGCATTGGATTTATAGGGATAATTTGATTGTTGCATGTATAGACATAATTCTCTGATGCATAAATGAGTCAGGGTTAAAACAAACATGTTGATAGAATATGGTGTTGAAACAATAATTTTCTAATAAATTATTGAATAATTTGGTGAAAGTATGAAAGTGTTAGTTGTGTTTGGAACAAGACCTGAGGCGATTAAAATGGCGCCTTTGGTAAAACTATTAAGTGCAGATCCATTTTTTGAAACAAAAGTCTGTATCACAGCTCAGCATCGACAAATGCTGGATTCCGTTTTATCTGTATTTGATATCCAACCTGACTATGATCTTAATATCATGAAAGCAGGCCAAAGCTTAACTGAACTGAATGCCAGAATGATGTTGGCGTTGGAAGAAGTCTTGGTGGATTGTAAACCAGACTTAGTCTTGGTACATGGTGATACCTCTACTACACTCAGCACAGCAATGGCAGCTTTCTATCAAAAGATTGATGTGGGTCATGTTGAAGCAGGCTTGCGTACTTATGATATTTACTCGCCATGGCCAGAAGAAGCCAATCGTCAATTGACTAGTGTGATTGCGAAATGGCATTTCTGTCCAACAGAGACCTCTGCCAACCATTTACTCCAAGAACATATCGACAAAAGCAAAATCTGTATTACCGGTAATACCGTAATTGATGCGCTCTTTTATGTGAAAGATCAGCTTAATAATAATGAAGCGTTACAGCAGGAAATGCGTGCGCATTTTCATATGCTGGATCTCGATAAAAAACGAGTTTTGATTACTGGCCACCGTCGTGAAAACTTTGGTGAGGGTTTTGAGAATATCTGTAAAGCGATTAAGGCACTTGCGGAAAGCTATCCAGAGGTCGAATTTGTATACCCTGTACATATGAACCCGAATGTGATGCAACCTGTTTATCAATATCTTGATGGTGTTGAAAATATTAAATTGATTGAACCGCAAGAATATGTCCAGTTTATTTGGTTAATGCAACATAGCCATATCATTTTAACTGACTCTGGTGGTATCCAAGAAGAAGCACCATCTTTGGGTATTCCTGTTTTGGTGATGCGTGATACCACAGAGCGCCAAGAGGCTGTGGAAGCTGGCACGGTAAAACTGGTGGGCACTTCAAAAGAATTAATTATTCAGCAGACCTCTGCGTTATTAGATGACCAAGAACTGCATCAGCAAATGAGTCTTGCGCATAATCCTTATGGCGATGGACTATCATGTAAAAGAATTATTGAGCATTTAAAGCAATTTGCTTAATCGCAAATCGTTAATGAATAGTAGAAGCATATTTTAAATATTGTAGAGAATCTCCATGTCAGAGTTAAAAATTTCAGTTAGTGGTTTGGGTTATATTGGTTTGCCAACAGCAACCATGTTTGCAAATGCTGGGGCACAAGTGATTGGGCTTGATGTTAATCAATATGCGATTGATACCATCAATGAAGGTAAGATTCATATTGTGGAGCCTGGTTTAGAAGAAATCGTAAAAAAAGTAGTGTCTTCTGGTCATTTACGAGCTTCTCTTCAAGCAGAAAAAGCAGATGCATTCTTGATTGCGGTACCGACACCATTTAAAGGTGAAGATTACACACCAGACCTTTCGTATATCGAAGCTGCAGTAAATACCATTGCACCTGTATTAGAGCAAGGCAATATCATCATTTTAGAGTCAACTTCGCCAGTCGGAGCGACAGAACAGATGGTCGAGTGGTTATCTGTCCTACGTCCTGATTTGAAATTTGCAAAGCATGAAACAGATACTGAAGTGGATGTACATATTGCGTACTGTCCTGAACGTGTCCTGCCTGGTCATGTGATTCGTGAATTGGTTGAAAACAACCGTACCATTGGTGGTGTGACAGCAGCATGTACCCAAAAAGCAAAAGATGTTTATCGTATCTTTGTTAAAGGTGAGTTGTTAGAGACCAATGCACGTACTGCAGAAATGACTAAGCTGACAGAAAATGCTTTCCGTGATGTCAATATTGCTTTTGCCAATGAGCTTTCTTTAATCTGTGACAGTCTCGATATTGATGTATGGGAGTTAATTAAACTGGCCAACCATCATCCACGAGTCAATATCTTAAGACCAGGTGCGGGTGTCGGTGGACACTGTATCGCTGTAGATCCATGGTTTATTGTCAACAAAACGCCTGAGTTGGCAAAAATGGTGCGTTCAGCGCGTGAAGTGAATGATTACAAACCAAAATGGGTTATTCAGCAAATTGAAAATGAGATTGAAAAACTCGGCGCTTTAGGACGTAAACCAAAAGTGGCTTTATTAGGTCTAGCTTTTAAACCTGATATTGACGATTTACGTGAAAGCCCAGCGGTCGAAATTGCGAAAGAATTTGGTTTGAAGCATGACGTAGAGCTATTTTTGGTTGAACCGAATATTCATAAATTACCAGCTGAAATCACAAATGGTCGTTTAGTTGACTTAGATGAAGCTTTAGAGCAAGCAGATGTGCGTGCAGTTTTAGTGAAGCATACCGAGTTTATTCAGCTGCCAGCTGATTCTGTGATGAGCTTCGTGGGATAATTAGGTAAAATAATGAAAGAACTAAAATCGGTCAATGAAATTGAAAACTATATTCATGATTTAGAGAAAAAGGTTTTTCAATTACAGAATACTCATGCTTTCCGTGTTGGAATGGCGATTATGAAATTCTATGATAGACCTAATTCTATAAAAATTTTAGAGTTGAATAAGTTTATAAAAGAACTTCTAGCTGCGACAAAAAAAGCTAATGTGAAAAATACCTTGCTTAATGAAAGTAGAGTAATACTCAAACAGGAAGTAGCAATTAATCATTCCCCAGTTAGAGTAAATAATGAAGAACCAAGTCCTCAGTTTTATTTTTTACCAATTTTAAAAGATAGAAAGCAGGTCTTAACGTTTAGTAATGAGCTAGCAAAACAAAATGGTTGGACATTGCTTACTCCTAATAATTTTAGAGAGTTATTACTCTATGGTAATTTTGATGAGATAGAGTTAAATCTATCTCACATAATTGATAATCCATTGTGGAGCTACTTTGGAACTTATGATGATATTCCTAAAACAAATCAATTTTTAGACTTATTGTTGAAAAATAATAGAATTAATAAGGTGCTAGTTCATAAAAATGATTTGGCTCTGTTTCCTATTATTTTAGATAGATTGTCTTTGTTTAATAATGTGTTGTTTGATGAGAGTGTTTAAGAATGATTGTAAATAAGAAAAATGTTGCTATATTTGGTGATATATCAACAAATGGTATAGATGGCTCATCTATCTGGTTACAATCAATATCATCAATTTTTCCTAAAGATAAATTCAATGTCTATTTGATTTTAAGAGATAAAATTAATTCTCGTATTCTGTTGGATGAAATCCCTCATGTAAATATTATTGATCTTTTTAATAATCCTTATATAAATAAGGGTAATGAGAATCCATGTTCTAGTTATGAACTGTTTACTATTTTAAATGGATTAGACAAAAAAATTCATTTAGATCATATTATATTGAGAGCACCACGATATTTAAAGGAATTAGTAAGTAAGGCTGAAAATCCATCTTATAAGAAAATCTTATCCAAAGTTGATACATATTTTGCTAAGTTAAATATTTATGAAGATGATTACGAGCAAGATATCATAAAAAAAGCACTGCCTTATATTTCTCGAGTGATATTGCAAACTGAAGAAATGCGGTCATACTTCGATTACAAATATCCAGATTTTATAGGAAAGGTTATTGTTTTAAATCCAATTGTTCCAGATTTTAAAAAGTCAATGGTGAAAACAATACAGAAGAAAATTAAAAATCCTATATTAATATATGCGGGAAAATTAGATAAACAGTATTATGTAGAAGATTTTTTAGATTTACTATTGATTGATGGATTTAATAAATATCAACTTATGTATGTTGGTTCTAAGATCAATTCATCAAAACTTGATAAAAGTTTTGTAGGAAGAATTAAGGATAAGTTATTAAATTCAGAAACTTGCTCAAATTTTACTTGGATCAAACAATTAGATCGTAAAGGTACTATTCAAAAAGTATCTCAAGCTTCATTTATGCTTTCTTTAAGACAAGATGTTTATGATACAAGTAATGAGATTTCAACCAAGCTTTTAGAAGCAATGTCCGTTGGTACATTACCTTTATTAAAGAAAACTGCTGCAAATATTAGACTAGTTGGAAATGATTATCCAGGGTTTGTTAATACAATAGAAGAAATTCCTACTGTAGTTGATAGTTTTGTAAACTACCCTAAACTTTATGTTTATTGGTCGAAAAAATTGCAGGAAGTTGCTAAAGAGTATAGTTTTTCTAATACTTATAAAGTGCGATTGGCTCCTTTTTACGAGCAGGAAAAATTAATCGTTAGACCTATTTTGAAAGAAAAACAGAAAGTATTGATTGCATCTCATGATAATAAGTTCTTTACTAGAATCATCGATGAAATACTAAAAGATAATAACCTAGAAGTTAGATTTGATAATTGGAATACTACACTTCGTCATGATGCAAAAAAATCAAAAGAGTTATTGGAATGGGCTGATATTATTTTATGTGAATGGGCTGTAGGAGCAGCTGTTTATTATAGCCAAAATAAATTATCTCATCAGAAGTTATTAGTTCGCTTACATCGTTTTGAAATCACGACTAGTCAACCAGATTTAATAAAATTTGATAATGTAGACAAAATGATAGTTGTAAGTGATTATATAAAAGATCACTGCATAAAAAATTATGGATGGTTAGAAGAAAAAATATCTACTATTCCTCAATATGCAGATATAGATTTGTTTGACAGACCGAAAGCAAAATCATATCAATATACTTTAGGTTTATTGGGTATGGTTCCAACTTTAAAAAGATTGGATCGTGCTTTAGATACTTTAGAATATTTACGTAATTTAGATTCTAGATATACACTGCGTATAAAGTCTAAACAACCATGGGATATTCCTTTCGTATGGGTTAAAGAAGATGAGAAAAAATATTTCATAGAACAATATCAACGAATTGAGAATAGCCCTATTTTAAAAGGTGGAGTTATTTTTGATGATTATGGAGCTGATGTTGCAGCTTGGTTCCGAAAAATTGGTTGGATGCTTTCGACTAGTGATATTGAAGGTTGCCATACTGCTGTTGCAGAAGGAATGGCATCAGGTGCCAAACCAGTAATTTTTGATTGGCCCGGTGCAGAAGATGTTTATAGAGAAGCACCTATTTTTAATGATGTAAAATTGGCAGCTGAATATATATTTAATAATGATGTTTTTTCTGAAGCTGAAATTAATAAAGTAAAAAAATATGCAAAAGATAATTTTGATTTAAATATTACAATTAAAGCATATTTAGACTTTATATATGCGAGCGTGAGGTAAAATATGGAAAAGATCTATTTAGTTACTGGTGCTGCTGGCTTTATTGGCTCTCATATTTGTGAAGAGTTGTTAAAAGAACCTTCAAATATTGTAATTGGTGTTGATAACTTTTATTCAGGAAAGCAATCTAATATCGATTTATTGAAAGATATATCAAGTAAATTTATCTTCTATAAAACTGATATTTGTAATCATGAAGAGATATGTCAAATCTTTAAGAAGCATGATGTCCAATATGTTTTTCATGAAGCAGCTATAGCATCTGTCCAAACATCAATAGAAAACCCATTGCTCACGAATGAGGTTAATATTAAAGGTTCTCTAAGTATTCTTGAAGCTTCAAGAAAAAATGCTGTAAAGCGTTTCTTGTTTGCAAGTAGTGCGGCTATTTACGGGGATGAACCAGCATTACCTAAAGATGAAAAATCTATTACTAGACCTATCTCACCTTATGGTCTAGAGAAGTTTGTCACAGAACAATATATGAAGCTTTATGCTTCACAATATGGATTAGAATGTATTGCATTAAGATATTTTAATGTTTATGGACCTCGGCAAGATCCCCATAGTGAGTATAGTGGAGTAATTTCTATATTTGATAATCGTATTAGACAAAAACTTCCAATAACGATTTATGGTGATGGTGAACAATACCGTGATTTCATCTATGTTAAAGATGTAGCTAAAGCTAATATAAAATTGATGGATTATAATCTAAATGACAATAACTTCTTAGTGGTTTGTACTGGGTCTGGTAAGAGTACTACTATTAACCGATTAGTAGAGGTCATAAAAAATAGATATGATTCAAATGATATTCAACCTAGTTACAAAGAATCGCGCATGGGAGATATAAAGAAATCTGTTTCAAATAATAATCTCTTAAGTTCTATTATTGGGGAAGATTTTCAAGAAATTGAGAATTGTATTAAGCTTCTTTAAGGGTAGAAAAATGAGTTTTGAGTTTGAGAAAGTTACATTTACAGAGCCGAACTTTACAGTACACGTAAAGAAAAATTTTGGCTCAGATTTTGCATTTTATATCTTATCTGGAAATAAAAGGATTGCTGCAAAATCCTATACTAAGAAAACTTATTCCGAATTAGAGGTAAAACTTGAAAAGAATAAAGTTTATTGTTTAAAGTTATTCAATAGGCCTGAATGTGAAAATACTGTTTTAGAAAGTGATAAAGTAATCATTAAAAGATTTTTTTATTTAGACAAGTATGGGCGTGTATTTGTTGTTAATGAAGAAGTTTTACATGAAGAGGAAAGATTAAAGATCACAGAATTTAATCAAGAGTCAAACATAACATTTGTAACATTTAATTCTGCGCAAACAGATAAAACGACTTCTCCTTTTGGAGCTGAATTTATTTTGTCTAATGGTTGGAATCTAATTGCATTACACAAGCATGATAAAAACCAGTATCAGGATTTAAGCTTAGAACTATTTGAAAAAGTAATTAAAGATAAAACTATTGGGAAAAAAGTTTTTGTATATGGGACCAGTTTAGGAGGATATTGTGCCTGCTATTTCGGTGGTATTTTAGATGCAACTATCATTGCTGGCGCTCCAATGTTACCAGTTCATCCGATTATGAGCCATCCAGATTATCAGGATGTCGAATATAAACATGTTCCGATCAGTAATGTACCTAAAACATCAAAACCAGTTTTTATTATTTATGATCCATTAGAATCTGGAGATATAAGGTTTATGAAAGAAACGATATTAACGGCCTATCCATTACCATATTTCATACCAGTTAAAGGTGGTTCCCATCTTGTTATGCAGACTTTGTTAATTAATGGTTTATTAAAAGCTACAGTTTTGGATTTAATGAATTATAACTATATAGATGTCATAAATCGAATAATGAATCATAAAGAGTGGGTTAAAATTTAATCTTTCTTTAAGATATGATGTATATTTTTATAGAACAGTCTAAAGAATTTGTTAAATATACCCTATGGTCTTAGGAAGTAAAGTATATGATTTTTAAAAGATTTGTTCTATTTCTAATCGCATGTCAATTTTCACAAGCATATGCTTTAGAGATATTAAATGCAGATGGTTGCTCGGAAAAAATTGGTAATGGAGGAAATTATATCTCTGAAAGTAATGGGCGGCTTTCAGGAAAGTGTCAAGGTAATGCTATTGCTCCAAAATTAGACGGAGATGCTGTCGTTTTTGCAGTGCCAGCTGAAAAACCCCTAGTTGGAAAATTCAGTAATACAAGAAAAGCTATGATGAACTCTGCGTCGGTTGCTGATAATAAACAAGTCAATGATAGGGTTGAATTAACATTTGCAAATCCTAAGATTAAGTTTGGAAAAGCTTATGAGATTAATTTTAAGCTAAAAGTTTTTCCAGATTCGGATATAACGAATGAGTCTTTTTATTTATTACAAATATGGCAAGCTCCTCAATATTCACCAATTTTTGGATTGAGAATGAAAAGAGGGAGTAGTGACCATGCTGCATTTATGATCAGGAATCCTCAAAATAGTATTGCTGGAAAGAATTTAGTGAATGTTAAACTTAGTCCGCAATGGAAAAAGTTTAAAGTAAATTTTCAGATTAGTTCGGATATGCAAGGGAAAATTATAATTTTTGAAAATAATAAGGAAGTTTTGAATTGGACAGGAGCTATGGGTTATCCAGAAAATAGTAACGCTGAGCCTAATTTTAGGTTAAAGTTTGGTGTATATAAATATCAGGAACCATCAAAAAATTTCCGTATTGCTTATAAGGATATAAACTTTAAGGAAATAACTAGTTCATTTGATTGATTTATTACCATTAATGAAATATTTAATAACTTAATTTCATCAATGGTAATTGCTATGCTAATTATTTAAGTACTGATAAAAAAGCATTATGGACATAAATTCCTCTTCCATCCCACTTTCTAATTCCAACTTTAATTTCTTTACAATCTGATGGGATTTCAATATTAAAAACTTTTTCTACCCTTTTACTGGGTTGTCCAGAGAAATATTTGTAATATCCAATATCTGGATTTTCTGATTTAATCAATGAAACTTTTGTTTTAATATTAAAGTAATCAATTGCATATAATGCAGGTGTTTTGGTATTCTCTAAATGTTCAAAGTCTATAACTAGTTTGATTTTTGTTTGGCTATTTATGTTGGAAATAGTTTCACTCCATATGGTATTTTTCTCCAACATGCCAGAACAATTGAATTTAAGAATCTCTAAATTTTTTTTACTATTTTGAATAAGTTGGTCTTTCAAAAAATTAAAAAGCTTTTGTGCAAAAAAGACAGACCCTTCGGGTAAGAAATGCAATTTATCATAAAAGAAATGTGAATTGATTTGAAATTCTTCTTCTAGATCTAAGAATGGTATTTTATTGATATTGCAGTATTCTCGTGCAATATTGTTTATAGTTTTCAGGTGAGGGGCATCAGTTGTATAACAAA
This sequence comes from Acinetobacter higginsii, assembly GCF_000369845.1. Classification (NCBI taxonomy): domain Bacteria; kingdom Pseudomonadati; phylum Pseudomonadota; class Gammaproteobacteria; order Moraxellales; family Moraxellaceae; genus Acinetobacter; species Acinetobacter higginsii. The sequence goes on along the minus strand of NZ_KB850217.1, from coordinate 85,464 downwards.
TTGAAGTAAAAAGTAACTTTAAATTCAGTTGATTACAGATTGCTTTTATAAGACCTAAATTTCTTTTATAAATCTCTATATTTATTTCATTATTTCTTTTAACTTTTCTTTCTGTGGCTGGTAAAATTGTAGCATGATATATATGTGGTGAAAAATAATCTTCTTCGTAAAGTAAAGGACCTTCATCATTTGATGGAAGAGCTATTATTACAGTAGAATTTGTTTTATTAATTAATTTATTTATTAATAAATTAATAATATTCAAAGTTTGAGAGCCTGAAGTTCCTAAGTTTTTTATTTCATAGTCATATCCATTTTTTAGCAAAATTTCTTCTAATGCTGTATGTACTTTTTTACTATTTCGGATATACATGCATTCTATAGATGAATCTCCAATCATAAAGATTTTATTATTTGATTCATTTCCAAAAATAGTTGGTTGATTGCCTTCATTATCTGTTGTTATTTCATAGACTTCATTTTTATTAAGACGGGGGCAGTTTTCTAAATATTCTAGAGTCGGTGCATATATTTTATTGATATTAGTACCTAGTTCTTTAAGTCGAATATTACGTTTTTGCATTAGTTCCCGTTTAATATGCTTGCTTAATTTGTTAATTTTATCATAATTTTCATATTTCAAAATAGTGTTGTAAAACTTTAAACAAACTTTATCAATTCATATAATTATTTTCTCAATTTATGCCCTTGAATCTCCGCCCAAAGTGCTGAGTATTCAGGGCGATTGAGAGAATGCTGTGCTAATAACTGAAAGAATGCTTTCAACAGATACGGTGGGGCTGTATCAGTGACTTTCGCTTCTGCATTTATCTGTTGTTTGAGTTTCATTTCAAAGCGTTGCTGGTTGGCTTGCCGCTGTTGGTGATAGAGACTCTTTTTATCTTTTTCATGATGGGTATGTAAAAAGTATTGTTTTTTAAGCAATTGTTCTAGTTGGCTCACTGCCAAAATGGCTCGAAAACCTGTAGCCATCATCGGTGCGAGATAGGTTTCATCAAGTAATAAGGCTGGTTGATAGTCGATTAAGCCTTTATGCTGAAACAAGCGCAGCATAAAATCAAAATCTTCATAGCCATGTCCTATAAACTGTTCATCAAAACCATGAATTGCGTGTACAGACTTCAAGTCGGTAATGATGATGGACGATGGGAAGGCGAGATGTAAAATCAGGTCTCGCCTAAAGTCATAATATGCGTGTCTAAACGCTGCTAATGTCAGGCGGTTGACCTGCTTGCTGCCTTTTTTACTCAAATACAAACATGGGTACATACACAACTGTGCAGGATGCTGTTGTACCTCGGTAAATGCGTTATGGATTTGCTGAAGATTGATATGAATATCGATATCAAGAAACATGACATAGCGTGTTTGTACCTGCGCCAATGCAATATTTCTTAGACGTGAAAGATGGCCGCTAGCACTGTGGTCAATCACCAGAATAATTTGTGGGCAGCCTGCAATGATCTTTTGGAGTTGTTGTACTTGGCGTTCTGGCTGTGCATTACAGCCTAAAATAAAACTAATGGACTGGTCTTGTGCGATTGCGACCAGACGTTTGATTCGTTGCAAAATATCATGGCTACGATAGCTTAAGTCGATCGGAATGACGATTGATAAATCAACCGCACCATAATCTGGTCTTTTCTTTTTCGAGAAAAAAAATTTAAGCATATAAGTAGGGGTGATCGATTTGGCAACTGTTGAGGATGTCTTTTAACCATTGTTTCACCGTATAGTGGGTGAATACATGATCACAAGCATAACGTATTTTTTCGTTTTGTTGCTGACTTAACCCATAGCTGAGTTGGGTAAATAATTCATCTGCCTGTTCCTGTGTTTCAACCACTTCACATAGATCTGGAAATAAATTCTGTAGGGCAAGACTCGGGTTACTAATCACCAGATGACCGCAAGCCATGCCTTCGACCACTCTTCTTGAGAGCATGGTTGGGGAAGTGGTGACTGAGTTGACGTTAATGATTTGTTGAAATTTACGCATAATATGTCCCGTCTCACGATAAGGGACCGAGTGTAAATATTCAGCTTTTAGCGTTGCGGGGAACTTATAGTTTTTGTCTTTTTTGTCATCGTGTCGGTTGATGATGCATAGACCATGCGGTGCTGCAGCTTGAAATAAGATATCTTGCCATTTACGACGTTCTGGGAACATATGATGCATATAGCTGCCCATAAATAAGCTAGAGCGAGAAACTGTTTGGCTGATTGGGGCAGGATAGTGAATTTTGGGCTGAAACGGGAAATTCAAATAATTAATTTTTGCTGTTGGACACAAGCGTTGATAATTCGGGATGGATGCACGGTCAGTGGTAAAAATAAAATCAAATAAACGTGCAGAATCAATAAATTGATCAAAATGATACGGGTCTTCTTTATTCCAGAAAATTGTTGGAATTTGATGTTTTTTAGCCCATTGAATCAATGCTTTGACTTTATCATTATTGCGTCTTGGATGCTCGGGATAGTCTGCGATATGGTATTGCCATTTCCGCTGCTGACCTAACCATGCAGATTCAACTAAGACAAAATCAATCTTCCCTGGGAAAAAATGATAGAACCAGTGTTGGTATGAAATTAAATTTACATTTGCTTCTAAATTAAGCGCGCTAAATGTAAAGTCATCCAAGACAGCTAAAATGTTAATTGATTTTTCCATTAAAAAACTTAATTTGAATTAGTGGCTTAGTTTCAAATATCCCCCACCATAGGGTAGAAAAAATTTTGAAAAGAATATGTGATATAATAGTAAATGAACTGCGCCAACATTGTAAACGTTCATATGTTAGATTACATTCCTTCTGGGATTAAGAAAATATATTTTTTTAAAAACAATGATTTATATAAATCATTGACACAAGAAATCGAAAAACGCACAAACACGAAAAATAATAAAATATTTTGGGGTTGGGGGCGTAAGAACAGTTTTAAAAAAGCACAAGCATTCGCTTTGGAGCAGCATGGCATTGCCATGTGTGCAGAAGATGGCTTTATCCGTTCTTTGGGTCTCGGTAAAGCGGGTTATCAACCACTTTCTGTCGTTTTAGATCAATCGGGTATCTATTTTGATGCGACACAATTCTCGGATTTAGAAAAGATCATCTTGGCGTTATCACTTTCTGAAGATGAGATATTACAAGCGCAAGCACTGATTCAGAAGATTTTGAATGCGGGTATCAGCAAATACAATTTACATTACCAATCACTTAAATTAAGCGAATTTCATAATCAAAAAAATATCCTTGTGGTTGATCAAACCATGGGGGATCAATCGATTCGCTATGCAATGGCATCGGCAGAAAGTTTTAATCGCATGCTGCAACAAGCGCTAACTGATCATCCTGATGCAACTATTTGGGTGAAAATACATCCTGATGTTTTAGCCGGAAAAGCCCAAAGCCACTTTTCACTTGAGCACCTCAACGCACCCAATATCAAGCTACTGACAGAGAATTATAATCCGATCGAATTGTGCCAGCACATGTCGGAAGTCTATGTGGTGAGTTCTCAATTGGGCTTCGAAGCATTATTGTGCGGCAAGCCTGTGAATTGCTTTGGCATACCGTGGTATGCAGGCTGGGGGTTAACACATGATCGTATGCAATTGCCTGAAGCGATTCAAAACCGTAGACATGTCTCGCGGAGTATTGAACAGCTTTTTGCCGCGGCTTATTTACGCTATGCCAAATATGTTTCGCCTGTTTCGCAGCAGGTCTGTGAATTGCAGGAAATTGTAGATACTCTGATTCCTAATATTGAATTTCAAAAACAAATCCCCGCTACAACTGTGGTGGCTTATGGTTTTAGTCGATGGAAGAAGAGCTTTATTAAAGAGTTTCTGGCCTTTCCTCAGGTTGAACTACGCTTTAAACACTGGCGTAAACCAGCTAAAGATCAAGCCATTGTGGCGTGGGGGAAAAAGGCTGCGCTACTCAAGCAACAAGGCTACCAACAGGTATGGACGGTTGAAGATGGTTTTCTTCGCTCGTTGGGACTCGGTGCTAAACTTATTCGGCCTTTTTCATTGGTCTTTGATGATGTCGGAATCTACTACGATGCCACGCGTCCATCACGCTTGGAACAGCTACTGAATCAGGTACAGCTCAGCCCAGAGCAGCAGTGCCGTATTCAGTCGTTGGTACAGCAGATCATTCAAAATAAACTGACTAAATATAACGTTGGTCAGCAGCTTTCAGATGGTGTTCAAGCGCTTCAGAATATTGAGAAAAAAATCATTTTAGTGGTGGGGCAGGTCGAGGATGACTTATCGATTCAGCTGGGTGGGATCGATATTAAAACCAATCTGGCTTTGATCGAAGAAGTTCGAAAAAACCACCCTGATGCTTATATTATTTACAAACCTCACCCAGATGTCGAAGAAGGCCTTAGAAAGGGCAAAATTGCATGGGATGAGATGAAGCATCTGGTCGATCGGGTTGAAAAAAACGTATCAATTATCACACTATTCGAATATATTGATGAGCTGCACACAATCACCTCTTTATCTGGATTTGAAGCACTGTTAAGAAACATTAAAGTATACTGTTATGGTATGCCGTTTTATGCAGGTTGGGGAGTTACAGTTGATCGACACACATGTGAGAGAAGACAACGTAAGCTCACAGTGGACGAGTTAGCGTTTAGTGTTTTGGTAGAATATCCTGTTTATAATTTACCGCAGACGCGTATATTACAGATTCCGTTGGTCACACCAGAACATGTGATGCAACAGATATGCAAATTACAGCAAACGGCCGAGAAATCTCCATCAAGCGTTTGGTCATGGATGTTTACACGCTTGCGTGAATTGAAAATAAAGTTTTAGGATTAGAGATTGTCTATATATCTAGATGAGCTATTGTCAGCCAAAAAAGTTGTGTTATTACAAGGTCCAATAGGCTCATTCTTCACAGATTTGTCAGACTGGCTTACAACCAAACAAATTGAGTGTTTTAAAGTCAATTTTAATGCGGGGGACTGGCGTTATTACCACTCTCGCCCGAATATTTGGCATTACCGAAAAAAATCAACTGATTTTGGCGCTTGGTTGTCTGAACATATTCAGCAGAATCAAATTGATGCGATTGTATGTTTCGGCGATTGCCGTTTCTACCATCAACAGGCACACGCGGTTGCGCAACAGTTGCAGATCAAGTTCTATGTGTTTGAGGAAGGTTATATTCGCCCAGACTACCTTACCTTTGAGGCGGATGGGGTCAATGACTTTTCGAATTTTAAACAACTGTTCTTAGCTGAAAATAATCAGGACGCTGTAGAGCTGCATCGCGAATCCAGTGATAACCACTACCACCTGATGCTGTGGAGCGGTTTTCAATATTATCTGTGTTGGGCTTTGCTGTTCTGGCTTTATCCTTTTTATCGACATCATCGGGGGTATAACCCAGTACAAGAGTTTGGCTACTGGTTTATGGCGATGTTACGTCGTTTTAAAAACTCTTTGGTTGAGCCGAAGCGCTTTGATGCCTTTATTCAGCAACACAGTAAGAATTATTTTATCTATACCTTACAGGTGCATAATGATTCACAGGTTCGTGTACATAGTGATTACACGGATATTCGCGACTGTATCGTCGAGATTCTTCACTCTTTTGCACAGCATGCCAATCCAGCGCATCATTTAGTACTCAAGCATCATCCAATGGACCGTGGTTATCGTCAATATGCTCAGTTGATTCAGGACGTCTCAGCAAAGCTGGGGATAGAGGATCGGGTTCATTATTTCTGTGATATCCATTTGCCGACTTTATTAAAACATGGTCTAGGTTTGGTCACGATTAACAGTACAACGGGGATTCAGGCACTTTATCACCACATCCCGGTAAAGACTCTGGGGCGTTCGCTATATGATCTGCCTGGGTTAACCGTACAAGGTGATCTGGATGCGTTCTGGTGTAATCCGACTCCACCCGATGAAGCCTATTTTCATCTATTCAGAGAAAAACTGATTGAAATAACCCAATTAAATGGGGCCTATTACGGCAAAAATTTCTGGATGAAATAACAAAAAAGCCCTTAAATCAGGGCTTTTTTATTGGGTACAAGTTTATATCCCCATATCTAAATATAAAGACTCTTTGACTTCTTCCATCACAATATAGCTATGTGAAGAGGCGGAGGCTGGCAGTTTTTTTAATAAATCACCTAATAGGCGGCGATAGGCACTCATTTCCTTTAAGCGTGCTTTGACCAGATAATCAAACTCACCTGAAATCAGATGGCATTCCAGTACTTCTGGAATATCAACCAGATCCCGTGCCACCTGATCAAATACATCGCCAGATTTGGCAGACAGTTTGATTTCCAGAAACACCAGTAGGCTACGATCAACATAAGCTGGGTTGAGTCGAGCATAGTAGCCCACAATAATCCCTTCGCGCTCCAAACGCTTCACTCGTTCTGAGCAGGGCGTGGTGGACAGGTTGACCCGAGATGCCAACTCACTGATGGCAATGCGGCCTTCACGTTGCAAAATATCTAAAATCTGGCGATCAATCCGGTCTAATTTACGCATAGAAGATTCCCTTTTATTTTAATTTTTTCGCGACGAAAATATTAAATTACCTAGATTATAGTCATAAAATCAGTGAAAAAAACTATTGATCCAAAAATATACTAGTTAAATAACCTAGTGTGTGCTTGAGGGATCTGTTATGCGCGTAATCGTTTTAGGAAGTGGCGTCATTGGTGTGGCAAGTGCTTATTATCTTGCACAACAAGGTGCGCAAGTGACGGTACTTGACCGTCAATCAGGACCTGCCAAAGAAACCAGTTTTGGTAATGCGGGTCAAATCTCCCCAGGATACTCAACCCCATGGGCAGCACCGGGTATCCCTTTTAAAGCAGTCAAGTGGATGTTCCAGCATCACGCGCCATTAGCGATCAATATTGATGGCAGTATGTGGCAGTTGCAGTGGATGGCACAGATGTTGAAAAACTGTAATCCACAAAGCTATGCGGTGAACAAAGAACGCATGATGCGTGTGGCAGAATACAGCCGTGACTGCTTACGTGATTTAAGAGCACAAACCGGCATCAACTATGAAAACCGTTCGAAGGGCACCTTACAAGTATTCCGTAGCGACGCGCAACTTGAAGCGGTACAACGTGATATTCAAGTGTTGCAAGAGTGTGGTGTCGACTTCACTTTACTGAATGCCCAAGAACTGGCGAGTGTAGAGCCTGCTTTAGCCCATACTGATAAATTGGTCGGTGGCCTACATTTACCGAATGATGAAACGGGCGATTGCTATTTATTTACCAATGCCTTGGCAAAACTGGCGCAAGATTTGGGTGTTGAATTCAAATTCGACCAAAATGTCGAAAACCTGATTGTTGAAGGCGATGAAATCAAAGGCGTCAAGGTCAATGGTGAAGTTCTTACTGCGGATCGTTATGTCTTGGCCTTTGGTAGTTACTCTCGTGACTTCCTGAAACCACTGGAACTGAATTTACCGGTTTATCCAGTGAAAGGTTATTCGCTGACCATTCCGATTGTAGAGCCAAAATTTGCACCACAATCAACGGTATTGGATGAAACCTATAAAGTTGCGATTACCCGTTTTGATCAACGAATTCGTGTTGGTGGTATGGCTGAATTGAGCGGCTTCAATCTTGGATTGAATCAAGATCGTCGTGCTACCTTGGAAATGGTGACGCAGGACTTGTTCCCAGGTGGAGATCTCGCTCAAGCCTCATTCTGGACTGGCCTACGTCCAATGACCCCAGACAGCACGCCGATTATTGGTGCAACCCAGTACAAGAATCTGTTCCTGAATACAGGGCACGGCACTTTAGGTTGGACCATGGCCTGTGGTTCAGGCAAGTTGATCAGTGATCTGGTCATGAACCATCGCCCTGACATCAGTACCGATGGTTTGTCGATTCAACGTTATTCGCACGCCGCTTAATTGCACAGACAGGGAAGTTAATTATGCCTCGTCCAATTACTGCGGTGATCCATGCCCAAGCCTTACGTCAAAACCTTGCGGTGGTAAGGCAATCGGTTCCGAACAGCAAAGTGTTTGCGGTGGTCAAAGCCAATGCTTATGGGCATGGAATTGAACGTGTTTATGCATCTTTTAAAAGCGCCGATGGTTTTGCCTTGCTGGATTTGGACGAAGCAAAACGTCTGCGGGCTTTGGGCTGGACCGGTCCGATTTTATTGTTGGAAGGAATTTTCTCGGCCCAAGACCTGTTTGATTGTGTGCAATACCAACTGAGTTTTACCGTACACAATACCCAACAGGTGGCTTGGATACAGCAGCATGCCTATCCTGCTCAATTCGATATTTTCCTGAAAATGAACAGTGGTATGAACCGTTTAGGGTTTAAACCACAACAATATCGTGACATTTGGCAGCAGCTGAGTCAGTCAGACAACATTGCCAGCATCACCCATATGATGCATTTCTCCGATGCCGATGGTGACCGTTTTGGTGAAACTGGCATTGACTATCAACTGCAGCAATTTGAAGCCAGCATTGAAGGTTTACCGGGAGAAAGATCGGTTAGTAACAGTGCTGCAATCTTAAGATATCAAACTCAATTACAGTCGGACTATGTCCGTGGCGGCATCATGCTGTACGGCAGTTCGCCCGATTATCCCAAACATACCATTCAGGACTGGGGCCTTGCGCCGAGCATGAGTTTGCGCAGCGAGATTATTGCCGTACAAGAACTCAGTGCCAATGAAAGTGTCGGTTATGGTTCCAGTTATGTGGCCGAGCAGCCGATCCGAATTGGCATCGTTGCCTGTGGCTATGCCGATGGTTATCAACGTATTTCAGCAACAGGAACCCCAGTACTGGTCAATGGGATTCGGACCCAGATCATTGGACGGGTCAGCATGGATATGCTGGCGGTAGACCTCAGCCCAATCAGCGATGCCGATGTTGGCAGTGAAGTGGTGCTTTGGGGCCAATCCAGTTCAGGCACAATTTTAGCCATTGATGAAGTGGCAGCAGGTTCAGGCACCATCGGTTATGAACTGATGTGTGGTGTGACTGCACGTGTTTCATTTATTACTCAGGAATAAGGATTTCTTATGTCTCATTCAGATATTCAAAAGCTCAATACCAATGAAGTCATGAGCGCAGTGACGGTCTTCAATCAAGTGGTGTATTTATCAGGACAAGTGCCTAAAAATGCCGACTTAGATATTGAAGGGCAAACCCGTGAAGTGTTGGCCACCATTGAACAACTTTTGGCTTCAGCAGGAACTGATAAATCACGTTTATTGTCGGCGCAATTATTTCTTAAAGACCTGTCCGATTTCCCAGTGGTCAACACCATCTGGATTGACTGGTTAAAAGGTCATGTTGCACCTTCGCGTGCCACCATTCAGGCAGACTTGGTCAATCCGAAGTGGTTGATCGAAATTGCAGTCGTTGCAGCACAAAAATAAAGCGATCCGCTTTATTTTTGTTTAAAAAATATAAAAAAAGAAGAAAAGTAACGTATTTGCAGTAGATAAAACGTAGTCAGATACGTATTTTCTTGCAATCGAAATGAGTCAGCCGTCTTTAAAAGACAGCTAGGGTATGGCGTATAAATCAAGTGCTGACTCATTTAGGAAAAAAGTAAAAGGAACTTTATATGACGGTTACATCTCATCAGTCAGAAGGCGAACAGTCGCCCCAAGACTTACAACGTAAACTCTCCAATCGCCATTTGCAGTTGATCGCCATCGGCGGTGCCATTGGTACAGGGCTCTTTATGGGGTCAGGCAAAACCATCTCTTTGGCAGGCCCATCAATTCTGTTTATTTACATGATTATTGGTGGCATGTTTTTCTTCTTAATGCGGGCGCTCGGTGAATTGTTGCTTGCCAACCTGCATTACAAATCCTTTGTCGATATGGCGCATGATCTGATTGGACCATGGGCCGGCTATTACATGGGTTGGACTTATTGGTTAGGTTGGGTGCTGGTCGGGATTGCCGATCTGGCCGCCGTGATCAATTATCTCACCTTCTGGCTGCCTGAAGGCACCATGTTTACTCCAATTGGACAGGCTGCTATTAGTGCAGGCTGCGTGCTGTTTGTGTTGTTCTTAAACCTGCTCACCGTGCGCCTATTTGGTGAAATTGAGTTCTGGTTTGCCCTGATCAAGATTTTAGCGATTATTGGCTTGATCGGTGTCGGTGGCTATATGATCTTTAGCCATTTCCACGCACCTCATGGTGCTGTCGCTTCGCTCAGTAATGTCTGGTCGCATGGTGGTATGTTTCCAAAAGGTCTGGATGGTTTCTTGGCAGGTTTTCAGATTGCTGTATTCGCCTTTGTCGGCGTGGAACTGATTGGAACCACTGCTGCTGAAACCAAAGACCCGCATAAGAATTTGCCAAAGGCCATTAATGCGATTCCGATTCGGATTATCTTGTTCTATGTGTTGGCTTTATTGGTGGTGATGTCAGTGACACCTTGGAACATTATCCGTGCAGATAAGAGCCCATTTGTGGAGTTATTCTTAAATGCTGGGATTGTGACATCGGCCATCATCATGAATTTGGTGGTATTGTCTTCAGTAATGTCTTCCATGAACAGTGGTGTGTTCTCTACCAGTCGGATGCTGTTTGGTCTGTCTAAAGATGGTCAGGCACCGAATGCTTTTGGTCGTTTATCCAAAAGTGCCGTCCCAGCCAATGGTTTGATTTTCTCTTGTGTCTTCATCATGGGCGGAGCCGTACTACAATATTTTGTACCGAATACCCTTGAGGCCTTTACGCTGGCAAGTTCATTGTGTGTGATTCTATTCATCAGTGTTTGGAGCCTGATCATGGTGTGCTATCTGCGTTACCGAAAGCTACGTCCAGAACTGCATGCACAATCGAAGTTTAAAATGCCGGGTGGCGTATTCATGTCTTATATCGTGATTGCTTTCCTGTTATTCGCTTTGGTGATTTTGGCACTTGAACCAGATACCTTAAAAGCCCTGTATGTTAGTCCATTGTGGGTGGTTATTTTGGCTGTGACCTATCAGCTGATGTATAAACCACGCATGAAAAAACTGGGTCGTGAATTGGCACAATAATTCTTGTCTATTCAGTAAAAAACCGATCTACATTGATCGGTTTTTTTATGGTCTAGCCAATGTGTTTAATCCACCAATAAGTGCTGATATTGATCAGCCTGTTTGCGTAGATAATCCCAGACCAGTTTAATACGGGGCTCATGCTGTAGATCGACAAAGGTCAGCATCCAAAAGGTATGGGTATAGCGTACCTGTTGCTCCAGTACGGCTTCAAGCTCGGGCTTATCATCGGCCAAAAACTTGGGCAAAATCGCCAATCCTGCGCCCGCACTCACTGCAATCTGCTGCGCTAAAATACTGCTGCTGCGAAAGTTTGCATTCAGTTTTAAAGGTAAGCGTTCCAGACAGTACAACTCGGGGCTATAGACCAAATCATCAATATAATTGACGAAGCGATGTGGGGTTAAATCCTGTAAATGCCGAATCGGGGGATGCTGAGACAGATAGCTTTTGCTGCCATAAATTTTTAAACAATAATCTGAGAGTCGCGTAATGATATAGGGGCCAGAGGTGGGTCGTTCAATTGAAACCACAATATCTGCTTCACGATGCGACAGCTTGATCATTTTCGGCACTGGAATCAGGTCAATGGTCAGCGAGGGATACTGTATGGAAAACTCCGCTAACAAGCGCGCCAAAAATGCGGTACCAAAACCCTCAGGTGTGCCAATTCGCACACGGCCTTGCAAAGGTTGATCAGGCTTTTCAATTTGCAGAAAGGCATATTCCATTTGCTCAACCCGTGGCACCAATGCCATTCCTTCCAGCGTCAGCTCATAACCAGAGGCCTCACGTTTAAATAAGGTCACCCCTAAAGCTTGCTCCAACGCCTGAATCCGCCGTGCCACGGTACTGTGTTCCACGCCGATGATCCGTGCTGCATTGGTCAAGGTTTTAGTCCGTGCCAACACTAAAAAAAACTGTAGATGATCCCAATCCACTTTCATTGTTATTGTCGTCCATGTGCATATTTGCACAACGATCGTGCATTAATTTGCGTTGGTGGTCAAAGCTTTCTTTGCTAGTCTCGAATAAAACCTGAATAAAGAAAATACGACGATCGATATTTTCTGAACACTGAACACAATAAAAATACGGCCTATGGAGAGGTTATGAACACAATCCAAAATATTCAATTGGAAACAGCCAAGTTACTCATTAACGGCAGTTTTATCGAATCTGAAACTCAACAATGGCAAGACATTATTAATCCTGCAACGCAGGAAGTGATTGGTCGTGTGCCATTTGCGACGGTACAGGAAGTCGATGCGGCAATTCAGTCTGCACAAGCAGCATTTGCGTCTTGGCGTCAGACCCCGATTCAGGCGCGTATGCGTATCATGCTGAAACTGCAAGATTTGATTCGTGCCAATATGAAGGAGATTGCACAGGTATTGACTGCGGAACAAGGCAAGACCTTGGCGGATGCAGAAGGTGATATTCAACGCGGTTTAGAAGTGGTTGAGCATGCCTGTTCAGTTGGCACCTTGCAAATGGGTGAATATGTTGAAGGTGTCGCACGTGGTGTTGATACCTATACCTTACAGCAGCCTTTGGGTGTGTGTGCAGGTATTACGCCATTTAATTTCCCTGCCATGATTCCGCTCTGGATGTTCCCAATGGCGATTGTATGTGGCAATACCTTTGTATTGAAGCCTTCTGAGCAAGATCCGCTTTCGACCATGATGTTAGTCGAACTTGCGATTCAGGCGGGCATTCCAGCAGGGGTGCTCAATGTGGTACATGGTGGTAAAGAGGTGGTTGATCGCCTGTGTACCCATGCTGATATTAAAGCGATTTCCTTTGTCGGTTCGACCGCAGTGGGCACACATGTGTATAACCTTGCAGGACAACATGGCAAACGTGTGCAGTCGATGATGGGTGCGAAAAACCATGTCGCGGTAATGCCTGATGCCAATAAAGAACAAACGCTGAATGCTTTAGTCGGTGCGGCATTTGGTGCAGCAGGGCAACGTTGTATGGCGTTGTCAGTTGCGGTGATGGTCGGAGACAGTAAACACTGGATTGCAGAGTTGGTTGAAAAGGCCAAAACATTAACTGTTAATGCAGGGCATGAACCGAATACTGATATTGGCCCTGTGATTTCAAAACGTGCCAAAGCGCGTGTACTGGATTTGATCAATAGTGGTGTTGAACAAGGTGCAGAACTACTGCTTGATGGCCGCGATGTTCAGGTACACGGTTATGAGTCAGGCAACTTTGTCGGGGCGACGATTTTCAGTGGTGTAAGTACGGATATGCGTATTTATAAAGAAGAAATCTTTGGTCCTGTGCTGGCGATTATTTGTGTCGATACGCTTGAAGAAGCAATTGCGCTGATCAATGCCAATCCATTTGGTAATGGTGTGGGATTATTCACCCAAAGTGGTGCGATTGCGCGTACTTTCCAGAACCTGATTGATATCGGTCAAGTCGGCATCAATATCCCAATTCCTGTCCCTGTACCGTTCTTCAGTTTTACGGGTTCTCGTGGTTCAAAACTCGGTGATTTAGGCCCTTACGGCAAACAAGCCGTGCAGTTCTATACTCAAACCAAAACCATTACCAGTCGCTGGTTTGAAGACAGTCATGAAGTGGGCGGTGTCAATACCACCATCAGTTTACGTTAACAAGGGGATCACGGATGAATATCGCCTTTATCGGTCTAGGCAATATGGGCGGCAGAATGGCCCACAACCTACTTAAAGCCGGACTTACCGTCTATGGTTATGACCTCAGCGAAGTGGCCATTCAGCACTTTGCCGAGGCAGGTGGCGTGGTGTGTGACAGCCCTCAAGCAGCGGCCAAACAAGCCGATGTGCTGATCAGCATGTTACCTGCGGCCAAACATGTTAAAGAGGTCTATCTTGGTGAAAATGGAGTACTTGAAGTACTGAAAACAGGCAGCTTATGTATTGATAGCAGTACCATTGACCCACAAACCATCAAGGACATTGCTGCGGTTGCCCAAAGTAAAAATATTCACATTTGTGATGCACCTGTTTCGGGTGGCACCATTGGTGCACAAGCGGGGACCTTGACCTTTATGGTGGGTGCCAATGATCAGACTTTTGATGAAGTCAAACCCGTACTCAGTCACATGGGCAAAAACGTGGTGCATTGCGGTGAGGTGGGTGCAGGTCAAATTGCCAAAATCTGCAATAACCTGATTCTCGGAATCTCTATGGCTGCCGTGGCAGAAGGCATGGCGCTCGGTGCCAAACTGGGCATTGATCCAAAAGCCTTGGCTGGGGTGATTAACACCTCAAGTGGTCGTTGCTGGAGTTCGGAAGTCTGTAATCCATGGCCACAGATTAATGAAAATGCGCCCGCTTCGCGCGGCTATCAAGATGGTTTTGCCACGCAGTTGATGTTGAAAGACTTGGGTCTTGCGGTAGAAGCGGCAGGGCAAGTCAAACAACCGATTGTGTTGGGTGGGATGGTACAGCAGCTGTATCAGCAAATGTGTATGCGTGGCAATGCGCATCTCGATTTTTCCAGCATTATTCAGCAATACCTGCCGCCAGAGGCATAACAGCTCAAGCCAAAGGATGGCTATCAAAAAATTAAACCCTGTCATGAATAACAATCAAACCAGACTGAGGGAACATAGATGTTGAATTATAAAGAGACGGTACAGGCTTTTGATTTGCAAAGTACAGCAACACAGATGCTGTCAGGTTCAGTCGATGCATTGAATGCCTGTTATGAATGTTGTGATCGCCATGCACAAAGCGACAAGATCGCATTGTATTGGCAAGGCAAAGATGGCCGAAAAGAACAGTATACCTTTCGCCAGTTACAGCAATGGTCGAGTCAATTTGCCAATTTCTTAAAATCGCAGGGTGTAAAAGCAGGTGATCGTATTTCAGGATTACTGCCAAGAACACCAGAGCTGTTGGTGACGATTTTCGCCGCTTGGCGAATTGGTGCGGTATATCAACCTTTGTTTACTGCATTTGGGCCAAAGGCAATCGAGCACCGTCTGCAACTGGCACAAAGTAAGTTGGTAGTGACGGATACAGGTAACCGCAGCAAACTCGATGAAGTTGAGCGTTGCCCCGCAATTGTCACGGTTGCAGATCAGCAAGCGACACCGTTAAATCCAGAAGACTTTAATTTCTGGGATGAAGTACAGCATCAACCTGAGCACTGTGACTTGGTGATGCGAACCCTTCAAGATCCATTTTTATTGATGTTTACGTCAGGAACGACAGGACCTGCAAAACCTTTAGAAGTGCCGTTAAAAGCCTTATTGGCATTTGCGCGCTATATGCAAGATGCGGTTGGTCTCAGAGAAGAGGATTCATTCTGGAATATTGCCGATCCAGGTTGGGCGTATGGCTTGTACTTTGGTATTACTGGCCCCTTATTCTTAGGGCATGCCATCTTGTTCTATGACGGTGGTTTTAGTACTGACAGCCTGTGTCAAATTGTGAAGGATTATCAGATTACCAATCTGGCAGGTGCACCTACGGCTTATCGCATGATGATGGCAGCAGACCCTGCCCAGATGGCCGCGCTAAAAGGCCAGTTCCGTGTGGTCAGCAGTGCAGGAGAGCCATTGAATCCAGAAGTGATTCGCTGGTTTAAACAGGTGTTGGATGCACCAATTTATGATCATTATGGGCAAACTGAAGTGGGCATGGTGGTGTGTAATCACCATGGTTTAAGCCATGAGGTTCGTGCTGGTTCAGCGGGTTTTGCCAGTGCAGGCTATCGTGTTGCCGTGGTAAATGAGCAAGGCGAAGAACTGCCTGCAGATACACCCGGGATTTTAGCGGTGGATATCAGCCAATCCCCGATGATGTGGTTTGGTGGCTATCATGAAACGCGTAAATCGCCTTTTATCGGTCAGTACTATTTGACGGGCGATACTGCCGAGTTGCATGCCGACGGCAGCATGAGTTTTGTCGGACGCAGTGATGATGTGATCACCACTTCGGGCTATCGGATTGGCCCCTTTGATGTGGAAAGTGCCTTACTCGAGCATGATGCGGTGGTTGAAGCAGCGGTCATCGGGGTACCTGATCCAGAGCGGACCGAGGTGGTGAAAGCCTTTGTGATTTTATCGGCAGGCATTCAGCCTTTAGAGCAATTGGCTGAGGAATTGAGTCAGTTTGTGAAAAAACGTCTGTCTGCACATGCTTATCCACGCTTGGTCGAGTTCGTCACTGAACTGCCAAAAACTCCAAGTGGCAAAATTCAGCGCTTTTTATTACGTAATCAGGAAATTGCGAAACAGCAAGCAAAGGCAGGGTAAGGAAGATAAGATGCAATTAACTGAAGAACAAAGCTTAATTCGAGACATGGCGAAAAGCTTCGCCCAAGAACAAATCAAGCCCAATGCCAGTGACTGGGATCGACATGGCACTTTTCCGAAAGCTGCACTGGCACAGATGGGCCAACTCGGCTTTATGGGCATGTTGATTCCTGAGCAATGGGGTGGTTCTGACACAGGTAATCTCGCTTATGTGTTGGCACTTGAGGAAGTGGCCGCAGCCGATGGTGCCACTTCAACCATCATGAGCGTGCATAACTCGGTGGGCTGTGTGCCAATTTTAAAATTTGGTAGCGATGAGCAGAAACAACGCTTTTTAAAACCATTGGCGCAAGGTGAAATGATCGGTGCTTTTGCCCTGACTGAACCGCATACTGGTTCAGATGCTGCAGCGATTAAAACCCGTGCCGTGAAAGATGGCGATGACTATATTCTCAATGGTGCTAAGCAGTTTATTACCTCGGGCGACAATGCTGGGGTGATTATCGTATTTGCCGTGACTGATCCCAGTGCGGGTAAAAAGGGCATTAGTGCTTTTCTCGTGCCACGTGATACAGCGGGATACGAAGTGATTCGGGTCGAAGAGAAATTGGGTTTACATGCCTCCGATACCTGCCAAATTGCCCTGACGGATGTGCGTATTCATAAAAGCCTGATGTTGGGTGCGGAAGGTGAGGGACTGAAAATCGCGCTTGCCAATCTGGAAGGTGGTCGCATCGGCATTGCTGCACAGGCGGTCGGGTTGGCACGTGCAGCATTGGAAGAAGCTACGCGCTATGCCAAAGAGCGTCTGACCTTTGGCAAACCGATTTTTGAGCATCAAGCACTGGCATTCCGACTTGCCAGTATGGCGACCGAGATTGAAGCAGCTCGACAACTGGTGCACTACGCTGCACGTCTCAAAGAAGCAGGGCAGCCTTGTCTCAATGAAGCATCCATGGCCAAGCTGTTTGCTTCAGAAATGACGGAACGCGTGTGTTCGGCTGCGTTACAGGTGTTTGGTGGCTACGGTTACCTCAAAGATTTCCCGATTGAACGCATCTATCGCGATGCTCGAATTTGTCAGATTTATGAAGGCACCAGCGATATTCAACGTTTAGTCATCGCCCGTAGCTTATAACCAGAGAACAAGGAATCCGTGATGCAGTGGCAAACCATTTTATTGGAAAAACGTAATGGCGTAGGGTTGATTACGCTGAATCGTCCACAAGCCTTGAATGCGCTGAATAGTGAATTAATTAGCGAAGTGAATCAGGCTTTAGATGAATTAGAAAAAGATCGTGAGATTGGCTGCATGGTGTTGGCAGGCTCAGAAAAGGCCTTTGCCGCAGGTGCCGATATTAAGGAAATGGCGGATCTGAACTTTCCCGATATTTATTTTGATGATTTTTTCCATCTTGCCGATCGTATCGCGCAACGCCGTAAACCGTTGATTGCTGCGGTCAGTGGCTATGCTTTGGGTGGTGGTTGTGAGTTGGCCCTGATGTGTGACTTTATCTATTGTGCAGACAATGCCAAGTTTGGTCTGCCTGAGGTCACTTTGGGCGTGATTCCAGGGATTGGCGGTACACAACGTTTAACCCATGCGATTGGCAAAGCCAAAGCCATGGAAATGTGCTTTACCGCACGGCAAATGGGCGCAGTCGAAGCTGAACAAAGCGGGTTGGTGGCACGTGTGTTTAGTAAGGAAGAATTGCTTGAACAAACCCTGCAAGCCGCAGAAAACATTGCTGCGCGCTCTTTAACGGCCAACATGATGCTGAAAGAAACCATTAATCGCGCCTTTGAAGTCAATCTGACCGAAGGCTTACGTTTTGAAAGACGGATGTTCCACTCCATTTTTGCCACATCGGATCAGAAAGAAGGCATGCAGGCTTTTGTGGAAAAACGTCAGGCGAAATTTAAAAACCGATAAGAGATCAACAACAATGAATATCGAAAATCAGTTAATGATTGAGCAAAAAGGTGGTCTTGGTCTGATTAGCTTAGATCGGGTCAAACATTTAAATGCCTTGTCACTAGAGATGATTGAGGGCATCTGTAGCCAACTGGAACTGTGGCGGTATGATGCAGCGATTCAAGCTGTTTTGATTAAATCGAATAGCCCTAAAGCCTTCTGTGCAGGTGGGGATATTCGCTATCTATATGATAGCTATAAAAATGATACGGCTGATTATAAAGGTTATTTTAGTGCCGAATATAAAATGCTGAACCTGCTGCGTGACTATGCAAAGCCTGTTGTTGTGATGCTTGATGGTTATGTGCTCGGTGGTGGTTTTGGGCTAGCACAAGCGTGTCATATTGTGGTGAGCAGTGAAAAATCTCGATTTGCCATGCCTGAAACAGCGATTGGCTTTTTCCCTGATGTCGGTGCGACCCATTTCCTGTCTCGACTGGATGATATCGGCGTTTATCTGGCCATTACGGGCGAGCAGATCAGTAGTAGTGATGCCCTTTATTTAGACTTGATCGACTATCACGTACCCAGTGACAAGTTGGATGCTTTGCAAGAGGCATTGATCAATGAGCCGAATTTAAGCAAACAGAATATTGAGCATATTGTTGCGTGCTTTATTACCCGACCTGCTGAAAGTGAACTGAAACAGTTGGCAGATGGTATTCGCAGACATTTCGGTTTTCAGCATTTGGACGAAATCGAGCAAAGCCTCGCGAATGAGCAGGATGAGCAATTGCAGCCTTGGGCAGAAAAAATGCTCAGCATCTTGCAGCAACGCTCATTCATTGCCAAACAAACCAGTTTGAAACTACAACATTTAGGCCGTGGTCTTTCCTTGCCACAATGTATGCAACTGGAGCGAGACCTACAAGATATCTGGTTTGAACACGGTGATTTTATTGAAGGAGTACGTGCTCTGATTGTGGACAAAGACAAACAGCCGCAATGGCAACAACGGAACCCCGAGCTGGAACAGATTCTGGAAAAACTCAGCTAAATCCAATCATGCATATTGACTCATAGAAGGAGTAGTAAAACGTCAGACATGCTGATGGTCAGGATTGATGATCAGCAAAAAAATATAAAACAAGAAAATCCAAGAAAGGAACAGAATGATGCAAAAAATACATGGATACGGTTCATCTGCTAAAAAGTCATCCCATCGATTGGCAGGTATCTCCAGTATGGTTGGGACTACCATTGAGTGGTATGACTTTTTTATTTACGGTGCAGCAGCAGCTTTAATTTTCAATAAATTATTTTTCCCCAATTTAGATCCGCTGACGGGTGTACTTGCGGCATTTGCCACCTATGCAGTGGGATTCATCGGGCGGCCATTGGGTGGTCTGGTGTTTGGGCATTTTGGTGATAAGATTGGCCGAAAATCGATGTTATTGCTCACCTTGATGTTGATGGGGATTCCAACAGTACTGATTGGTTTGTTACCCACTTATGAGTCGATTGGTTATTGGGCCGCCATCTGTTTGGTGATCCTGAGATTTATCCAAGGTATGGCCATGGGCGGTGAGTGGGGCGGTGCAGTGCTGATGGCGGTTGAACATGCGCCAGAAGGTAAAAAGGGCTTTTGGGGCAGCCTGCCTCAAGCCAGTACTGGCGGTGGGTTAATGCTCGCCTCAATTGCACTAGGATTGGTGTCTTTATTGCCTGAGCAGGCTTTGTTTAGTTGGGGTTGGCGGATTCCGTTTCTTGCCAGCATCGTGTTACTGGCAGTCGGTTGGTACATTCGAGTCAAAGTGCCAGAGTCTCCCGATTTTGAAAAAGTGAAGCAGCAGGCGGAAGAAGTTAAAGTCCCTGCTTTACAGGTCTTTAAAAATCATCCGAAGCAACTGATCACCATTATTGTGGCGCGTGCAGCTGAAAATGCATGGTTTTATATTGCCTCGACCTTTACTTTGGCCTACACCACCACGCAATTAGGGATTGCAAGACAAGAGATCCTATTTGCCACCATTTGTGGGGCCATTGTGATTATGTTTATGACCCCATTATGTGGACATTTGTCCGATAAAGTCGGTCAGCGCAATATGTTTATGTTTGGCCTATGTGTACTGGCGTTGTATAGCTATCCATTCTTTAGCATGCTCAATACCAAAGACCCTGTGTTGGTCTGGACTGCAATCGTGTTGGCGATCGGGGTGGTTTTCCCGATTATGTATGCACCACAGGCACAGCTTTTTGCCCGTCAGTTTCCCGCAGAAATTCGCTATAGCGGTATCTCGATTTCGGTGCAGTTGGCGGGGGTATTGGGTGGTGGACTAGCGCCGTTGATAGCGACAAAGCTACTCAGTGTCGGTGGCGGCAGCCCACATCTGATTATGATCTATATTGGCAGTATGGCGGTGATTGCGATTATCTCGACCACTTTTATGCCACGGGATGGACTGCTGGCGGGGATGCAAACCGAGCGCAAAAAAGCAGTCAGTGTGCAAGCCAAAGTCACAGAACCGTCTTAAGGATAAGAAATGAATCTGAAAAGGTGCTTGTTTATCATTAGAAGCACCTTTTTCTTTGAAGGCTTTAAAAGGTTCCACGTGGAGCATCAAATATTTAGGTATCAGAAACGGGTTGATTTTTAAGCTTTGTTGCAAAGTGTATTTATTGGGGCTTATTTAAATTGAAATGCGCTAGTATTTCGAGTGAGTCCATAACATAGAAAGGATGATCAGAATGAATACCGTTGCTGAATGGGTTAAACAGGCAAAATTGGAGATTGAAAATCTGAGCCCAGATCAAGTTGAACAAGAATTGGCCTCAGGACAGGCAGTTTTGGTTGATGTGCGAGACGCAGAAGAGCGTGTTGCTGGAACAATACCAAGCGCGTTGCATATCTCTCGTGGCACTTTAGAATTCGCTGCTGATCCGAGTAGCCCACTGTATAAGTCTGAATTACAACCGAATACCAGAACCATTCTACATTGTGCGGGTGGTGGACGTTCGGCGTTGGCAGTAAAGACATTACAGGCATTGGGATATCGTAATGTAGCGCATTTAGAGGGCGGCTTTAAAGCATGGGTAGAGGCGAATAAACCCGTGATTTAAAAATATAGATTAAACTAAAGCACAAGAAAAAAGCCCTAATCTTTCGACTAGGGCTTTTTTGAATCTGGAGCGGGAAAGGAGACTCGAACTCCCGACCCCAACCTTGGCAAGGTTATGCTCTACCAACTGAGCTATTCCCGCTAATTGAGCAGTTTTTACGAAAACTTACACTAAAAAATTTGAGCGGGAAAGGAGACTCGAACTCCCGACCCCAACCTTGGCAAGGTTATGCTCTACCAACTGAGCTATTCCCGCATGCCGTGTATAATACATTATGCAAAAATAGGGTCAATAATTTTATGCAAAGAAATTGATTATTTGCATAAAATTAAAGCATTTTCATGCAAAAAAAGCATGGGGAAGCAAATTTTTGTACAAAAGTTTCCCTCAGATTGCGCTCATGTATACTAATGAGCTATCTCAATCTGACCTTACAGAGTGACTGATGAACTTAGAACAACAGTTGATTGAACATTTAAACACGCTTGCACCTACCCATCTTGAAGTGATCAATGAGTCGGCAGGGCATGGCGGATATTTCCCAGGTAAAGAATCACACTTTAAAGTCATCGTGGTAAGTGATGAATTTCAAGGATTACGTTTAGTACAACGTCATCAAAAAATTTATGCTGTTGCAGCAGAGTTGATGAGTCCCGGTCGAATCCATGCACTTGCGATTCATGCTTATGTACCGAGTGAATGGCAAGGTCAAGCACCTGCCAGCCCTGAATGTGCACATGCACCAAAAGGCTAAGGATCAATGATGGATATTCATTTACTCACTAAAATTGTGCATATGTCCGCAGTGAGCTTATTGATCATTGCTTTTGTATTACGTGGTTCAACACTCTTTGTTGGTGTACAAGATCAACAACCCAATCCAAAAGCACGTAAAGGCTTGGTGGGATTACAACATCTATCTTTGACCTTAATTATTGTGACGGGTGCGGTTTTACTGTTCATGAATAATTTTGAGGTGCAGCCTTGGTTCTATGCCAAAGTGATTTTATTTTTTGTGTTGTGGTCGTCTTTGATCAAAACCTATAAAAAGGGCAGCAGCATTTTATTGGAACAACGCCGTGCAGGATTACTCATCGGGACGGTGGCGATGGTGGGGATTCTTGGTTTGGTGATGATTAAGCCTGTTTTTGCCTGATTGTTCGACACATTGTTTGAGTAATTGTTTTGTCACTAGGTTAAACTGCGTGCAGTTTACAAAAATATTATAGAGGGAAATCATGTTAACGCGTGTGGTGTTTAACCAAAAAGGTGGTGTGGGGAAATCAAGTATTACGGTCAATCTCGCTGCGATTAGTGCGAAACAGGGATTTAGAACCTTGGTGATTGACCTTGATCCACAAGCGAATTCAAGCCAATACCTTTTAGGTGAAGATGCAACCTATTCTGCGGATAAAGCAGCTTTAGAGCCAAACATTGAAAACTTCTTTGATGATATTTTAGGTAGTACGCAGCAAAAGGGCTTGATCGGCAATGCGATTGGTTCAATCCTGAAAGCACCACGTGGCAAAGGTTTGGACAGCTATGTCCACCGTTCTTCTTTTGACAATCTGGATGTGATTCCAGCAAGCCCAAGCCTAGGCGCATTGGAGCATGCACTGGAAAGTAAGCACAAAATTTATAAATTACGTGATTCGATCCAGTCTCTCAGTGCGCGCTATGACCGCATCTTTATTGATACGCCACCCGCGTTTAACTTCTTCACTTTATCTGCATTAATTTCAGCAGATCGCGTGCTGATTCCATTTGATTGTGACGTGTTTTCAAAACGTGCGTTACAAACTTTGATTGAAAATGTGCTCGAAACCCAAGATGATCATAATGATCGCTTGGAGATTGAGGGAATTGTGGTCAATCAGTTCCAATCTCAGGCAAAATTACCTCGTGAAGTGGTTCAACAGTTAAAAGATGAAGGTTTGCCTGTGCTGGATAGCATGTTGCCGCCATCGATCTTGATGAAAGAATCACATCAAAAGAATTTACCCTTGATTCATTTGGCATCTGACCATAAATTGACCGTCGCTTATGTGACCCTGTTCAATGAGATTGAATCAAAGAAATAAGAGAATCTTATGAAACGCTTATATTGGATGCCTGTTTTGGCTGCAAGCATGTTATTGGGTGCATGTGCATCAACGGTTAAGCCAGCTTATGTATCGCCGACACAATATCAAGCACTGAATTGCCAGCAGTTGCAAGCCGAGTACAACCGTATTCAGCTCTATATCGAAAATGGTGTGCAAACGCCAAAACGTACAGGTGTGGGTGTCGGTCTTGGCCTTGGTGGTGGCTGGGGCAGAGGCGGTTGGGGCTTTGGTCCATCGATCTCGGTCAATATGGGACAGTCGATGAATACCAAAAATACCGAACTTGCTAATGTATTAGGCCAACAAGATGCGATTGTACAGGCAGCAAAATTTAAAGGTTGCCCAATCATTGTAAAACAACGCCCAAAATCGTAAATTTTGAGAACTGATCGTCATCGCACAAGATGGCGTTCAGCAACTAAATTATAGCAAAATGTTTCAAAATAAAATGATAAAAATCAAATAATTGAATTGGTAATGCCTCGTAACTTACTGATTTATCTCGTCCAGTCACACTGCTAAAATTTGTGTTTTTGCCCTAAATTCGTTTAAGGTGGCGCCCATGTATAGTCGTTCGGTATGTATATGATTGAGAGTTGGTTTTTTGTTTTGGCGATGTTGGCGGTATTGTTAATACCAGGTCCGACCAATGCTTTGCTTGCCAGTGCAACACATCAACACGGTGTACCAAAAACGATGACTTTTATCCCAATTGAATGGTTGGGTTATCTGTATGGCATTAGTTTATGGGCGCTTTTCATTCATTTATTTGATCCGATTTGGCCCGCAATTGGCGCGATTCTACATACGCTCAGTTTGCTCTACGTGCTGTGGATGGCATTCCATCTGTGGAAAGGCTCACACCTACAAAAATTAGATCAGCATCACCAACATATTCGTAAAAGACAGTTATTTCTCTCAACCCTCAAAAATCCGAAAACGGTATTGTTGGCTTCTGGGATTTTTCCAGCTGAAACATGGAACTCGATTGAGCAAGCCGTGCTGGTTTTTGCGATTTTTAGTCTTATTCTGATTCCAGTCAGTATTTTTTGGATGCTATTTGGACGTGCTTTACTGGCGGGAAGTTTGGTTGGAATCAAAGCCGATCATCTATATAAAGGATCGGCCATGTTATTACTGATTTGTATGCTGCCCATGATCTTTCGTTTGTTTTAGACCAAGCTTCAATTTATTAGGCTTTGGCGCCCTTCATTTTCTGGCGAATAAATCCAATCACACCCGGTAATACACTGATAATAATGATACCGAAAATTAAATGGGTAAAATTATCTTTTACGATTGGCATATTCCCGAATAAATAGCCAAGGGTAATGAAAGATGCGATCCAGCAGAATGCACCTACTACGTTATAAGTCAGGAAGTACTTATAGTTCATGCTACCCGCACCCGCCACAAAGGGAGCGAAGGTCCGTGCAAAAGGAATGAATCGAGCGAAAATAATGGTTTTACCACCGTGACGCTGAAAGAACGCTTGGGTTTTAATCAAATGTTGTTTATTGATAAAACGTGAATTGGTTTCAAATACGCGTGGACCAATATAGCGACCAATATGATAGTTTAAGGTGTCACCTAAAACGGCAGCGATAAATAATAGAATGCCAAGCACCCATGGATCCATTGCGCCTGTAGATGCTGCTAATGCACCAGCAGCAAATAACAAGCTATCTCCTGGTAAAAATGGCATCACCACTAAACCAGTTTCAACAAAAATAATTAAGAATAAAATGGCATAAATCCAAACGCCATAATTGGTAATAAATTCTAAAAGGTGTTCGTCAACGTGCAGAATAAAATCAATGAGTTCCATGAAGGTGTTAACACTATGAATGTGGACTAAATCCTAGCAGTGCCTCTGTAGAAAGTCAGTATAAAAAGCAAATTAATTGGTAACTTTTCAGCATGGATGAGGAGAGGTAGGAGACCCGAAAAATATTTTTATTGTTGCAAATAAGGAACGATATGTTAACTAAATTAGTGTTTATTGCAAAATTAAAGACGCATAAACTGCTAGCATGTTAAAAAACAAACAGTGTGGAATTGATTATGTTTAATCCGAATGTTGTTGTAAAAAATATCGTAACACAGTCTGGCGTGGCTAATGTTGTCACTTTGATTGCTCGTTTGTTATTGGCTTATATTTTTCTTGTTGCAGGGTGGGGCAAGATTGTAGGCTATGCGGGTACAGTGGGTTATATGGAATCCATGGGTGTTCCGGGTGCTTTATTACCTTTGGTGATCTTGGTTGAGTTTGGTGGTGGCTTGGCTCTACTATTTGGTTTCCAAACACGTTTTGCATCTTTGGGTTTAGGGCTTTTTAGTATTATTACGGCCTTTATCTTCCATAGCGGTGCAGAAGATGCCATTAACTTTATGAAAAACTTTGCGATGGCGGGCGGCTTCTTTATGCTGATGCTCTATGGCGCAGGTCGTATCAGCCTCGATCATCTGATTGAAAAATAATAAGCTCATGAGAGATTGCCCCGCGCTCAGTCGCGGGGAATTCGTATGTCTCTACTCGCTTACTTACAAACTGAAGCCGACAGCCGTGCTTATTTCTGTTTAGATCATAAATGGTTAAAACAAATAGGACATGAAAATGAAAAAAATGTTGATCGGTTGTGGGTTGGTGGTCGTTACAGGTTTATCGAGCCTAGCATGGGCCGGTAAGGATGATCATGTATTGGTACAGGAAGCGACAAAGAATGTGGTGACGGTAAGCCAAGTCGCGAAATTGGCCGATGAAACCGGTGTCACTCTGACGGGCCAGATTAGCAAACACTTGAAAAGCGACCATTATGAGTTTAAAGATTCGAGCGGTACGATTAGCGTCGAAATTGATGGTGATATTTGGCGTCAAGCAGGGCTAAAAGTGGGTGATCATGTACGTTTAGTGGGTGAAGTGGATACCCATCGCTATAAACCAACCGATATCGAAGTGATTAAAGTTGAAAAATACACGCATCGATAAGCGCATAAAAAAGGAAGCATGAGCTTCCTTTTTTTCTTTTTAGATGAAAGTGTTAGAGCATGAAATGAATCTGCATTTCCCCGACGAGGAAACCCAGCACAGCACCGACAATAATCAATGACCATTCATCTTCTTTGAAGGCAGGACGTAGCATGCCTTCGAACTCTTCTGGACTCAGTTTCTGCATACGCTCAACCAAGGTATTCCGCACATTCATCGCATCTTCAGCATAAGACTCCACATAGCGCATGGTGTCTGGAAGTTGCTTGAGAATACGCTCTGCCACTTCGGCTTTCAGGTTTTGGTATTTTTCACCGCCAATCGCATAGACCACTAATGGACGCACAATACCGGCTTGTAAATCAATTTCCTGTTTGACTTGGCGGCTGACTAATTCAATCACTTTGTCTGAATGTGTGCCTGAGAATAGTTCTTCCATCATATTACGTGAAGTCAGCAACTGTTTGGAAATGAGTGCGGCATAATCCGCAGCCACTTCATTTTGGCGTTTAATGAATAAACCTTGCCATGTGTAACCCATAATCTTTTTCGGATACAACGGTCGGAACATCATTTGCAAGGCCATCCAGTCGCTAAAGAAGCCGACAAAGCCACCAAACATCGGCAGCATCCATGGGTATTTACCTTGGGTCACGATCCAGCACAGCATTTGTACCACACCAATCGCAAAACCAAACACGAAACCGACATTACTAAAGAATTTGAATTCCTGTTTGCCGACTTTCTTAAAGATTTCGTTGAGCAGGCGTTTGTCTTTGAGTAGGTTGTTGACCACCATATGTTTGATGTCGAAGTACTTGGCAACATCTTTCTGTACTTCACTCATAATATGTTCAACAATTTCTGGCGCTTTGGCTTGAACACGTTTAATCAGTTTTTGTCGTGCAAACTCAGGCATGCCTTCCCATAGGCCAGGTTGGTATTGTTGTGCCACTTCTCGGGTAATGTCCTCAGCGGCTGCCATCAATGGTTTTTCAATTTCTTGGGCAATCCGTTTGGGATCGAGTCGGGCAAAAATTTCTTCGGGTTTAATCAGCTTGGAGGTCATCAACTCCACTGCTGTGGTGGCCATCTTCTCTGCTTTACGGGGAACAATCCCTTGCCATCCGAGTGGAAGACCAAATAATCGCAATCCTTTAAATTCAAGTGGCGAAAACATCATTTGAATAGCAATGACTTTGGTCACATAGCCAATAAAGCCACTGATAAAGGGGATTGAAATATATAACCAGAAATTCTGTTGAAAATCCGCAATCATTTCTTGAAACATTATTTTATTGGTCCTTCAAGTCCTAATTGTTGCTCGTGGTCGGGCAAGCGCTAGATGATAGTGAAATATTTTCGGCCATTGGTGAAACACCACGACCCTTAATTTTTTGAGTTACCCTTTTATTTTTCCTTTGAATCAGGACATCACAATCGTATAAAAAGGCAACGATGCTGTCGATTGAATACCTTTCCGTGGTAGTACATATCTTGACTCGTCATCTTAGCACCAATTTTTGCTTTATGTTGAGCAGAATGGGCAAGAATTGTTGATTAAACTCTCCTTATTTTAGCTTTTGCGGTTTAATTTTAGTTTAAATATCAGTGTCGATTGCTCAATCCAATGAAAAAACAAGATAGATGATGAATTGCGATGCGTCAAAGCGTGAAAAATGTTAGAATGTGGCGCTTAATTCATTTGCCTTTAAGATGAACCATGACGACCAATACTCAAATTACTGAAGATCGTATCCTTATTCTGGATTTCGGCTCTCAATATAGCCAGCTCATTGCACGTCGTGTGCGTGAAGCGGGTGTCTATTCTGAAATGTATGCATTCGATATGTCTGAAGAAGACATTCGTGCGTTTAATCCGAACGGGATTATTTTGTCAGGTGGCCCTGAGAGCGTACATGAAGAAGGCAGCCCACGCGCGCCGCAAGTTGTATTTGAATTAGGCGTACCAGTGTTGGGTATTTGCTATGGTTTACAAACCATGTCTGAACAACTTGGCGGTAAAGTAGAGCCTGGTACAGTGCATGAGTTTGGTTATGCAGAAGTAGACATTCTAGTACGTGATCATTTGATTGGTAACTTGCAAGATCGCGAGAACCAACTTCATGTATGGATGAGTCATGGCGATAAAGTAAGTGCGATTCCGGAAGGTTTCCAAGTCACTGCAAGCACACCTAGCTGTCCATTTGCTGCGGTGAGTGATGAAACACGTCGTTTCTATGGCGTTCAGTTCCACCCAGAAGTGACTCACACGGCAAAAGGTGCTGAATTACTGTCGAATTTCGTACATCAGATTTGTGGTTGCCGCGGTCTTTGGACACCTGAACACATTATCGACTTACGCGTAGAACAGTTACGTGCACAAATTGGCGATGAAAAAGTTCTATTAGGTTTGTCTGGTGGTGTGGATTCATCTGTGGTTGCTGCGTTATTGCATAAAGCTATTGGCGATCAGTTGACCTGCGTATTTGTAGATAATGGTTTACTTCGTTTAAACGAAGGCGATCAAGTGATGCAAATGTTTGCAGAAAACATGGGGATCCGTGTGATCCGTGCTGATGCTGAACAGCGCTTCTTAACTGCGTTGGCAGGTGAAGTTGATCCTGAGAAAAAGCGTAAAATCATTGGTCGTGAGTTCATCGCAGTTTTTGCCGAAGAAGCGCGTAAACTTGATGGCGTGAAATTCTTGGCACAAGGTACGATTTATCCTGACGTAATTGAATCTGCTGCAAGCAAACAAGGTAAAGCACACGTGATTAAATCACACCACAACGTGGGTGGTTTACCTGATGACCTAGAGTTTGAATTGGTTGAGCCATTACGTGACTTGTTTAAAGACGAAGTACGTAAATTAGGTACAACAATTGGTTTACCGCATAGCATGATTTACCGTCATCCGTTCCCAGGTCCAGGTTTGGGCGTGCGTATCTTGGGTGAAGTGAAAAAAGAATATGCTGATATTCTTCGTCTTGCTGACGACATCTTTATGCAAGAACTGCGTGACAGCGGTTGGTACGATAAAACTGCACAAGCATTTGCAGTATTCCAACCTGTAAAATCAGTGGGTGTTGTTGGTGATGGTCGCCGCTATGCATGGGTGATTGCACTTCGTGCCGTAGAAACCGTTGACTTTATGACAGCACGCTTTGCACATCTTCCATATGAATTGGTTGATAAAATCTCAACCCGTATCATGAACGAAATTAAAGATGTTTCACGCGTCGTCTACGACGTGTCATCTAAACCACCAGCAACGATTGAGTGGGAATAAGACCAAGGGCAGGATGAGAATCCTGCCTTTTTTATGTGATTGACAAAGAGGTCAAGCATGTCCGAAACCTTGCAACTCGAACAGTTAACAGGATCTTTACAGCAGCTTTTGGGTGAGTCCCTGTTTGCCATTTATCTGTATGGATCAGCCGTTGATGGCGGGCTAGGTCCAGAAAGTGATCTGGATGTTTTGGTTGTGGTGAGTCAAGCCCTGAAACTCCAGCAACGACAACAACTGGCAGAAACCTTATTACACATTTCGCATCCGATTGGTGCTGCACAACGTGCACTTGAAGTCACCATCGTACGCAAAGATCATATTGTTTCAGGAAGTTATCCACTCAGTTACGAACTACAGTTCGGGGAGTGGTTGCGGGATGAGTTAAGCCAAGGTGCTATACTTAGCGAACATGCAGACCCAGATCTGAGTATTTTGCTGAAGAAAGCACAAATGCATCATCGTACTTTGTTCGGACCAAGCTTGACACAGTGGTCAGCTGAGATTCCTGTACAGCAACTCTGGCAGGCGATGGCAGACACCTATCCATCGATTGTGGCGCATTGGGATGAGGATGCCGATGAACGTAATCAGATTTTGGCCTTATGCCGTATTTATTTTAGTTTGGTGACGAATGAGATTGCACCTAAAGATCAGGCTGCACAATGGGTGGTTGCTCAGTTACTACCGCAACATCAGCCTGTTTTGCAGCGCATGATCCAAGAATATAAAGGTAAGATTGGCAAGCAAAATTGGCAACAACAGCATCAGGCTTTAGGCCCTGTTGTTGATTTTCTCAGTATGAAAATAAAAGTGCTTTTAGAACAAAAAATACATAAATAATAAACAGTAAAGGACATTGCTTGGGTTGTTGCATGGATAAGACTTAGTATTGCAAGAACAGACTATTCAAGTAGGCGTGATTAGACCTAACATCAGTCTATGACTAAACCCTGATGGGGAGTGCCTTTTGAATCAGATTGTTGAAATGCAAACTTATATCGCAGTGGTTGAAGCAGGCAGTATTACCCATGCAGCGAAACGTTTGGGCATTACCAAATCGGTGGTGAGTCAACGGATTCAACAATTGGAACAGCGTTTATCTGCCGCACTGATTCATCGTGGTCGGAGTATGTTACTCACCGAGGCTGGGCAGGAATTTTATCGGCAGTCGACCAAGATTCTGGCGGAGTTAAGTGATTTGGAAGCGTCCATTAGTGCTCGGCATGAGCATTTAAGTGGCAGTTTTCGTTTATCGGTACCACAAGCATTTAACATTCAATTTCTCGCGCCTTATTTGGCGGAATTCATGCAGTTGTACCCTGAGCTCAAGCTGGATATTGAGTCGAGTGATCAATTCGTCAATTTGAATAATGGTCATTATGATGCAGCGATTCGGATGGGGGAGCTACCTGACTCCAACCTGATCAGCCAGAGCATTGCACCGAATCATCATTATATTTGTGCAAGTCCAGACTACTTAAAAGTACATGGAAGACCAACACATCCGAATGAGCTGTTGCGCCATCGTGGTCTGTTGTACCTGCCTCGGGAACCGCACGGCATGTGGCAACTCCCTGTCGCCGGTATGAAGGCATTCTTCCGAATTTCACCTTATCTACGTACAGATAGTGGTCATCAATTATTGGAAGCTGCCAAGCTGGGCTTGGGGATTGCGATTTTACCAAGCTTTCTTGCCGCAGACGCCATTTGCCAGCAGCAACTCAAGGTGATTTTGCCTGAGTTCTCACCTTCGGGAGGCAATATTTCTGTGGTTTACCGCTTGTCGAATCGAGCTTCACCTAAAATTCAAGCTTTGGTTGATTTTCTATCCACAAAAATTGGTCATCCTGCACCTTGGGATAGCCAGATTCAGAACATTTTGCGGCAGTCGTCCTAAGGGAATGTTCGGAAAAAGCGAATCATAGTTTTGTTTTTTGTGGTCTAGCGAACAAAAATCATCATTTGGTAGGGTGTTTGCCTCGCTTTAACCCTTGTTGATATCGGGTGATCTCAGAAGATCGAGAATTCAATCCGCATTTACGCTAGCGATGAATTGCCATTACAAGTCGAACCCATGAATCCAAAGTAACTTGCAAGTGTGGTTTAGAAATAGCATGGGTTGCAGTCTGGCACTTACTTAGATTGTTGATTGTGTGAGTGAAATATGATGGTGAACACGCTAGCAAACCGATATTTGATTGAGGACTCAGCCGATCTTCTCTTATTTTCATTTTAGGATGTGCAGATGAATAGACTAGCTAAAAACTGGATTAATGGTGAGTGGGTGGACTCTCATCAGCATATACAGTCGATTAATCCAGCAACATATGAAGTGATTGGTCAATATGCCAATGCGACGGTAGAGCAGGCGCAGAGTGCCATATTGGCCGCAAAGACTGCATTTAAAGAAAACGATTGGAAGCGTGACCGTCGGTTACGCGCAAAAGTACTCAATGAAATGGCTGATGCTTTTGAACGCCATGCAGATGAGTTGATTGAGATCCTTGCCACTGAAAATGGAAAAATTAAAGCAGAAGCCAGCTTTGAAGTGACGATGGTTCCTGCCAAATTACGTTATTACGCGGCATTAACCCTGACCGAGTACGGTCGAGCATTAGAACCAAAGCCAGGCAGCTATTCCATGGTTTTGCGTGAACCAATGGGTGTATCTGGCATTATCGTACCGTGGAATTCTCCAGTGGTTTTAATGATTCGTTCACTGGCACCTGCATTGGCCGCGGGCACCACAACAGTCATTAAGATGCCCGGTCAAACTGCACAAACCAATGCTGTGATCTCCCGAATTTTTTCTGAGCTTCCTTCATTACCACAGGGTGTGATCAATCTTTTTAGTGAGTCGACTGGAGGTGGAGCACGCCTATTGGTTGAATCTGCAGATGTTCCTGTGATTAGCTTTACCGGCAGCACGGCAACTGGTAAGGCCATTTCGGCAACAGGTGCACAACATCTGAAACGATTTGGCTTAGAGCTGGGGGGTAAAACGCCGATGATCGTGTTTAAAGATGCTGATCTCGATCTGGTCTTGCCGAAGTTAGAAAAAGCGCTCACCATCTTCGCTGGGCAGTTCTGTATGACCGGTTCACGTTTATTGGTGCAGCGTGAGCTCGCTGATGAACTAAAACAGAAACTGGCTCAGCGCTTGGAAGCGGTTAAAGTTGGCCCTGCTGCTGATCCAAGCAGTGATATGGGACCATTGATCGACAAAAATAATGTAGCACGAGTCGATGCGGTGGTTGAAAAAGCGATTGCCGAAGGAGCGACGGTCATTGTTCGTGGTGGGCCGATCACTGAGGGTGAGTTGGCGAAAGGGGCTTTCTACCGCCCAACCTTGCTTGAAGTGAATGATAATTCGATGGACATCATTCAGGAAGAAACCTTTGGGCCAGTGCTGACTTTACAGGTGTTTGATACGGAAGCGGAAGCGATTGCGCTCGCCAATGACAATCAATATGGTTTAGCGGCTTCAATCTGGAGTCGTGATGTGGAGTTACCATTGCGGGTGGCGACGGAAATGGAAGCGGGTACGGTTTGGATCAATGATTGGGCTGTGGTTTATGATGAGTTTGAGGAAGGCGGTTTCAAAAATTCTGGACTTGGCCGAATGAATGGTATGGCGGCGATGGATGACTTTATTGAATATAAGCACATTACCATTTCAACCGGTATTTCTAGAGCGGAATAGGTGTTCTGTTCGTCATTGAATCAGATATCAAATAGCGCATCGATTTCGATGCGCTATTTTATTTTAACCCTGCTCTAAGCATTAGGCCGAGAACAGTTTAAAGCAAATTTGCCTTAACCACTGATTACTTGGGGTCTGATGGACACGTGAATGCCAGTGTTGTTTGACACTGAATTGAGGGAAATTATAAGGCGGTTCAAAAGTTTTGAGTCCACCTTGGGTCATAAACACCTGCGCCAGATAGTGAGGGATTGTCGCAATGGTATCCGTATCTCGGACAATCAGACCAACTCCCAAATAGCTCGGTAAACGTACCAGAATATTTCGATTGACGCCGTGTTTTTGCAGCTCATGTTCCACCACATAATGTCCCCCAGTCGCCAAGATATCGACATGTAATTCCTGAGCGAACTCCAACGCAGACAGGCTGGTTCCTGTCAGTCTCGGATGCTGTTGACTGGCGATACAGGTGTAATGTTGCTGAAACAGGGTTTGTTGGTAAAAACCAGCTTCCAACTGAGGCAGAAATCCAATGGCAAGATCAATATCCCCATTCGACATCATTGGTGCGGTTTGGCTATCAATCGGTAAAATTTCCAGACGAATTGAGGGGGCATGCTGGCGCATGTAATTCATTAGACGTGGTAAAAATACCAAATGACTGATGTCGGTCATGCTGATACGGAATTGATAAGTCGAAGTCTGTGGATCAAAGTCAATATTGTAATTCTGGACTAACTTCAAGCGGTTTAAGATTTCTACCACCATCGGATAGATCTGTTGAGCAAGCTCAGTGGGCTGCATTTTATTTTCAATACGCACAAACAGTGGATCACGAAAATGTGCTCTGAGTTTATTCAGTGCAATACTCAAGGTGGGTTGACCAATACCAAGCTGTTCCGCTGCTTTAGAAATACTTTTGTGCTGATAAATTTCAAAGAAAATTTTCAGCAGTCTTGTATCCAGATCAAACATGTCGATGAACTACCGTATTGATTTTATCAATACAGCCTATTGTTTTTTGTGCATAGATTCAACACATCCTGATTGCTACATTGAGCCAACACCGAATATTGATGAAATTATCGTCATTAGTATTGTGCTCCATGGGCAGAAAAAGGAATGACATATGGAACAGTTAGGCACGCTCGAAGAGCTACCAGAACGTTATCGTGAAGAACTGAATGCATCCAATCTGGTGCCATTGTGGCCCAATCTAAGAAGTTTTATTCCACCTCATAAACCAAGACCGCAAACGGTTGCAACGGCTTGGTATTTTCAGCAAATCAAACCACTGTTGTTAGAAGCAGGTGAGTTAACACCGATTGAAAAGGCAGAGCGTCGTGTCTTGGCACTCGCCAACCCTGGTCATGGTTTGGAGAATATGAAAGTCAGCCCAGCCATGTATTTAGGTATGCAATTGTTGCTTCCGCAAGAGTGGGCGCCTGCACATCGACATGCACCGAATGCGGTGCGCCTCATTGTTGAAGGAGAGGGTGCCTATACCACGGTCGAAGGGCAAAAATGCATTATGGAACATGGCGACATGATCCTGACGCCTTCTGGTTTGTGGCATGAGCATGGGCATGATGGTGATCAACCTGTGATCTGGATGGATATCCTAGATTTACCGCTGGTTTACTACATGGAAGCCTCTTTTGTTGAAGAGGGTCGCCGTCAGGAAGTGGATCGGATTAATCAAGGTTCTACGCCTCAATATGCAGCGGGTATCGTGCCTACACCACATTTTAATCGTGAAGATGCGCCTTATCCGATGATGCGTTATGCCTGGAAAGACACCAAAAAAGTATTGGATACCTTGGCTGAAAAAGCTGGCTATCAGGACCCGTTACAAGTGGCTTATGTCAATCCTGAAACAGGTAAAGACTGTCAGAACATTCTGGGTTATTCAGCTTTACTTCTGCGTCCGAATGAAACGCTGTCTTTGCCTTTGCGTTCCACTGCACAGGTCTTTCATGTCATTGAAGGTGGACTGACCATTCAGATTGATCAACAGGACTTCCATTTAACCCAAGCGGATACCGCATGTGCACCATGTTTTGCTGCTATTGATTTAATCAATACATCTGCGCAGCCATGCTATGTGTTTATTGCCGATGAGGCACCTTTGCAACGTAAATTAGGCTTGTATTCGGTACGTGAACGCCATGCTGAAGGAGTGAGCCCATGAAACTGTATGGATTTTTCCGTAGTGGCACCTCGCACCGTACCCGCATTGTACTGAATCTCAAGGGTTTGGATTATGAGGCGAGCTATGTATCGCTGGCGAAAAATGAGCATCATCAAGCTGCTTTTCAAAGGCTAAATCCACAGGGTTTTGTTCCCGTCTTGGAAACGGAGGCGGGGATGCTGTTACAAAGCCCTGCCATTATCGAATGGTTAGAACAGCAATACTCTGAGCCTGCTTTGCTGCCAGCAGATGCGTTGGGTAAAGAGAAAGTACGTGCCATTGCAGCCTTGATCGGATGCGATATTCATCCCTTAAACAATAAGCGTGTACTGGAGTATTTACGCCAGCTTGGACTGGATCAGCATCAGATCAATGCTTGGTGTGCCAAGTGGATTCAGGATGGTTTTTCAGCCTTAGAGCAGATATTGGCTGAAGATCCAACTCGGGAAAAGTTCTGCTATGGCAAGCAAGTCAGCATTGCCGATGCGTATTTGATTCCACAAGTGGTATCGGCACAACGCTTTCAGGTCGACCTGTCGGCTTATCCTCAAATTAATGAAATTTATCAGCATTGTATGACCCTTGACGCATTCCAGAAAGCTGCGCCTGAACAGCAGGCCGATGCGTTTTAAGGCTCTGATTTAACTTATATCAACAAGGAATATGCCATGACTTTTATTTTCCAGCCAATGACACCCGCGGGCCTGTTTATTCATGGCTCAGATCAGCAATTTCCAGTACGTCGTGTCTATTGTGTCGGGCGTAACTACGCTGCCCACGCACGTGAAATGGGCTTTGATCCAGATCGTGAACCGCCATTTTTCTTTTGTAAGCCGAACGATCTAGAGTCGATCGTACCCGTTAATCAGGATGCAGTAGATCTTCCTTATCCAACCGAAACCTCAAATTATCACTATGAAATTGAGTTGGTGGTGGCGATAGGACGCGATGCTAAAAATGTTTCGGTCGAAGATGCCGTAAATTACATTTATGGTTATGCAGTTGGTTTGGACATGACTCGCCGTGACTTGCAAATGAGTATGCGTGAAAAGGGGCGTCCATGGGAAATTGGCAAAGCATTCGATTTTTCTGCGCCGATTGGCCCCATTCACCCGATGACGGAAACTGGTGAAATCAATCAGGCTGATATTCATTTGACCGTGAATGGTGAAACGGTACAACGCAGTGATATCACCCATCTGATCTGGTCAGTTGCTGAAACCATTGCCAATCTGTCGACCTTATTTGAACTGAAAGCGGGTGACTTGATCTTTACAGGTACGCCTGAAGGGGTCGGTGCTGTGGTGCGAGGTGATGTGATGCGTGCGGAGATTACAGGTCTAACAGGTATCACCGTGAATGTGAAATAACTCACTTGATCTGAGTGGTTTAAACAGGTGCTCAAACTGAACAATAAATAGAGTTGAGCACCTTTGCTAAGGATTGCACTGGCCAAGGTATTGGCAAAAGGAGTCGTTATGTCTCAGAAAACCATAGATGTACAAAATTTCATTGATGAAATACCACTGTCAGCTTTGCAAAAGCTAATCATGTGGTTGTGCTTTTTGATTGTTGCAATTGATGGCTTTGATACCGCAGCAGTCGGTTTTATTGCGCCTGCATTGAAAGCCGAGTGGGGCTTGCAACCCACTGATCTAGCACCGTTATTTGGCGCAGGCTTATTTGGCTTAATGGCAGGCGCACTTATTTTTGGCCCTTTGTCCGATAAACTTGGGCGTAAGCCGATTCTGATCGGCTCGGTGATCATGTTTGGCTGTGCCAGCCTATTTGCCGCCTTTTCATCGGACTTGCAAACGCTGATTATTTGGCGCTTTCTCACTGGGCTGGGTTTAGGTGGTGCTTTACCGAATGCCATTACCTTAACGTCAGAATATGCACCGACGTCCCGCCGTTCCAATTTGGTCACCATGATGTTTTGTGGTTTTACCATTGGCTCTGCGCTGGGTGGGATTCTATCGGCACAACTGCTACCACATATCGGTTGGCATGGCATTTTATTGATCGGGGGAATTGCACCTTTATGCACAGTGCCTTTCCTATATTATCTCTTGCCTGAATCGCTGCGGTTTCTGGTTTTGAAACAAAAAAGTGTCAAACACATTGAAAGCATCATTCGTCGTATGGCACCGCATATCACGCAGATTCCAAGTTTGGTCCCGCCTGCAAATGAAGTGGCAAAATCTAGTCTTAAAGACCTATTTAGCAAAGGTCTTGCTTTAGGTACTTTTCTAATTTGGTTTACATTTTTCATGAGTCTGCTGATTATTTATATGATCTCAAGCTGGATGCCGACTTTACTTACCAATGCAGGTTTTAACTTATCCAATGCCTCATGGCTCACCTCGATCTTTCAGATTGGCGGAACAATCGGTGCCATCGTTTTAGGTGTGCTGATGGATAAAATGGATGCGACTAAAATTTTAAGTGCAGCTTATGCTTTTGGTGGTTTGTTCTTGATCTGTTTAGGTCTCGGGATTGAACAGTCCAATACCATATTGCTGATGTTTGCCATGTTTGGTGTGGGTGTGGGGATCAGTGGCTCACAAGTTGGCGCAAATGCCTTTTCATCCAGTTTTTATCCAACACATTGTCGTGCAACTGGCGTGAGTTGGGCCAATGCGATTGGACGTGTAGGGTCTGTTGTCGGCTCTATCATGGGCGGCTGGCTGATGTCATTGAACCTTTCTAGTTTTGCCATTCTTAGCATTCTTGCTATTCCTGCCTTCTGTGCGGCCATTTCATTGTTGCTGATTAAACGCCTTAAAAAAGAACAGCCTGTCGTTGTGACAACGCTAGGCTGAAATTAAAGATATTCCGCATAAAAATAGATTGCTGTGCCAATGGATGGCACAGCACCCAGCGATGGATGATTCCTTCTATGAACCATTTAAATACACAAACTTTAACGCTGAGCCTACTGTTGGTGATGTCAGGAAGCAGTTCGGTGCTATGGGCAGCAGATCCAACCCAAGCTATTCAAGATGAATGGAAATTTAACCTAAAGAATGCCTATCTATATCGGGATTATGACAATCCGAATGCCAAAAATTTTGGTAGTTGGTCGCAAGGGGTTTCTTTATTTTATACTTCAAATTTACACGACACACCTTTAGCGATTGCAGACAAGCCGATTCGTATTGGCGCGGACGCTTCGGTGCAATATGCCGTACGTTTAAGTGCAGATCGGCATGTCAGTGATATGGTGCTGCCCTTTGACTCCAAAACACAATCTCAAGCTGCTGATTATTCAAAATATGGGGCAACCTTAAAATTGGGTTATGACAAAACCTTGCTGAGTATCGGGGAGTTATGGTTGGATTTACCTGTCACCACTTCAGATGCGAGTCGGCAGCTCATTACCTCGTATTGGGGGACGAATTTAAAGTCACAGATTTCGGATCAGCTGTATGTTGAACTGGGTAGAGTGGAAAAAGTATCTCCACGCAATGAGGAGGATTTTCATCGCTTTTCCTTTACCTCCAAAGGCAAAACGGCTTATTCCGATGGCTTAAATTATCTAGATCTACGTTATCAACTGACACCTGCACTGAAAGCTGAATACTATTTTGGCAATTTAGAGGATTTATATAACAAACACTATCTAGGCTTGGAGCATACGTGGAAACAGCCGACTTTTTCACTCAATTCCAAGTTGAAATATTTTAATGCTAAAAATGATGGCAATAATTTTGAGATTGATGCGCAAAATATCGGGCTGTTGGAAATGTTGAAAGTGAACAATCAGAGCTTTGGTTTGGGCTATCAACAGATTGTTGGTAAATCGGCCTATCCTTTACCTGATGGTTTTTTGCCTGAGTTGTATTTTATTAACTGGAATGCCACAGGCTTTTTTAAGCAGAATGAAAAGTCCTATCATTTGATGTATGGCTATGATTTTAAAGACTACGTACCGGGGCTAAATGCCATGGTTAAGTATGTTTATGGTCATGATTTTAGAACCGCCAATGGTGAGAAAAATCATGAAACTGAATCCAATGTCTTGGTCAATTATGCCTTTCAGCAGCCTTATTTAAAGGGTTTTGCCATTCAATATCTGCGTGTTGATTACAAGGTCAAACATGGCAATGACTTTGGTGAAGACCGTTTGTTTGTGAACTATACGAAGCGGTTTTAATCATATTCAAGGTCGTAAAAAAGAGTGTTTGAGCACTCTTTTTTATTGTTTATAAAAGTTATTATGCTGATCTTAGAAATTTTAAACACCTCAATTATCCTTTATTTGACCCTCTTTTTCCAAAAGCAGGTTTTAAATTAAAAGATAAGTTATCTTCAATAAGCTGAAGCACTTCGTTGGTTTCTTTATAAACTCTAATCTCTATTTCATAGACACCCTCAAACCACTTATTTAATCTTAGTGCATAAGTATCATTAGGAGATTGGGTAGTATGTTGACGTAAACGTCCTATTAAATTTGTTGTTGAAGATCCTACATATAAAATTTCTGATGGGCTATTTAATTGAGGACATGCTAAAACTATCTCCTTCTCTTCATTCTCTTTTTTATTTTTATTTCTTTTTCGTTTCTCTGTTTGCTCCTCTTTAAATTTTTTAAACTGATTGAACGTACTGTTGGCATCGCCATTCTTTTCTTTAATGATATAAATTGCTGATGAAATGGTTGATAGATCACTATCATTTTTAAAAATAAATTTTTTAACACAAACTGCTTTTTTAGCAGCCTCACAATTAGCGATCAACTGCTCTAAATAACCTACTTGTTCCATCTCTGTATTTGATCACTAAAAATAATATTTAAATTATAAGCACCTAATGTAAATAAATTAAGCGGTATCCATATCTTTAACATCATTTTGTATAAAACAATATTTTTTCAAATATTTATTTGGTTTATCAATAGTCTAGAACGGAGCAGACTCAAAGACTGCATTTGAAATAAGTCAGATTTTTTGCAACTTGATTCGATACTTGTTACCAAAAAAAGAGTGCCTACGCACTCTTTTTTATTACTTACTCTTCCAAAAGTTCTTTTGAGAAAATAAATAACCCCATAAATATCAAACTATTAAAAATTAAGTTGTATCTTAACTTGATAAAAGATATATTAAGATATATCTTAGAAGTCGTAAATTAAGCAAATATAGAGAAAAATAACAGATGAAACATCAATCCGAGCATTCCCATGATGAAGCCGAAGCGGCTTTATTACATCGAGAACATCACCGAGCCGGTCGCCGTGGTCGCTTATTTGAATCAGGTCGTATGAAACTGTTAGTGCTGCATTTGATTCAGCAAAGCCCTAAACATGGCTATGAAATTATTAAAGAAATTAGTGATCTGGTAGGCGATGGTTATACCCCAAGTGCCGGAACGATTTATCCAACGCTAACCGCATTGGAAGAAATGAATTTGATTCGCGTGCTGGATGCCGAACGTAAGCAATATCAGATTACCGACTATGGCGACAGCTATTTAAAGGAGCAGCAAGACATGCTGTTGGCACTTCTACAAAAGCTGCGACTAAGACGTGAAATCCATAATAATGATCAGCTGATTGATATCCACCGCGCGATGGAAAATCTGAAAACCGCATTGCGTTTAAAGCTGAATATCACAGATTTGCAACAAGAACAGATCCATCAAATTGCGGAAAAAATTGATCAGGCCGCCATCGCAATTGGACGTTTATAAGTTGGGAGCGAAATATGTTAGAGCTACAACAGAAAATCAAACAGGCGGGTCTAAGGGTGACTCATCCACGTATGGCGGTATTGTCTGTGCTGGCACAACAATCAGAAGAGCTTACGGTGAAGCAGATTTATCAACGGTTGAATGAACAGAAACAGCAACTGAGTTTGGCTACAGTGTATCGGGTGGTCAGTGATCTGGTGCAGGCCGGCTTGATTGCCAGTTATCAGTTTCATCGTGCTGAGACCAAGTTTAATTTACCTTCAATCTCTAACGGTCAAGTGCTGCAAATTCGTTGTGCTGATTTAACCACAGCCAAACAGACCGCATTTTTACAGTCGTTGGCTGCAGTATTTCATCAATTTCAAGTCGACCTGATGCAGGTTGAAATTAAAGAGAGTGCTTAAAAGCATCTTGGAGCAGAAGCATGAAACAACATCAATATCATGTCACAGTACAACATCTAAAGGATGCGAAAGGGCAGGTTTCAACTTATAGCGAGCGTTTAGAGTTTTATACAGGCAACCATGACGATATCTTCGAGATTGTCGAACGTTTGAAGAAAGCCGATTTTTTTGATGATCAAACCACCAAATCATTTGCAGTGGGCTTAAAGCTGTTTAGTGAAGTGATGTTGGAAAACAAAGATCATCCTTTATTTGAGACTTTTCTACCTCAGTTTGGTCAGTTTATGAAAAATTTAAAACAGCAAGTGAAGAAAGACAATCCTGAGTAAGGTTGTTTTAGAACAAAGTTCATGATGCGTTCAGTAATAGATTGTTGCATAGATAGTACCCTGTGTATCGTTTATGGATCGTGCTGATGACGTTATAAATTATTAAAATTAACTAAAGATTGTTTTTATTAAAACGAGCTAAAAATGCAAGAATTGAAAGCAAGCCCACGACTGATTGCGAAATTACCCGCGAAGTATGCAGCGTGGATCTTACCGCTGATTTTATCTTTTTTTATGAGTGGGACTTTATCACTCGTTAATCTATGGATGAGAACGGGCTTTATTTCAGGGTTTACCATGATCTGGTTGGAAACATGGATGTTTTCTTGGTTGATCGCTTATCCATTGGTCTTGGTTTTATTGCCTGTGGTACGGCGTTTAACAGGCTTGATTGTCGATATGCAAGCTAAGCCATAAACCTAATGAAGTGGTATTTTATTGAAGGATATTAAGCCTATATCAAGATTGTCTCATGAATAACACTCTGTGTATTACTAAAAGACTATATTGCTGAATGATTGTATTGATAAGATCAAGCTATCAACTCATTGCAATAGCATAGGTAAAAGAGAGCAATATCATGAGCAATAATAACGACTACGATATTTCTGATTCAAAAGACTGCGAAACATATATTAATCAATTCATTCAAGAATTTACCATTCGTTCTGCCGAAATTGGTAAGGGAACCGTGATTAAGCGTGCTCTGCCGAGTCGACAAAAACGCTTGGTCGGAGCATGGTGTTTTCTAGATCATGCTGGGCCTGTGAGTTTTCCAGCGGGTGATGGTTTAGATGTGGGACCGCATCCACACATTGGTTTGCAGACGTTCACATGGATGATTGAAGGCACCATGATGCATACCGATAGTCTGGGCTCAAAACAATTAATTCGCCCGAAGCAAGTCAATTTGATGACGGCAGGTCACGGAATTTCACATACCGAAGTTGCACCTGATACCGAAACCAAAATGCATGCTGCACAGCTTTGGATTGCATTACCAGATGACAAACTGAATATGTCGCCTAAGTTTGAGCACTATCCAGAATTACCGATTGTGAATAAAGATCAGGTTGAATTTACGGTACTGGTCGGAGATTTCCTCGATACAACCTCACCTGTACACGTGCATACCCCTTTGGTGGGTGTGGATCTGACTGCACAAGCTGATACCAAAACCCGTATTCCACTCAATCCAAAGTTTGAATATGCCTTTATGGCTTTAGAAGGCACGGCTCGCGTCAATGGGCATGAGCTGACTGCCGATAATATGGTGGTTTTAGAAACCGGACTCACTGAAATTGAAGTCGAGTTAACTCAAGGTCATCGTCTGTTATTGATTGGTGGTGAACCGTTTGAATCGCCGATTTTACTGTGGTGGAATTTTGTAGGGCGTACCATGGAAGAGTTAAAGCAAGCGCGTGAAGACTGGATTAATCACGATGCTCGTTTTGGGGAAATTCCAGATTACCAAGGTAAACGCCTAGAAGCGCCAGTGTTACCTGATCAAATGAGGGCATCAAAATGAGTATTATTGCCAGTGCAGCAGTCCAGACTTTGCCAGAACCTTGGAAGGGGGCAGTGAAGAGTGGTACGCATCAATTTCTTACCGATAAGCCAGAACAGTTTGGTGGACATGATACAGGTCCTGCACCTTATGATTTCCTCACCACAAGTCTGGCCTCCTGCACCATGATTACCTTGCGAATGTACGCGCAGCATAAGGAAATGGATTTAGGTGAATTTACCGTTGAAGTCGATTTTCATACCAATCGTGAACAGCAGGAACGGATCGAACGCCGTGTAATATTTAAACAACCTGTTTCACAAGATTTAAAAGAAAAGCTTCTCAATGTCTGTAGCAAAACGCCTGTTACTAAAACTTTGTTACGTAGTTTAGACATTCAGACCATGATTCTTTAAGACTAAAGTGCTATTGTGCTTGGGCAAAACATAATTCTAAGCGTAGCTATGAGAGGGACTAAAACCATAGTTACGCAGCTAAAAAGCAGGCACAAAAATGATTACCTTACATTACCTACAATGCTCACGTTCGTTCCGCATATTGTGGGCGTTAGAAGAACTTGGTGTGGATTGCCAAGTTGAGTATTACCAAAGGTCAGCCAGTTACGCAGCGCCAGAAAGCCTTAAACAAATTCATCCTCTCGGTAAAGCACCTATTTTGGTCGATGGGGATGATGTCATTGTTGAATCTGCTGTGATCCTCGATTATTTACAACAGCAGTATGATCTTCAAAGCAAATTTAAACCTCAACAGGCATCTGATCAACGTCAATATTCATACTGGATGCATTATGCAGAAGGTTCATTGATGCCTTTATTGGTCATGACCCTTGTGATGAATAATGTCAGCAAACACGTTCCTTGGGTGATTCGTCCGATTGCGGAAAAAATTACCGATGGTGTTAAAGCCGGCTTTGTCCGCCCACGAGTGAAAGAACATATTTTGTATCTTGAGGATTATTTGTCAAAACATGATTATTTTTCGGGTGATTTTTCTTTTGCTGACATTCAAATGGCTTTTCCACTGATTGCGATTCAGAACCGCTTACATGGTAAGTATCCAAACATTCAGGCTTTTGTACAACGTGTTCAGCAGCGTCCGGCTTTTCAACGTGCTGAACAAGGAACACTGCATTCTCAATGCGCATAAATTTTTAAGCATAAAAAAGGGAACTGATTGTTCCCTTTTTTATTGTGACTCTATTTTTAGCGTTTAATTACAATTGAATCAATGCCGCTATGTTGTAAGGTCTGTTGAGCAGCAAGCGCAGATTCTTGGCTGTCATAAGGTCCAGAGAACACTCGATACCAAGTTTGACCATTTTCAACGCTTTTCACCACATCTGCAGATAAACCATTCAGGA
Source organism: Acinetobacter higginsii (assembly GCF_000369845.1). Lineage (NCBI taxonomy): Bacteria > Pseudomonadati > Pseudomonadota > Gammaproteobacteria > Moraxellales > Moraxellaceae > Acinetobacter > Acinetobacter higginsii. Next base: position 40,486 of record NZ_KB850217.1, on the reverse strand, counting down.
TGATTTCTGCACGACGTGCGTCGGCACTGTCTGGGTCAGGGTAGCTACGTACTTGTAAAATATAAGTCGCATGTGCAGGAGCTTGTTCACTTGGGGTGATGCCACTTGGATCTTCTGTTGTTGTGGTTTCAGGTTTTGGTGACTCGATAATCACAACATTACCCTGAGGTTTAGATTCTGGCACGGCTTGCTCAGGAATTGGGGTTACTTGCTGTTGCGGAAGTAAGTCATAAAAGCGGTAGTCTTTATTGGTATTTTCTTCTTCATAGTGTTCAGACGTTACCTGATTTTTTGCAGGAACAGGCTGCCATGGTTGCCAAAGCATGAGCATCACGGCAGCGCACAGGATCGCGAGAACTGCGACAAGCATTCCTAACCACTTTGGAATGAGTGGTTTTTTGGGCTTGTTTGGTCGTTCAGATACACCACGTTGCGTTTTTCCAAACACCAGAAATTCCTCTTGATCCTATTAGGTTATTTGTAACTTGAATCTGCTTAAAAACAAAGCATTATGTTTGAAAATAATGCTTTGTTTACCATATTGTTTAACAATCATGGTTTAAGTTTACATCTGTTTAAGCTTTGATTTACGGGTTGCCGTTTTACCTCAGGCATCGCCTTTGGTCTTGCGACGATGTGCAAAGCGTTGCTTTGCTGTTTTACAGCCCACCTCAAGCATAGCTTTTGGTTTTACAGCCATGTGTGAAGCGTTGCTTTGCTGTTTACATGGTTACTTCGGGCACAGCCCTCCGTCTTGCGACCATGTGTGAAGCTTTCGCTTCACTTTTTACATGGTCTCAGGAGCGGAGACACCGAGTAATTCTAAGCCATTGTGTAAAACTTGCTGTACATTGATTGAAAGCAATAAACGTGCTTGAGTCAGTGCCACATCATCACCCAAAACCTTATGCTCATTATACCAAGCATGGAATAGGGCAGCTAACTCTTTAAGATAGTTACCAATTTGGTGTGGTTCATAGACATTTGCCGCACGGACTAAAATATCAGGATAAGCAGCAAGCTTAGACAGAATTTCTGTTTCAGCATCAAGTTCTAAACGATTGGCTTGCTCGCGCGCTGCAACAGCATCAAAACTGATCCCTGTAGTGGCTGCTTTTTCTAACATACGACAAATACGTGCATGGGCATATTGAATGTAATACACCGCATTGTCCTTGCTTTGTGAAACCGCAAGATCAAGGTCAAAGTCGATGTGTTGTTCAGACTTACGCATCACATAGTAGAAACGTGCGGCATCATTACCCACTTCTTTACGTAGATCACGTAAAGTCACGAACTGACCCGAACGCGATGACATTTGTACCATCTCACCGCCACGCCACAAGCTTACGAACTGAACCAAAAGCACAGTCAATTTCTTCGAGTCATAGCCCATTGCATCAATGGCAGCTTTGACACGTGAAATATAACCGTGGTGGTCTGAACCCCAAATATCAATCAGGTCAGTATAGCCGCGTTGTAATTTATTTAAGTGATAAGCAATGTCAGAGGCGAAGTAAGTGGTTTGACCATTACGACGTTTCACCACACGGTCTTTTTCATCACCAAATTCAGTTGATTTAAACCAGATGTTACCCTCTTTTTCATAGAGGTAACCACGCTGGTCTAATGTCTCAAGCGCTTCGTCAATTTTGTCAGTTAAAGAGTCTTCACTGAACCATTTGTCAAAGGTCACGCCAAAGTCAGCCAAGTCATCTTTGATGTCATCTAAGATGGCATGTAACGCTGCTTGATGGAAAACACGGTAGTCCGCACCCAAGTGTTGTTGTGAGTTTGCGATCAAACCATCAATGTGTTTTTCTTTATCGCCAGAAAGCACAACTTTGTTGCCTTCTGCATCGAGTTCTTCAGCGTATTGAACATCTTCTGGTACATCTTTATAGATGTCAGCAACGGCACGAACGTGTGCATTGCCATCTTTATCAATAATTTCTTGTGCGATTTCTTTGACGTAGTCGCCTTGGTAGGCATTTTTAGGGAAAACTAAAGTTTGTCCCGTCAATTCTAAATAACGTAAATAAGTTGAAGTCGCCAAAATGTCCATTTGACGACCTGCGTCATTGACATAGTATTCACGATCAACGGTTGCACCTGTCGCTTCTAATAGATTCGCAACGGTCATACCATAAGCTGCACCACGACCATGGCCGACATGCAGGCTAGAGGTTGGGTTTGCTGAGACAAACTCGACTTGGATCTTTTTAGCTGCGTTGGCTTGGCTACGACCATAATCATTTTTTTGTGCTTGAATTTGGTCGAGTACCGCGTAGCGTTGGTCAGCATTCAAAAAGAAGTTGATAAAACCCGGACCTGCAATTTCTGCTTTGGTAATGTCAGCGACTTCAGGCAGGGCTGCCAAGATTTTTTCAGCGAGAGCGCGAGGTTTCATACCTGCAACTTTTGAGCCGATCATGGCGATATTTGAAGCAAAGTCTCCGTGACTTCGGTCTTTGGTACGGGTTAAATGGCTCGTGTTGGTCCAATCTGAAGGAAGTACACCTTGTTGTTGCAGGGTTTGTACCGCATGATCGAGAGCTGCTTGTATTGCCGTATTCATAGTTACCGAAAATAAATGTCGCGGAAAAACGACCAATATAGCAAATTTTATCGGCTTAAGGGGAGTGGGATTTGTGCGGAATTAACATATTCACATAAATCTTTTTGGCGTGAGTAGAAATTTGGTGGTCATACAGATGCTATGTCATTGATAAACATAGCATCTGCTGGTTCTAATCTTCTAAAATCTGTTCTAATAATTCATCGCTTGGCGCGAAGTAATAAGCACCATCAATTGCGGTAGTAAAATGCAGCAAGCGATCATGAATGCCATCACCTGTGGTCCCAAACATACGTTTCAGCATCTCGTCAATAATGCTTAAATTGTTGGTGTAAGCGACAAAGAATAAGCCTTGCTCACCTTTGCCATCACCATAAGGCAAGCTGTGACGCAAGATTTCCATTTCCTCACCTTCACCGTCTTCAACGACTGTACGTGCCACATGTGAGTTTTCTGGTTTTACATCATCATCAAGCTCAATTGACTCAAGTTTGGTACGGCCAAACACATGCTCTTGCGCATCAACTTTCAGTTGTTGCCATTTTGCTAGGTCATGGATATAGCGTTGTGCAAAGATAAAGCTACCATCAGCAAAGGCCCCTGCTGTTTCTGGTAGTAATGCTGCTTCGGCACGGTCATCTGGAAATTGCGGATTTTCTGTTCCATCAATAAAGCCTGTCATATCACGGCCATCAAAGAAACGGAAACAAGCACGTTCATCTAGGACTTCGACTTTGTCTTGAATGCCGTTAAAAAAAGCTTGGCTCATGGCAAAACAAATATCTGCACGGGCACTGGCAAGATGAATAAATACATCCGCTGGCACCACTGGCATATTAAACGCACCTTGTTGCGGATCGAGCTGTTTAAAACCTTCAGGTGTTTGCGAATAGAGTTGTGCCCAAAGTTCGGGACCAAAAGCGATGGCTGTTTTAATCTGGTCATTCGGGTGTTGTGTGATCAAACGGTCACGTGTCGAAAGGAGAGCTTCAATCTGTTGTTTTAATTCGGCAATGCTTAGATCTTTTAAACGTAAAACAATAAAGCGGGCGTGGTCAGAAGGTAATGGAAGAATGACAGATTGCGCAGTCATTAAAAAACTCCTTAGTTATTTTTAAGGGGAAAACGATAATTGTGCCTGATGTTGGTTGGGCTGAGTAGTTTATTTAAGAAATTTTATTGCCTAAAAAATCATCGTAACTATTCAATAAAACAGTATAATTCACCTTTTATTGTTCGACGCTGTTGTTATGTCTTTGCAGATTTGGTTTGCTTTTATGTTGGCGTGCTGGGTGATTAGCATCTCTCCAGGCGCGGGCGCAATTGCGTCAATGTCGAGTGGCCTCAACTACGGCTTTCGACATGGCTATTGGAATGTCATTGGTTTACAAGTGGCATTGTTGCTACAAATCCTGATTGTGGCAGCAGGTGTTGGTGTGCTGTTTGCGACTACACCTTTGGCTTTTCAGGTGGTGAAATGGTTTGGCGTCGCTTATTTGGTCTATTTGGCGTATAAGCAGTGGACTGCACCGATTCAGGCGATTGAGATTCGACAGGAACAACCTCAATCAGCGATCGCCTTAATATTGAAAGGCTTTGTGGTGAATATGAGTAATCCTAAAGCCATTGTATTCTTGCTGGCTGTTTTACCGCAATTTCTAGATTTGAGTCGACCGCAATGGCTGCAATACTTAATTATGGCGGTCACGATGGTGACGATCGATCTGATTATCATGGCGGGCTATACCGGACTGGCTTCGAAAGTATTGAGATTGCTTCGCTCACCGACACAGCAAAAATATTTAAACCGTGGTTTTGCGGTGATGTTTAGTGGTGCAGCACTTTTATTAAGTGCGATCCAACAGTCAAGCTGACTGCCTGATTTAGGCAGATTGAGCTTGGCTTTTGAGTTTTTGCGTGATGAAAATAGCGGCAAAGCAAAGTGCCATACACAGAACAATACTTAAGCCTGTAGAAATATTCAGTGCAGCACTCGACCATAGGCCAACCGTAACCCCGAGCTGTGCCAACACAAATGCCCAAACCACCATTTGTTTTGGTGAGTGCGCCAATAAGCGTGCACTCAGGGCTGGAATCACCAGTAAAGCACCCATCAATAATGAACCGACCGCACGTAATGCCAATACGGTAAACAGTGCCAATAACAACATGAAGATCAAACGTTGCCAATTGGCACTGACCCCTTCACTCATGGCGATATCTGGATCAATCGCAATTTGAATCTGCGCTGACCACGAACGATAAAGTACGATTAATGCACCTGCAATCACCACGGCAAACATGGGTAAATCAGCCCACTCGATACTGAGTAAATCACCGAATAAATAGCTAAGCAATTCAGGGCGCAAACTTGGTACTTGTTGAATCAGTAGCAGACCAGAGCAGAGGAGGGTGGCAGAGCTTAAAGCGAGTAATGCATCATTGGGTAGACGCGAATCGTGCAAAACCCACAGCAGAGCAACCAGCAACAGCGCAAGGCAAGCGACACCCAGCCAAAAAGGTAAATTCAGAATCCCTGCAACCGCGACACCCAGTAAGGTGCCGTGTGCCATGGTGTCGGCAAAAAAAGACATTCTGCGCCAAAGCATCAAGCAGCCGAGAGGCGCCGTTAGAAAAACCAGCAGTGACCCCATGATCCAAGCAGGGAGGAGGAGTTGTAACCATTCCATCATGGCTTAGACCTTTGGCTCAGGGTGAATATGTGGGCGTGGATCGTGTGAACACGGTTCGGCATGATCACTATGCCCACAGTGATTGTGATGATGCTGATAGAACATACGTTGGGTGCCAAAAATCGCTTGGTATTCTGGATGCTGTTGAATACTTTCAGGTAAACCACTACAGCAGATATGTTTGTTAAGGCAGACTACGCGATGTGTACCTTGCATCACCCATTGTAGATCATGTGACACCATCAACACAGCACAGCCATAGCGTTCAGGCAAACTGCGGACATATTCATAAAGCTCAGCTTCGGACTGAATATCCAAGCCTTGCATTGGTTCATCTAGTACTAAAATATCGGGTTGACGCAATAAAGCACGAGCCAATAACACCCGTTGCCGTTCACCACCTGAAAGTTGCTGTACTTTGGATGACTGTAATTTTTGAATGCCTGTGTCGCGAATAATCTCTTCGCGTAACGCTTGTTCGCAGACTTCTAGATCAAGTAAATCTTGTACACGTAAAGGTAGGCTCGCGGAAGGGTTAAACTTCTGCGGAACATAGGCCATTTTTAATTTTTTAGAAAAGTGAACTTTGCCTGTATTCGGCGGCATGATACCTAGTAGCACTTTGATCAATGTAGATTTACCTGCGCCATTGGGACCAATCAACGTCACAATTTCTTTTGCCTGCAAGGCAAAATCTACATTTCTTAAAATATCCAGCTCATCACGACGAACTGAGATTTTCTCCAGTTGAATAAGTGGAGTGCTTACTGGCGTGTGCTGCACTGATGACATTTTCCAGAGATTTCAATAATGCTATGTTGCGCTAAAAACTGGTCTGATGACGCAAGTTGATCGAGTTGCTGGATCAAACCTTGTGCTGAGGCTTCTTTCACAGAATGACATTCCGTACAGATCAGAAAAGCCGCTTGATGGCCTTCACGTGGATGACAGCAAGGAATATAGGCATTAATAGATGTAAGTCTATGAATTAAGCCTTTTTCTAATAAAAAGTCTAAAGTACGGTAAACCGTAGGAGGCGCAGCAGGGCGGTCTGCTTGGCCTTTAATTTTAGCCAATAAGTCATAAGCACCCATCGGTGCAGATGCATTTAAAATGAGTTCAAGTACTTCTTTACGTAAAGGTGTCAGACGAGCGCCAGTCGCAGTACATAAAATTTCTGCTTCGGCAAGGCGCGCTTTAATATCGTGATGACCGTGAACACCATGTAAAGCATTGTCATGTTCATGTGAACAAGAACTCATAGATTGACCTCATTGTTTTTGTAGAGCCTATTGAATTTTCACTGACATGAAGTGTCTGAATAGTGTCGCAATAGCCCCGCTATCATAACATGCAATTTATGATAACTATCTATATAAGTTAAATGCACGACGGATAGTGCAGCGAATCTAAAAATAGACATAGGCATTTTTTAACTTTTGTTATATTATAACATGCTTCGCTAAATTGAGTAATGTTGTGATGTCTCGCCTATTTGTCTTGGTCTTGTTTTCGATGTTAAGCACATGGGGCTGGACACAAAGCTTGGTGGTTTCAACACACCCAATTTATCTGATTGCCAAAGAGGTAACAGACGGAGTAGAAGAACCGATTCTGTTATTAAAAGATCAAAGTGGCCATGACGTACAACTCACACCCGCTCACCGTAAAGCGATTCAAGATGCCTCATTGGTGATTTGGCTTGGCAAAGCGCATGAGGCACCGCTTGAAAAGATGCTAAATCAGAACCGTAAAGCGATTGCGCTATTGGATTCAGGCATTTTAACGACTTTACCGCTGCGTAATTTGCGTGGTGCGTCTATGGCGAACACAGTAGATAGTCATGTGTGGTTAGATCCGAATAATGCAGTTCGTATCGCTTTCTTTATTGCAACTTTACGTTCGCAGCAATATCCAGAAAATAAAGCCAAATATATGGCCAATGCCAAAGAATTCTCTCAGCAGATGCTGCAAGCCTCACAACAATATGAAAGCTCTAATAAAGCCAAAAACTATTGGTCTTATCATGATGCCTATCAGTATCTAGAACGTGCCTTGAACTTAAAATTTGCGGGTGCACTAACAGATGATCCACATATTGCCCCAACGGCAGCTCAGATTAAGTACTTAAGAGATAATCGTCCGCAAAATAAAATGTGCTTATTGGCCGAAACGACAGCAAGTGCCAGTCAGTACCAAAAAATGAACCCAGTAGTTTTCCAATCGGTCGATGAAAGCATGCGTGGTGAAGACAATTTTGTAACAGCATGGCAAAAATTGGCTTTAAAAACCGATAAATGCGTAATAAGTGCACAAAATTGATCAAAAAAATAAAAATCAATTGACTCTAACGTCAAAAAATATGGTAACGAAAAAAGCAGACTTAAGTCGAGAAAAGATTGCATGTTCAGGGGTGTAACTCTATAATGCCTGCGATTCGAAACGATCATGATTAAAACTTGTCAAGCAGTTCTGCTGTAAGTGGGTAAAAAATGAGCCAAACTAGTCGCATGATTGACCGACGATTAGCAAAAGCTTTGGTCTTCTTACAAGCATGTATGATTCCTGTTGCCGCTTTACTGGCATGGGCAATGAAAGATACAACTGCTGCTTTGAGTGCTGCGCTTGGGGCTTTGGTATGTTGGTTGGCACATTGTTATTTTGCTTGGCAGTCGTTTAGAACGGCAGGCGCAAGAGCATCAAAACAAGTCATGCTGAATATGTACCGAGGAATGCTCGGTAAGTTTGCGATTGTGATCGTGGGTTTTATATTAATTTTGAGCAATGTTAAACCGCTGTCACCGGTTGCATTGTTTTGTGGATTTATTCTCGTACAAGCGATGTCGTGGGTCGCGCCATTTTGGGTGGCACGTCTACAAAAACGAGGGTAAAACACATTTTGAGATTTTTGGAAGTAGAGGCGGGATCTTTGCCATCCGCTTGATTCGTTTCTACTTCTTTTTAATGATTGACATTGACCAGGTGTGATTTATGGCTGCTGAAGAACATGCCCTGACTTCGACCGAGTATATCAAGCATCACTTGACCAATATGACCTATGGCAAAATGCCTGATGGTACATGGAAATTGGCTGAGACTGCTGAAGAAGCTCATTCGATGGGGTTCACTGCAATTCACTTGGATTCAATGGGTTGGTCTATCGGACTTGGTGTGATTTTCTGTTTGTTGTTTTGGACAGTTGCGAGAGCTGCGAATGCAGGTGTTCCAACTAAATTCCAATCAGCGATTGAAATGATTATCGAGTTTGTTGACTCAAGTGTTCGTGATACTTTCCACGGCAAATCACGTTTAATTGCACCATTGGCATTAACCATTTTCGTGTGGATTTTCCTCATGAACGCAATGGACTTAATCCCTGTTGACTGGATTCCGTATACAGCTCAATTGATTGGTGCAAACGTATTTGGTATGGACCCTCACCACGTTTACTTCAAAGTTGTTCCATCTACTGACCCGAACATTACCCTTGGTATGTCGTTGTCTGTATTTGTTTTAATTTTGTTCTATAGTATTCGTGAAAAAGGGATCGGCGGTTTCGTCGGTGAATTGGCACTTAACCCATTCAACCCAAGTAACAAATTTGCAAAAGCGTTATTGATTCCAGTGAACTTAATTTTGGAATTAGTAACTTTCCTTGCTCGTCCAGTTTCGTTAGCTCTACGACTGTTCGGTAACATGTATGCGGGTGAGTTGATCTTCATCTTGATCGCATTATTGCCGTTCTGGATCCAGTGGGCGTTATCTGTGCCTTGGGCTATTTTCCACATTCTTGTAATCACGCTGCAAGCATTTATCTTTATGATGCTGACCATCGTTTACTTGAGCATGGCAAGCGAAAAGCATTAATGGTATTGCCTAACTATCACCTGATCGTTGGGCTTAAATTTTAGTTTAATTTGGTAATAACCTAACCTCTGAGGAATTTTTCATGGAACTCACTTTAGGTCTAGTTGCAATTGCATCTGCTATCTTGATCGCTTTCGGTGCTTTAGGTACTGCGATTGGTTTTGGTCTTTTAGGCGGTCGCTTCTTAGAAGCTGTTGCTCGTCAACCAGAATTGGCTCCACAACTTCAAACTCGTATGTTCTTAATTGCGGGTCTTCTTGATGCTGTGCCTATGATCGGTGTTGGTATTGGCTTGTTCTTCATCTTCGCTAATCCATTTGTAGGTTAATAGCTTAATTCCTAAATCCACATATTGAGGAATAGCGAAATGAATATCAACCTCACATTGATTGGCCAAGCAATTGCATTTGCGATCTTTGTCGCATTCTGCATGAAGTTTGTTTGGCCTCCACTAATCAATGCGATTAGTGAGCGTCAGCGTAAAATCGCTGATGGCTTAAACGCTGCTGAAAAAGCAAAAGCTGACCTTGCTGATGCGCAAGCACAAGTAAAGGCAGAATTAGACGCAGCAAAAGCACAAGCGGCTCAATTGATCGAACAAGCGAACCGTCGTTCAGCACAATTGATCGAAGAAGCGCGTACCCAAGCATCTGCTGAAGGTGAGCGTATTCGTCAACAGGCGAAAGAAACTGTTGATCAAGACATCAATTCTGCTCGCGAAGAATTACGTCAACAAGTTGCTGCTTTGGCAGTTGCTGGTGCAGAAAAAATTCTGAACCAACAAGTTGACGCAGAAGCTCATAATGCCATGCTGAATCAGCTGGCTGCTAAACTTTAAGCGAGGCGAATATGGCTGAACTCTTGACGTTAGCACGCCCGTACGGCAAAGCAGCATTTGCTTATGCATCTGAGCAGAATGCAACTGACGCTTGGTCAAATGCGTTACAACTGCTCAGTGCTGCGGTGCAAGATGAAGCATTTTCCGCTTATTTAAATCGCCCTGAGCTGACTCCTGCGGAACAAGTAGGTCTTTTTGCCAAGGTTTTAGGTGAAGATCAAACTCAATCAGTGTCTAACTTTTTGACATTGCTTGCAGATAATGATCGTTTAGTTTTATTGCCTGAAATCGCAACAGAATACGAACTACTTAAATCGCAGAACAACAACACATTGGAAGTAGAAATTGAATCTGCTTTTCCAATGGATGCGACACAAGAGCATATTTTAGCTCATGCGCTTGAAAAACGTTTTAACAGAACAGTTCATGTCACTGTTAACGTTAATCCAGCGTTGATCGCAGGTGTTGTGATTCGTGCAGGCGACCAAGTGATAGATGACTCTGCGCTTAACAAGCTTGAAAAAATGCGGACTCGTCTTCTTGCGTAATAGCAAAAAGACTGAACTTAAAAAAGATTGAGGAATAGCGCAATGCAACAACTGAATCCATCCGAGATCAGTGCGCTCATTAAACAGCGTATCGGCGATCTGGACACCAGCGCGACCGCGAAGAATGAAGGTACCATCGTCATGGTATCTGACGGTATCGTGCGCATTCACGGTCTTGCAGATGCAATGTACGGTGAAATGATCGAATTCGACGGCGGCTTATTTGGTATGGCACTGAACCTAGAACAGGATTCAGTGGGTGCCGTTGTTTTAGGTAACTACCTAAGCCTTCAAGAAGGTCAAAAAGCTCGTTGCACAGGTCGTGTATTAGAAGTTCCGGTTGGTCCTGAACTTCTTGGCCGTGTCGTAGACGCTTTGGGTAATCCAATTGATGGTAAAGGCCCAATTGATGCAAAATTAACTGATGCTGTTGAAAAAGTAGCACCAGGTGTAATTTGGCGTCAGTCTGTCGACGAACCTGTTCAAACTGGTTATAAATCAGTTGATACCATGATCCCTGTAGGTCGTGGTCAGCGTGAGTTGATTATTGGTGACCGTCAAACTGGTAAAACAGCAATGGCGATCGATGCGATCATCGCTCAGAAAAATTCTGGCATTAAATGTGTATACGTTGCGATTGGTCAAAAACAATCAACAATTGCAAACGTGGTACGTAAGCTAGAAGAAACTGGCGCTATGGCGTATACAACTGTTGTCGCAGCTGCGGCCGCTGATCCTGCAGCAATGCAGTATTTAGCTCCGTACTCAGGTTGTACAATGGGCGAATACTTCCGTGATCGTGGTGAAGACGCGTTAATTATTTATGATGATTTGTCTAAGCAAGCTGTTGCTTACCGTCAAATTTCATTACTTTTACGTCGTCCACCAGGTCGTGAAGCGTATCCAGGTGACGTATTCTATCTTCACTCGCGTCTTCTTGAACGTGCTTCGCGCGTTTCAGCTGATTATGTTGAGAAGTTCACGAACGGTGCAGTAACTGGTCAAACTGGTTCTTTAACTGCGTTACCGATCATTGAAACTCAAGCTGGTGACGTATCTGCATTCGTACCAACCAACGTAATTTCGATTACTGACGGTCAGATCTTCTTAGAAACATCATTATTCAACGCAGGTATTCGTCCTGCTGTGAACGCGGGTATCTCTGTATCTCGTGTTGGTGGTTCTGCTCAAACGAAGATCATCAAAAAATTGTCTGGTGGTATCCGTACTGCTTTAGCGCAATACCGTGAATTGGCTGCGTTTGCTCAGTTCGCTTCTGATCTTGATGAAGCAACTCGTAAGCAACTTGAGCATGGTCAACGTGTAACTGAGTTAATGAAGCAAAAACAATATGCTCCTTACTCAATTGCTGACCAAGCTGTTTCTGTTTATGCATCTAACGAAGGCTATATGGCTGACGTAGAAGTGAAGAAAATCGTAGACTTTGATGCTGCGTTAATTTCTTACTTCCGCTCTGAACAAGCTGCGTTAATGCAACAGATCGATGAAACTGGTGATTATAACAAAGACATCGAAGCAGCAATCAAATCAGGTATTGAAAGCTTCAAAGCGACTCAAACTTACTAATTTTAGCAATAGCTAAAACTTTAGTTAAGTTTGGTTCACGGATCAACCTTCGGAAGCTCGCAAGAGCTTTCGAATACTAGGTTAAGCGTATGGCAAATTTAAAAGAAATTCGCGCCAAAGTAGCTAGTATCAAGAGCACGCAAAAGATTACTCGCGCGATGCAAATGGTAGCTGCTTCTAAAATGCGTCGTGCGCAAGAGCGCATGGCTCAGGGCCGTCCGTATGCCGATAATATGCGCCGTGTAATTGCTCACTTAGTCCAAGCAAACCCTGAATACAAACACCGTTATATGGTTGAGCGCCCAGTTAAGCGCGTTGGCTATATTGTGGTGTCTTCAGATCGTGGTTTGGCAGGCGGCTTAAACATTAACTTGTTTAAGAAAGTTGTGCAGCATGTCAAAGCACAACAAGAGCAGTCAATTGAAGTTGAATTTGCTTTGATTGGTCAAAAAGCGGTTTCGTTTTTTAAGAGCTACGGCGGTAAAGTGCTCGGTGTGACCACTCAGTTGGGTGATACACCAAGTTTGGAACAGTTAACGGGCTCAGTGCAAATTATGCTTGATGCATTTGATAAGGGCGAATTAGATCGTATCTACCTCGTATCAAATGGCTTCATCAATGCAATGACACAACAGCCTAAAGTAGAACAACTCGTTCCTTTAGCACCAGCAGAAGAGAGTGATGACCTTAACCGTACTTATGGTTGGGATTACCTCTATGAACCAGAAGCAGAAGAATTGTTAAATGGTTTGTTGGTCCGCTATATCGAGTCTATGGTTTATCAAGGTGTGATTGAAAACATCGCCTGTGAGCAATCTGCACGTATGGTCGCTATGAAAGCAGCGACTGACAATGCAGGCGATCTCATCAAGAGCCTACAACTCATTTATAACAAGCTGCGTCAAGCCGCGATTACTCAGGAAATTTCCGAGATCGTTGGTGGTGCCGCTGCCGTTTAACATTATTTTTGAATTGAGGAGACAGCAATGAGTAGCGGTCGTATCATTCAGATCATCGGCGCGGTTATCGACGTCGAGTTTGAACGTAATAGCGTTCCTAAGATCTATGAAGCTCTCCAAGTTGATGGTACTGAAACGACTTTGGAAGTTCAGCAACAGCTTGGTGATGGTGTAGTTCGTACTATCGCAATGGGTTCTACTGAAGGCCTTAAACGCGGTCTTAACGTGACTAGCACTGGCGCACCGATTTCTGTTCCAGTTGGCCCAGCTACGCTTGGTCGTATTATGGACGTTTTGGGTCGCCCGATTGATGAAGCGGGTCCTGTAGCGACTGAAGAGCGTTTGCCGATTCACCGTCAAGCCCCTTCTTATGCTGAACAAGCAGCTTCTACTGATCTTTTAGAAACTGGTATCAAAGTCATCGACTTACTTTGCCCGTTTGCGAAAGGTGGTAAAGTTGGTTTATTCGGTGGTGCGGGTGTTGGTAAAACCGTTAACATGATGGAGTTGATCAACAACATCGCGAAAGCTCACTCAGGTTTATCTGTGTTTGCTGGTGTTGGTGAGCGTACTCGTGAGGGTAACGACTTCTATCACGAAATGAAAGATTCTAACGTTCTTGACAAAGTAGCAATGGTCTACGGTCAGATGAATGAGCCGCCAGGTAACCGTTTACGCGTAGCGTTAACTGGTTTGACCATGGCTGAATATTTCCGTGATCAAAAAGACGAAAATGGTAAAGGTCGTGACGTATTATTATTCGTCGACAACATCTACCGTTATACACTTGCGGGTACTGAAGTATCAGCATTGTTAGGTCGTATGCCATCTGCAGTAGGTTACCAACCGACACTTGCAGAAGAAATGGGTGTTCTTCAAGAGCGTATTACGTCTACTAAGTCTGGTTCGATCACTTCGATCCAAGCTGTATACGTACCTGCCGATGACTTAACAGATCCATCGCCTGCGACAACATTTGCTCACTTAGACGCAACAGTTGTATTGAGCCGTGACATCGCATCTTCTGGTATTTATCCAGCGATCGATCCACTTGACTCAACTTCACGTCAGTTAGATCCATTGGTTGTTGGTGCTGAGCATTATGAAATTGCACGTTCTGTACAGAACGTATTGCAACGTTATAAAGAGCTTAAAGACATCATCGCAATCTTGGGTATGGACGAGTTAGCAGAAGAAGATAAATTGGTTGTTTACCGTGCGCGTAAAATCCAACGTTTCTTCTCTCAACCATTCCACGTAGCTGAAGTGTTTACTGGTGCGCCTGGTAAATTAGTACCGCTTAAAGAAACGATTCGTGGCTTTAAAGGTCTATTAGCTGGTGAATACGATCACATCCCAGAACAAGCGTTCTATATGGTTGGTGGTATTGACGAAGTGATTGCTAAAGCTGAGAAACTCTAATTTAAGGAGATCATCTCATGGCGACTATGCAATGTGATGTCGTAAGTGTTAAAGAGTCAATTTACTCTGGACAAGTTACGATGTTAATCGCAAAAGGTGCGGGCGGTGAGCTTGGTATTTTACCAGGGCATGCACCACTCGTAACTTTACTCCAACCGGGCCCGATTCGTGTTCAGTTGGAAAATGGTACAGAAGAAATCGTTTATGTATCTGGCGGTGTGTTAGAAGTTCAACCTCATGTTGTTACCGTACTTGCAGATACTGCAGTTCGTGCTGACAATTTAGATGAAGCTGCAATTTTGGATGCTCGTAAACAAGCTGAAGCATTGCTAGCAAATCAAAAGAGTGACTTGGACTCTGCTGCTGCACTTGCATCTCTATCTGAGATTGCAGGTCAGCTCGAAACGATTCGTAAGATGAAAAACCGCGCATTGTAATTTGCAGGTTTGACATAAAAAAGCCACCGTAAGGTGGCTTTTTTATGTCTCATCTATTTTGAAATCTGAATTTGAAGTTAAACAATCGATGCTTTTAAGTATTTGATTCGTCTTTATTTCCTAGCACTAAAGTCGCCAGTTTTACCATATCCATTTGAATCGTATTAAATTGCTTTTCTATCTTGGCAAAATCGATTTTTGAAAGATCGGTTTGACCATGCAATAGCGGCATATTCAGCAACTGTTGATTTGCACTCAATAAGCTTTGGCGAATTTGATCCACTTCCGTACTTTTTAAATTGAGTGCCAGCAAGGCATCATGTAAACCATTCAACTCTTGGCTGAGTGTAGCCGTGGTACTTTGTAAAGTTTGGACATTTTTATCTTGAATCGCTTGTTCAAGATTGCTTTTTGATTGCTTAAGCAGCGTGACGTAGTCATCAGTCTCGATTTGCAACTTGGCAATATCACGGGCGATGTTCAACATATTGCCACGACTTAAGGGTTGGGTGTCTTGGGTGACTGTTGTTGCGCTTTCTTCATTTTCAGAAGCTGTGTCTGCCTGTTCAAACGTAGTTGTTTGTTCAGCTTGCTCATTATCTTGGGGAGCTTGGTCACAGCCAGTGAGCGTTAATGCCGCCGCAAGTGTAGATATAGAGAGAATGGCTTTGAGAGATAGATTTTCCATCATGGCTGAACGACACCAGATTATAAGAAGATGGTCACTATAATGAGAAAGTGTGGAGAAAGAAGTGATTTTTGCAATTCAACAACAGTTTGATGAAAACAGAGGGATGAAGGGGTTTCTAAGTATTGAATAGAAAAGAGCAGATCAACTGCTCTTTTCTATTTGTTTCTCAAAATTATTTCGCTAATTCTGCTTCAATTGCGCTGATAATACGCTCGTCATCCGCAGTAATATCTGGTGCAAAACGGGCAACAATTTCACCGTTCTTATTTACTAAGAATTTTTCAAAATTCCATAACACTTCTGGTGGGTTGTTTGGCGTTAAACCATAATCGACCAAGTCTTTCCACCATGGACCTTCGCCTTGACGCTCTGGAATCGCTTGGGTCAGGGTTTGATATAAAGCGTGTTTATCCTCCCCCGCAACAGAGATTTTTGCGAACAGAGGGAAGTGTACGTCATAGTTCAGTGAGCAGAACTGCTGGATTTCATCATTTGATCCTGGCTCTTGTTCTAAGAAGTTATTCGCAGGAAAACCAAGAATTTCTAAACCTTGATCTTTTTTGGCTTGATACAGTTTTTCCAAACCTTCATATTGCGGTGTTAAACCGCACTTTGATGCTACGTTAACGATCAACAGGACTTTGCCTTGATATTGATCTAGATCGACTTCTTGGCCTTTAATGTCTTTAACTGGAATGTGATAAACCGATTGGCTCATGGAATACGTCCTAATTTGTTGTTGTGACAATACCCGTTTGTTTTAACTGCTATTGCCGCAGAGTGCAATGCTCTTGATATGAATCCATACAAATAATCAGAAAAACCAAGCCTTTATTTCAGAGAGAAGCATTTTTAAGTTGAATCGGTGTTTGCCCTGTATAGCGCTTAAAGAACTCAATAAAGCTGGAGCTGTGATGATAGCCCAAAGCAAAGGACAACTGTTTAATGGTCATCCCTTGGCGAATTTGATTGATGGCAAAAATAATCTTGGCGCGATTGCGCCATTCTGATAGCGATAGTTGTAACTCTTGTTGACTCAGACGAAGCACATGCCGCTCGCTCACTGTAAAGTTATTTAATACCTGCTGTAAACTGCTATTAAATAACTCAGGATCAGACAGCTTCTCTAAGATTGGTGACAAAATGGGATGGCTACTTTGGGGTAAGTAATGTGAATAAGCAGGCGCTTGTTTGAGCTGATCGAACAGCACTTGCAGCAGGTGTTCGAGATATTCAGGGGGAGCAGCTTGTTTTTGTTGCTCTAAGATTTGCAGTACCAATGCTCGAAAGAAAGGCTCGATACTAAAACAACGGCAAGTATTCCCTAAGAAATCGCCAAACTTCGGATGTAGCCGGATACAGATATAATGAATTTCATGCTCAACGGGGAGTGATTGATGTTCGGTTCGTGAGGGTAACCACAATCCATAACTCGGTGGTGATAGGTAGTATTTACCTTCAATATCAAACTCTAAAGTTCCATTCAAACTGAAATTGAAATCACCCCAAAGTGAAGAATGAGGTGTGACAATATCGTCTTTTTGATATAGAAATTCATGGACTTCTATACCGTGTAAAAAGGGAAATTGTTCAGCAACATCATGCTTCATTTGAGGGGCTCATTTTAGTTTTCGTAGGTCACTTTAGGATTGTTTAGACCTTTGGCTAAAGTAAAAATACTAATCAAAGCTAAGGCAACAAAACTAATTACACCATAAATTAAGATATTTTCATTGAAATGATCAACCACATAACCACCGAGTAGTGAACCTGTGGCAATCATGACTTGGAACATGCCCACAAACAGAGGCATACCTTTCTCCACAGCATGAGGGGCATGCACAAACATCCAGATATTGGCTGAGGTCGGGAACGCACCGAAAGCAAAACCCCATAAGGCGGTCAGTACAATGGCACCAAACTCATGAATTGCAAAGATTGGGAAGCCAAAGAAGACGATGGCAAAACAGATCCCGACAAAGGCAAGGGTATAGCGCACATTTAAATTGCCACTATAGCCTGCAAAGGCATTACCAAAAATACCTGCAATGCCATAAAGCAGAAGCAATGAGCTAATGGTGGTTCCATTAAAACCTGCAATATTTTTAAAGAAGGGGGCCAAGTAACTATAGGCACAGAAGTGAGCAAGACCAATCAGTAACACGATCAACATACCGCTACGTGCTTTGGGGGTACGCAATAATGCAGGTAGGTCGCGTAAATGAATGGCAGACTCAGGTTTCAGTTTAGGCAAGAAAATCACTTGTAGAACCAAAACCAGCAGTCCAATCACCGCAGTAATGCCGAATGCACTGCGCCAACCATAGAATTCACTCAGCCATGTCCCGATTGGAACGCCTAGGACGGTTGCAAAAGTAACACCCGCCATCACAATCGCAGTGGCTTTGGCGATGGGTAAATGGGGTGGTGCAAGCTTGCCACTGAGCGCGATTGCGGTTGCCCAGAAGCCACCAATTGAAATTCCGAGTACCAACCGGCTGAGCAATAGCACATTGAAGTTATCGGCAAATGCCGTAATGGTATTGGCAATGACCATAATTGCAGTCAGTAAGATCAATACATAACGACGATCTAGCTGTTTGACCCAAATGGGTAATAGCGGTGCAGCAATTGCTGCCATTACACCAGGTAAGGTAATGATTAAACCTGCAGTCCCGACGGAAATATTTAAGTCCGCCGCGACACTATTCAGTACGCCTACGGGCAAGAATTCACTGGTCACTAATGCAAAAGCACCAATGGCAACAGCTAAAATTGCATACCAACTGCCTTGTGTGGTTTCGATGGGTCGTGCATCTGAGGAAGTGGATTGTTCCATGTGAATGTCCTTATTTGTCATTAAGATGACAAAAGGGTTAAGAATAAATTAAGTTTTTATAACGATCGCTATAAAATAAAATAGTAGATAAATTCAAGGTCGTCAATTAATTTAATAGTGATCATTATAAAAATATTTGTAAGGCTTATGAGAAATATGCATAGCTTGAGAAAGTCACGTGGAAATGAATCAATAGGTCGCCTTAACAGGTTGTGTCGAGGCGACCAGTCATGATGCGGATAGAAGAAATACCTAAGCAGGGGGCAATTCAGTATTATCTCTGCATATATTATTGCTTTTGATAATGGACTTTAGGATTGTTCAGACCTCGTGCCAGCGTAAAGATCAATACTAGAGAACAGAGGACCAGTGGCAGCATGGCGAAAAATAAGACCGTACCATTAAAATAATCCACGATAATGCCACCAAACATACTGCCCAGCGCAATCAAGATTAAAAAGGTCAATGTCACCATTGGCATGCCTTTTTCAACGGCTTCAGGCGCATGGGTAAACATCCAGATGTTGACTGCGGTTGGGATAATGCCATAAGCAAAGCCCCATAAAGCAGTCAATATAATTGCTGAGATGACATGTGCGCCAGACAGTGGTAAGCACAGAAAGGCAAAGAAGAAAGTGATACCACTGACTGCAAAGGTATAACGGATATTCTTCTGCCCCAGATAGCCAGCAAAAATATTACCAAAAATCCCTGCAATCCCATACACCAGCAGTAAACGGCTAATCAGACCATCAGAGAAGTCTAGTTGATGCTTAAAAAAGGCAGAAAAATAACTATAAGCCGCAAAATGTGCAAAGCCCATAAAAATAAAGATGATCAGACCTTTACGCGCTGCAGGATGTTGCAACAGGATCGGAAGTTCTTTCCAACGCAATGAAGAGGCGGGTTTGAGTTGAGGCAGATATAGATACTGGAAGATAAACAGCAATACCCCCATCAATGAAATTGCCGTGAAAGAGGTCTGCCAACCATTATATTGAGCCAACCACGTGCCCATCGGCACCCCCAATACACTGGCCAAGGTCACTCCGAAGGCTACCCAAGCCGTTGCCTTGGCAATCGGTAAATGAGGCGGTGCAAGGCGACCGCTTAAAGCAACCGCAGTGGCCCAGAATCCGCCAACGGCAACGCCCAGAATGATACGTCCGACTAACAGCAGGATAAAGTTAGGTGCAAAAGCTGTGAGAAGATTGGCAACAATCATTAACAGAGTGAGCATCAGTAATAGAGTACGCCGATCTAGTGTCTTCGCCGAAATGGGAATCAGCACAGCAGCAAACATGCCGACGATTGCGGTCAATGAAACGGTTAGACCTGCTGTTCCTACAGAGACTTGAAAGTCCCGTGCGATGTCATTGAGTACACCAATCGCAAGAAACTCACCTGTGACCAAGGCAAAAGCACTGAAGGTAACGGAGAGCAATGCGAGCCAGTTCCCTTGCGAGGGGTTTGACTCCAGTGAGCTGAGGTCAGTTGCAGATGGGTTTTCCATAAAAATTCCCTTTATTGTTAATTAGATAACAATAAAATTGAAAAGTATTAATTTTTTATAACGATCGATATAAAATAAAATAGTTGATTAATGTTGCTGCGTCAATTAATTTGATAGTGATCGTTATGAAAATACCTGTGACTGTTATGACAAATGCACCTGATCCTCTGCCAACACCCTGTGATGACAGCTTGAAAAAAAAGCGTGGCCGTCCAAAGTGTTTTGACGAGCAGCAGGCTCTGGAAAAAGCCATGTTGCTATTTTGGGAGCATGGTTATGAAGCCACGTCGATCAGCGATTTAACACAAGCGCTAGAGCTGACTGCACCGAGCTTATATAGTAGCTTTGGTGATAAAGCTGGGCTGTTTTATAAATGCATCGACTATTATTTGGCCCATGAAGCTTGTCCGATTGTTCCTATTTTTTTAGAAGCCAAAACTGCCAAAGTTGCATTTGAGCTTTATTTATATGACAACGTCAAACGTTTGGCTCAACCCAATAAACCGACAGGTTGTATGTTGGTTGTCGCGACCATGAACTGCTCGGACAATGCACAGGCGGTGCAACACAATATTTTGGAAAAACGTTTGCAGACCAAGCAAAAACTGTTTGAGCGTTTAGAACAGGGAGTTGCCAACGGGGATTTGCCAGCAACAGCGCCTTTACAGGAAATGACAGACTTCTATGCAACGGTTGTGCAGGGTCTGACGATTCAAGCACGAGATGGGGCGACGGTTGAACAACTGCATAAGGTGGTTGAACACGCGATGCGCGCATGGGAGCTGTTCTAAGCCACGATGTCGTGACTGCGATATAAATGTCTGAAATACGATATTTCAATTATTTTGGACATCTTCCACAATACTCTCATTGCTGAGATAGGGTGAGAAAATGATGGGTCAGTTAAGTAAGTACCAAAAGTGGGCCTTCGTATTGCCCTTGATTGCGGTTTTGATTTGGTCGTTGAATATTGCAGTGACACGCTATGTGGCGGACTATATTTCGCCTGTAAGTATCAGTTTTTATCGTTGGTTTGTTGCCTTTATTATTTTGACACCGTTTATGTTGCCGAAAGTATGGCGACAACGCGCTGTAATTCGTCCGTTGATTCCTAAATTAGCCATACTCAGTGCTTTTGGTATGGTGTTGTACCAAGGTTTATCTTATACCGCTGCTCACTATACGACTGCGACCAATATGGGCATTGTGAATGCCTTTGTCCCGATCTTTACCATCTTTATCTCTTATTTTATTTTAAAAGATGCACCGAATCGTTTTGCGATTTTTGGCAGTCTTTTATCTTTTGCAGGCTTGATTTATGTGATGAGTCAAGGCCACCTGTCAAACTTATTTGATCAAGGCGGGCACTGGGGCGATGCAGTCATGGTATTGGCTGTGGGTTTCTATGCGTTTTATGGCGTGTTCTTGAAAAAATGGCAGCTACAGCTTCCTTTATTAAGCAGCTTGTATGTACAAATTGGTTTTGCGTTGCTGTATCACGTCCCATTCTTGCTCTGGTTTGGCCTAGATGGGATTAATGCTCAGAATGCCGCGAGTGTTCTGTATGCGGGCATGTTCCCTTCATTAATTGCACCTTTATTATGGATGGTCGCTGTACAGGCGATTGGCCCAAATCGTACCAGTATTTTTATGAATTTAATGCCGGTATTCACTGCGATTATCGCTAGTTTCTGGTTGTCAGAGCACTGGACAATTTATCATACCATTGGTGGTTTGATGATTCTGATGGGGATCATTATGGCGCAGAAGAAAACGGTTAAAGTATCGGCTCCGCTGGCTGAATCTGCATCCTAAATGTGAAAGTTGATGGTGCGTTTGTTTAAAATATCAACAAACGCACCAAAAATATTTTTTTATGACTGTGCTTTCTATATGATTTGCAAATATATTTTTAAGATTTACTAAATTTACGATCAAAAAAAAGCTGAATAAAAATATAAATATAATTTTATTGAAAATGACGAAGTGACAAAATTGGTACGCTTTTCACACTTTTTGTTAGATAAATAATATATTTGTATAAATGGGACGATTCCCTCATAATAGCAACCACAGCAAGATGATTCATTTTTAGAATGAATAGGTTGCTCACCAAATTTACAGACCCTCTGGATGTGATTATACACATCCTTTTTATGCTCAGTTATCCCTATATAACTGAGCTTTTTTTTGTCCGCTATTCACCTAATTAGGCGCGAACAACCTCACCTGTCAGTGCATTCAAAATGCGACTTGGTTCTCGACTCAACCCTAAATCACCTTCGAGATAATGTAATGAAGTGCTGAAGTAATGCTGCGCTTCTTCTAAGCTTTGTGCGGGTGAGAGACCTGCTGGGTTGGCGCTGGTAGAGACAATAAAGC
Organism: Acinetobacter higginsii; assembly: GCF_000369845.1. Classification (NCBI taxonomy): domain Bacteria; kingdom Pseudomonadati; phylum Pseudomonadota; class Gammaproteobacteria; order Moraxellales; family Moraxellaceae; genus Acinetobacter; species Acinetobacter higginsii. The sequence goes on along the minus strand of NZ_KB850217.1, from coordinate 18,132 downwards.
CGCCAAATTGTTGGCATAGTTCCATGCATAGTGGATGTGTCGTGACACGAACTGCGACCAAAGGATGCTGTCCCTTGATCCATGTTGGAATACTTTGATCAGCAGGCAGTAGCCATGTTGTGGCACGTTCTGTCTCAAGGCGATTCGACCAACTTGCAATCACTTGCTGACGCAGATCAGTACTCAAGCCTTGCAGTAAATGTTCGACTTGGTCTAAATGCCCAGCCAATAAGATCACGCCTTTTTCAACGGGACGATGTTTCAGTTCCAGAACTTCCTGAAATGCCTGCTCATTGAAGGGATCACAACCCAATCCCCAAACTGCTTCTGTCGGATAAGCCAGAACTTGTCCTTGCTTTAAAAGTTGAGCTGCTTCAGAAATAGAGGAAGTCATCATGGGATGTATGTGAAAACAGGAGAGAGTATGACTAGTTTAATACATTGGGCGACAACGTAAATAGCGTCCTGCTTGTTGCATGCATAAACCGAGTAATTCCAATTCCATTAATTGTGCAGTCAGTTCCGCAATTGGCATCGGGTGACGTTGAATCAACTGATCTAGGTCTTGTCCGACCCAATCTAAAACTTGATAAAGTGCAATCAGATGGTTGGGTAAGGTAGGAGGGGCGATAGGTGCTTCTTCGGTTGTTTGTTGTTGGGTTTGCCATTGCGTTGGTAGTGCTAAATCTTCGATGATTTGTTCAGGATGATCGACCAGAATTGCACCTTCGCGAATCAGTTGATGACAGCCTTGATGGTGTTCACTATAAATATGCCCTGGAATCGCAAATACCATTTTACCTTGGGTTGCTGCCTCATTCGCGGTAATTAATGAACCACTTTTGAGTGCCGCTTCGACCACTAAGACACCGAGGCTAAGACCACTGACAATACGATTGCGCCTTGGAAAATGTTGTTGTAAGGGCATCGTGGTCGGCAGAAACTCAGTTACGATGGCCCCAGACTGGGTGATTTGTTGTGCCAGTTGTTTGTGCTGAGCCGGGTAGACGCTATCGAGGCCTGTACCCGTCACTGCAATGGTCCGTTGATGGGCCAATCCACCTTGATGTGCGGCCTGATCAATCCCATGTGCGAGTCCGCTGCTGATATAAAAACCTTTTTCACTTAAATAATAGGCAAAATCATAAGCGACTTGGCGTCCATGTGGACTCGGTTTACGGCTGCCCACCATGGCAATCTGTGGTTGTAATAAGGCCTGTGCTTGACCTTGTCCAAATAAAATGGGAGGACGATCTACATAAGGCAGCAGTTGAGTTGGGTAGCCAATATCATCAGGCGTTAAAATAAAATCGCTATATTTGCAAACCAGATCAAGAAGTTGTTGGAACTGTTGTTGACCCTGAGGGCTTTGAAATTCTGCTAAACGTTTTAAGTGATTGGCGTGTAAGCTCAGCTGAGACCATTCTGAGAAACGATGAGGCTGTGTTGCTTGTTCACAACCACCAAAGTGCTGCTGAATTTTGCTGAAACTCGACAGCGAATGCTGAACCAAGTACCACACCAACACAGTGTGATAGTGATGAGGTGATAATTGATTCAACATAGGCGTTTACTTAGTCATCTAAACGAGGTGGCTTAATATCCGAGCCAAGCTTGATCGGTAACTCGCTTTCAAGGATATAGGCGTAGCTGATACGATCAAAACTCTTAAAGATCATGGCGCTACCTAGGTATTGTCCAGGGAGTTTCACTTTCTCTTTGGTTTTTGGATCTCTGACCACTTCACCATCTTGATAGACACTAAACACTTGACCAATTTCAACGCCATCAGCGGTGCCACGATCAACGGTGACCACCCCATTTTTGGCTGCTGTGCCAATTGAACCCATTACACGAATGATTTTGCCGCCGTCTTTTACCTGATTGGCATCAATTGGGTAGAATAAAGTCGGTAGCATGGCATCCTGTTCAGCCATCACCCGATCGCCACGACGGACTTCACCGTTATAACTATCGGTAAGCTCAACCGTGGTGATGTCATTTTCATTGCGAATGGCAACAGCTGAAGCCACTTGCGTCAGTTCAACCCCAAGATTCTGTTTCTTGCCATTTTGGTCCAATACAATGTATGGCTCACCTTCACGGAATACTCCATAACGTTGACCGTTTTCAAGGCCTTTACCACGAACATAAACACTTTGGCCTTTACCTGCAAGTACGCGGTTGTCTGCTGTGCCCAGGATATAAGGGGTATTGGCAATCGCGTCTGCTGGTAGCACCGAAGTGCGCTCTAACCATTGTTGAATATGTGCCAAAGGAATGACAGGAACACTATTATTCAAGGCCTCAACACGGACTTGAGGACGTAAATTTGAGGTATTGCCTGTATAGCGACGGATAATCCCATCACAACCATCACCTTCATCTTTACCAATCAATGGTTTTCCATTCAAGCTACACAGCAGTAAGCGATCGCCCGGATAAATCCAGTGCGGGTTTTTCACATGCTTATTGCTTGCCCATATTTCTGGCCAGCGCCAAGGCTTACTTAAAAATTTCCCTGAGATATCCCAAAGCGTATCGCCTTTTTTCACCACATAAACATGTGGCGCACCGACTTTCACTGACGGTGGACTGACATTTGGGCTGGCTGCGTGGGCGAAATTAATGCTCATGCCTAATCCCGCACAAATTGCAGCGGCAATCAGTTGTTTTTTTAACCCCAAGGCATGAAATGAGTGTATGCCGTTTAAAACCTTTTTCATTATCATAATTCCTAATAATTATGTGTGTAGTTGCGTTATAATAACGACTTTACACACAATTTTTTGATCAAGTATTCCCTTTAGTTGGTTTTTTGATCAATGGCATAAGTGAGGACGACTGTATGGCCTTATTACCTATTCTAAGTTTTCCTGATCCCCGCCTTCGTACCATCGCCAAACCAGTCGAAGAAGTCACTGATGATATTCGTCAGCTTGCAGCAGATATGTTTGAAACCATGTACGAGGCACCGGGTATAGGTTTAGCGGCAACTCAGGTTGATCATCATATTCAGCTTATTGTTATGGACATCTCTGAAGAGAAAAACCAACCGATGGTGTTCATTAACCCCAAAGTCATTCCACTGACCGAAGATACGCAGCCTTATGAAGAAGGCTGTCTCTCTGTGCCTCAAATATACGACAAAGTTGAGCGTCCGTCACGCGTAAAAATCGAGGCAATTAACCTTGAAGGTCAAGCATTTGTGTTAGAAGCTGACGAACTTCTCGCTGTTTGTATCCAACATGAAATGGATCACTTAAATGGCAAACTTTTTGTCGATTATTTATCGCCATTAAAGCGTCAACGTGCACGTGAGAAAGTGGAAAAAGTGGTTCGCCAACGTGAAAAAGAAAAAGTCACTGTCAAACGTTAAGCGCTAGACATTATTTAAGATGTTTTCTTTGTTTCGTTGTGGCTTGCTGCTGGCTTTAACCGCGGTCTGTTTGCAGATTGCGGTTTTCTTGCAGCCGCTACTTCCGAAGCAATATCAAATCGCGCCTGTCTGTGAAACCATTACTCAGGCGTTGCTGTTGCCTAAGCTACAAGCTTCGCACAGCCATTCGGGCCATGCATCTTTGCAGCATGAGCATCAACTTGAACATGTTCAAGTGTCGATGCCACAACATGATCATCACGATCCTAACCACCAATGTCAGTACTGTACGGTCTATGCCAATCTGGTATTGCCGCCTGAATTGGGGGTGAAAGAGGTTTTGGTCCGTATCCAAATCCGTTTAGTTGCGTATCAACAAGCCTTTAAGCATGTTTATTTTGCACTGCAACGGTTGTTCTTATTGCCTCAAGGGCGGGCTCCGCCACTCTTTGCATAAATTAAAACTTTATTTTCGTTAGGGTTTTTTTGAACTCTGGCTCTGTTTTATCTATGTTTTAAGAGAGACCGATGATGGCTCAACCTAAATTTTTATTACAACCGCTGACGGTTGCGATCTTGGCTGCTTCAAATACCGCAATGGCATGGGCAGAACCTGTTCAGCATGAGCAGGCACATGTCTCAATGGCACCGATTGTGGTCACTGCACAACAGCCGAATGAGAGCAATGGTTTGGTGGTACAAGCCGATCCTAAGAAACCAATTCAACCCATCCCAGCGACAGATGGTGCCGACTATCTACAAAGTATTATGGGTTTTAACTCAATACAAAGCGGTGGCACCAATGGAGATGTGACTTTCCGTGGTATGTTTGGCTCCCGCATCAAGATTTTAACCGATGGTACGGAGAATCTCGGTGCATGTCCTGCTCGTATGGATGCGCCGACCTCTTATATATCCCCTGAAAGCTATGATCGTATTTCAGTGATTAAAGGGCCACAAACGGTTCAATATGCCAATACCGGTTCAGCAGCAACGGTGATCTTTGAGCGTGAACCTGAAAAACTCACCCAAGACAAACCTTATCGTGGGCAGGCGAGTGTATTGTGGGGTTCGTTTGGACGTTTAGATCAGAATGTTGAAGCGGCGATTGGCGATGAAAAAAAATATATCCGTTTAAATGCCAATCGTTCTGAATCGAATAGTTATCAAGATGGTGATGGTAAAACCATTCCATCGTCATGGGAACGCTGGAATGCCGATGTTGCATTGGGCTGGACCCCAGATGAAAACACTTGGTTGGAGTTGACCGGTGGAAAAGCGGATGGTGAGGCTGAATATGCTGGGCGTGGAATGGATGGTGCGCAATTCGCCCGTGAAAGTTTAGGTCTGCGTTTTGAAAAGAAGAATGTCACTGATGTGATCAAGAAAATTGAAGCTCAGGTCAACTACAGCTATAACGACCATATCATGGATAATTATAGTTTGCGCACACCGCCATTGGTTGAAATGAGCCATGATGGCATGACCATGCTGATGCCAAACCCGATGGCCATGCAAGTGACACGCCGTACCTTGAACTCACGTTTGGCCATGACCTCGGAATGGGATCAGTGGAGCTTAATCACTGGGGTCGATTCTCAGTTTAATAAACATGGTGGCAGTATGTTCTCGCCGACTATGCCATCAATGAATGTACCCTTCCGTCAGGATATGCGCTTCCAGTCTTATGGTGCCTTTGGTGAGTTGACTTATCAATTGAACCCGCAGAATAAAATCGTGACAGGTGCTCGTGTAGACCAAGTCACTGTTGATGATGAGCGTGCGGATTCTAAAGCCAAAGGTTTCAATACCCAGCTTGAAAAAACCTTACCTAGTGCTTTTGTTCGTTTGGAAAATCAAAATGCCGAGCATGGTGTAAACAGTTATGTGGGCTTGGGTTATGTTGAACGTATGCCAGATTATTGGGAATTATTCAGTCCTGAACATGGTAATGCAGGTTCGAGCAATACCTTTAATGGAGTACGTCCAGAGAAAACCTTGCAGTTAGATCTTGGTTTTACTCAGCAGCAGGGGGCATTTAACTCATGGGTGTCGGCATACGCAGGGTTGATTGATGACTATATTCTGATGAATTATCACGATCATAGCCATATGCATGCAGGTGGACATGGCGGGCATGGCAGCAGTGGCATTACTGCTGGCGCGAAGAATGTGGATGCAACCATTGCGGGTGCCGAGGCAGGTATTGGTTATCAGTTTACCGATCACATTCAAGCAGATGTGAGTGCGATGTATGCGTGGGGGAAAAATACCACGGACAATACACCGTTACCACAAATCGCACCTTTGGAAGGTCGGGTTAACCTGCGCTATGTTGCTGATAAATATACGCTCGGTATGTTGTGGCGAGTGGTCGATCAGCAAAATCGCATCAGCTTGCATCAAGGTAACATCGTGGGTTATGACTTGAAACCAAGTGCAGGTTTCTCAACGATTTCACTGAATGGTAGTTATAGTCTCAATAAAGATATCGATCTTTCTGTAGGGGTAGATAACGTCTTGGATAAGACCTATACCGAGCACCTCAATAAAGCCGGTAGTTCGGGTTTTGGTTTTGCCAGTGAAGAGCAATTCAATAATACCGGTCGAAATTACTGGATGCGTATGAGCATGAAGTTCTAAGCAACAAAAAACAAGGTGGCTGAGCCACCTTGTTTCATTTTAGCATTAAGCCAAGCAATCCTGTTTTGGCATTAAGCTATCGCAATACAATGGATTTAAAGCACATTGCAAATCATCGATTTGTTCTTGAGTCACATAGCCTTTGGCTTTGAGATATTCTGCGACGCGATCATCACGCAGACTTAAGAATGCAGCATCATAAACGCCTAAATCAACAAATAAAGCGGCCGTTTCCAAGCTATTAAAATGGTCTAAGAACACATCATTTTCATACATTAAGAAAATATGCGTCAAAGCAGCATTGGCATCGACTTTTAAACGTTGCGCTAATTGTTCAGGACGCGTTTTGATAAATAGTAAATCTGATAGTTCATCGAACTGGGTTTTATCCAGTTGGTTTTCACCCCCTTTGACATGTCCTAACCATGCTTTAAATACCAACACCGCACCACCACGTAACAGCATGCTCCAGATTTGATGGCGTGTTTCATGATCAAGATGGGATGATTCTGTTTCGAGTGCGTCTAAGAAAGAATCTTCTTGCTCTGCCAGTTTTTCAAATAAGCCAAGACCTTGTGGATGATAAGCTGCAGGTGCGAACACATCAAAATTGAGTTGGTTAAAGATATTGAGTGCCAGTGGAACAGCGGCTTGGTAAAGCGTATTCAGTGCGCGTAAATGTGTTTCATCCAGTTTGCTGTGTACAAAGATGGTTTGCCAGTCCAGTTCAGGTAACAGGGCATTCGCACTGTATTGGCGATAAAACTGTTGTGAGCTATGGTCAGTTGAAGGGTGACTGTTATTCATGATCAATGTCCTTTTTGACAATTTGTAATGAGAAACCCAACAAGCCGAGGTCTAGGTTTCGTTGAACTTGATCAATTTATGCTGTATCGAGAAAACAAGTAGAATACGACTAAAGTTGTAGATGTAATTTTAATAGTAAAATTTAATATTGAAAACAACAACTTGTTAAATTGTAAGTAAGTGTACAAACGTTCACTAATGTAAGTGAACGTTTTTGCCATAGCCAATAATGATTTGAGCACTTTGGTCAATTGATCATCGAGCAAAGTGCATTGTTTTGATCATTTTCGCCTATGTTGCAAAATATTTTGCTAGTTATTACATGGGCATGATTTTTAAACCAGATAGCCACGCACGCAGGCCTGCAGGTTTGAGTGGTTTTCTCAACAACACAATATTCTGCTGTTTTAAGTATTGCGGAAGTTCTGGGTCAGAATCTGCAGTAATCAGCGCGACTGGAATATGGGCCAGTCGATGTTGTTCAATGAAGTCTAGACCACGTTGATCATGGTTCAAATGCTGGTCGATCAGCCAGACCTGAATATCCTCTTGTTCAATCAGTCGTAGTGCTTGCTCAGGTTCTGTTGCAGTAAAAATCTGATAGCCCCATTTGCTGAGTAAAGTCCGCATGCCTTCTAAAATGGTTTCGTCATTGTCCAAGCACAACACTTTATAGGCGGTATGTTGCAGTGCTGGCACATGTGGTATTGCCATTTGAATTTTTGGTGCTTCAGCGAGTGGCACTTCAATCATGAAGCAAGAACCTTTACCCAGTTCCGAATAGACATGCACAGGGAAATCAAGCAGGCTGGTCATACGTTGTACGATGGCAAGTCCGAGACCAAGACCTTGTTCTCCCCAAGGCGAAGTATGGCCACAGCGTTCAAATTCTTGGAATAGTTTGAGGCGTTGTTGTTCATGAATACCAGGCCCTGTGTCCCAAACCCCGATACGAATATGCTTCGGACGTTGTGCAGAACGTAATACACCAACTACCACACGACCTTGAGCGGTATAACGCAATGCATTGCTGACAAAGTTCTGGATAATACGTCGCATCCATTGCGGATCGGTATCGACCCAAAATTTAGTGTCGTGAACAGACAGATGAATATTGCGTTGAGCAGCGATCGATTTGAACTGTAATTCCAGATCATTTAATAAGTCATGCAGTGCATAAGCTTGGCGTTTTGGCTGAATCGTACCCCCTTCCAAACGGGCGATATCGAGGAGTGCTGAGAGCATACTTTCAGCCCCATACAGGGCACGATCCAGTTGTTGTAAGGTCTGCTGGTCTTCGGTTGAATGTACACTTTGCTCTAATGCGGTACTAAATAAACGGGCCGCATGCATGGGTTGTAATAGGTCATGACTGGCTGCGGCAAGGAAGCGACTTTTCGATTGATTGGCTTTATCGGCTTGCTCTAGTGCCAGTTGTTGCTCGGTCAATGCATTGGCAAGCTGCTGAGTTCGGTCACTGACGCGTTCTTCCAACACTGCTTCATTTTCACGGAAGGCGGTAATATCAGCGAAAGTGGTCACGAAACCACCTCCCTCAATGGGATTACCACGCATCTGAATGACCAGACCATCTTTACGAATCCGCTCAAACTCATGTGCACTACCGACTTTCATCCAGTGCAGCCGCTTACGCACATGTTCCTCGACAGGGCCGGGACCACATTCACCGCGTTCAGCGTTATAGCGAATCAGATCTGCGATTGGACAGCCGACGTAGACCAGATCTTTAGGATAATCAAATAGCTTGAGATATTGGTTGTTCCACGCCACCAAACACATATTTTTATCGACCACACTGACGCCTTGAGTCATATGGTCGATCATGGTCATGAGCAGGTTTTGGTTAAAACGTTGCCATTGCGAGGCTTGGTCGAGAATATTGGCGACTTGTCCGAGTGCCAAACCATTGTTAATCATCGCAGTAGTGAGCAGTGTGCGGGCAGAGGCTGCCCCAATAATCCCTGCCAGATACTGCTCGGTGAAACGCCACCACATACCATTGGCAACGTGATTTTCATTTAACACCACATGGTTTTGTTCACAAAATTGCTGGAATGCTTGAAGGGTTGGCTTATCGCCCGTAACCCGTTTAGCCAGAGCTAATAAGTCACCGACTTTCAGGCGTGCGGCATTCAGGTGTAGATCGGTTAAATCCGTATTGGACTGAGCTGATGGCAGTGGTTTACTTTCATAATAAAAAAAGCTTTCTGCCTGAATTTGCTCTGCCACACTTGGACGATATAGACGAGACACCCAGATATACAGCACCACATTGAGACCTAATGACCACAACACGCCGTGGGTGAGGGGAGCAAAAGATTCGAATCCAAATAATGCTTCAGGGCGTAAGCCATTGATATCAAATGGGCCAAACAATAATAGGTGCTGTGCAAATTCTTGATAGTGATCTGGCAGGCTGCGCAATACTGTTGGGAAGAGTAGCGTGTAGCTCCACATGGCAAAGCCCATGAGTAAGCCGACATAAACCCCTTGGCGACTTGCACCACGCCAGTATAGCCCACCAATCAAGGCTGGAGAAAACTGTGCCACCGCACTAAAGGCCAATAAACCAAAGACTGAAAGCTGATTGATATCGTTAAAGAAATGGAAGAATAAGAAGCCCAGTAACATCACACTGACGATACTGATGCGACGCGTCAATTTGAGCACACGAGGCAAATGCTGATCATGACGAGAAATGATTTTAAAGCGCCATAATGCAGGCATGATCAGGTCATTACTGAGCATGATCGAAAGTGCGACTGAAGCCACCAATAGCATGCCTGTCGAAGCTGAAAAGCCACCTAAAAAGGCCAATAAAGCCAACCATTCTTGTTGATAGCTTAAAGGCAGAGCCAATACCGCAATATCAGGTGTACCCAGTGATTCAGGTAAAGAGTGTAAAGCCCAACTGGCAATCGGAATAATCGCAATCACGGTAAGAATCAGATAGGCCGCGAACCAGCGTCGTGCGCCACGAATATGCTTTTCATCCCGTAATTCGACCACTGCCACGTGAAATTGACGCGGCAAGCAAATCATGGCTAAGCCTGCAAGTAGGGTCTGAACCCAAAAAGTTTCAGGCACACCCAGTTGTTGCAGGTCATGGAAATGCTGACTGACATCGCTGCTGACCTGTTTGATATTGTCAGGTGATTGTAATAAGAAAAAAGCAGCCACACAGAGCAGTGCAAACAGTTTAACAAAGGATTCAAAGGCAACGGCCAACATTAGACCGCCGTGCTGTTCGGTATGCGCAATATGACGGGTACCAAAAATCATCGCCAAAATTGCCAGCACCGCGGTCAGCACTAACACACTATTGGTGGTGGTATGGATATGCGCATTTTGTTCAAGAATAACCGATGCACTGAGGGCAATGGCACGCAGTTGCAAAGCTAGATAAGGCACAATGGCAATCACAGCAAGGATGGTCACCAGTGCGGCCAAGCTACCACTTTTGCCATAACGCGCTGCGACAAAATCGGCAATCGAAGAAATCGCATGATGTTGACGAATCCGACCTAAGCGTTTCCAGATGTCATAACCAAACCAGATGAACAGCAAGGGGCCAAGATAAATCGGTAGAAAAATAACCCCCTGACGTACTGCAGCACCTGTCGCGCCGTAAAAGGTCCATGATGAGCAATAGACGCCTAAAGTCAAACTAAACAGCAGCATACGGCCGCGGGTACTTAAACGACTGGCATGTTTTTCACCAAAAAAAGCGCAGCCGAATAACAGCACAATATACAGGGCAAGGACACCAAGAATAAGCCAGCTGTTCATATTGCTCACGTGATCAAATTCCATTTTTTATCATACTCGAAGTGCAGGTATAGCAAGGAGTAGAGATTGTCATTTAGAGACCAAAGTCTAAGTTACGAGTCAAGCATAATCTTGTTACTTTGGATAATGAAAAATCCCATGTGAAAAAGGGGTCCACGGTTGGACACAAAAATAAGGAGTCAATTATGGATGATTCACAGGTAGATCGAATTCTACGAAATCCAAAGTTTCAAGAGATGGTCAGCAAAAAGCGCACATTAAGTTGGACATTAACAGCAATCATGCTGTTTATCTACGTTGGGTTTATGCTTTTGGTTGGCTATAACAAAGAATTTTTAGCAAGTTCATTTAGTGGTGGTGTGACCACATGGGGAATTCCCCTCGGTTTAGGCATTATCGTATTGTCATTTATCTTATGTGGTGTGTATTCCTATATTGCCAATACGAAACTTGACCAACTGAATGAAGCAGCCCTCAAGGAAGTTGAGGCCATTGCACATGAAAAAGGGATGCACTGAGATGAAAGGGACATCATTCAAAGCGATACTGTTCACGCTGCTCAGTTTTTGCTGCTCAAGTATTGCATTCGCGGGTCCAGACCTAGGTGCTGCTGAACAGCAGGCGACTAACTGGCACGCGATCATTATGTTTACGATCTTTGTCGGTTTCACATTGTTCATTACCAAATGGGCGGCAAAGCAAACTCAATCTGCACAAGACTTTTATACGGCAGGTGGTGGAATCAGTGGTTTCCAAAATGGTTTGGCGATTGCGGGTGACTATATGTCAGCGGCATCATTTTTGGGTATTTCAGCATTAGTTTTTAGCTCAGGCTTTGATGGCTTACTTTACTCACTTGGTTTTATGGTAGGTTGGCCAATCGTACTTTTCCTTGTTGCGGAACGCTTACGTAACTTAGGAAAATATAATTTGTCAGACGTGGTGTCATTCCGTTTGGAAGAAAAGCCAGTCCGTACTTTAGCAGCATTTAGCTCATTGGTTGTGGTTGCATTCTACCTGATCGCACAGATGGTGGGTGCAGGTCAGTTGATCAAATTGCTATTCGGTTTGAACTACAACATCGCAGTTGTGATCGTCGGTCTATTGATGATGGCTTATGTGATCTTCGGTGGTATGTTGGCAACGACTTGGGTACAGATCATCAAAGCGGTGATGCTACTCAGTGGCGCGACTTTCATGGCCTTTATGGTGATGAAAGCAGTTGGCTTTAGCTTCACCAATATGTTTAACCAAGCCATTGGTGTGTATAGCCAAGCGCATAGCATGAGCTGGGAAGAAGCATCAAAAATCATGGGGCCGGGTAAACTCGCGGCAAACCCAATTGATGCGTTATCACTTGGTCTTGCTTTGATGTTTGGTACGGCAGGTTTACCTCATATCCTTATGCGTTTCTTTACAGTAAAAGATGCAAAAGAAGCACGTAAATCAGTTGTGGTTGCAACTGGCTTTATTGGTTACTTCTATCTGCTCACCTTCATTATCGGTTTCGGTGCAATCCTGTTTGTTGCGAACAACCCACAATTCCTTGATGTTGCAAAAGCGGCAGTAACAGGAAAATTAGAGTTGGTTGGTGGTAACAACATGGCTGCCGTGCATTTAAGTGATGCAGTGGGTGGCGACTTGTTCATGGGCTTCATTTCAGCGGTCGCATTCGCAACGATTCTTGCGGTGGTTGCTGGTTTGACTCTGTCTGGTGCTTCAGCGATTTCACATGACTTATATGCCAATGTGTTCAAAAAAGGCAAAACCACGCCTGAATCTGAATTGAAGATGTCAAAAATTGCAACTTTAGGTTTAGCAATCTTTGCCATGATCTTGGGTATCTTGTTTGAGAAGCAAAACGTTGCCTTCATGGTGGGCTTAGCATTCTCAGTCGCATGTTGTGCAAACTTCCCAATCCTCGTGTTATCAATGTTCTGGAAAGGTTTGACTACACGTGGTGCGGTGATTGGTGGTGTGGTTGGTTTGGTTGGTGCGGTGAGCCTAATCATTCTGTCTAAAGCAGTTTGGGTGGATACTTTGGCAATTTCTGAAACTGCGCCAAACCCATTCAATGGTCCAGCATTATTTGCAATGCCACTCTCATTCTTCTGCTGCTGGTTCTTCTCTGTAACAGACAAGTCAGCACGTGCGGAGAAAGAGCGTAAAGCCTTTGATGCTCAGTTTGTGCGTTCAATGACAGGGATCGGTGCTTCTGGCGCGTCAGATCACTAATCAAAACCAAGCATAAAAAAAGCCCTCATTGATTGAGGGCTTTTTTATGGCTTACTGATGCATACTGGCCAGTTGCTGCCCTTGGTTGCGATATAAAGACAAACCAATGCGCTGTAAATGCCGTCCATTTTGTTCAAGGAAGTTATTTAATTTTGGAATATGTTTAGCACCTGTATATAAGGCTAAATTACGACCAATCAGATAATAAGCAAACCATGATGCCGATTGCGGAGCTAAACCGAGCTTCTGCATTTTGTTACGACCAATAAAAAATTGAGTAATTTCGAGATGCTGCTTATAGGCCAGTTTCTGTTGGAAAGAACGTAGATAGCGATATTTTCGCTCAAAGGGTTCTTTGGAAAGACTGGAACCCAATGAAGCGCTGCTGGCATCAGATTGAGGATGCGCGAAATGCATCCAGTAAATCAGTTTCCAGCCATCGGCTTCTTGATCGACTAACCATTTTTCTTCAACGCCCATTAGCCAGCCTGCGTATTTCCAAAAATGTAAAAAGCTGTCGACTTCTTGTTTACTTGGAAAAATGCCTAAAGCCCGGATCCCAAGCAATACCACACCGCTAAAAGCGATATTGGTCATTGCCTGATCATATTGATTGATTGGAATTCCCCAAGTTTCGGCATCCCATTTCTCCGATTTTTGCAGTTGATGACGCACGAGTGAATGAATAAAACGCACAAAAATGGTTGAGGTAAAACCTTTGCTAAAACGTTCAAAGCCATTTTTTTCGGTGATGTCAACCCACCATTTGGTGGTTTCAGCCAGACGTGTACCTGCCTGTTTTTTTAATGCGCCTGTCAGGACCAAGGGTTGATTAAAACCAGGGTACATATAGCCGGTCATTAGGGATAAATCTCGGAGGATCAGTCCGTTATTGATTCCCAAGCGATAGGTAAACTTCAGTGCAGCATCAATTTTGTTTTGATCATACCAAGCAGGTTTTTGTTCAACGAATTGGAAGAAGGTAGTGAGTTCAGGAATCTCATGTGGCAATTCATCTAAACCTTGATATAACGCCGTTTCAAAGTATTTGCGATGTTGTTTTGGATTTTCTAAAACCCAAAGCAGCAGTTGATCCATGGGTTGATCACCACTTTGCAGAGCGGTATTCAGTGCCTGATACTCTTCATAGCTTGGTTGTACCTGTTGATGGGTCATATAACTCAGAATTTTGGTTTTGATATTGGACTGACTCATGTCTTCAAACGCAGCCAAGCGTTTAGGTTTAATGATGCTTTGCATTGCATAAAGCCTGTGATTGTTATTTAATCAAAGCTTAATATGAATAATTATTCGCATTCAATTCGCATTCCAGTCGAGTTTGTTTATGAGAAAAAGACCACAGCAGCAACGTGCCAAAATGATTGTCGAAAGCATTTTGGAAGGGGCGCAGAAATGTATTTCTGAATATGGGGTTTTGCAGGTGACGACGCCTAAAATCTCTGAAAAATCAGGCGTTAGTGTTGGGTCGATCTATCAGTATTTTGAAAATAAAGAACAAATCATCGCAGAACTATTATTGCGTAAAAGTGAAAGCTTGGGGCAAGCCGTAAAGCAACTGGTGATGCTACAACAACAAACCCCTATTCAAGACATCATCACATTAAGTATTGCGTTTGGCTTTGAATCTTTGAAATCTGATCAAGGTTTTTTTATCGAAATCTTAAAAAACTGGCATGCCTATAGTGACTCGGAAGCGGCACAGGTGTTGGAGCAACACTTCTTGGAAATCGGCATGTATTTATTTGGTCGTTACTATCCGCAGTGGGATTTTGAAACTTTAAAACATAAGTCTTTTGTGATTATTAACAGTACTCTATTTACCATGATGCGTTATGCCAGTAAAAATACTTTTCTTATTGAAGAACAACGACTACAACAAGAACTCTCGAAAATGATTGTTTCATTTTTAGATGCAGTATGATGCGATTGATAAGAAAACCAGAACAAGATTTAGGAATAACAACATGCAAACGTTAAAACAATTTTGGCAGAGCCTTCGCTTACTTCCATCAGCATGGTTATTGCTGGTTCAATTGGCCTTGTTGATTTTATATATGTTGACCACTGGCGACAGTGAATTTCGTGCTTTAACTTGGTCGCTGGGCGTATTGGCCTTATTGATCATCGCTAAAGTGATTCGGCAAAGCCCTGTATTTACCTTTTGGGGACTGGTTTTTGTGAGTGGTGCTTTTTTATTTTCGATCCTGATTTTTATTGGCTATAGCAATTTGATGATTCAGATCATCGCACATAGTTTTGAAGCGTTGGCTTATTTCTATGCAGCATATGGTTTGTTGCGCTATATGTTTGCGGATCGTTATCTCACCAAAGATGAATTGTTTGCAGCCGGGGCAGTATTTACCCTCATCGCTTGGGCTTTTGCCTTCTTATATAGTATCTGTCAGTTAATCCTGCCAAATAGTTTTCAAAATCCCAATCAACCTCAAGCCTTACAACATTGGCTGGATTTATTGTTTTTGAGTTTTAGTCTGCAGTCCGCAACTGGATTATCGGATTTAATCCCGATCAGCCCTGCGGCCAGAGTGTTGGCAATGTTGCAAATGTTTGGTGGTGTCATGTATTTGGCTGTGGTGGTGTCTCGTCTCATTGCCTTACAGTATATTGCACATGCGCCAAAACACGCCAATGATAAAGAATAGCTTTGTTACAGCATTACAACTGCTTTATTTTTCACATTTTTTATAATTAGTATCGAGTTTTACATGCTTTAAGCTCGCTTTTATTCACATTGTGAATGTCTTCTTTGGCCATCATGGCCTGTCCATTATCATTAGAATAACGTGAGGGAATTATGCCTTCCAAGCCATCTTCGCAGTTTGCGAATGTGAATCCAAACGTGTTTTTAAGCACGGTGATTATCATTGCGATTTTTATCGCAATCGTCATTATCGCACCCAGCTCATTTGAATTTCTGACACAACAACTGAAGCAATGGATCACGGACTCGTTTAGCTGGTTCTATGTCCTCTCTGTTGCGGTGTTTTTGATTTTACTGATTTATATTGCCTGTTCGGCCAGCGGCAAAATTAAATTAGGCCCTGATCACAGCCAACCCGAATATAGTAATGGCTCGTGGTTTGCCATGCTGTTTACCGCAGGGATGGGGATCGGGTTAATGTTCTTCGGTGTAGCTGAGCCGGTGATGCACTATGTTAGCCCACCCAGTGGTGATCCTGAAAGTGTCGCTTCGGCACAGCAAGCCTTGAGAATTACCTTTTTCCATTGGGGCTTGCATGCATGGGCAATTTACGCCGTGGTTGGATTGGCCTTGGCCTATTTTGCTTATCGGCATAATCTGCCATTAAAAACCCGTTCCGCCTTATATCCAATTATTGGTAAGAAAATCTATGGCCCTTGGGGGGATGGGATTGATACCTTTGCCACCATTGGTACAGTTTTCGGGGTGGCGACCTCTTTAGGTTTTGGTGTGACGCAAATCAATTCAGGTCTGCATTATCTATTTGGGATTGAGCAAAGCAGCAATGTTCAGGTGATCCTGATTATTTTTGTTAGTGCTTTGGCATCCATGTCGGTATTTTTAGGTCTGGATAAAGGGGTCAAACGCCTTTCCGAACTCAATCTAATTTTGGCTTTGGTGTTGTTGGCTTTTGTATTTATTGCTGGCCCAAGTATTTATCTGCTGCAAACCACCATTCAAAACATGGGTTCGTATATGTCGAACCTATTCGGCATGACCTTCAACCTCTACGCCTATCAACCGAATGGTTGGATTGGTGGTTGGACCATTATGTATTGGGCATGGTGGATTTCATGGTCGCCGTTTGTAGGCATGTTTATTGCCCGTGTGTCGCGTGGTCGAACCATCCGTGAATTTATTGTTGGGGTGTTATTGATTCCGACAGGTTTTACCATTATCTGGATGGGCTTTTTAGGTAATGCCGCACTGTTTAGCATTATGCAAGAGCATAATGTAAGTTTGCTTCATGCCGTGCAAACGGATTCATCAGTCGCTTTATTTGAGTTTTTGAATCATTTGCCATTTTCGGGTGTGATGAGTTTGTTGGCAACCGTATTGGTGATGCTCTTTTTCGTAACATCTGCGGATTCGGGTGCTTTGGTTACCGATTATCTCACCGCTAAAACCGAGAACTCACCAACATGGCAAAGACTATTTTGGACGGTATTGATGGCAGCCTTGGCTATTATCCTGCTGTTGGTTGGTGGTCTGTCTGCATTGCAATCCTCTATTATTATGAGCGCATTGCCTTTTACTTTTATTATGTTGCTGATGAGTTGGGGTTTACTCAAAGCCTTGAAGTTGGATGTCACCAAAATGAAGGCGATTCAAGAGGCGCGTATTACCCCACGTGCCATCAATAATCCACGCAGTTGGCAGCAGCGTTTAGGTTTAATCATGCATTATCCGCATACTGAAACTGAAGTTCAGCACTATATCGATACGCAAGTTCGTAAGGCTTTTGAAAGTATTCAGCGTGAATTCAAACGCCGTCACTTGGAAGTGGAGATTCGTGAAATCGAAAATGGTCTGCAATTGCATGTCGATCATCACCATGAAATTAACTTTACCTATAAAGTGGTTTCGCATGCCACTGTTCCACCTAGCTTTATGTTAGGGCGTGCAGATGAAGATGAGGCCAATTACTTTCAGGCAGAAGTATTCTTGCGTGAAGGTGGGCAAAACTATGATGTGATGGATTGGACGCAAGAAGATTTGATTCAGGACATTATTGATCAATATGAACGTCATCTTTACTTCCTAAATATTGTGAGAGGCACAACGTCTTAATCAAAAATTCTGACTGTAATATGGAAAACAACGGTTTTGAGCTTATCAAAGCCGTTGTTTTTATTTGGATGAATGTATTTTAAGCATGAAGAGGATGCAGGAAAGGCTTTTTAGCGAAGTGGGGTGGTTAAAATAAAAGCTAAATATAAAGATAAAGTTGTTTTTCGGCTGATAATTAAAGCGTATTTATTAGAAAATCATTAAATTACAGGTATTTACGTTGTTTAAATTCACTTTTAAGATAATTAATAAATTTTAAATTATATAAATCAGTGAATTAGATAAGTTAAAGTTTAAAAATAAAACAACCGAATAATTTAATTTTTAAAAGTGCTTGCACCTGATGTGAAATACTGTAGAATGCACATCCATCGGCGGTGATGCAGATAAAAACTTGTTGAGAAACAAGGATTTGGCTAAAGTGGTTAGATTCTTGAGTTGATTGATA
>NZ_KB850216.1:71577-72089 GCF_000369845.1 Acinetobacter higginsii | reverse complement strand
CGAACGCTGTCTACCTTCAGATCACGGTTTAGGCCATATTTGATATTGTTACCATCTTTGGTCACCGTCAGATTTTCTTCGCCTGCAACTGTACCAATATCAACCGCGTCACCTGCTTTTACTGCACCCGCTTTGGCCCCGTTACTTTGTAGATTCCAGCCTTTGTCTAGTTCTGAAATGGCTGCACCAACATTGCTGACATTATTGCCATTCACGGTATAGCTTGGTGCAGTCACGGTGCCATCAGGGTTTACGGTTGAACCGCCACCTAAAGCGTCCGATACGCTCTTCGCTGTGCCTGCTAACTGGCTACCATTAATCGCTTCATCCGAAGTCGCGCTGACTTCGCCCGCAGTTACACCACTGATCTTGCCTGTAGTGCCATCAATGTTCACACCATTAGCACCACCTACTGTGACATTGTTAAAGTCAACATTGTCAGCCGTTGCAACGTTATAGATGTCTTGTCCATCTAATCCCGTGGTTTTAGTCACGGTGATGTTCTTACCTTG
>NZ_KB850216.1:62778-64682 GCF_000369845.1 Acinetobacter higginsii | reverse complement strand
CGAACGCTGTCTACCTTCAGATCACGGTTTAGGCCATATTTGATATTGTTACCATCTTTGGTCACCGTCAGATTTTCTTCACCTGCAACTGTACCAATATCAACTGTATCGCCTGCTTTGACTGCACCTGCATTGGCACCATTTGTTTGTAGGTTCCAACCTTTGTCTAGTTCAGAAATGGCTGCACCAACATTAGTGACATTATTGCCATTCACGGTATAGCTTGGCGCAGTCACGGTACCATCAGGGTTTACGGTTGAACCGCCACCTAAAGCATCCGATACACTTTTCGCTGTACCTGCCAACTGGCTACCATTAATCGCTTCATCCGAGGTTGTACTGACTTCGCCCGCAGTTACACCACTAATCTTGCCTGTTGTACCATCAATGCTCACACCATTAGCACCACCTACTGTGACATTGTTAAAGTCAACATTATCTGCCGTTGCAACGTTATAGATATCTTGTCCATCTGCTCCTGTGGTTTTAGAAACGGTGATGTTCTTACCTTGAGTGACTTCAGTTTTCGCTGCCGCGGCCGCCTTGTCTAACTGCCCTTTGTTGACTGCATCAGTGTCGTCAACACCTGCACCAACATTGCTAATTGGGTTACCCGCTGCATTGATGCCTGACTTGGTGATACTTGGACCATTGCTAATAGTGACGCCATCGGTATTAATCACCGTATCGCCCGCAGTCACACGATCCACTTTCAGGTCTTTATTCAGTCCGTATTGAATGGTGTTGCCGTTCTTACTGACTGTGAGATTTTCTTCACCTGTAGCCGTACCGATATCAACTGTATCACCCGTTCTGATTGCACCCGCATTGGCACCATTTGTTTGTAGGTTCCAACCTTTGTCTAATTCTGTGATTGCATCACCAACATTACGAACGGTTTCTCCATTGACGGTATAGCTTGGTGCAGTCACGGTGCCATCTGGATTAACCGTTGAACCGCCACCTAAAGCATCCGATACACTCTTCGCTGTGCCTGCCAACTGGCTACCATTAATGGCTTCATCCGAGGTCGCACTGACTTCACCCGCAGTTACACCACTGACCTTGCCTGTAGTGCCATCAATGTTCACACCATTAGCACCACCAACAGTCACATTGTTAAAGTCAACATTATCAGCCGTTGCCACGTTATAGATATCTTGTCCATCTGCTCCTGTGGTTTTAGAAACGGTGATGTTCTTACCTTGGGTGACTTCGGTTTTGGCTGCAGCAGCGGCTTTGTCTAATTGACCTTTGTTGACTGCATCAGTATCGTCAACACCTGCACCAACATTGCTAATTGGATTACCCGCAGCATTGATGCCTGACTTGGTGATACTTGGGCCATTCGCAATGGTGACACCATTGTCATTGATTAAGGTATCTCCCGCGCGAACGCTGTCTACCTTCAGATCACGGTTTAGGCCATATTTGATATTGTTACCATCTTTGGTCACTGTCAGATTTTCTTCGCCTGCAACGGTTCCGATATCAACTGTATCACCCGTTCTGATTGCACCCGCATTGGCACCATTACTTTGTAGGTTCCAACCTTTGTCTAATTCAGTAATCGCATCACCGACATTACGAACGGTTTCTCCATTGACGGTATAGCTTGGTGCAGTCACGGTGCCATCAGGGTTTACAGTTGAACCACCACCTAAAGCATCTGAAACGCTCTTGGCTGTGCCTGCCAACTGGCTACCATTAATCGCTTCATCCGAGGTTGTACTGACTTCGCCCGCAGTTACACCACTGATCTTGCCTGTGTTGCCATCAATGTTCACACCATTAGCACCACCAACAGTCACATTGTTAAAGTCAACATTGTCAGCCGTTGCAACGTTATAGATGTCTTGTCCATCTAATCCCGTGGTTTTAGTCACGGTGATGTTCTTACCTTG
>NZ_KB850216.1:0-62683 GCF_000369845.1 Acinetobacter higginsii | reverse complement strand
CGAACGCTGTCTACCTTCAGATCACGGTTTAGGCCATATTTGATATTGTTACCATCTTTGGTCACCGTCAGATTTTCTTCGCCTGCAACTGTACCGATATCAACCGTGTCACCTGCTTTGATTGGTGCTCCGTTAGCGCCATTACTTTGCAGATTCCAGCCTTTGTCCAGTTCTGAAATCGCTGCGCCAACATTGGTGACATTATTGCCATTTACCGTATAGCTTGGTGCAGTTACTGAACCATCTGGATTCACGGTTGAACCACCACCCAAATGATTTGCGGTTGACTCAGCAAGATTTCCTAATGCTTGTTGGGTTGAGTAAAGTTGTGAACCGTTAATTGCATCGGTACTTGTTTCACTGACACGACCTGCCGCAACATTGGTAATTTGGCGTTCGTTGCCTTCACTGCCCACACTCACCACACTGCTTGGACTGGTGCCTGCATAGTTATAAGTAATGTCTCCAACTGTACCATTCGATGTTGGATTGGCTGCGGAAGTGACTGAGCCAGAACCTAACGCCACATCATTTGCATTAGTCGCCACAGCATTAGAACCCAGTGCCACACCACGGCTTGCTTGTGCATTGGCATTATCACCTAATGCAATAGCACCCGCTGCTGCTGCAACAGAGGTATGACCCAAAGCGACTGAGCCTTGGCCAATGGCTTGGTTTTCATAACCCAATGCAACAGCCCCATTGGCAACGGTATTTCCAGCTGTATCGCCTGCCGCGATGTTATCTTTACCTAATGCAATTGCACCATCACCATTAGCGACATTAGGGTCGCCAATTGCAACAGCCCCATCTCCTGTCGCACGCTGACCTCGACCAATAGAGACTGCACCGCCATCACCAGTTCTAGAATTGGCAGTGGTTCCTTCAGAACCAATTGCTACATTTTTGCCAGTTGCACCTGTTACAACTCCATTCCCCATCGCGATATTGTCGCCGCCTGATCCTGCTGCTGTCGCAGCATTACGCCCAATCGCAATATCATTATCACTTGTACCTTTTGCACCAGTACCCAAAGCAATAGCATCTGTCCCAATGGCATTTGGCGCCGAAGCTGTATCGTTCTGTGCACCCCCTGTACTACTACCAATTGCAATCCCACGTACCCCTGTCGTGTTTGCCGAGTTACCTAAAGCAATCCCTCCTGTTGCACCAGATGCCACAGTCGCAGTATTTCCTTGTGCGATAGAGAAATCAGCTAAAGCATTCGTCCCTCTACCCATTGCAATAGCAGTATTGCCATTGGCTATGTTATTCACCCCGATTGCTGTATTGGAAGTCCCTTTTGAGACGTCATTCCCAATCCCCAATGCCGTGTTGTAAGCATCACTTGCAAGGTTACCTTGACCAATTACAATATTATAACCTGCTGAACTTGGATTGGCTGCTGGGCTAATTGTGTTATTACTTCCAATCGCAGTCCCTCCACCAAGGTTAGATATTTTATTATTTTGACCTACTGCAGTTCCTCGACTCGCATAGTTTCCCGCGCCTGATGGATAATTATTAGTTCCTGTCCCACGGCGATTCCCGATCTGTTGTTGAAGTCCAATATTTGTTCCTGTTACTTCACTGCCGGCACCAATGGCTACAGATTCAAGTGTGCTTGCATTGGTTCTTGTTCCGACTGCAACAGCATCTTCATTGGCTCGTGCAGATGTCGCGGGATCATAATTTCGGACACCAGAAGCACTACCAATCGCTACACCTTGCTTTCCATCTACAGTGGCTGAAAAACCTAAAGCGATCCCCCCTGTCGCACCTTTATTGACGGTTGCCACATTACCTTGAGCAATTGAATAATCTGCATCGGCATAACTTTGACGACCAAAAGCAATTGAGGTTTGACCAGTCACTCGGTTGGCAATACCAATTGCAATGCTATTAGTCCCTACGCCTGTTCCATCTGGATTAGATGCAGCATCATCAACAATTTGATTGCCCACTCCCATCAGGGTGTTATATCCCCCTGTCCCAACTGCACTGTTACCCTGTCCCATCAACACATTATGAAAATTACTGCTTGAACTTGAATTATTAGCCGTTCCGACTACTGTTGCACCTCCACCCCCCCTAATCGTATTTTGACGACCTACAGCGGTCGAGCCTGTAAGTACCCCACCCGTATTTCCGGTCGGTACACCAGCACCATAAGCAACATTTCCCGTACCGCGACGGTTCACCAGTCCTTGCTGCCAAGTTGAGTCAGTTCCTGAGATGTTATTACCACATCCCACCGCAACACTCCCACCACCATTTCCTGTTGTTCCATTGGTAATACTGGCCTGTCCCCCCATACCACTACATTGGTCATTAGACGGCGAAATGGCCATACTCGACCCATTACTGGAAGCTCCACCACCTGTATTTGTAGCAGCAAAAGCCCCTGTGCTAAAAAACACAGAACTGAGTGCAATCACAATTAAGCTCGGTCTAAGCAGAACGTGTTGATATTGAGAGTTAGATAATGAAACTGCTGTTTTAATTGAGGTATTTGCAGCGACATTTCGTTTTTTTGTTACGCCACGGGCGTTTTCTGAAACCACGGTCCATATATTTAGGCTTTTGTTCCAGACCAAGCGATAGATTTTATTCATAAATAGGTACTTTTATGTAGTTCATACCCGCACGAATATAAAAAAATAATACCTACAAACAATTAACAATCATGCTACATTTTTAACAATTACATCACATTTTTGGTAATTTTAATGAATTATTCCTCAAATGCATAATTAAGCACATATTCAACAAAAATAATAAACATAATGGGACTTTTTAAGAATAAATCACAACTGTATATTTAGGCTCAGGTATAAGTGTGTCATCTCGACATTCAAAACCTTTTTATTTCTATGCTATGAAAAAACAAATACTTAACATCCATAACGATTATTTAAAATTAATTGTGGATACCGCAACAACATTTGGTGTCCCAAAAGCTGAAGTCATTCGCTATTGCCAGATTCCGTTATCGTTACTGACTGATAATAACAACCATAAACGTATAAGTTTTGACCAATGGACAGATATTATTATTCGACTATTAGAACTTTTACCCGACAAAGCGGTCGGTTATCAGTTTGGCTTAAACTGTAAACTCACCTCGCATGGTGCACTCGGTTTTGTCATTATTACCAATAGCTCGATTGGTAAAGTACTGGTAGATTTACAGAAATACTATAGTATGCGTATCCATAAAATGGATTTGTCGGTACTCAGTAAAAATAATAAAATTATCATTCGCTTTAATCCACTTTATCAACTTCCTGTTCATTTAAATGAAAGTAAGAAAAATACTGTAAATAAATTTTTTATTGAAAGTGCTTTAATTGATATTGTGAATAACCTACAAATGGTCACCAACTTTAATTTAACTAGTGTCAATATTCATGTGACTTGGGATAAAGAGGCTTATCATTCACTTTATGAAAAACGCTTACCCAATTTTCATTTTAATCAAGACTACAATCAGATTACCTTTGACCAAAAATGCTTAGACCTCCCCCTGACCTTTAGTTCAAATAGTGCCTACCAACTTGCAATGGAAATGGTGAATAAGGAATACCTTTTCTATCAAGATCAGGATAATAAAATTATTTTAAAAGTGAACCAGCAATTAAAATTTACTCCAGGTTTAGGTTTTCCAAGCCTGACCGATGTTGCAGATAAATTAAAATTATCAGAAAGAACCTTAAAAAGAGAGTTATCTCTTGCCAATACGACCTTTTCCGCTCTGCTGCAATCAAAGAAGTTCGAACTTGCCAAAAAGCTGATTGACTCGAATCGTAATATTCAAGAAATTTCTGATTTACTCGGTTATAGCCATATCAGTGCCTTTTCTAGAGCATTTTTAAGTTGGACAGGAAAAAAACCGAGTGATTATATTCGGGAACAACGAGTTTCAATTAAAAATTTTTATATACAGCAATCTAAGAAGTTATATAAAGAATAAGGTATGTTGAATATTGATTAAATTAACATTCAACACCATTAACCACAAAATTATACATAATATGCATTTTTTACCTAAACTATTCCATTATTTAAAAAAGGAAGATACATTATAAAAACTCAATTTCATCCTCAGTTGTTTTGCCCTGAATGAGACAACTGAGGCTTTTTATTCAAAGAGTAAATTAATAATGAATTGCATTATTCATTATTAAATAAAATTCGCTATTTTAGATAGCACCCAGTTTACCCTCAGTTGCCGATACCCCGAATTAGGCAACTGGGGCTTTTTAATTTTAACTCGATCTATTTATTATTTATTCGTCTTATAGATTTCGTTGATTCACACGTTTTGATAACGCTTCTGCAGACTCTTTTCGTTCAGAATAGCGATCGGTTAAATAAAGACTTTGCCCACGCGTAAGCAAGGTAAATTTATAGAGCTCTTCCATCACATCTACGATACGATCGTAATAAGAAGATGCTTTCATGCGTCCATCTTCTTCAAACTCTAAAAAAGCCTTCGGAATTGAAGACTGGTTTGGGATGGTAATCATCCGCATCCAACGTCCTAAAATACGCATTTGATTAACACTATTAAAAGACTGTGAACCGCCACTCACTTGCATAAGTGCCAAGGTTTTTCCCTGTGTCGCACGAATTGCGCCGCCAGCCAAAGGAATCCAGTCAATTTGCGATTTAAAAATCGAACTCATGGAACCATGACGTTCAGGTGAACACCACACCATGCCTTCTGACCATGCTAACAACTCATGCAATTCTTTTACTTTGGGATGCTCACTATCTGCATCCTCTGGTAAAGGCAGCCCTTTAGGATGAAATATTTTTACTTCTGCACCAAATTCCTCCAAAATTCGACCCGCTTCCATCACCGCTAAACGGCTATAGGAACGCTCACGATTCGAACCATATAACAATAAAATACGGGGTGCATGATCCAGCGCTTTAGCTTGAACTTTTTCCAATGTAGGTTGATCAAGAAGATTTACATCAATATTTGGGAGCGTCATTACAATTACACCGATTTAAAAATATTTCTTTTTTAGCCACAAAGACACACTGACCAGCGCAATCAATACAGGGACTTCAACCAATGGCCCAATCACCGTGGTAAATGCCACAGGTGAAGCCAAACCAAAGGTGGCAATCGCAACCGCCAATGCCAACTCAAAATTATTACCTGCTGCGGTAAATGAAATGGCTGTCGTTTTGGCATAGCCATTGCCTATCCACTTACTCATAAAGAAGCTGATAAAGAACATGAGTACAAAGTAAATGGTCAATGGAATCGCAATACGAAGTACATCTAAAGGCAAGCTCACAACCTCTCCACCTTTCAAGCTAAACATCGCTACAATGGTAAACAGTAAAGCCAACAAGCTGAGCGGGCTGATCTTGGGCAAAAACACATGCTGATACCAGTCTAAACCTTTGGCGCGTACCAAGATCAAACGAGTCAGAAACCCAAGCAAAAATGGAATACCCAGATACACCAAGACAGCATGGGTAATGGTCCAAAAATCAATATGGATCACTTGCCCTGCAATACCAAAGTACGGCGGTAAAAACGTGAGGAATAACCAAGCATAAGTACTAAAGAATAGAATCTGGAAGATACTATTGAAGGCAACCAAGGCCGCGACATATTGATTATCACCACAAGCCAAACCATTCCAGACCAGCACCATCGCAATACAACGGGCCAAACCAATCAGAATCAGTCCTGTCATATATTCTGGATAGTTATGCAAAAAAATAATGGCTAATGCAAACATCAGAACAGGCGCAATAATCCAGTTCTGCACCAAGGATAAAGTTAAGGTTTTCTTATCTTTAAACACTTGTGGCAAGGTCGCATAATCCACTTTGGCTAAGGGTGGATACATCATCAAAATCAAACCGATTGCGATCGGGAGATTGACTGAATCGACACTCATTTGGTTTAAGCTGACTGAGGCTTGTGGCATAAAAATACCAATGGCAATGCCTACAGCCATGGCGATAAAAATCCAGAGCGTTAGGTTACGATCTAAAAAGGACAGTGTTTTCATGGCATTTTAATCACAACAATTTTTGGGTGCTAAGCTGTGCAGGTCTGGAAATAGGGTCACAGCTTGCATCTCCAAAACCGATAAAATCTCATGCCCCCAAGCTGGTAGTTGTGGATTGATACGGTAATACACCCATTGCCCCTGACGGCGATCTTGCAACAAACCCGAAGCACGTAATAACGCCAAATGACGCGAAATTTTCGGTTGGCTTAATTGTAGTTTTTCAGTCAGATCACAGACGCACAACTCCTGATGCTGGGCTACCAACATCACGATATTTAACCTTGTTTCATCTGATAAGCATTTAAAAAAATCAACAGCTTGCATTTCTCGATCCCCTTTCAATCTGTAATCTCACGGCACCTATTTACTGAATTCGCTGACCATGTTCATCAATCACCTGTTCGCCATCTTCTTTGCGAAATGCGCCTTTTTGAGGGAATGGTAAAATGTCGAGTACAAGTTCCGATGGTCGACAAAGACGTGTGCCCAACGTGCTAACCACAAAGGGACGATTAATCAGAATGGGATGTTCAAGCATAAACTCGATCAGTTGAGCATCACTCCAATCTTCACGATCAAGTGCCAACGCACGATAAGGCTCAACATTTTGGCGAATTGCATCTCTGACAGTTAATTGTGCATCCCGAATCAATCCAACCAACTCATCATGGCTTGGTGGAGTAATAAGGTATTCAATCACGGTTGGTTCTACCCCAGTATTTCGAATTAAAGCCAATGTATTGCGGGAAGTACCACACGCGGGGTTGTGATAAATGATGATGTCTGACATGACGTGCTAATCTGATAAATTGAATGAAACCAATATATATGTTTTACCATATATATGTAAATCCATATATTAAAGCAAAATGAAGATACCTAAAAATATATGATTAAAGTCATATGAATAAGATTTTATAAATTTTCAATGATTACTGTTTGGCGAAGAGCGCTTTAGATTGATAACGGATGAAAACGCATCCTAAAATGAGCTAAATCGTTCTAACTCATCAATCAGTTGCTTCTTTAGTTCATCATCATAAAGGTTGAATTTTAAGGTTTGGGTAT
The DNA here is from genome assembly GCF_000369845.1 of Acinetobacter higginsii. Lineage (NCBI taxonomy): Bacteria > Pseudomonadati > Pseudomonadota > Gammaproteobacteria > Moraxellales > Moraxellaceae > Acinetobacter > Acinetobacter higginsii. The sequence continues at coordinate 55,568 of NZ_KB850216.1, read as the reverse complement.
AATTATCAACAAAGATGAGACGACTAAATTCACTGTTGACCAAACCTTTAGCAACTAAGAAGGCCTGATAAGCCGAAAGTAACACATTCAAACGATGATTCAGCGGTTTTTGGTCTCGTATTGTGGGCACTTTATTCTGCATATAAACAACTCCTCAATTTTCTAAGTCCCGCCCCTTTATTTAAAATAATCTAAAGTTCTATGGATAAGTCGTTCTCAATTTTTGTTATTGCAGTTTTTATTATATAAATCACGATAATGTTTTTAGATGACACTTTTATGACAGCTCTAACTTTCAGCAAAAATCAATGAACATCAGCTAGATAAGTTTTCCTGTATAGACTATGCTGCTTAAGCCACTTAAAAGCGATATCTCACAATGAACGATACATGTCTTTTAACAGAATTAGATCTCATCATTAATTATTATGTGACGAGAAATGGCTATCGGCCGACCCGAATTATTTTAGGTTATAAGACCTATGGCACACTAATGCAGGATCAGCGTTTTGCCGATGAGGTCATAAACTCAGCCCTTGATCCCAATAAGCGTAAATATAAGAAACTGAAAATTAAAGTCACCAAAGATGATCACCAACTCGAGTTAGAATAATCTAAATCACCCAGCGTCAGTATCATTTTCCTATCGGAACTAAAACATAGAAATTCCGAATCAAATAGTAGAAAATTGACAGCTCTAAATATTTTAAATGTAGTCACGACATGATTATCAAAGCGTCTCAGGATGACCATCTTACTTTATTAAATATATGGGAAAAATCAGTCCGAGCGACCCATGATTTTTTACCAGAAACCATGATTGCTGAATTAAAACCGTTAATTTTGAATGAATATTTCCATCATGTTCAGCTAAATAAATATGTGATTGATCAACAGATTGTAGGATTTCTAGGTACCAGTGATGACAATATTGAAATGTTGTTTATTCTGCCTGAGTATCGAAGATCAGGGATTGGTAAAGCCTTACTCGATTTTGCAGTCAAACAACTTCAAATCTATAAAGTCGATGTGAATGAGCAAAATCTGCAAGCGGTTAACTTCTATCAGAAAATGGGATTCCATACTGTGAGTCGTTCCGAACTTGATGGTCAAGGTAACCCCTATCCGCTTTTACATCTACAAATTACAGCTTGAACGAACTTGAGCTAAGCTGAGTCTTGCTCAAAAATAAATACTTGCTCAATCCTCAGACCAAATGCATGTGCAATTTTAAAGGCTAATGACAGACTGGGATCATAGCGACCCTTTTCTATGGCATTAATAGTTTGCCTTGACACGCTCACATAATCCCCCAAGTCGCTTTGTGACCAACCTTTGTGCTTTCTTAAATCGGGTAAATTATTCTTCATCTATATTTCCAAGTTCCAACCGCTGTAGCAATAGACCAAAGCATTGCCATCATCGGCCAAATGATAAACATGGTTAATTTTGGAAATCCAACATTTTCTAAAAATCCATAGCTAAAGCTAATGAGAGCAGTGCCAACAAAAGCAAGACCCAAGGCTTGCAATTGTATCTTTTGCTGCAACTCATCAAAACGTTTGAATTGCTTAATAATGATCAATGCAATCATCAGTGCAGGCAATATTGGCATTAATGAAACAACAATTTTAAGCCATTGTATCTCAATAAAATTTAATGCCTTTAATGATCCCACCAAAACCACGATATATAGTGCAATTGCAGCAATCAACTCAAATGAATTCCGATAGTTTTTCATAACCCACCATGTAAAGTAAACTTTACATTAATATATGAGTTCAACTCTTCAATGTAAAGCTTACTTTACATATTTTTCATTCTTAAACAGAAAACTGGTCATCTGGTTCTCGTCGAATTGATCATTTTGAAAGACAAGTTAAGCAAATGAGTCACTGAGCAAATTTACTTTTTCTTCTAATATGCGCCTACTGAATAGTAACCTTCGAGCTTTAGGTTCACATGACTCAATCGCCAAAAGTTAAACGCAGTTTTCTCAAAACACAAACCGCGCAAAAAATGCTGAATAGCCCTGCGAGCCGTCAAGCACGCAAGATCCTCTCTAATGCGCGAGATCGTATTTTACGTGGACAACAGCTTGCGCTCTCAGGCAAAACACCTTTTGATATTGTGTACCAGCGTGAAATCATCAGCCTACGTCACTACACAGCTGCGACTGACAGCACGGTCAAGCATCGTATTCCATTGGTGATCGTGCCACCCTTGGCAGCCAATATGCTGATCTACGATTTGTTCCCAAATCGCAGCTTAGTCCGTTATTTTCTAGCCCAAGGTTTTGATGTTTATCTGATTGACTGGGGCACGCCGAGTCTACGTCAAGCCAAATATAATCTTGGCACTTACGTTAAAACTTTTATGCCAGACTTTATCGAAAAGATTCGAGAGCATAGTGCTCAACAACAACTGTCACTGTTTGGTTGGAGTTTGGGTGGGGCGTTATCGCTTTGCTATACAGCCTTATCACAAGATAAAAATATTCGAAACCTGATGATTTTAGCCTCACCGATTAACACGCATAAATCAGGTTATATGGGCAAGTTTTATCAGCGTCTCACCGTTCCTGCGCAATGGATTCGCAGTAATACCAAATTCCGTATTCACCAAGTACCCAGCCGTGTCTTTCATATTCATGGCTGGCAAAATACCTTGGGGTTTAAACTCACCGATCCGATTGGAAACTTTAAAAACTATTGGGAGTTGTTAAAGAACCTCGATGATCGCCAATTTGTGATTAACCATGCTACCTCAAGCTCTTTTGTGGACAATATGCTGGCTTACCCTGGTGGTGTCATGCGCGATATTATTTTGCGTTTCTGGATTGATAATGAGCTATCAACAGGTTCTGTTCAATTTGGTGAGCAAAGCGCGAATCTAAAAGACATCGATTGTTCAGTACTGGCAATTGGCGGTAGTAGCGACATTATCGTCACCGCAGAAGCAGTACGCCCACTCATGGATTTAATCAGCAGCAGCGACAAGCAATTTGAAATTGTACCGGGTGGCCATATGGGCCTCGTCTCAGGCAGTCAAGCACCACAGTTGGTCTGGCCTGTGGTCACACAATGGTTAGCACCACGTTCTGAATAAATTGCTTCATACTAAAAACAAAAAAGCTGCCATCATCGGCAGCTTTTTAATATCGATCTCGCTTAATCATGCAAAATGCTGATAACGATGCAATACCAAACCTTCAACATTGACAGGTGTACCTAATAAATAACCCTGTAACTGGTTACAGCCGAGACTGGTCAAAATATCTGCTTGCTGTTGGGTCTCTACCCCTTCTGCAGTGACAATTAAACCTAATTTTGCAGCCAAATGGATAATGCTTTCCAGAATCGCTTCTTCTTTTGAATTTGGTTTGAGATCAATTAAGAAGCCACGATCAATTTTGAGTTCATCGACAGGTAAATCTTTTAAATATAAGAAGCTTGAATACCCAGTGCCAAAGTCATCAATCGCAATGCGGATGCCAAGCTTACGCAAACGCTCCAAAGTACGAATACTGGAATCAATATGATGCATAGCCGTGGATTCAGTAATTTCAAGAATGAGATGATGCGGTTGGATTTGGTATTGTTCTAATAATTGTTCGAGGACACTAAATAGCTTTTTATTTTCGAATTGTAATGCAGAGAGATTAACAGCAATTGGATAAAACGGACTATTACTTCGTTCCCATTTCTGGATTTGCTGACAGGCTTGTTCCAGTGCCCAATACCCCATTGGAATGATCAAACCCGTTTTCTCTGCCCCTTCAATAAACATTTGCGGGGTCAGCAGTCCCAGTGTTGGATGCTTCCAGCGAATCAGGGCTTCAACACCACAGACTTCATAATTGCATGTAAATTTAGGTTGATAGAACAATACAAATTGTTGTTCATCGACGGCTTTGTACAGATCATTGATCAATTTAGACTGACTACGTACATCTTGCTGATCTGACATTGTATGGAACATGGTATAGGTATTACGGCCCTGATCTTTTGAGATCAGCATGGCAACATCAGCATTAATCAGTAAGTCTTGAACATTGGTGCCATGTTCAGGATACATGGCAATCCCGACACTGGCAGAAATATTAATATCTTTTGCCGCAATCAAATAGGTTTCTTGGATGCAATGCAAGATATCTTCTGAAAGCTGCATTGCTTCATTGAAATCTGTATCTTCCGAAATTAAAACAAACTCGTCACCACCAATACGAAACAGCTTATGATTATCACCAAGCTTAGTGTATAAACGGTTTGCCATCTGAATCAGTAGCTGATCACCAATATGATGCCCAAAAGCATCATTCACGGATTTAAAACGGTCTAAGTCAATATATAAAAATGCTGCTTTCTGGCCATTTAAGCGATGATGATTAAACACCACTTCGGCATGTTCAGTCAGGTATAAACGATTCGGTAGCTTTGTGAGCGCATCATGTAAGGACTGGGTAGCAAGCTCTTTGTTGATAAGCGTAAGTTGTTCATTGCGTTCTTCTAACCGTGCTTCGAGTACGGCAACCGCAAAGCCTGCAACTAACACCAGACTGGTAATAAAGATAATCGTAAATAATAAGACGCTTTGCTCTGTCTGCTCAGAAGTCAGGATTTGCGCTAGGCTTTCATCAAAATAAGTCGCAGCCATACCCGTATAATGCATGCCAACAATACTTAGCGCCATTAACACGGCAACCACTGCTTTGAGTAAAGTACGGTAGGTAACTGCGGTTTTATATTTAAAAATGAAAAAGAAACTTAAGCCTGAACCACTGATTGCAATCAATACAGAACACAACACCAGTAAAGGATCATAATGCATGGCATGATTTTCAATGCTCAATGCGGCCATACCGGTATAGTGCATCCCCGATATACCGAGTCCCATAAATACAGCGCCAAGGATTAAGCGTGGTATCGGCCAAGTCGGTCTTGAGGTCAGCCAAACAGCAAAAATAGAGGCAGCTGCGCCAATCAAATAAGAAAGTACAGTTAAATTAACATCAAAGTGATAGCCTTCCGGCAAATGGCTAGCCAGCATTCCCACAAAGTGCATTGACCATATCGCTAACCCCAAGATTAGCCCGCTCGCAATCAAAATGCTTTTTTCAAACTTTTTATAAGCACCTTTAAAAACGAGTTCTTCCATCGAAACTGCAGCGTAACATGTCGCGACTGCAACCAAAATGGAAACGATGACCAATGTGCTATCGTAATCAACGTGAACCATAAAGGACTTCCATGATTATTCAGTACTTTTTTTTATATGATGAGCAAAATGCCCGAAATCCGAACGACGTTTTACACCCAAAGAAGCCATGAATATGGTATTCATAAACTTTCCTTAACAATAACATCATCTAGCATAAGGTCAAGTCTTTTTCACTTTATAAATCAATAGAATAAAAGCACATTTTCATTTCAAACCAATGAAAAATCTTGTTTTTTTATTACATTTTTTTTACCAAAAGACTCATTTTATTTTGCTAAATCATTTTAATTTTTAAGTTATTTCAATTTGTTTGTTTTTAATCGTGCAGATACCCCAAAGCATGCAACACTTTTTAGTTTAAATCATCGCTGCAAATGAGCAACAATATGATCAAAACATAAACAATATAAGCTTATTTTTCAAGCTATATTGTTATAACTCTGTTATCACAGCCCATAAAAAAGCCCTTGTACAAACAAAGGCTTTTAAAGATTAAACTAGAACTTAGTTCTTCTCTTTATCTACGATTTTGTTTGCTTGAATCCAAGATACGAAAAAAGATGAAAGCACTGCTTTCATCTTTTTGAGGCGCGTAAAGATAAACATAAAAAACCCACTCAAATAGAGTGGGTCTTCGCGTTCAAATCAATTGATTCGAGAAATTAGTTTTTCTCTTTATCAACAATCTTGTTCGCTTGAATCCAAGGCATGAGTAGGGAAATAGAAAAGCATCGCTTTTCCCCTACGCAAGAGAGAAGCTATGCTTCGCTAACGTACGTAACATTAGGATTTTCCATAAAAAACCCTTGAATAAACAAGGGTCTTTATTTGACTTAGAAAAAATTAGTTCTTTTCTTTGTCTACGATTTTGTTTGCTTGAATCCAAGGTACGAAAAAAGATGAAAGCACTGCTTTCATCTTTTTGAGGCACGTAAAGATAAACATAAAAAACCCACTCAAATAGAGTGGGTCTTCGCGTTCAAATCAATTGATTCGAGAAATTAGTTTTTCTCTTTATCTACGATTTTGTTCGCTTGAATCCAAGGCATCATCGCACGTAACTTATTACCCGTTACTTCGATACCATGTGCAGCATTTTGACGACGACGAGCAGTCATTGATGGATAGTTCAACGCACCTTCTTGGATGAACATCTTCGCGTATTCACCAGATTGGATACGTTTCAATGCATTACGCATTGCTTCACGAGACTGTTCGTTGATTACTTCAGTACCAGTCACATATTCACCGTACTCAGCATTGTTAGAAACTGAGTAGTTCATGTCTGCGATACCACCTTCGAACATCAAGTCAACGATTAACTTAAGTTCATGTAAGCATTCGAAGTAAGCCATTTCTGGTGCATAACCAGCTTCAACCAAAGTTTCGAAGCCCATTTTAACCAATTCAACCGCACCACCACAAAGAACTGCTTGCTCACCGAATAAGTCAGTTTCAGTTTCTTCACGGAAAGAAGTTTCGATGATACCTGTACGGCCACCACCTACGCCTGAAGCATAAGAAAGTGCAACGTTACGTGCATTACCAGAAGCATCTTGATGGATCGCGATTAAGTCAGGAACACCTGAACCACGTTGGTATTCAGAACGTACCGTGTGACCCGGTGCTTTCGGTGCAACCATGATTACGTCTAAGTCTTTACGTGGAACAACTTGGTTATAAAGAATAGAGAAACCATGAGCAAATGCTAAAGTTGCACCTTCTTTGATGTTTGGTTCAATCACGTCACGATAAAGTTGAGATTGGAACTCATCTGGCGTCAAAATCATGACTAAGTCAGCTTGAGCAACCGCAGCTGGAACTTCAGAAACTTTAAGACCTGAGTTTTCAGCTTTTTTCCAAGAAGTAGAACCAGCACGTAAACCAACAGTTACGTCTACGCCAGAATCTTTCAAGTTAAGTGCGTGCGCATGACCTTGAGAACCATAACCAATGATTGCAACTTTCTTGCCTTGGATGATTGATAAGTCACAGTCTTTATCGTAAAAAATTTGCATCTGTTTTCTCCATGAAAACTTTAAAATATGTTGGGTATTTCCCCCTCACCCTAACCCTCTCCCCAAGGAGAGGGAACTCCTTCTCCCTCTGGGAGAAGGTTGGGATGAGGGTTTTTAAAAACTTAAATTGTTAAAACTTTTTCGCCACGCGCGATGCCTGATACACCAGAGCGTACAACTTCAAGAATGGTATTTTCTGCAAGCGCATCAATAAAACCATCAATCTTGTCCGTTGTACCTGCGATCTGAATGGTATAGGTCGTTGGTGTTACATCAACGATTTGGGCACGGAAGATGTCAGCTGTACGTTTAATTTCCGCACGTGCTGCACCCAAGGCTTTCACTTTGATCAACATCAATTCACGTTCGATGTGTGAACCTTCTGACAAATCAACCACTTTTACCACTTCAACCAATTTATTCAGTTGCTTGGTGATTTGTTCAATTTTGTGATCATCGCCATAAGTCGTTAAGGTTAAACGAGATAAGGTTTCATCTTCGGTTGGTGCAACATTCAGTGTCTCAATGTTGTAATTACGTTGAGAAAACAACCCCACCAAACGAGAAAGCGCACCAGCTTCATTTTCAACGAGTACAGAAATAATATGTCTCATTATGTACGCTCCCCTTTGCCTAACCACATATCTTGCATTGATTGCCCAGCAATCAGCATTGGATATACATGTTCTGTACGGTCTACCATGACATTAATGAATACACATTTATCATTAATTGCCATCGCTTCAGCTAATTTAGATTCCAGCTCATCCGCATGATCAATCTGAATACCAACATGACCGTAAGCTTCCATTAACTTGGCAAAGTCTGGTAATGAATCTACATAAGAACTTGAATGACGTCCTTCGTAGTTCATGTCTTGCCATTGCTTTACCATGCCCAAGGCTTGGTTATTTAAGCAAAGGATCTTCACATTCAAGCCATATTGCTTACATGTCGATAATTCTTGGATACACATCTGAATCGATGCTTCACCAGTAATACAAACCACTTGCTGATCTGGGAATGCTAACTTCGCAGCCATTGCATATGGCAAGCCAACACCCATGGTGCCTAAGCCACCAGAGTTGATCCACTGACGTGGACGTTTGTATTTGTAGTAGTTCGCACCAAACATCTGATGCTGACCAACGTCTGAAGTAATGATGGCTTCACCATTGGTCACACGATCTAATGCCTCAACCACTTGCTGAGGTTTCATTACACCATTTTGACCTGCTTCATAACGTAAGCCGTGTACTTTGCGCCACTCATTAATCTGAGACCACCATGCTGCAATTGCTTCAGGGTTTGGCTTAGATACATTCATTTGTTTCAATTGAGCCAACATTTCTTGAAGTACAGGTTCTACCGCACCCACAATTGGGATATGCGCCATAATCGTCTTCGAAATGGTTGCTGGATCAACATCAATATGAATCACTTTGGCATTGAGACAGAATTTTGCAGGGTTATTGGTTACGCGGTCATCGAAACGCGCACCAATGGCCAAAATCACATCTGCATTATGCATTGCCATGTTGGCTTCATAGGTACCATGCATCCCTAACATTCCCACGAATTGTGGATCGTTACCAGGGAAAGCACCTAAACCCATTAAGGTATTAGTGACTGGATAACCTAATAAATGTGCAAGTTCTGTCAATAAGCCAGATGCATTACCTTGAACAACACCACCGCCCGTATAAATCATTGGGCGTTTAGCCGTAATCAACTCATCAATCGCTTTACGAATTTGACCTGAGTGACCACGTGAAGGCGGTTGATATGAACGCATCTTCACTTTTTCTGGATATTCGTAGGCAAATTTTTCTGCAGGGTTGGTCGCATCTTTCGGAATATCAACAACGACTGGACCCGGACGGCCAGACGAAGCGATATAGAATGCTTTCTTAATGATTGCAGGAATTTCACTTGCGTGACGCACTTGGAAACTGTGTTTTACGATTGGACGAGAAATACCAACCATATCGGTTTCTTGGAACGCATCCTCTCCAATAAGATGGCTTGCAACCTGACCAGACAAAATCACCATTGGGATTGAGTCCATGTAGGCTGTTGCGATTGGAGTGACGGTATTGGTAGCGCCTGGTCCAGAAGTGACCAGTACCACACCTGTTTTACCTGTTACGCGTGAGTATGCATCTGCCATGTGACCAGCAGCTTGCTCATGACGCACGAGGTAATGGTTAATTTTGTCTTGTTGAAATAGCGCATCATAAATATGTAATACAGCGCCGCCTGGATACCCAAAAACATGCTCTACGCCTTCGTCCGCAAGCGCACGAACGAGCATTTCACCACCAGATAAAAGTTCCAACGTGATTCACCCTAGTATTTTGCACAATTTATGGGAGACATAAATTGTGTTCATTCATTAACTTTTGCACTTCTTATAAGTGTGCGTATTCTACTCGTTTTTGCTGCAATAGGAAAAATTTTCTGAGACTCATCAGCCGTATAAACTTGATGACATCTCGAATCAAAATGTGCTGGGATAAGCATATTTCAAAAAATCATTCTCTCGGCTAGAAAGAATGTCCATTGCAAGCCATGACATTTATTCGAAGGGTGATCAAATAAACACATATAAAACTTGAGAAAGCATTCTTGTTTCTTTCATAAGCAATGTCAAGAACAAAGAAAAGGATTTTAACGAATATTTTTTAGCTGCCGTTTTTTTAAACACATTTCACAGAATAATTTGGTCTTGTTAAACGCCCATTTATCAAAAAACTATTTTCTTTTTGCTTTAAAATAGGCATTGTAAACTGCTTATTTAGACACTTTGATCGAATATATTCAGCATTCTCTTGGGGAGATCAAATATGAAAATATCTTATTTAAAAACAATCTTATACACAATTGCGACAACAACATTGCTACTCTGCTCCAGCCAAAACTATGCGCAACAATATTACAAATGGGTCGATGCCAATGGTTCAACCCATTACACCACCACCCCACCGCCGAAAGGGGCAAAACGTTTGGACAAAGTTTCAACGTATGGCAATAGCCATCAAAGCACCAATCCAACGAATCAACAAAGCCATCAAGCGAATCCTGAAGTCACACCGAATGTAACACAGCAAACATCGCCGACAGCGCCATCCACTCCAGCGAACTCAGTTAAACCACAAAGTCCTCCTCCTGCCGCAGCATCATCAGAGCGCTAAATAGCGATCTAAACCTGCAAGGTCATCTTCAACACGGCGGCCTTGCAGATAAAATCCCGATCTAAAAACTGACATTTCCTACAATTTTGCGCTATGCTGTGCAGCAATCTTAACTTTACTTTTTTGTTGTATCGCATATCCCTATGACGACTTCTCACATTGACTCCGAATATCAAGCAAGTGCCATTGAGCCTCAAGTTCAACAAGACTGGGACAATCGCAAAGTTTTTAAAGTTGCAGACACTGTAGAGGGCAAACATCGCTATATCCTGTCGATGTTCCCGTACCCAAGTGGCAAACTGCACATGGGGCATGTGCGTAACTACACCATTGGTGACGTGATTAGCCGTTTCCATCGCTTAAAAGGCGAAACAGTATTACAACCAATGGGTTGGGATGCATTTGGTTTACCCGCTGAAAATGCAGCGATTGCTCACCAAGTTGCACCAGCAAAATGGACTTTTGAAAACATTGCCTACATGCGTGACCAATTAAAAAAATTGGGTCTGTCTGTCGACTGGGATCGCGAATTTGCAACGTGTACACCAGAGTACTACCACTGGGAACAATGGTTATTCGTACAACTTTATAAGAAAGGCTTGATCTATCGTAAGTTATCAACCGTGAACTGGGACCCCGTTGACCAGACCGTACTTGCGAATGAACAAGTTGAAAATGGTCGTGGTTGGCGTTCAGGTGCATTAGTTGAAAAACGCGATATTCCAATGTACTACTTCCGCATTACCGACTATGCACAAGAATTATTAGACGATTTAGATACGTTAAAAGATGGTTGGCCACAACAGGTCTTAACCATGCAACGTAACTGGATTGGTCGTTCAACGGGAATGGAAATTACCTTCCCTTCTGCCAATCCAGCAATCTATGCAGATGGCCTAACTGTTTATACCACGCGCGCGGATACCTTGATGGGTGTGACTTATGTTGCTGTTGCAGCAGAACACCCAATGGCACTAAAAGCGGCTGAAAACAATCCTGAACTTGCAGCCTTTATTGAAGAATGCCGTATGGGTTCAGTTGCCGAAGCAGATTTAGCCACTGCTGAAAAGAAAGGTATGGCAACAGGTTTATCTGTTAAGCATCCAGTGACTGGCGCTGAACTTCCTGTTTGGATTGCCAACTATGTATTGATGTCATACGGTTCAGGCGCTGTGATGGCGGTTCCTGCACATGACGAACGTGATTTTGAATTTGCCAATAAGTTCAACTTGCCAATCAAACAAGTGATCGATGCCCAAGATGCTGATGATGCAGCGTATTCTGCAACTGAATGGCAAGAATGGTACGGCTCGAAAGATGGCAAATTGGTTAATTCGGGCGAGTTTGATGGTTTAGCATTCCAAGCTGCTTTTGATGCCTTCCTTGCAAAATTAGAACCACAAGCTTTAGCAAATTCTAAGGTTCAATTCCGTTTACGTGACTGGGGTGTATCTCGTCAACGTTATTGGGGTTGCCCAATTCCAATGATCAACTGTAACAGCTGTGGTCAAGTCACTGTTCCAGAAGATCAATTACCTGTGGTATTACCAACCGATGTGGTTCCAGATGGTTCAGGTAACCCATTGAACAAGATGCCTGAATTCTACGAAACCAAATGCCCTAGCTGTGGTGGCGATGCTCGTCGTGAAACCGATACCTTGGATACCTTTGTAGAATCCTCTTGGTACTATGCACGTTATGCCTCTCCAGACTTTACTGGCGGTATGGTAAAACCTGAAGCAGCACAAAGCTGGCTTCCTGTGAACCAATATATCGGTGGTGTTGAACATGCAATCTTGCACTTACTTTATGCACGTTTCTTCCATAAATTGATGCGTGATGAAGGTGTGGTACAAGGTAATGAACCATTTACCAACTTGCTCACTCAAGGCATGGTGTTGGCAGATACCTTCTACCGTGAAGCAGAAAACGGCAAGAAAACTTGGTTCAACCCTGCTGACATCGAATTAGAACGTGACGAAAAAGGTCGTATCCTGTCTGCGAAATATTCAGGTGATGGTCAGGAAGTTGTGATTGGCGGACAAGAAAAAATGTCTAAGTCAAAAAACAACGGTATCGACCCACAAGCGATTATTGATCAATACGGCGCAGATACTGCTCGTGTCTTCATGATGTTCGCTGCACCACCAGATCAATCACTCGAATGGTCTGATGCAGGTGTTGAAGGAGCTAACCGCTTCTTGAAACGTGTATGGCGTTTGGCTGCAGGCTTCTTGGAAAAAGGCAATCAAGCAACAGCGATCGATACTGCAAACTTATCAAAAGATGCGCAAGATTTACGTCGTAAAACCCATGAAACCATCCAAAAAGTGGGTGATGACATCGAACGTCGTCATGCGTTCAACACGGCAATTGCCGCATTGATGGAATTACTCAATGCCAGCAATAAGTTCGAAGCAAAAGATGACAATGATGTAGCTGTTGCACGTGAAGCAATCACCACATTGCTCACCTTACTTGCACCATTTGCACCACATTTGAGTCAAACTTTGTTAACTCAGTTTGGTTTGGAATTAACGACGATCGAATTCCCGCAAGTGGATGAGTCAGCGTTAACCCGTAATACACAAACGATTGTTGTACAAGTGAATGGTAAACTTCGTGGTAAGTTAGACGTCGCAGTCGATATCTCAAAAGATGATTTATTGGCATTGGCAAAAGCCTTACCAGAAGTGCAACAATTCTTGACTGGCCCTACCAAGAAAGAAATTGTGGTACCAAATAAACTTGTTAACTTAGTAGTTTAATAATCCTTTCTAACCTCTCTTAAAAAAGAGAGGTTTCCCCCTTCTATAAGAAAAGGGATTAGAAGAGATTTCATTCGAGGAATAAATATGCACTTAGCGCAACGTGCAGCTGCTATCGTACTCACTTTAGGCCTAAGTGCAGGCTTAGTCGGCTGTGGCTTTCATCTAAAGGGAAGTAATCCAACAGCAGCGCCACTGGTCTATAACAAACTCACGCTCGCCATGCCTGCGAGTACAAGCGAACTTGAAAATAAGCTTAGTATTTATCTCAGCGCGACCGGTGTTCAACTGAGTAATGCCAATGATGCTTATGTACTTCGTATATTGGATTACACCCCTCGCCGCCAATTACTGAATGGTAAATTGACAGAAGTGTTGTTACGTTTAACAGTGACCTTCCAGATTGAAGACCGCCAAGGCAAAAAAATTACCGAACCCCGTACCTTAACCGCTTCTCGTACCTATCAATACGACGTGGCAACGGTCAACACTGATAACCAACAAGAAGCTTATCTAAACCGTATTGTGATTGATGATGTGGCGCAGCAAATTACGCGTCAAATCGCAGCCAATCGTTTACCTAAAGCTCAACCTTAATTTGTCATTATGAAACTAGATTATGTTCAAGCCTTAAAACGTGTTGATGAGGCTCGCGGTGCATGGATTATGCATGGACAAGAGCCTTTGCTTGAACAAAATCTGCTCGACACTTTTCGTAAAAGCTGGCAACAACAAGACGTTGAACGCCAACGTTATGACATTAGTAGCGTCAATGACTGGAAAAATGTCTTTAATGCACTCAACAGTTTATCGCTATTTTCGCAACAACTTGCAATTGAAGTACATGGCAATATCAAACCCGATGCCAACGGCTTAAAACTGCTGAAGCATTATATTCAACATAATGAACATAACCTCTTACTGATTGTTTTACCGAAGCAAGACAGCAGCAGTTTAAAGTCGGCTTTTTTCCAAGTGGTCGAAGCCAATGGTGTTGTGGTTGCGCTGACGGCGACCTACCCACAAGACCGACAACGTATTTTAAGCATCGAAGCCGAAAAACTGGGGATTCAACTGAATCATGATGCTTGGCAATGGTTAATGCAGCATCATGAACATAACTTGTTGGCTGCTAAAAACAGTTTAATGCGGGTTGCGGATACTTTCCCCGATATCCAACAGATTCAGATTGAACAATTGTATTCCTGCTTACAGGACCAATCGCGTTATACAACTTATGATTTAAGTGATGCCTTGCTTGCTGGAAACTTGGCGCAGTCAGTCAAGATTTACCAATATCTAATCGCTGCGGGTGAGCCTGATAGTCTGATTTTATGGACCCTAAGCAAAGAAATGCGCTTACTGATGCAGCTATTTGAACAGCCACATAATGCGATTCAACTTGGGATCTGGAAAACCAAAGTATCACAATATCAACAAGCTCTACGTCGTTTAAATCCGCGACAATTCCTAACTTGGTCTGATTTATTGTTGCGTATTGATGCTGCGATCAAAGGTATGTCCAAAGAAAATCCAGAACAGCTGATGCTACAAGCCTTAGCTGAACTGTGTGGTACTACACTGTTTGCTCAACCTGCTTAGAGCATTCATCTCCATCACATAATAAGAATAATGGATCAACGCATGTCATTCCATTTAAGCCCTGACCAAATCAAGCAGATCAAAAATCTATTCCAACAAGCTGACAGCCTGATCATCAGTGCAGGTGCTGGTATGGGCGTCGATTCAGGTCTGCCTGACTTTCGAGGTAATCAGGGCATGTGGCAAGCCTATCCCGAGCTAGGTAAACAACGTATCGATTTCACTGAAATTGCCAATCCATCCGCATTTAAACGGCATCCTCGTTTGGCTTGGGGATTTTATGGACACCGTCTGGCATTGTATCGTCAGACCACACCCCATTCAGGCTTTCTACAACTGAAGCAACTGGCAGAAATATTAGATCTACCCACTTTTGTATTTACCTCGAATGTCGATGGCCAATTTCAAAAAGCGGGATTTAATCCTGATCACATTTATGAATGTCATGGTTCGATTCATCATCTGCAATGTCTGGACGCATGTACACCGACCATTTGGCCCGCAGATAAATTAAGGCCAGAAATCGATCATCAAGACTGTCAATGGCGGGGGCAATTGCCACAATGCCCACACTGTAGCGGTCTGGCACGACCAAATATCTTAATGTTCAATGATATGGGTTGGTTAAGCCACCAACATGATCAGCAGGCAAAACGCTTAAAAGCTTTTCTAAAAGATCATCAGCGTCCAGTTGTGATAGAAATGGGTGCGGGTACAGCCATTCCAACCGTGCGTTATTTTAGTGAGCAATTTGCGCCAGGTCTGATTCGAATTAACCTACGTGAATATACGCTCCCAGTACAAGGTGGTATCGCCCTTGCAACAACAGCCGAACAAGGAGTGCGTAGTATTTATCAGATTTTTATAGAATAACTTATCGGCAAAAAAGCAAATAATTCTCATTCTAGATTAAAAATATTCACGCTTTATCCTTATTTCACTTTTATACTAAGTCCAGTTTTTCACTTTTGACCTGCTGCCATGCCAAAAACAAACGCAAAAAAAATCCAACCTCGTAAAATCATTATGATCGCTATCGGGGTGCTGATTATTGCAGCGCTCGGATGGATGTTCTTCAAACCCAAAGCCCAAGCACCACAATATATTAGCGCTGAAGTCTCTCGCGGCGATATCGAAAATTCGGTATTGGCAACAGGGGTACTGGAAGCCACTAAAATGGTGAGTGTCGGTGCGCAGGTATCGGGTCAGGTGAAAAAAATGTATGTGCAATTAGGCGACCAAGTTAAACAAGGTCAGTTAATCGCACAAATTGATTCCATTCGCCAAGAAAACGAACTCAAAACAGCCGATGCCAGTATTAAAAATCAACAAGCGCAGCTGGCAGTACAGCAAGCCAATTTAGCCAAAGTTGAAGCGGAATATAAACGCCAACAAGCCATGTATAGCCAAGATGCCACTTCGCGTGCTGAACTTGAAAGCGCATTGGCAAACTTTAAAACAGCTCAGGCACAAATTGCGTCAATTAATGCACAGATCGAGCAATCTCGCCTGACCTTGGCAACTGCGAAAGAAGATTTAGGTTATACCCGTATCGTGGCACCGATGGATGGCACCATTGTGGCGATCGTGACCGAAGAAGGTCAAACCGTAAACGCCAACCAGACTGCGCCAACGATTGTGAAATTGGCCAAACTCGACACCATGACCATCAAGGCACAGATTTCTGAAGCCGATGTCATGAAAGTTGAACAAGGTCAAACCGTGTATTTCACCACTTTAGGCAATAGCGATAAAAAACATTACGCTAAATTGCGCCAAGTGGAACCTGCACCAAATTCGATTAATACCGAAACCAGCAGTAGCAGCAGTTCATCAACATCGAATGCTGCGGTGTACTACAACGCTTTATTTGATGTACCGAATGAAGACGGCAAACTTCGTATTGATATGACCGCACAGGTTTATATTGTGTTGGCAGAAGCAAAGAATGCACTGACTGTGCCTGCGGCAGCCATCCAAACTCAACGTGGTAACCGTGCTAAGGGTAGCCAGGCCAATGGTGCTTCATCAGCTGATCAAGCGAAAAAACCGGATGCTGACAAGACACAACGTCCAAAACGCCTAGAGCTCAGTGAAGAAGAAAAAGCACTGGTTGCACAAGGCAAAGCTTCAACAGGTATGGTTCGTGTCTTACAAGCTGATGGTACGGCTCAACCGCAACCAGTATTGATTGGCCTGAATAACCGTGTCACCGCACAAGTGCTGAAAGGTTTAAAACAAGGTGATCAAGTGGTGATTGCAGATGCCTCAGACAGTTCAAATGAAGCAGCCAAACGTAGCAATCAACGTGCAATGAGAATGTAATATGACTCAAAATCAAACACATTCATCACAGCCACTGCTTGAGGTCAGTCAACTCACCCGTGAATTTCCTGCGGGTGAAGGCACCGTACAGATTCTCAAAGGCATTGATTTAAAAATTTATGCAGGTGAGTTGGTTGCGATTGTCGGGCAATCAGGTTCAGGTAAATCCACCTTGATGAACATCTTGGGTTGTCTTGATAAGCCCAGCGCAGGAAGTTACAAGGTCAATGGTAGAGAAACACGCCAATTAGAACCAGATGAACTGGCACAATTACGCCGTGAATATTTTGGTTTTATTTTCCAGCGTTATCACTTATTGGGTGATCTCAGTGCTTCAGGTAACGTTGAGGTTCCTGCAATTTATGCGGGTGTAGACAGCCATCTTCGCCAGGAACGTTCTGCCGAACTGTTATCCGAACTAGGGTTAGAAGAACGTTTGCATCATCGCCCAAGCCAGCTATCTGGTGGTCAGCAACAACGTGTGTCGATTGCACGTGCGTTGATGAATGGTGGTGATGTGATTCTTGCCGATGAACCCACAGGTGCATTGGATAAGAACAGTGGTATTGAGGTGATGCGCATTTTGCGTGAGCTGAATGCCAAAGGTCATACCATTATTCTGGTCACCCATGATCTCAATGTCGCCAAAAATGCGACCCGAATTATTGAGATCAGCGACGGTAATATTATTTCAGACCGTGCCAACACACCTGAGCATAATGATCCCGAACTTGAGCATCAAACCTTAGAGCGTAACCCGCAGAAGAAAACCTCTGCTTGGCGTTCGTTCTTCGACCGTCTTGGTGAAGCATTCCGCATGGCATTACTCGCCATGAATGCACACCGTATGCGGACTTTTTTGACCATGCTCGGGATTATTATTGGTATCGCATCCGTAGTTTCGGTGGTGGCGCTAGGCAATGGTTCACAGAAGCAAATTTTAGAAAATATTAGTAGTCTGGGCACCAATACCATTACCGTGTATCAAGGTCGTGGCTTTGGTGATAACTCACGGACCTCACAAGTCAAAACACTGGTTCCTGCCGATGCCGAGGCACTGGCCGAACAACCCTATGTCGATGGGGTTAGTCCTTCTGCCAATACCAGTTTAACCCTGCGTTATAAAGATACTGAGGCAGCGGCAACGGTGAATGGGGTCAGTTCTGATTTCTTCTATGTCCGTGGTATGACCTTTAAATCAGGACAGCCTTTCGATAAGGCAAGTGTGACTGAACGTGCCCAAGATGTGGTAATTGATACCAATACTGAAAAGACCTTCTTTGCAGATGGCACCAATCCTGTCGGTCAAGTGTTGCTATTAGGGAGTGTACCAAGTCGAATTATCGGCGTGATTGATGCCCAACAAGGCTTTATGGGAAATTCAGACAGCCTGAATGTTTATCTGCCCTACTCGACGGTCATGAGCCGTATGCTGGGGCAATCCAATGTACGTAGCATTATCGTGCGTATCAAAGATGAATACCCAAGTAGCGCGGCTGAAAACGCGATTCTGACCTTGCTGGAACAACGTCACGGCGCACAAGATGTGTTTACCCAAAACTCTGACAGTATTCGTGAAACTATTCAGCAAACCACTGCAACCATGACCCTGTTAATTTCTGCAATCGCTGTGATTTCTTTAGTCGTTGGCGGTATTGGGGTTATGAACATTATGCTGGTTTCTGTGACTGAACGAACCCAAGAGATTGGCGTACGCATGGCGGTTGGTGCTCGACAAAGTGACATTTTGCAGCAATTCCTGATTGAGGCGATTCTGGTCTGTTTACTGGGCGGTATCTTGGGTGTACTGCTATCTTTAGGCATTGGACAGATCATCGGACACTTTGCCAAAGGCATCATTGAAATGAGTTATTCGACCACTTCCATTGTTGCAGCTTTTGTCTGCTCAAGCATGATTGGTATTGTATTTGGCTTCTTGCCAGCACGAAATGCAGCACAACTCGATCCAGTTGCTGCTTTAGCGAGAGAATAACCAGCAAAAATTGATCTCAGAAGTAAGATACTCGGGAATGTCATCCGCAACCTGCGTGGTATCAACAAGATATTGTTTCTGTGAGAAGTTAGATAAATGAAAAAATAGAACAGGTTTTGCGGATGACGATGGTTTTGCCTACTTTTCCCGAAAGAAAAGTAGGTCGAGCCGAAGGCTTAAACTGGAAATGGATGAGAACTCGATAAGACACTGTCTCGATAATCATGCTCTTTCAAATTATTAAGGGAATGACGATCAATGTTATTCAAACAACATAAAATCGCACTTGCACTTTGTCTCAGCACATCCTTAGCTGGCTGTTCTGCTGTGGTTAAAACACCCTATAACGCACCAACCGTCCAAGTGCCACAGCAGTTCCAGTACGATGCACAAAAAAGTAAAAGTATCAATTTAACTGATCAATGGTGGACGCTATTTAACGATACCCAGTTGAATCACTTGGTCGATCAAGTGCTCGCTAAAAATAGTGATTTAAGCGTCGCAGGTATCACCCTGCAACAAGCCCGACTACAAGCAGGGCTCGCTGAAAATAAACAAGGAATTCGAACCAGTTCTAGCGTTTCAGCAGGTCATAATTATGATCTACGTTCTGGCGATGGCTCTGACCGTGGTTTATCGACTAGTGTTGGCGTCAGCTATGAGCTCGATTTATTTGGCAAGCTTGCCAGTCAAACTGAAGCAAGCCGATGGGAAGCCTTAGCCACTGAGCAAGATTTACAAGCGACTGCACAAAGTCTAGTTGGTACGACAGCAAAACTGTATTGGCAGTTAGGCTATCTGAATGAACGCTATCAAACCATTCAGCAAAATTTAGCCTCAACTCAAAAAACCTATTCTTTGGTGCAATCACAATACAAAGCAGGTGCGGTATCTGGTTTGGACCTCACCCAGGCTGAACAATCGGTGCAAAGCCAAAAAGCCAGTCTCAGTCAGATTGAACAACAGCGTGTTGAAGCACGAACTGCCCTTGCAGTCCTGCTGCATGAACCTGTACAACAACTGAATATTCAAGAGCCTGCGCAGTTACCTCGCAATGCCTTGCCGAATATCGCGGTCGGACTCCCTGCTGATATTTTATCGCGTCGCCCAGACCTACAAGCATATGAGTTACGCTTGCGCAAGACTTTAGCGAATAAGGATGCAACTAAAGCCAGCTATTATCCTTCGATTAATTTGACTGGGAATGTTGGCTCTTCCAGCACGTCTTTAACGCAACTGTTAAAGAATCCTGCTTTAACTTTGGGTGCGAGCCTGAGCCTACCCTTTCTTCAATATAATGATATGAAGAAAGACATTGCGATCAGTGATCTTGAATATGAAAAAGCCATTACCCAATATCGTCAAACGCTATACCAAGCTTTTGCCGATGTGGAAAATGCTTTATCCAATCGCACTCAACTCAATCAGCAAGTGCAGTTACAGCAACGTAATGTCGAGCTGGCAGATAAGACTGAACGTTTAACCGAAGTGCGTTATCGCAATGGTGCAATTGCCTTAAAGAACTTATTGGATGCGCAGGAAACCACACGTAATGCCCGACTCAGCTTGGTTGAAACCAAGCAGAATCAATACAATGCCTATGTGACCTTAATGCAAGCCATGGGTGGGAGTCCAGTTAAAGAGCTGCCGAAACAATAGTCCTAGTGCTATTGTTTTACTCTGTTATTCTTTCACCAGATCTGGATTATTCGGGATCTGGTGAATACATTTGATAAAGTGTTTTCCTTGATTCATCAGAATTAGCCGAAGATTTTATCGTCTACCTACATGAGTTCTTTAAAAAAAGAAAATATAATTCAGATTACAGAATGGAATTAATTATTGAGACTACCTCTAGCGGTAAAACCATATCTCGCTGGAAAGAAATTGACTCTAAAAAGGTAAGAGAAGTGCTTTCGTCATAAATACATACCAATATAAAATATTTAAATAAAATTTGACACGCGTAGCATTCGCTCAAAAATGAGATAAGAGAAAATCCTATGGCAGCATGGCAATTTAAAGTCTGCTTAATACCCAAAAGCTGGTTCGATACCAATGGGAAAGAAGTATCAAGCTTTTATAATTCAGAAGGTCATTATGATGTCTCTTTTACTTGGAAAAATTCAACAACAAATGGAGTAAAAGAAGAAATTATAAAATATTACCCATTATCTGAATCATGGCATGAAAACTTATTAAGTTTTGGTTGTAAAAAACGAACTGATGTTCAAGTATGGTATGAGAAAGGAAAGTTAGAAGATATTCAATTCCGAATAGATATCCGTGGTAATTTTATTTCAGATATTGAACAGATCATTGCTATTGCACAAAAGCTTTCTTGTGTATTTTTTATACCTGAACAAAAGTGCATAGTTGAGCCAAATATATTCGAAGTGATCAGTCATCTAAAAAAATCAAATGCGTATTTATTCGCTAAAGATCCTGAACAATGGTTTAACAGTATAGAAAAACATAATACGTGAGTTCAAAAGATGGCTTATATTTTCTAGAATTTCATCACGTTGTTAAAAAAACAAAGCCGCTATAAAAGCGGCTTTATCAAATAATTTAGAGCAATCTAATTATTCATCATCCATCATGCTTTGGCTCATACCAACCGTATTGAAACCACCATCGACATACATGATTTCACCAGTAATGCCTGAAGCCCACGGCGAGCACAGGAACAATGCTGCGTTGCCCACTTCTTCAATGGTCACATTACGTTTTAATGGTGCAATCTTTTCATTGGCATCTAACATTTTACGGAAAGATTTAATGCCTGATGCTGCCAAAGTACGGATTGGGCCAGCTGAAATTGCATTGACACGAATACCGTCTACACCCAAGCTTGATGCTAAATAACGAACACCCGCTTCAAGTGATGCTTTGGCCATTCCCATCACGTTATAGTTCGGCATCACACGCTCAGAACCTTGATAAGTCAAAGTCAATAAACAACCTTGGCGCGCTTGCAATAATGGTTTCGCTGCACGAGCCATCGCGATAAAACTATAGGCACTAATGTCATGTGCAATTTTAAAACCTTCACGGTCGGTCACATCAGTAAAGTCACCATCAAGCGTATGCGCTGGTGCAAAACCGATTGAATGTACCACACCGTCTAAACCATCCCAGTGTTTTGCCAATTCAACAAAGGCATTGTCAATTTCTGCGTCAACAGCAACATCACAAGGAAAAACCAGTGTTGAACCAAACTGTGCTGCAAAATCATCGACACGCTTTTTCAGCTTTTCATTTGGATAAGTAAACGCAAGCTCCGCACCTTCACGGTGTAACGCAGAAGCAATACCGAAAGCAATCGATAATTTACTTGCAATACCGGCAATTAAAAAACGTTTACCAGCTAAAAGTCCTTGTGACATCTTATTCTCACTCGAAAAATTTTCACCACATGATGCCAATATTCCGTCGCTTGCGGAATTGCATAATCCATCTTTTTTACAATCTTGCATAAAAAAATCGCCTTCAAGAGAAGACGATTGATATTTTATCTTGGTTTGAGCTTAGTCATCGCCACGAAGCAGACTGAGTAAACGCAAGAATGAATAATACATCCACACTAATGTTGCCAATAAGGCGATGGCACAGATCCATTCAAATGCCTTTGGTGCGCGTTGTGCAGCCGCATTTTCAATCAAGTCAAAATCCAAGATCAGATTTAATGAAGCAATCACCGCAACAAAGGCAGCAAAGCCAATACCCAACCAGTTGCTTTCAAAGATATAAGGAATACTTGAACCAAAAGCCAAACGTAAAATGATTTGCACCACAAATACCAAGGCAATGGCAATCGAGGCAGAAATCACAACCGCTTTAAACTTTTCAGTGGCACGAATCACTTGGAATTTATATAAGGCAAATAAAACCAATGTGGTCACGAAAGTCGCAAGCAATGCTTGTAAAGGAACACCTGGATATTTCAACTGGAAAATAAACGATACGCCACCTAAAAACGCCCCTTCAAATAAGGCATAAGGAATGGCTAAAGCTGGTGCAGTATTGGATTTAAATGTGGTAATCAAGGCAAGGATTAAACCACCGACTGCGCCAATAATTGTTGCAGCATAGGCAATCGAAAGATTTGCTGTCATCGCACAGTAGAAAAATAAGGCCATACCTAGAACGGCAGCAATCACGGTTAGAAGTACAGATTTTTGGATCGCACCCTGAATGCTCATTGGCTCTGCCAAATCTTGATAGGTTTCTACCCGTGTTAAAATAGGGTTAGTACTTTGCATGTACGCTCTCTTTTTTATAGTTTGCAATTAAACATCGAGTTTAAGCGATTTTTTGAGCAAGCCCAAATTTTTTCACGCATTAAAAAAAGGAGCCTCAGCTCCTTTTATGTATTACCCAATAATCGATTACTTATCGTTATTCATGATAAAAAAGTATTCGCGGTAGTATTTCAATTCTGCAATCGAATCACGGATGTCATCCATCGCCAAGTGAGATGCATTTTTCTTTAAACCACTCATAATTTCAGGTCTCCAGCGTTTCGCTAACTCTTTCACCGAAGACACATCTAAATTACGATAATGGAAGAATTGTTCCAATTCAGGCATCAAACGATGCAAGAAACGGCGATCTTGGCAAATCGAGTTACCACACATTGGTGATGATTTTGGACTCACCCATTTCTTTAAGAACTCAAGGGTTTGCTGTTCAGCATCTTGAGCCTTAAGTTTACTACGGCGTACCCGCTCAATCAGACCCGACTGGCCATGTTGCTTGGTATTCCACTCATCCATCGCATTTAGAATCAAATCAGATTGATGTACCGCTAAAACAGG
Organism: Acinetobacter higginsii; assembly: GCF_000369845.1. Taxonomy (NCBI): domain Bacteria; kingdom Pseudomonadati; phylum Pseudomonadota; class Gammaproteobacteria; order Moraxellales; family Moraxellaceae; genus Acinetobacter; species Acinetobacter higginsii. Next base: position 31,628 of record NZ_KB850216.1, on the reverse strand, counting down.
TCCTTCAGCCAAGATATTCAAATGGTCATCTGTAATAATTGTTGCAATTTCAATAATCTTGTCGTTATCGGTATCAAGACCTGTCATTTCCAGATCGATCCAAATTAATCGTGTATCAGGGGTGCTACTCATGGATGGCGATTCTAAAGTGCTTAAAAACATCAATAGTAGCAAATTAATTACATCTTGGCTGTAATTCTATAGTGGCTTCGTGCTATTTTTGCGGTCTTCAAAGTGTGGATTTTTTGGGATATGAATGGCTTTAATTCGTAAGCGTCGTTTAACCGAACAACAGCAGCGTCGTATTGAGAAACAGCATAAATCACGTCAAGACGACATTGACACATCGCAAGATTTAGATGGACTGGTTGTTCAGCATTATGGTCGTCAACTCGAAGTACAAGCTTTATCTGTGCCTGAACAGCACCCTGAAAAACCACAAGTGGCTGAAGGTGAGCCAGAACCGTTCTGGAAACCGATTGAACTCGACAGTGTTTGGCGTTGTCATACCCGTACCAACCTAGAACTTTTGGTCACAGGCGATCGAGTTAAATGGCAGGCTGATCCAATTACGGGCTTGGGCATTATCACGGCGATTTATCCAAGACAATCTTTACTGACTCGCCCCGACCGTTATCACAAAGTGAAACCCGTCGCAGCCAATATCAGTTTGATTGTGATTGTATTTGCACCTTTACCAGAACCTGCACCCACATTGATTGACCGCTATCTGGTCGCTTGTGCCGATGCCAATATTCCAGCACTGTTAGTCCTGAATAAATCAGATTTACTGACTGAAAATGACCCGATTCTCACCTTGCTCAGTGAATATGAATCTTTAGGTTATGAAACCTTGATTTGTCATTCGCAAGGTGACTTATCTGTGCTTTCAAACCGCATTGATAATGAAACGGTGGCTTTCGTGGGGCAGTCAGGTGTTGGAAAAAGCTCACTGATCAATACCATCGTTCCCGATGCGGCCCAGAAAACCAATATCATTTCTGAGAACTCGGCACTGGGTCAGCACACAACAACATCGACACGTTTGATTAAATTTGGAACAAACGGTGCGTTGATTGATTCCCCAGGAATCCGTGAATTTGGGCTGTGGCATCTCAGTTTAGAAAAGGTTCGTACCGGTTTTCCAGAGATTGAAGCGCATTTAGGGCTATGCCAGTTCCGTAACTGCACCCATACCCATGAGAAAAATTGTGCGCTGAAACAAGCGGTTGATGCTGGCGAAATTTTGCCGCGCCGTTTAGACAGCTATTTACGTTTACTGGATGAAATTCAGGAAGCACAGCAAAAAAGTTAATTTTCTTCGCTGCTTGCCCTTGAACTAAAGATTTTGATCACCATTGAGATAAGTTATACTCAGGGTCAATTTTGATTTTAACTTTAGGTGACTTGTGGAACGCTGGTTAGAGTTTATGGGGAATCACCCCTTCTTATTTGGTGCGCTCGGCGTGTTAATCGTGTTGTTCTTTATTTTAGAAGGGCAACGCAATGGTCGTAAAATTTCACCACAATCTCTAGGTATTTTGGTCAAGGCAAAAAATGCCATCTTGATCGACTTACGTGATGGAAAAGATTTCCGTGATGGACACATCAGTGGCAGTCGTAACATTCCATACAGCCAGATTACAAGTCATATCGATGAATTAAAAGCAAGTGATCGTCCACTGGTCTTCATTTGTAACTTAGGTCAGGTTGCAGGCTCAGCATTGCAGAAAGTTGGTCATACCGACAGCTACCGCTTAGACGGCGGTATTAGCAACTGGAAAGCTCAAGGCTTACCTTTAGTGAAAAGCAAAACCAAAGCTTAAGGAGAGATAAAATGACTACGCAAAACGTCACCATTTATTCAACGCTTTCTTGCCCATATTGCGTACGCGCAAAACAATTACTTGAGCGTAAAGGCGTTGCTTATAAAGAAATTAATCTTTCTAATGAAGCACCAGAAGTTCGTCTTGAGTTAATGCAACGTACCAATCACCGTACTGTGCCGCAAATTTTTATCAAAGACCAATTTATTGGCGGTTTTGATCAACTTTATGCTTTAGAGCGTGAAGGGAAACTCGACCAATTATTAGCTTAACAACATCTAAATCCAAGATTTAAGGAAAAACAATGAGCGAAGAACAAGTTCAACCACAACTCGCGTTAGAACGTATCTATACCAAAGACATTTCTTTTGAAGTTCCAGGTGCACAAGTTTTTACCAAGCAATGGCAACCTGAACTGAACATCAATTTATCTTCTGCAGCAGAAAAAATTGATCCAACTCACTACGAAGTGTCTTTAAAAGTTGTGGTTCAAGCAAACAACGAAAATGAAACTGCGTTCATCGTTGATGTAACTCAATCAGGGATTTTCTTGGTTGATGGTGTAGAAGAAGATCGCCTCCCATACATCTTAGGTGCTTACTGCCCAAATATCTTGTTCCCGTTCTTACGTGAAGCGGTCAATGATTTAGTGACTAAAGGTAGCTTCCCGCAATTGCTGCTTACACCAATCAACTTTGATGCTGAATTTGAAGCAAACATGCAACGCCTACAAGCGGATGCAGATGCGCAAGGTCAAGCATAAGGCTTTAGCCTTGAATCAAAAAAACCACAGCAACTGCTGTGGTTTTTTTATCATAATAAAAAAGATCCGAATAAAACGAGAATAAACCATGACCACAACACTTTATCCGCTATGCCAACAGGTCTTTCCTGAACTAACACAGGTTCCTCATCCTGCTCATGCACACGATTTTCATCAATTTATCAATTGGGCCAACACCTTACATTCCAACATTCAATATGTTGAGTTAAAAGAATACTATGACAATGACACCGACAAGTGCTATCAACTACAACAAGCCCAAGTCGATATTGAACAACTGAATAATCGTATTGAAGCTGAGGTTGAACAAGTCTTCGCTGAATATGCAGAGAGCGCTCCAGAACAGCAGAATGAAATTGATTTTGCTGAACATATCTATGCGATTTTATTTGACAATATCTATGCGGTTGCAGAACAACATGGTCTGGCCTTGCTGCTGATCTCGAATGAAAATCCTTATTGGATGCTGGTTCCCGACCAAACTCAGCAGATTAATCACCTGATTGAGGCTTTTAATGCAACGTTTTCAGATGTTGAGCTCTATCACTATGTTTAATATTGAGTAGCCTTATTCCACAATGGTTCTAAAAGTCAGATTCACCCGTGCCATACTGACTTTTTTGGTCGGCGGTAGGCGATGCAACCAATAGGTCTGCGTGGTGTCTTTCATCACCAATAAGCTACCATGTTCTAAATAAAGTTCGACTTTTTCTTTGCTCTGCTTATGTTTAAATGCAAATTTACGCTCAGCACCAAAACTAAATGAGGCAATCGCGCCATCTTTTTTTAAATCCGTTTCACCATCGCTATGCCACGCCATCCCCTCTTCACCGCTATGGTAAAGATTGAGCAAACAAGAGTTGAATGTCTCCATCGTTAAACTTTCGGCCAGTTGTTTTAACTCCAGTAATTCCTGTGTCCACGGCAAAGCATATTTATTCATATTGGAATAGGTATATTCAAAGCGTCGATCTCCATACCACGCTACTTTACGTTTAGTCGTCAATAACTTTCCAAAGATCAGTGCCTGATCATTTTCCCATGCAATGGTCTGCATCAGTTGATCAAAATAATGATCTGCCGCTGCGGTCTGCACCACTTTGCCGTAGTACTGTACCGTGCCGTCATAAGGCAAATGATTCTGACTTGGATCAGCTTCAATATCAAATAGTTGCATCTTTCCACTTCTTATAGGCTTGCTGCATACAATGTCCACATGGTCGGAAACTTTGTGCAATTGCTTCTTGCTCATCGACAAAAAATACCCGATTGTTTTTCAGCATGCGCTTCCCTGAAGCACAGGTCAATCTGCCATAAATTTTAAGCTGTGCATTCCCAGCATACAAAATTTCCTGCTGTTTCAGTTTCAGATGCAGCTCGGTCTGAGTTAAATCGCAATGCCGCCACATCTGACTAACTCACCGCATCATGGAAAATGATGCCTAAGCTATAACGCTCCCCTTGATGAATTGGGCTGACACCATGTTTCATCTGCACCCGATAATAGCCTTGACTGCCTTTTTCAGGCTTAAATTGGGTGGTGAAAATCAACAGATCACCCTGCTGTGGCTGCATCACCATAGCCTTAGATTGAGCCCTAGGAGTTTGTTGGCTAAAAACCAATTCTCCGCCACTAAAATCCACATTCGGCTGACTCAATACAATCACCAACTGTATCGGGAAATACACCTCACCATATAAGTCCTGATGAAGCGTATTAAAGCCGCCTTGTCCATATTTCAAAATCAGTGGTGTTGCCAACGTTTGTCCCTGTTGATGGCACTGCTGTAGAAATTCAGGATGAAAGGATGGAAAGGAGTGTTCTAACTTCAGCACCCGAAACCATGCATTGGCAATTGGTACCAAATAGGGATAGATCTCATGCCGTATCCGCTCAATCAGATTCGGTAAAGGGTAGGTAAAATATTTATATTCACCTCGACCAAAACGATAACGCTGCATCTCTACGGTTTTACGATACAGTTCGGTTTGCGGATATGCCTGTTTCAGCATCTCACATAGCTCGGTCGATAGAACCTGCTCAATCAGGGCAAAGCCCTGTTGATGCATTTGCTCAGTGATGGCCTCCCAATCCGCAGCTTGAATCTTGTCAATCACGGTTTGGATTTGTGTCAATTCAGATGGCTGCATGGGTTTGTACACCTTCCCAACCGATCAATGCTGTTTTACGCAATGTTCCCCACTCGTAACCACCAAAAGCACCTGTAGACTGAATCACTCTATGACACGGAATCAGGAATGCCACAGGATTACTACCAATGGCGGTGCCGACCGCTCGTGCAGCTTTGGGATGCTCAATCGCCTTGGCCAACTCCCCATAAGTCGAGAGCTGCCCCATCGGAATCTTGAGCAGACTTTGCCATACTTTAAGCTGAAACTCGGTGCCTTTTAAATGCAGTTTAATCTCTGCCAGTTGAGGTTGATCCTTTTGAAATAAGGCTAAGGCACTTTGTTGAAATGCATCACTCTGTTCAATAATCACAGCCTGAGGAAATTGTGCGGTTAACTGCTGCAAAGCATCAGCCCGATTATCCACAAAACTCAGTGCACAAATACCTTTATGTGTGGATGCAATCAGTACTTCACCAAACAAGGTCTCTGCGAATTGATAATGAATCGTCAGGCTCTGTCCACCATGTTTATATTCGGCTGGGGTCATCCCTTCAATCTGAATAAACAGATCATGCAATCGACTGGTACTGGACAGACCTGTGGCAAAGGTTGCATCAAAAATACTGCCCTGCTCTTGCTTTAAAATCTTCTTGGCATGTTCAACACTAATATATTGCAAAAACTTTTTCGGACTAGTACCGACCCATTCAGTAAATAAACGCTGAAAATGTGCAGGACTTAGATGAATATGCGCAGCGACCTCATCCAATTGTGGCTGTTGCTGAAAGTTCTGTTGAATATAGTCAATCGCTTGAGCAATACGCTCATAATTACGTTGTTGTGAGGACATATCATCACCTCTCATCATTCATGTTTTCACTGTAGCAACTTTGCCATTCCATGAAAATCTGAATCATGCTCAGTCTCAGCTTTATGCTCTGCCAGCCTAAGTCCCAATAAAAAAGCCGTACTTCTTGAAGTACAGCTCTATCATGTCGATGAACGACCTTTATCGCTTAATGGGTGTAATATTTATGCCCTTGGTCACGTAACTCGGCAATCTTTTTGCCTTGCTTCTTAGCATCATCCAGCTTGCCCGCTTGAACCAGCAATTTGGCTTTATCAATTTCTACAATAATTTGGTCAAATAAAGCGGTAGAGGCTGGCACTTTTTCAGTGGTATTCGGCGCCAATTTATACTGTTTAGAATGGGTCGCAGCAGCACGCATATTATCCAAAGCTGAGGTTGCCGCTTGAGGGGTTGCCGCTTGGTTAAACGCTTTATAATTCTTGCCCAGCGTTTTCATGTCATCTTCTAAACCCGCAGCCATTGCCGTATGGCTAAATGCAAACGCGGATAACATCACAACGGTGGCTAAAGTTTTTTTAATCATTAGGATATCCTATCAAAAACTGTGGCTATGCTTAATTTCTTGACGCAAAACATCGTGCTTTAACTTTAGAGCATCAATGGCAATTGCTGATTTAGCATACATAAAAAATGCAACGAAATCGTTGCATTTTGATAAAAAAGATCGCGTTTAGACTTTATAGGCGACGGCGTAAAGCATCGGCAATCGACTCAACCAACTGCTGCGAAATCTCTTGTTTTGATGCCTTTTCCAACTCACGCTTTTTCATGTGATAAGACTGAGCAAAGAACACGGTCATGGCATTTTCATCTGAGGCAAAACCGATATCTGGACGTGACACATCATTACAGGCAATCATGTCCAGTTTTTTCGCCACCAGTTTACCCGCAGCGTATTCTTCGACATTTTGCGTTTCAGCAGCAAAGCCAACCATGAATGGACGTTGTTCCTGCTGTGCAATGGTCGCTACGATATCAGGATTTTTGACCAAAGCCACCGCGAGCTCATCACCTGCTTTTTTAATCTTATGCTCAGCCACTTGTGCCACACGATAATCCGCCACAGCTGCCGTTGCAATAAAGATGTCACAGCCATCTTTGAGTTGATTCATACTGACATCAAGCATCTGCATTGCAGAACTGACATTCATACGTTGCACACCATTCGGCGTATCCAAGCTAACAGGACCAGCCACCAAGGTGACTTTTGCCCCTGCTGCATAACACGCCGCTGCCAGAGCAAAGCCCATTTTGCCAGTGCTGTGGTTGGAAATATAACGTACAGGGTCAATCGCTTCACGCGTTGGCCCAGCGGTAATGGTGACGCGCTTGCCTGCCAGTAAACCAAATTTTTCAGCCAAGGCACGTTGTGCTTTATGGAAATAGGCTGCAACTTGACGAGCCAAATCTTCGGGCTCAGGCATACGGCCTAGACCCACATCGCCGCAGGCTTGCTCGCCTGCATCTGGCATGATCACATGAACGCCATCTTCAACCAAGGTTTGCAAATTGCGCTGTGTGGCTTTTGCTGCCCACATTTGCTGATTCATGGCCGGTGCAACCCAAACAGGTGCTTTGGTTGCCAAATATAAAGTGCTGAGCAGATCATCTGCCAAGCCATTGGCAAATTTTGCAATGCTGTCACAGCTGGCAGGTGCCACCAGAACCAAATCGGCCCAACGTGCCAATTCAATATGTCCCATGCCTGCTTCGGCTTCAGGATCAAGCAATTCGGTATGCACAGGATTGCCTGAAAGTGCTTGAAAAGTAAGTGGGGTAATAAATGCTTGTGCGCCATGGGTCATGACCACGCGGACATCAAAACCGAAATCTTTTAAACGGCGCACCAAGATGGCACTTTTATAGGCAGCAATACCACCCGTAACCGCTAATATAATGTTTTTATGGGGAATAACACTTAGATCGAAGCTCACAAACAGGATACCTTACTGTTGCAGTGGCGCTCACAATAGCATTAAATAAGTGGATACCCAAGTAGCACCCTCAACATTTCAGCACGGACGATGATCGAAAATCGTGTTGACATGACGCAATATAAAAGGAAAAGACGCGCAATTATTTTTGCCCGTTAAAAAAATAATCACAATAAAATCAAAAGGAAATTGACGGTTGAATCAATCTATTAAAACTTGGCCTGAACAAGAGCGCCCAAGAGAACGACTTTTATCCCAAGGACCGCAAAGCTTATCCGATGCGGAACTGTTGGCGATTTTTCTGCGTTCAGGCTCAAAACAGCACTCTGCGGTGGAATTGGCGCGTCTTTTGATTCAACATTTTGGCGGACTTAATTTGATATTTGATGCCAATTTTGAAGATTTATCACAATTTAATGGTATTGCCTCCACCAAATATGCGCAGCTGATGGCGGTAAAGGAACTTGGACGGCGTTATCTGAATAATCATTTCCAGCAACAACGACTTTGTCTGGATACTTCAACCCTGGTGCTCGACTATTTACGTTATGAACTGCAAGGTGAAAAACAGGAAATTTTTGCGGTACTGTGTTTGGATGCCGAACTCAGAAAATTGCATTTTAAAAAGCTGTTCTTTGGCTCCCATCATTCCTGCGCTGTTTCACTGAATCAAACCTTACGCTATGCCCTGCAACAACAGGCCTGTCAAATCGTGGTAGCACACAACCATCCCTATGGCACTGCCCAACCATCGACCGAAGATATTTATCTGACCCAACAACTCAAACAAGCCTGCAAACTGCTGGAAATTCACCTGATCGATCATTTTATTATTTCGCCAGAAGGCTATTTTTCATTTTCTGAACAACAACTACTCAACCCTATTAAAACCAAGCAATCTCGCCTTGACAAAGCTTAAATCAAACAGGAATATCAAGACATAAAATTAATGATTCAAATAACATGATTGTCCGTGACCAGCCGAGTATTTTTAAAGTTTTATTCTCATGGCGAGGGACAATTTTACCCAAAATTTTGCCCTCTCTCGGTTTCGTGATGCTGATCTCTGCCATCATTGGCGGGGTCGAGTATGTCAATCTATATCGTTTCCCGGAAATTCCATTAGTCGGCTTCACGTTGATTGGTGTGGTACTGTCCATTTTCTTGGGATTTAAGAATACCGCTTGTTATGACCGCTGGTGGGAAGCGCGTAAACTCTGGGGCGTGTTGATTGCCACGGCACGCCATTTTGACCGTGATTGCCGCGTGCTGACTCAAGCACGTCGTGAACGTATCATTCAAAATGTGATTGTGTTTGCCAATGTGCTGCGTGATCGTCTGCGTCATCAAACCGCCAATCCAACCGAGCTGACTGAAACCAGTGGTCTGAGCCAACAAGCCTTGACCCAACTCTATCAGCAGCATAATGCGCCGCAGTACACCTTGAGTCTGATTCAATGGGAACTGTTACAAGCCATGAAAGAAGGCGAAATCTCGGATATTATCTATACCCAGATGAACCGCCATGTGGCCGCGTTAAGTGAAATGCAAACAGGTTGTGACCGGATCGCGAATACACCGATTCCATTCGCCTATTCGGTTTTACTAAATCGTACTGTGTATTTCTTCTGCTTTATGCTGCCATTCAGTCTTGGCTCTTTATTGGGCTTGGTGACACCGCTATTGGTCGGTATTTTGGCCTATACCTTTTTAGGTTTGGATGCGTTAAGCACTGAAATAGAAGAACCTTTCGGCACACAAAGCAACGACTTACCGCTAGATGCGATGGTCCGTTCAATTGAAATTGAATTACTTGGCACTTTAGGTCGACCAACCCCACCGCCAATTCAGGCGCATGACCATAACTTACTCTAATGACAATGCCCTCCCCTCCGATTGAGGGCATTTTTATGTGGCTTAACATCAGTTAAATAAATTGTGACGAGACGATAGACTTAAAACGTTCGGTAAACTGTCCATTCCAATAAGGATAATAAGGATAAGGCGGATAGACAGCACTGACCTGATTTAAACGTTCGATCTGTTCAATCGATAACTGAATATCTTTGGCAACAAGGTTATCTTGCAGTTGAGTTTGATTACGCGCGCCAATCAATACACTGGATACCGTTGGGCGCTGTAATAACCAATTTAAGGCAATTTGCGGAATCGTATAGCCAGTTTCTGCTGCAATCTGTTTTAACACCTCAATCACAGCATAGAGATGCACTTCATTCACTGGCGGCGCAAATTGCACGGTATCATGTAAGCGGCTTTGTGCTGGAATCGGATTCTCCCGATCAAATTTCCCCGTCAATCTGCCCCAGCCTAGAGGGCTCCATACCACCGCACCAATCTGCTGGTCATCATTTAAGGGCATCAGCTCCCATTCATAATCACGACCGATCAATGAGTAATAGACCTGATTCACCACAAACTTTTCATAGCCATATTGTTCAGCAATCGCTTGGGCTTTCATCAGTTGCCAGCCTGCAAAATTAGACGCCCCGATATAACGGACTTTACCACTACGCACTAACTCATCTAAAGTTTTCATTAACTGAGGCAATGCAGTAAAACTATCAAACTGATGCAGCTGTAATACATCAATATAATCCGTTCCCAAGCGAGTTAATGACTGTTCAACTGCGGACAATAAATAATGCCGACTAAATCCTGCATCATTTAGATGCTCTGAACTACGAATACCGATTTTGGTCGAAATAATAGTATGCTGCCGTTCTGATGCAAGTGCCTTACCCAACATTCGTTCAGACTCTCCATCTGAATACACATCTGCTGTATCAAAGTAATTAATGCCTGCATCTAAACCAGCGCGAATCATCTGGTTGGCTTCAGTTTGGCTGGCTTGTCCCCAAGCAGCAAAGATTTGTCCCTGCCCACCTAAGGTCCCTGCACCAAATCCCAACGCTGAAACCTTTAAACCCGAGTTTCCTAAAAAATGATATTTCATGATCTGTCTCTTAAACATATGATGGCTTAGATACAAAAATACCCCTAGGGATCTATTGGAAAAACCACGATAATCAAGAAATACTTTTCTGATTTTATTGATAATGAATACAGAAGATTTTCAATTTTTTATTCGAGTGGCAGACTTAGGTTCAATCAGTAAAGCCGCTCAGGACGCTAATATTTCGGTGTCAGTTGCCAGTCAGAAATTGCAGCGCTTAGAACAAAACCTACAATTGCGCTTGTTTCATCGCACCACGCGGAAACTGACCTTAACCGATGAGGGTCGTGTTTTACTTGAACATGGTCGACATTGGATTGCTGATTTTATTCACTTGCAAGAATCATTAAAGCTTAAAGATCGGCCGCTCACAGGTACACTTCGGATTACCACCTCCGCAACCTTTGGCACAAAAGTTTTGATGCCTGTGATTGCCGAGTTTGCGCTATTGCACCCTGAACTGAAAATTCATTTAGATCTGAATGACCAAAACATCGATCTGATTCAGCAAGGTATGGACTTGGCCATTCGCATTGGTCAATTAAAAAGCTCAAGCTTGATTGCCAAACGGTTGAGTACAAATCAACGCTTACTCTGTGCTTCTCCCACCTATTTACAACAATATGGTGTGCCAACAACCTTGTCCGATCTGAAGTTACATCGTTGTATCTTGCAACAACATGGTCATGGTCTGACCGATCAATGGCATTTGATCAATGCAGAAGGTCAGGTTGAACAGGTTCATGTCGAGGGATATTTTGCAACCAACTCCGGTGAAGGCGTTCGGCAAGCGGCCTTAGCAGGTCTTGGCATTTCCAATCATTCGATCTGGCATGTGGCTGAAGATCTCGCTTCAGGAAGATTAGTACAAGTTCTACCTGACTATCCTGTTGAAACAACGGCAATTTATGCAGTATTTCCTCATCGAGAGCTGATCGCGCCTAAAGTTCAACGCTTTTTGGATTATTTAATCGATTACTTTGAGCAGCGTGAATAATAAAACTTTAGTACGTCAGACTAATTTTCACCTTGCAATATTGATTATGACATTCCTGCAAAACCATGAAACAGCCATTGCGCACCCCATGCAAGCAGCATGAAAAAAACAAGCATGAGGCAAAGTTCTAATTTTTTCATATCACCGATGGTTTAAAGCTTTCCCAAATCCCTTTCTGCCCCTCTTTAAGACGTGGTGTCTGTCCCAATTTAATCCACGGCATATTCTCGCCATGAAAATCACTGCCGATCGAAACAGCTAAATCAAACTGTTGAATCATACGATCGACCATTTGACGTGTCGAAGCAGGTTCAATACTTGGTGGTAGTTCCACTGCATCGCCACCCGACTCGGCAAATAATTCAATCAAATAACGGATATTGGTGGCAGACAGGTCATATCGTGTCGGATGTGCAAGTACGGCGAATCCCTGACTGGCATGAATCACATCAATGGTTTCTTTTAAACCCATTCCCTCAAATTTCACAAAGGCTTTTTTACCTTCTTTCAGAAAACGGTCAAAAGCCTGCTGTGGGCGACTGACAATATTCTTTTCGACTAGGGCTTTAGCAATATGGGTTCGAGTGACACGATCTGCTTCCCCATCCACTTGGGCAATCACATCAGGATAGATATCAAAATCGATACATTTTTCTAAGAGCTGACAAATCACTTTTGCCCGTTCGGCACGGACTTTTTTCTGTTGCTCCAGCATCGCCTTGATCGGCGCTTCATCTTGCATATTCAGGGCAACGATATGTACACCATAACTCTTCTTGGTATTTGGTCGAGACCATTGACTGGAAATTTCCACGCCAGAAATGATTTGAATATCATGTGTTTGTGCATAGTCTTGAGCACGCAACAAACCATCCATAGTGTCATGATCTGTCACTGCAAGGGTGTGGATTTTTAAATCGACCGCAGCCTGTACCAGTTGCTCAGGAGAGAAGGTACCATCGGAAATGAGTGTATGTGTGTGTAAATCGACACCGAACATGGTTTGTATTATGCTATCTGACCTATTTCATCATCGTACTGTAACATGAAAGCGTTGCTCGACTATCTTCCAATTATTATCTTCTTTTATTTCTATAAAACCACTGATCCTAAAGATAGTCATCATCCTTTGCTACAGTTGGTGGGTAGCTCTGGAAATCTCGATCAAAATCATATCCTTGTTGCAACATGTGCGCTACTCATTTCAACCTTAGTGGTTTATAGCTGCTTGTTCTTTTTCCAAAAATTTAAATTGGAAAAAATGCAGTGGTTTATCGTGTTAATGTCTGTGGTTTTTGGTGGAATTACCCTGATCTTTAGTGATGTGACCTATATTAAAATGAAGGCGATCATCATCAATATTGGTATTGGATTAGGCTTTCTGGTGACGCCACTCTTTAATAAAGAACGTATGCCAATTATCCAAAAACTTTTAGGCTCGTTATTAGAGCTTAGCCCTAAAGGTTGGCTCAAATTGAACTGGGCGTGGTGTGGACAATTCTTTTTGCTTGCGGCTTTGCATTTCTTCTTTGGTTTTGTCTACATGCAAGGAAAATATTGGGGCGAATTCACCGCTTTCGGCGATATTATCGTTTCTATCAGTTACCTAGCTGCTATACTGTTTTTCTTAAGAAAGCATTTTAAAACCACTGAATAGATTTTAAATCATCGAGCTACTGCCATGCCATATTTTGTGCTGACTTGTACTGATCGCGAAGGTACTTTGGAAAAACGTTTAGCCACCCGACCGCAACATATTGAACGTCTGCAAAAGTTAGATGATGAAGGACGTTTAATTACGGCAGGTGCACATCCGAAAGATCCAAATGATCCACAAGCTGGTTTTTTTGGCAGTACTATGATTGTCGAGTTTGATAGTCGTGAATCCTTAGATGCTTGGATTCAGGAAGAGCCATTTTTAAAAGAAGGGATTTACTCAAATATTGAGGTAAAACCTTTCAACAAAGCTTTTCCAAAAGGGTAAATCATGCAAGTTGTCGTAAAAAGCGTATTGGCTTTATGTTTATTTAGTTCTCCTGCATGGGCGGTTGAGCCAGCAACACCTGCGGCTCCAGCAGCCAACACAGCCCCAGTGCAACCCAATGCCACAACTGCTGCGCCAGTCAATGCAACTACCGCAGCAGCCAAGCCTTTGACCGCTGAACAAATTGCCAAAGCCAAACAGCAGCAAGATGCAAAAGTCAAAGCCATGATTCAAGATCAAGCCAGCCGCTTGAAACAACTTGAACATGCCAATTTAGAAGCTCTTTCGCAGAACCAAGAATTACAGTTAAAAAATGACAACCTGACCGTACAAGTTCAAGTATTACAAAGTGAACGCAGTGCGCAAATGTTTTTATATGGCGCAATGACCATTGCTGTGGGTGTCATTCTCGGCTTCTTAATTGCCAGTTATGTTCACACTAAACGTCGTCGTCAGTGGTAAATCCCAACATTTTATTTATGTCTCAATCTGCAAAATTACAAACAGCCGAATTAGACTGGGAACTGGTCGATGGTATTGAAGTTCCCATTTCTAAACAATTTGGCGATGTCTACTTTTCCAAAGATAACGGTTTACTTGAAACACGCCATGTGTTTTTAAATGGTAATGACCTAACTGAACGACTAGCAGAACTAAAAGATTTTCAATGCTTTTGTGTGGGTGAAACAGGTTTTGGTACGGGCTTAAACATTCTGACCCTGTGGCAACTTTGGCAGCAGGTTCGTCCAGATAATCACAGTCACTTACATGCCATCAGTGTTGAAAAATTCCCATTGAATAAAGCGGATCTAATCCGTGCACTGAATGTCTGGCCTGAACTTAAGCCACTTGCAGAACAGCTGATTCAACAATATCCCCTGCCTATCGCGGGCTGCCACCGCTTAAGCTTTCCTGAAGAACGTTTTAGTATTGATTTATGGTTGGGCGATGCTCAGGATATTTTTCCAAGTATCCCGAAGACTCAAGCCGTGAATGCATGGTTTCTCGATGGTTTTGCTCCATCATGCAATCCAGATATGTGGCAGGAAAATGTACTCAATCACATCGTGCGTTTATCTGAGTTTGGAACGACCTTTGCGTCCTTTAGTGTTGCCGGTGTGCTGAAACGTGGACTGAAACAACATGGCGTACACATTAGTCGCCCACGAGGTTTCGGTCATAAACGTGAAATGTTAAAAGCTATTTGGTCTGATTCGTCACAAGCGCTAACCGATTCTACTGATGCAGCACCAGAAATTAAGGTTCAATCTAAACTAGCACCAACGGCTTCCAATTCAAGACCTCGTCAAATTGCCATCATTGGCGCTGGAATCGCTGGTTTAAGCACAGCATGGGCATTTGCTCAACGTGGTCATCAAGTCACCGTTTACGAGCAAAATGAGCCGCTCTCAGGCGCATCAGGCAATCCCCTTGCGCTACTCAATCCTAAGCTGTGTCCAATTGAACAAGCTCATGAACATTTGATGACCCTAAGCTGGCAACATGCATTGAATTTTTATCCTAGATTCAAAGCATTTAGACCCATTCAAGTCCAACAAATAGCTTTAAAAAATGCGGATGAATTACTCAGCTTAGCGGAACAGTATCCTTCGGGCGTGTTATCCACTCAAGATCAGCAAGATGCAATACCTGAAACTGATTATCCAAGCTTGACGCTACATCAGGCTGGTGCAGTTTCTCCACAGCAACTGCGTGATGAAATTTTGCACCATCCGAATATCAAAATCGAAAAGGCAAAAATTTCTCGCTTAAATAGCGCAGACAACCAAACAGAGCTTTGGCAAGATCAACAGCTCATCGCAACAGCCGATGATGTGATTGTGTGTTGTGCCAAGCAAAGTGCTGAGCTGTTTGAAAACTACCCCGTGTTAAAACCAATTCGTGGACAAGTCAGCTGGGTTGAGAATCGCGAACAAGCTTTAGCTCTAGATCAAGCCTATAGTTATGGCGGTTATTGTATGCAACTGGATGCCGCTCAATTGATTCTAGGTGCATCTTTTTATCCCAATCGAGACGATGTTGAAGTTTTAGCAGAAGATCATGTGCATAACTACGAACTTATCCACAGTGTCTTCCCTGAATATGCGCAACAGCTTCCATCCACTGAAACATGGCAAGGCCGTGCATCTGTGCGTGCACAAAGTCTGGATTACTTTCCTCTAGTTGGAAAAATGCAAAATCACCAGCAAATCTATACTTTTGCAGGTTTAGGTTCAAAGGGATTCTTGTTTGCGCCGTTGTGTAGCGAAGTATTAGCGGCTTTAGTACTCGGAGAACTTTGTCCAATTCCACAATCATTATTGGATAAACTCAATCCACAGCGTTTTCAAAAGAAGATTAAAGCAAAAAAACCGTATTATTCTGGTTAAATATCTTTTAATTTTAAAATAACTGACATCTAAAATTTTGAATTGGCCAAAATACAGCTGTATTTTGGCCAATCTTTTGAGTGCTTTAAGCGCCTTGTTCTAAAGGCAAGCCTGCATCACGCGCTGCGCGTGTGCCACCCATTAACACAACATATTCACGAGAACCATCCATACCGTCTAACAGTTCTGCTGCACGCGGTGCTTTACTTCCGCCACCACATAAAATATAAATCGGCTGATCCGCTGCAACTTGAGTCAAACTATCCGCAGTGATATCAGTAATTGGACGATTCACCGCCCCTTTAACATGAGCCTCTGTATACGCTTTGGTATCTCGGACATCCCAGATGACAGCGCCTTCTGGGAACTCAAATGTTGTAATTTCTTGTTTACGGATCATTGTGCACTCCTTTGATGTAAACAACACTTGGCAAATGAAGAAAACCCCCTTAGCATCTCAAATATTCTTTCCCTTTGTAAAGGTCTAACCATGCCTTCTTTTGATATTGTTTCTGAATTAGAGTTATTTGAAGTTAATCACGCTGTACAAAATACAGAAAAAGAGATCGCAACACGTTTTGACTTTCGTGGACAAGACGTTTCAATTGAGTTAAATGAGAAAAATAAAGAAATCAAAATCTCAACTGAAAGCGATTTCCAATGTGAGCAAGTTTATACCATGCTTGAAAATCACTTCTATAAACGTAAAATTGATGTACAAGCTTTAGATCCGCAAAAAGCCACAGCTTCTGGTAAAAATGTCGTGCAAGTGATCAAGCTGAAAGATGGACTTGACTCAGATACTGCAAAAAAAATTAATAAAGCCATTAAAGAAAGTGGCATCAAAGCGCAATCTTCTATCCAAGGAGACAAAATCCGTGTCACGGATAAAAAGCGCGATACTTTGCAACAAGTCATGAACTTTTTACGTGAACAACAATTTGGTCTGCCACTGCAATTTAATAATTTCAAAGATTAAGCAATAGGTTCACTATGGCAAAAGATAACCGCCTTTATAAGCTGGTTAAAACCACTTCTAAATTTCCGAAAGGAATCCGTAGCACGCTCTGGAGCAAAGCTTTTGGTCGTGTGGTTCCGATGGTTGGAACAGCAAATATTCGCTATTTAGAAGTGGATAAAGACCACGTCACTGTTCGCATTGAAAACCAACGCAATATGCAAAATCATATTAAAGGCGTTCATGCGGCTGCGATGGCTTTATTGTCTGAAACGGCAACGGGCTTTTTAACCGGTTTACATGTACCAGATGATCGGATTTTGTTGATCAAATCATTGCATGTTGACTATTTAAAAGTTGCTCAAGGCGGTTTAACAGCAACTGCAACATTATCAGCAGATCAACAAAAGTTTATTGCCGATAATGATAAAGGCGAGTTATTGGTGCCGGTGACCGTGATTGATGATTCAGGTAATGAACCAATCCAATGCCAAATGCTTTGGGCTTGGTTACCAAAACGTAAAAAATAATAACTGACCTAGACTATTCTAGTGGCAGTATTAGCATCAGGATGCAAAGATCACTCTTTGTGTTCTGATGCTAAAAATGAAAAAAATACTTCTGCTTTCTCATTTTTTTATCGCACTCAATCTAGCAACCTATTCTAGTCAAGTGCTCGCTGCTGATTCTTCAGCTCCAACGCTCTCAAAACAGATCCCTTCTTTAGCTGAACAAAATAAGAAAATTGTCACTGATTTTTATGAAGGTGTTTTCTTGAAACACCAAGTGAAACAATATGCCGATCGTTATATTGGGGATCAATATATTCAACACAATCCGAATGTACCTGACGGTAAGGCACCTTTTGTAAACTTCTTTAGCCAAAAATTTAGCAATAACCCTCAGGCAAAGAATGTCATCAAGAAAGCAATTGCTGAAGGAGATTTAGTCGTCCTGCATGTGCATTCTACAGAGAATGACAGCGATCGAGGCCGAGCGATTATTGATATATTCCGTGTAGAAAATGGAAAAATTGTAGAGCATTGGGATGTGATACAGAATATTCCTGAAAAGAGCCAGAATTCCAATACCATGTTCTAAACAGCACACAAAAAAATAAAGCCCAAACTGATTTGGGCTTTATTTTTTAAAGACTTAAATAAATTTTTCAATGATCAGCATCAGCTCTTGCAAATATTCTGCATCAATCTGATCAAATTGATTCAGTTCATCACTATCGACATCCAACACGCCCACACATTCCCCAGCCTTCATAATCGGCAAAACAATTTCCGATCTTGAGGCAGAACTACAGGCAATATGTCCTGGGAACTGATCTACATCTGGCACGACAATCACTTGCTGCTGTTGCCATGCCGCACCACATACGCCACGACCTTTGGCAATACGGGTACAGGCAATTGGGCCTTGGAATGGTCCTAGAACCAATTCATTGTCTTTGACTAGATAAAAGCCAATCCAAAACCAGCCAAATTGCTGTTTTAACGCCGCGCATATATTGGCGAGATTGGCAATCACATCGCTTTCATCTTCAACAATTGCCTGAATCTGAGGAAGGATACTTTGATATTGCTCGGCCTTATGGCCTTGCTGCAAAACTAATTCTTCTGCCATGCTTCATTCCAAATCAAAAATAGTCTTGGCTTCATTCACTCGATAAAAGAGAACTTAGCTTGCTGCAAATGCCTGTTTAATCTCTTCTGAAATCAAGCGTTTCTTGCCATTCACATCCACCGCAACAAAGGTAAATACGCCTTCGGTAATACGCACTGGCTCACGCGAATCATCATGACTGTTCCATACCTCAATTTGGACTTGTACAGAACTACTGCCAACTTTCAAAATTTTGGTATAACAGCTAATCACATTCCCGACCTTAACAGGTACCAAAAAGGTCATCTGATTAATCGCAATCGTCGCACAACGACCTTTACTAAAACGTTCAACATGAATCGCTCCTGCGAGATCCATCTGAGAGACAATCCAGCCGCCAAAAACATCACCACTCCAATTGGTATCTGCTGGCATGGCAATGTTTTGTAGTGATAATGTCCCTTCTGGATGAGTTGGGCGTTCGCTCATGTTAATGTCCTTGGTGTTGCTGTAATTGCTGGTCTAGCCATTGTTGTAACTCGGGTGCACGTAATGCCCCGCTGATTCTCGCCAATTCAGTGGTTTTATTCATCAAGACCAAAGTCGGAATACTCCGCACATTAAATGCAGCACTTAAACGTGGATTGGCTTCGGTATCAATTTTGGCAAAAACCACATAGGGATTTTGCTTTGCCACTTGAGCAAAATGTGGTGCCATCATCTTGCAAGGACCACACCATTCTGCCCATAGATCGATCAATACTGGCAGATCTGAATTGCTGATGAAGTTACTGAAATTTTGTTCATTGAGTTCAATCGGCTCTAAAGGCAATAACGCTTTATGGCATTGTCCACAGTTAGGATGAACCGCTAATTTTTCTTCGGGTACACGATTTTTTGCACCACATGATGCACAGACAATAATCATCTACATCACTCCAATATGTTGATGTAAAAATTCTAATTGGGTTGTGACTGCTTTTTCAAACCAAGAACCATGATAAACATCAAAATGTTTCATTTCCCACTCATGATAGCTCACAAATGGCGCAATATTGGTCGCAGCTTCCCGACTCGATTCGATTGGAATCAAAGTGTCATGCTTTGCTGCAATAAATAAAACAGGGATATTAATCTTACGAACAAACTGGATTGGTCGATAACGCATTAAATTAAAGAAGACCCGCGCAGGAACTTCCCCACTCCAGTAGTAATCTGGATTTACAATCGAGTGATATCCGTAGTAACTATCTGAGGTCTGTAGGAAACACAGCCGAAATTGATCGACCACAGGTAAGGTTTTAGGTGCCAAGCCCATCTTAGAGCCCATATAATCCTGACTGGAACGCTTTAATGCTTCGGGATAACGTTGCAAAGGGTAAAGCTTGGCCGTCTCAGCACCATCAACATAGGGGACTTGTACCATGACCGCCTGAATGTTTTTCAGGTCTGTTGCTAGACTTAAGGCATATCCACCACTAAGTGAGGTTCCCCATAAAATAATCCGTCGACTATCAATCAGCTTGCAATTTGAGGCATATTGAACAATGGTTTTCCAGTCACCAAGCTGAGCACTGAGTGAAACCAATTCACGTGGTTTCCCTGTACTGCCGCCCCAATAACGATAATCAAATAAAATGACTGCATAACCTGCTTGGGCAAAACGCTGTGCATATTGAACCAGTTTAAATTGACGCAAACCTGCAAAACCGTGCGCCATGATAATCACAGCAGCTTTGGTATTGGCTTTAGGCAGATAAAAATCTGCAGCGATGGTTTCATCGCCACTTGGAACATACAACGGCTCAACAGTGTAGGTATGCATGCGCGCTCCATTGCCCTTATCTTTTACTTATCATCATTTATTTAATACAGACATTTAAACTCAAGATCGAGCTTAATGCTATGATAGAGCATAAAATGTTTTGTTTGTTTTTGGAGTGACAAGATGACAGAGAATGTTGGTTTTGCAGGTCAAATCGGCCCTGAGCATGTTGAGCAAGTGGTTGAAAAAGGATTTAAATCGATTATTAATAACCGTCCAGATCTGGAAGGTGGTCCCGAACAACCTACAAGTGCCCAAATTGAAGAATCTGCGCGCAGTGCAGGTCTAGACTATGTCTATCAACCAGTTGTTGCTGGGCAAATCACTGAACTCGATGTCCGTACATTCGCCAATCATTATAATGAACTGCCAAAACCAATTTTAATGTTCTGTCGTACGGGTAACCGTTCAAATAATTTATATCAGATTGCTAAACAAATGGATTTACTGGACGATTAAATTCATTACATTTTATTACCTGATCCAAATAGTTAAACCTTTGTTTTTATAAGATGATGGTTCTTTTTCAATAGATCAAGAACCATGTCAAAACTCGCTATTGTCCTGTTATGTATTCTCTCTATCTCAGCTTGTAGTTCTTTCCAAGTTCGCCCGACAGCGACGGTGAGTGTGGGTACAAGTTTATAAAAAACAGCACCGAAGTGCTGTTTTTTTATCTTTGCTTAGGTTAAGAGCTTTTTTGAGGGGTTTCTTAGTCATTTATTTCCCATTCAAAAAAGATTGCAGAAATAAAAAGGAAGCTCGAAAGCTCCCTTTTTTCACTAAGCCTTATGGACAAGTGAATGATGTTCCATACGGACTAACCTCATTTGGAGAATAAGTACCATCACTTGAATAATCATTCGCTAAAGGTGCTAAACCTAAATTATAAGTGGTTCTATTCGGCAATGATGCAACTGTAGATGAAGCACCGATCTGTACATTCAGCCATTGTGCGTAAATTTTTGGATAGCGCATTGCAAAGTCAAACTTACCATTTGCATCGGTAGTAAATGTATTTTGAGTATTTCCAGATTGACTTACAAATGTAACAACTTTAACAGGTGTATTATTCACACCAACAGCAGTACCATTTGGATCCGCAACACAAGCATGTACATTATTCACAGTTGTACTCGCAGCAATATCATCTGTAAAGTCAGTTGGCGTACCCATGTTATTCATTGGTTTACCATTAGAATCCAAGTAAATATTTGGAGCACTTAGATTAAAATACGGCTCATTTGCAAACACCCATTTTTTGCTTGGTGCAGCACCTGAAACTGGCGCTAAAGCCCATAGATTACGACCTTTGATATAAGTCAGTGGAGTCACATCCAGGGTCACCGTTTGATTTGCCAATGGCTTACCATCAAAATCAACCACGCTGACAGACAAATTCTTGGTGTAATACACCCCATCATTTGATGAAGCAACTTCCGTTGGGTTAACACCAATCACAATCGATGCTTTCGGAGTTTGTACAACCGCTGGCACAATATCAATTGCAAAAATCTGCGTTGCTTCAATACGTCCAGTTTCGTTGAAATGCGCAGTCAAATGTAAATCATCATTGACGAAATCAACAGCCGTGTAATTACGACGTGTTGTTTCATCGACTTTAATTTTAAAAACAGCTTGACCATTCGTATCCGTTGTTAATCCTGATGGACCAACAATAATAGCGCCATTACGAGCTAAGTCATCAATACTCAAAGCCACATATTGGCCTGCAACACCACCACCGTTCGCATCAACCAAAGTGATGGTGACATCAGCAGTATCGTCACGTACATTCATGGTTGGTTTAGAAGATGCTAAGCGCAAACTATAGCGAGCAGGTTGCAGGGTTGGTGTACCGGAATTATCTACCGTACCAATACGATAAACTTGTGTAGCTTTAGCGCTATTTTCATCAGTATGGCTAGCAGTCAACTCAATGCCACTTGCCAATAATAATTGCTTATCAACCGTTGCGCCATCAATAGCAACAGAGAAGAATGCATTCCCATTTGAATCCGTTTTGACTGTTTGCGGTGTACCACTTGTATTACTTGGTGCACTGCTACCTGGGTTTCCAATAATTAGTCCAGCAGAGTTATTCGCTGCAAGGGTAACATCTTGATTACGTACAGGCTGATTATTTTGGTCTAAAAGTGCTACCGTCACAATGGATTTATCTCCATTGACATCCATTTGTGATTTGCTCACATTACTGAAAACGAGGTGATACTTACTGAAAACCTCATTCACATTAAAATGAACTGTTTGGGTACGGACGACCCCATTCGGTAAAGTAATTGAAGCACGAACAGTGACGCCATTTGCCAATAAGTCCGTATATTGTTTACCTGTAACTTTAGTAAGTTTCAAACTCGCTTTTGCATTACCACTTGTGTCAGTTGTAATAACAGCCGTTTCTTGGCCATTGATCGTCACACCATTTAATGCAGAATCAATCACAGTAAATGTTACAGGATAGCTCTTGATCCCTGTTGCCGTATTATCAATCAATTTGGCAAAAACATCTGCAGTATCGCCTGTAGCCAATAAATCATCTTTCGAGGTATTCATGGTGAGGTTCATTGCTTCTGTTGGAACAGAGATATTCACTTTACCAATTTGTGTAACAACAGGTTGTGACGTACTATTATTGTTATAGGTTGAAACAGCATAGGTAATACCTTTTTCAACCAACAGTCGATCAATGTCATCACCATTCTCTACCGTCACAGTAAAATAAGCGATACCATTTGCATTGGTGGTCGCACTGGTCTTATCTACTTTGACTCGTGAACTTAAACCTGATGCTAAGCCAAAATCAATTTCCTTATTTGCTAAAACACCGCCATTGGTATCAGTTGCTTTAACTGCCACAACAGTTGCGCCACCTAATACAGAAATCGATGGCTGCGAAAGTGATGTTGTTAATGCTGTAACATCTTTCGCAGCTGGCGCTTTTACCATTACTTGCGTTGTTTGACTGAGTTTAGAACCATCGGCTTGCACTACAGATGCTGCAAGTGTAATCCCGTTGGCAACCAAGTTTTCAATCATCTGGTCATTGGCTGCTTTTACATTAATTGTAAAAGTAACCTCGCCATTGGCATTGGTCTTTTTGCTTGCTGCGCCAACAAAAGTGACACCATTTGCAACAGCTGCCGCATTCAAGCCAAAGCCAACTAATTTATCCTTGAGTGGATTACCATCTTTATCAAATACTTTTGTGGTAAAGGTGAAAGTATCATTATCCGCAAAAACAATCCCTTTTGATGTCAGCAACTCAATACGTTGTGCATCTTTCGCAATCTCAGCATCATCTGCCACAAATTGTAATACTGTGCTTTGCGTGATATTTGTACCTGCTTCTGACGTATAAGTCGCAGTAGCTTGAATCCCAGCTAACAGACCTTTGATTTGTTCAGCTGTTAAATTGGCTGGTGCGGTATAACTAATCGCAAAGTTTGCAGAACCATCTGCTGCCGTCACTTGGCTTGACGGTGTAACTTTGATATTTAAACCTGCTGGTACATTATTCAAAGCCAGTTTAATCAGCTTTCCAGCAATCGCTTTCCCCTTATTATTAAAGGCTTTTACGATAATATTGGTCGAGTCGCCAGTTGTTTTTAAGGCACCTTTCGTATTGTCTGTCGTTAAATAGCTAATCTCATTTAAAGTTGCAGCTGAACTGACCGTAATTTGAGTTTTTTGGGAAATGCTTCCTGTACCATCACCTTGTACTGCTATAGCACTCAGACTAATTCCAGAAGCCACCAAAGCATCTACAGCTTCTTTAGTCGTTGTATTTACTTCCAATAATACTTTGGCCTGCCCATTATCATCAGTTTTAACAACAGTTAAACCACCAATAACATCTTTAAAATTAAGACTATTCTTAATAATATTATTATCAACGGCCCAGTTATCAATTGCCAAAGTCACTTGGCGATCTTTAATTAGATTGCCATCTTTATCTTTAAGTGTAACTGTCGTCTCTACTGTTTTAGAAGATGTCTTATCTAGAATTAGATTAGGTTGATCAACGACCAAGTCCATCCGCTGGATATTCACTTGATCTACAATAAATTGTTGAGTCAGGTTTTGTGTCGTATCCACTCCTGCACTATTGGTATAACTAGCAACAACTTGAATACCCGCTAACAGTCCTTTGATCTGTTCAGGAGTTAAAACTTTAGGGGCTTTATAAGTTATAACAAAATTTGCAGTTCCGTTGGCATTTGTCGTATTCGTCGCTGCATCAAGCTGAATATCCAAGCCTGTTGGAACATTCTTTAATGCCAATTTAACAACTTTACCGCTTAAAGCCATTCCATTACTATTAAATGTACTGACTGTAATTGTTGATGAACCACCCGTTGTTTTAATATCATTTGAGTTTTTTAAAGTTAGATAACCAACTTCATTTACTACAGCTTGAGATAAGATATTAACCTTGGTATTTTGAGTCTTATTTGTACCATCTGCTTGTATAGCAGAAGCCGTAATATTGACCCCTGAACTAACTAATGCAGAGACAGCAGAAACATCTTTAGGATTGACAAACAGAGTAAACTCATATTGGCCATTTACATCGGTAGATACCGTAAATGTTCCTGATCCTTGTAGTGCACCATCAATAGCAACACCATTTTGCAACTCTTCTTGGTTAATCGCTAAAGTTACTTGACGCCCAGCAATTGGTTTACCAGCATCATCTTTTAATGTAACTTTTGCTTTCACCTGCTGTGCTACCTTTGAGGCTACCACAAGTACAGGCTCATCAACAGTTAAATCCATACGTTGAATATTTTTAGCGGACTCAAAATATGCAAGCTTAACGGTTTGAGAAACATTATTATAATTGGCGTTAATAACTAAACCATCTTGTATAAGTTTGGTTTTATCCGTGTCTGAAAGATTAGATGGATCATATACAACGGTAAACTTGACTTCACCAGCAGCATTAGTCGTCAGTATCGAGTTTTCTTTAATACGGATTCCTGTAAATTGCGGTAAGTTCAAGACAATGTCTTTATTCGCAAGCGCAACACCGCTACTGTTATAAGCCCTAACAGTGATAACTCTTTCTGCATTATTGGCAACATTAATTGCATCGAGCTGCTCAATAGCAAGATAAGCAACATCAACTGTTCCCTGAACTGAAGCAGCAACCATAACTTTTGCTGTTTGAAAAATACTTGTCCCACTATTTTGCTGAGCCGTTGCCGTGATCAATAACCCAGCAGCAACCAAAGCATTGACTGCGTCCGTATTTGGAGCTTTGAGCTGAATGGTAAATTTCGCCTCACCATTCTCAGTCACTTTTGCTGGTGCTGTGACAATTTGTACCCCATTGTTTTTAGCAATATCTGATAGGGTAAGATTAATTTTACGACCATTAATCGGCTGACCATTTTCATCTACAGCCTTAACAGCAACTTCAAAAATATCATTCGAAGCGACAGCGACACCTTTGGCCAAAGAAATCGAAAGCTGTTTGACATCAACATCACTGGTCTGATCGTAATAACGAACATAAGATGTTTGAGTAATCGCTGCACCAATAGTCGGTTGATATGTCGCCGTTAACAATACGCCCTGAGTTTTTAACAGACTCAAAATGCTTGCATCTGTTACTAGACCATCATATTGAATTACAAAAGTCGCTTCACCTTGAGCATTTGTCTTGGCTTTTGAGCCTGTAATAATCGTTAAACCATATTCTTTGGCTTTATCAATATTTAAAGTAATATCTTGATTCGCTAATACGCCACCATTCCGATCGACAGCACGGACTGTTACAGTGGTTTGACCTTTATTGGTATTAATCATTGAATCAGAGCTGATACTCAAATAGCTCACATCAACAGCTTGTAATGGTGCAGCCTCCACCATAATTTGCATATTTTGTTTAACAGAAGAGCCGTCCGCTAGCGTTGTACCAACGGCAATGGTAATACCTGATTGCACAAGATTATCAATTGATTGCTGATTATAAGCATCAACATTCAATGTAAAGGTTGCATAACCACTTGCATCTGTTTTCTGAGTAATTGCTTTGTCACCACCAATTGTGACTCCATTTTCATTCACTGCAGAGGCAAGGCCGAGCGTCACTAATTTATTTGCAACAAAACCACCATCTGCACTAATCGCACGTACCTTAACTTGTACAGTATCATTCTTAGCAGAAACAACGCCCTTACTTGCTGTTAACTCTAAACGTTGGACATCTTTCTCTAAGATGGCATTTTTATTAGTAAAATTAAGTCTAGTCGTTTGCGTTAATACGTTATTGTTAACTGTCGTATAACTTGCCGCAACAGTAACGCCATTATTTACCAAGTTATTAAGGTCATTCAGTGAAACACTATTTTTATCAAATTTTACTGTAAACTGAGCTTGACCATTATTATCTGTATTGAGTTTAGAACCTTCAACAATAGTTAATCCATTACTTTGGCTATTTGGTACCGTCAGACTAATTTGTTTATTCGCAACTGCACCACCTTTCGCATCTTTCGCAGTTACAGTAACAATCGCTTGTCCACCGCTCACATCAATCGAATTAGAGCTCACGGCATTTAAAAAAGAAACACTTTCCGTTGCAACTGATACAACAGAAATCGTACTTGTTTGTGTAACAACAGAGCCATCTATTGATGTTGCCGAAATCTTAATCCCATTATTAACTAATAATTGCCCCGTTGGGTTTAAACTATTAGCTTCTGTTTTAATTGTGAACTTCGCTTTACCATTAGCATCAGTTTTTACAGTCGGGGTGATTAATTTTGCGCCATACTCAATCGCTAAATCATCTAATTTTAGGCTAATGTCTTTACCTTCAACAGCAAGACCTTCCGGGTTTTTAGCCGTTGCTTCAACTTCGATCATTCCACCAATAGCATCTACTTTATTATTCGATGAAGTTGATAATGAAAGACTACTCATTACACTTTTAACTGACACAACCTGAGCTGTAGAAATTTGCGTTTTTACTGCGCCAGACTGCTCTGTTAGCGTCGCTTCAAGAGCAATACCAGATGCAATTAAAGCAAGACGATCTGCCTCTTTACCTTGAGGTAATGCTAAAGTAAATGAAACATAACCTTCATTATCTGTTACAGCGCTAGAGGCGCCTTTGATTGTTACGCCATTTGTTTTAAAATCTTTTACATTAAGAGCGACTTTTTCATTAGGAACACCACCTCCATTCGTATCTAATGTCCTAATACGGATAACAGTTTCTCCTCCAGAAACCTGTAAAGGACTCACATCATCAAATTTCAACTCATATTGACTTTGAACAACAGTTCCTGCTCCTGTTACTGTTGCTTTAATTTGGTTTTGAATTTTGGTATCGACAACAGTTGCTGTAAACACAAGCTCTGTCAAATTTTTGTTAGAACCATTTAATTTTACAGTAAATGTTACAGTTCCATCATCACCTGTTGTTTTAGTTGAAGCATCACTGGTAGCACCATTTTTCTCACCATCCTTAATATTTAGATTAATCTTGGCCCCCGCAACACCACCACTATCTTTATCTACTGCCTTCGCTGTAATAACCAGTTCATCCCCTTGAACTTTTAAGGTACCTTTACTTAATTGAAGTGTAACCCCAGCAACCTCTTTCGTCGTTGTTGGCGTGCTAGGATTACCAGAATTACCCGAATCTGTACTAGAACCCGTATTCCCATAATAGCCACCACCCCCTCCACCACAAGCGACCAATGCAACAGAAGTTGCTAATACTGTCGTATTTACCCCGATTTTTTTTAAACCCTTGAAATATGTCATAACAATAATTTCCATCTTATTTAATATTTAGCCTTACAATACGATTAAGACTTTTGTACAAAAATTTACTCGAAATAATATATTTTATCAATTCGTAATACCAGCTTTATTCCTTAGGAAAGTGAACTGCTTAACATTAATATCTGTTATTTTTGTCTAAAAATTCCCCGCAATAAAAAACACCCCCAACCGTTAGGTTGAGGGTGTTTAGATTTAAAAGCTGGCGATGACTTACTCTCACATGGCAAGTGCCACACTACCATCAGCGCTAAGAGGTTTCACTTCTGAGTTCGGGAAGGGATCAGGTGGTTCACTCTTGCTATTGTCGCCAGCAAACTGTTGTGGTGCTTTCGGGTCTTATTCGTAGTGTATTCACTACATGCCTTACTTACTATCCAAAGAGTTATTAACGGATTAGATTATTGAGTCGGTATTGTAACTAGTTTCTTCACTAAATCAAGTTCAATCAGTTGTTTTCACTTCTGACTGTTTGGTTTTGAATCGAATTGAGCTTTATATACAACTGCTTGGGTGTTGTATAGTCAAGCCTCACGAGCAATTAGTATTGGTCAGCTTCACACGTCACCGTGCTTCCACACCCAACCTATCAACGTCCTAGTCTCGAACGGCTCTTTAGAGGAATAAATTCCTAGGGAAATCTTATCTTGAGGTAGGCTTCCCGCTTAGATGCTTTCAGCGGTTATCCCTTCCGAACATAGCTACCCGGCGATGCGACTGGCGTCACAACCGGTACACCAGAGGTTCGTCCACTCTGGTCCTCTCGTACTAGGAGCAGATCCTCTCAAATTTCCAGCGCCCACGGTAGATAGGGACCGAACTGTCTCACGACGTTCTAAACCCAGCTCGCGTACCTCTTTAAATGGCGAACAGCCATACCCTTGGGACCTGCTTCAGCCCCAGGATGAGATGAGCCGACATCGAGGTGCCAAACACCGCCGTCGATATGAACTCTTGGGCGGTATCAGCCTGTTATCCCCAGAGTACCTTTTATCCGTTGAGCGATGGCCCTTCCATACAGAACCACCGGATCACTAAGACCTACTTTCGTACCTGCTCGACTTGTGGGTCTCGCAGTTAAGCGCGCTTTTGCCTTTATACTCTACGCGTGATTTCCGACCACGCTGAGCGCACCTTCGTACTCCTCCGTTACTCTTTAGGAGGAGACCGCCCCAGTCAAACTACCCACCAGACATGGTCCTCGCCCCGGATTACGGGGCAGAGTTAGAACCTCAACATTACCAGGGTGGTATTTCAAGGACGGCTCCATTAGAACTAGCGTTCTAACTTCAAAGCCTCCCACCTATCCTACACAAGTAAGGTCAAAGTTCAATGTCAAGCTGCAGTAAAGGTTCACGGGGTCTTTCCGTCTAGCCGCGGGTACACTGCATCTTCACAGCGATTTCGATTTCACTGAGCCTCTGCTGGAGACAGCGCCGCCATCATTATGCCATTCGTGCAGGTCGGAACTTACCCGACAAGGAATTTCGCTACCTTAGGACCGTTATAGTTACGGCCGCCGTTTACTGGGGCTTCGATCAAGAGCTTCGCTTACGCTAACCCCATCAATTAACCTTCCAGCACCGGGCAGGCATCACACCCTATACGTCCACTTTCGTGTTTGCAGAGTGCTATGTTTTTAATAAACAGTTGCAGCGGCCTGGTTTCTGTGGCTGCCAATAGCTCAGGGAGCAAGTCCCATCACCGTCAGCAGCGTACCTTCTCCCGAAGTTACGGTACCATTTTGCCTAGTTCCTTCAGCAGAGTTCTCTCAAGCGCTTTGGTCTACTCGACCTGACCACCTGTGTCGGTTTCGGGTACGATTCCTGTGTAACTGAAGCTTAGAGACTTTTCCTGGAAGCATGGTATCAGCCACTTCACTGTACAAGTACAGCTTGCTATCAGTTCTCAGCATAGAGTACCCCGGATTTGCCTAAGATACATGCCTACAACCTTCCACCTGGACAACCAACGCCAGGCTGACTTAACCTTCTCCGTCCTCTCATCGCATTACACAGAAGTATTGGAATATTAACCAATTTCCCATCGACTACGCCTCTCGGCCTCGCCTTAGGGGTCGACTCACCCAGCCCCGATTAACGTTGGACTGGAACCCTTGGTCTTTCAGCGAACGGGTTTTTCACCCGTTTTGTCGTTACTCACGTCAGCATTCGCACTTCTGATACCTCCAGCATACTTCTCAATACACCTTCATCGGCTTACAGAACGCTCCCCTACCACTTGACTTAAAGTCAAATCCGCAGCTTCGGCACATAGTTTTAGCCCCGTTACATCTTCCGCGCAGGCCGACTCGACTAGTGAGCTATTACGCTTTCTTTAAAGGGTGGCTGCTTCTAAGCCAACCTCCTAGCTGTCTATGCCTTCCCACATCGTTTCCCACTTAACTATGATTTTGGGGCCTTAGCTGGCGGTCTGGATTGTTTTCCTCTTGACTACGGACGTTAGCACCCGCAGTCTGTCTCCCGGATAGTACTCATTGGTATTCGGAGTTTGCATCGGTTTGGTAAGTCGGGATGACCCCCTAGCCGAAACAGTGCTCTACCCCCAATGGTATTCGTCCGAGGCGCTACCTAAATAGCTTTCGGGGAGAACCAGCTATCACCAGGCTTGATTAGCCTTTCACCCCTATCCACAAGTCATCCCCTGGCTTTTCAACGACAGTGGGTTCGGTCCTCCAGTTAGTGTTACCCAACCTTCAACCTGCTCATGGATAGATCGCCTGGTTTCGGGTCTATACCCAGCAACTAAACGCCCTATTAAGACTCGATTTCTCTACGGCTCCCCTATTCGGTTAACCTTGCTACTGAATATAAGTCGCTGACCCATTATACAAAAGGTACGCAGTCACCGAACAAGTCGGCTTCCACTGCTTGTATGCATGCGGTTTCAGGATCTATTTCACTCCCCTCACAGGGGTTCTTTTCGCCTTTCCCTCACGGTACTGGTTCACTATCGGTCAGTCAGGAGTATTTAGCCTTGGAGGATGGTCCCCCCATATTCAGACAAGGTTTCACGTGCCTCGCCCTACTCGTCATCATTGTGTGTGCCCTTTCGTGTACGGGAATATCACCCTCTACGTTCGCACTTCCCAGAGCGTTCCACTAGAACACACACAACTTAATGGGCTGCTCCCCGTTCGCTCGCCGCTACTAAGGGAATCTCAATTGATTTCTTTTCCTAAGGGTACTGAGATGTTTCACTTCCCCTCGTTCGCTTCATAAGCCTATGTATTCAGCTTATGATACCCGCCTTATAGCGGGTGGGTTCCCCCATTCAGAAATCTCCGGATCAAAGGATATTTGCCGCCTCCCCGGAGCTTATCGCAGGCTATTACGTCTTTCATCGCCTCTGACTGCCAAGGCATCCACCACATGCACTTAATTACTTGACTATACAACCCCAAACAGTCGTTAACACATACAAGTGAGTGTTATCGTTGCAAACTTAATTGCTACTATTCGTTGTCTGTGAACTTAATCACCATACAGCTTCAATCTAA
>NZ_KB850215.1:514347-589874 GCF_000369845.1 Acinetobacter higginsii | reverse complement strand
TTGGGTGTTGTATAGTCAAGCCTCACGAGCAATTAGTATTGGTCAGCTTCACACGTCACCGTGCTTCCACACCCAACCTATCAACGTCCTAGTCTCGAACGGCTCTTTAGAGGAATAAATTCCTAGGGAAATCTTATCTTGAGGTAGGCTTCCCGCTTAGATGCTTTCAGCGGTTATCCCTTCCGAACATAGCTACCCGGCGATGCGACTGGCGTCACAACCGGTACACCAGAGGTTCGTCCACTCTGGTCCTCTCGTACTAGGAGCAGATCCTCTCAAATTTCCAGCGCCCACGGTAGATAGGGACCGAACTGTCTCACGACGTTCTAAACCCAGCTCGCGTACCTCTTTAAATGGCGAACAGCCATACCCTTGGGACCTGCTTCAGCCCCAGGATGAGATGAGCCGACATCGAGGTGCCAAACACCGCCGTCGATATGAACTCTTGGGCGGTATCAGCCTGTTATCCCCAGAGTACCTTTTATCCGTTGAGCGATGGCCCTTCCATACAGAACCACCGGATCACTAAGACCTACTTTCGTACCTGCTCGACTTGTGGGTCTCGCAGTTAAGCGCGCTTTTGCCTTTATACTCTACGCGTGATTTCCGACCACGCTGAGCGCACCTTCGTACTCCTCCGTTACTCTTTAGGAGGAGACCGCCCCAGTCAAACTACCCACCAGACATGGTCCTCGCCCCGGATTACGGGGCAGAGTTAGAACCTCAACATTACCAGGGTGGTATTTCAAGGACGGCTCCATTAGAACTAGCGTTCTAACTTCAAAGCCTCCCACCTATCCTACACAAGTAAGGTCAAAGTTCAATGTCAAGCTGCAGTAAAGGTTCACGGGGTCTTTCCGTCTAGCCGCGGGTACACTGCATCTTCACAGCGATTTCGATTTCACTGAGCCTCTGCTGGAGACAGCGCCGCCATCATTATGCCATTCGTGCAGGTCGGAACTTACCCGACAAGGAATTTCGCTACCTTAGGACCGTTATAGTTACGGCCGCCGTTTACTGGGGCTTCGATCAAGAGCTTCGCTTACGCTAACCCCATCAATTAACCTTCCAGCACCGGGCAGGCATCACACCCTATACGTCCACTTTCGTGTTTGCAGAGTGCTATGTTTTTAATAAACAGTTGCAGCGGCCTGGTTTCTGTGGCTGCCAATAGCTCAGGGAGCAAGTCCCATCACCGTCAGCAGCGTACCTTCTCCCGAAGTTACGGTACCATTTTGCCTAGTTCCTTCAGCAGAGTTCTCTCAAGCGCTTTGGTCTACTCGACCTGACCACCTGTGTCGGTTTCGGGTACGATTCCTGTGTAACTGAAGCTTAGAGACTTTTCCTGGAAGCATGGTATCAGCCACTTCACTGTACAAGTACAGCTTGCTATCAGTTCTCAGCATAGAGTACCCCGGATTTGCCTAAGATACATGCCTACAACCTTCCACCTGGACAACCAACGCCAGGCTGACTTAACCTTCTCCGTCCTCTCATCGCATTACACAGAAGTATTGGAATATTAACCAATTTCCCATCGACTACGCCTCTCGGCCTCGCCTTAGGGGTCGACTCACCCAGCCCCGATTAACGTTGGACTGGAACCCTTGGTCTTTCAGCGAACGGGTTTTTCACCCGTTTTGTCGTTACTCACGTCAGCATTCGCACTTCTGATACCTCCAGCATACTTCTCAATACACCTTCATCGGCTTACAGAACGCTCCCCTACCACTTGACTTAAAGTCAAATCCGCAGCTTCGGCACATAGTTTTAGCCCCGTTACATCTTCCGCGCAGGCCGACTCGACTAGTGAGCTATTACGCTTTCTTTAAAGGGTGGCTGCTTCTAAGCCAACCTCCTAGCTGTCTATGCCTTCCCACATCGTTTCCCACTTAACTATGATTTTGGGGCCTTAGCTGGCGGTCTGGATTGTTTTCCTCTTGACTACGGACGTTAGCACCCGCAGTCTGTCTCCCGGATAGTACTCATTGGTATTCGGAGTTTGCATCGGTTTGGTAAGTCGGGATGACCCCCTAGCCGAAACAGTGCTCTACCCCCAATGGTATTCGTCCGAGGCGCTACCTAAATAGCTTTCGGGGAGAACCAGCTATCACCAGGCTTGATTAGCCTTTCACCCCTATCCACAAGTCATCCCCTGGCTTTTCAACGACAGTGGGTTCGGTCCTCCAGTTAGTGTTACCCAACCTTCAACCTGCTCATGGATAGATCGCCTGGTTTCGGGTCTATACCCAGCAACTAAACGCCCTATTAAGACTCGATTTCTCTACGGCTCCCCTATTCGGTTAACCTTGCTACTGAATATAAGTCGCTGACCCATTATACAAAAGGTACGCAGTCACCGAACAAGTCGGCTCCCACTGCTTGTATGCATGCGGTTTCAGGATCTATTTCACTCCCCTCACAGGGGTTCTTTTCGCCTTTCCCTCACGGTACTGGTTCACTATCGGTCAGTCAGGAGTATTTAGCCTTGGAGGATGGTCCCCCCATATTCAGACAAGGTTTCACGTGCCTCGCCCTACTCGTCATCATTGTGTGTGCCCTTTCGTGTACGGGAATATCACCCTCTACGTTCGCACTTCCCAGAGCGTTCCACTAGAACACACACAACTTAATGGGCTGCTCCCCGTTCGCTCGCCGCTACTAAGGGAATCTCAATTGATTTCTTTTCCTAAGGGTACTGAGATGTTTCACTTCCCCTCGTTCGCTTCATAAGCCTATGTATTCAGCTTATGATACCCGCCTTATAGCGGGTGGGTTCCCCCATTCAGAAATCTCCGGATCAAAGGATATTTGCCGCCTCCCCGGAGCTTTTCGCAGGCTATCACGTCTTTCATCGCCTCTGACTGCCAAGGCATCCACCACATGCACTTAATTACTTGACTATACAACCCCAAACAGTCGTTAACACATACAAGTGAGTGTTATCGTTGCAAACTTAATTGCTACTATTCGTTGTCTGTGAACTTAATCACCATACAGCTTCAATCTAAATTCATATACCAAAACGCTTGATTCAGTGTTTTTGCTAGTTCTCAGATTAAATATCTTCTTAACAATTGCTTGTTAAGCTTATATTTAATCGAGTTTGAACAATTTATTTCAGACTCAATTTTCTAATCTGTTAATGATTAACTACCACCTCGTCGGTGAGTAGTAAACTGTGATAAATCACAGAGATTAATAAACCAGTCAAATTAGACTGTATTCACTAAACTCTATAATCTTCTTAGCTTGTACTCCGTAAAGTACATGGTGGAGACTAGGAGAGTCGAACTCCTGACCTCCTGCGTGCAAAGCAGGCGCTCTACCAACTAAGCTAAGTCCCCAGCTTATCACTTAATGAACGACATATCTTTCAATCTAAGCTACTGCAATCAGATTTGGTGGGTCTGACAAGACTTGAACTTGTGACCCCACGCTTATCAAGCGTGTGCTCTAACCAACTGAGCTACAGACCCTCAGATACATCTTCGAAGAACAACTTGTTGTGGATTCTTACCGGTCACCAATCTTTCGTTAAGGAGGTGATCCAGCCGCAGGTTCCCCTACGGCTACCTTGTTACGACTTCACCCCAGTCATCGGCCACACCGTGGTAAGCGTCCTCCTTACGGTTAGACTACCTACTTCTGGTGCAACAAACTCCCATGGTGTGACGGGCGGTGTGTACAAGGCCCGGGAACGTATTCACCGCGGCATTCTGATCCGCGATTACTAGCGATTCCGACTTCATGGAGTCGAGTTGCAGACTCCAATCCGGACTACGATCGGCTTTTTGAGATTAGCATCCTATCGCTAGGTAGCAACCCTTTGTACCGACCATTGTAGCACGTGTGTAGCCCTGGTCGTAAGGGCCATGATGACTTGACGTCGTCCCCGCCTTCCTCCAGTTTGTCACTGGCAGTATCCTTAAAGTTCCCGGCTTAACCCGCTGGCAAATAAGGAAAAGGGTTGCGCTCGTTGCGGGACTTAACCCAACATCTCACGACACGAGCTGACGACAGCCATGCAGCACCTGTATGTAAGTTCCCGAAGGCACCAATCCATCTCTGGAAAGTTCTTACTATGTCAAGACCAGGTAAGGTTCTTCGCGTTGCATCGAATTAAACCACATGCTCCACCGCTTGTGCGGGCCCCCGTCAATTCATTTGAGTTTTAGTCTTGCGACCGTACTCCCCAGGCGGTCTACTTATCGCGTTAGCTGCGCCACTAAAGCCTCAAAGGCCCCAACGGCTAGTAGACATCGTTTACGGCATGGACTACCAGGGTATCTAATCCTGTTTGCTCCCCATGCTTTCGTACCTCAGCGTCAGTATTAGGCCAGATGGCTGCCTTCGCCATCGGTATTCCTCCAGATCTCTACGCATTTCACCGCTACACCTGGAATTCTACCATCCTCTCCCATACTCTAGCTGACCAGTATCGAATGCAATTCCTAAGTTAAGCTCAGGGATTTCACATCCGACTTAATCAGCCGCCTACGCACGCTTTACGCCCAGTAAATCCGATTAACGCTCGCACCCTCTGTATTACCGCGGCTGCTGGCACAGAGTTAGCCGGTGCTTATTCTGCGAGTAACGTCCACTATCCAGTAGTATTAGTACTAGTAGCCTCCTCCTCGCTTAAAGTGCTTTACAACCAAAAGGCCTTCTTCACACACGCGGCATGGCTGGATCAGGCTTCCGCCCATTGTCCAATATTCCCCACTGCTGCCTCCCGTAGGAGTCTGGGCCGTGTCTCAGTCCCAGTGTGGCGGATCATCCTCTCAGACCCGCTACAGATCGTCGCCTTGGTAGGCCTTTACCCCACCAACTAGCTAATCCGACTTAGGCTCATCATTTAGCGCAAGGTCCGAAGATCCCCTGCTTTCTCCCGTAGGACGTATGCGGTATTAGCATTCCTTTCGGAATGTTGTCCCCCACTAAATGGCAGATTCCTAAGCATTACTCACCCGTCCGCCGCTAAGTGATAGTGCAAGCACCATCACTCCGCTCGACTTGCATGTGTTAAGCCTGCCGCCAGCGTTCAATCTGAGCCATGATCAAACTCTTCAGTTTAAAATCATTAGTAGCTTATGGCTACAAATCTTGGCTCATCAATTTTCTGACTAAAAATTCGCTCAAATAAACTTCGAGAAATTTTTACCATTCAATCAATGAAATATTTTCGATTGATCAACCAGTAAAAATCCACACAAGTTGTTCTTCTATTCTCTTAATGATCTTCTCGATGATTCGTCATCATCAAGCTAGGTCGGCTATATTACTCTCAATTTCTTAAAAGTCAACAGGTAATTTAGATATTTAGCAAACTTATCAATCAACTCAAGAATCTAACCACTTTAGCCAAATCCTTGTTTCTCAACAAGTTTTTATCTGCATCACCGCCGATGGATGTGCATTCTACAGCATTTCACATCAGACACAACCCCCTTTTTCAAATTATCTTAATTTATTGCTTCGAACGCTTATTTTTTGAACTGAACAGTTACTTTTAATGCTTTTTCTTTATGTTTAAGAACTTTTTTTAAACAATTAAGTCCAGTAGAATATGTCTCTTGCTTCACATTTTTTGGCACTTTTGATTGAAAATACGGTTTGCTGGTAAAAAGGCTCGATATTTATTGCTTGCTGCATCTTTTGCTGCGAGCCCGCTTTGCTATGCCATATCAACGCATAACTTCTATGAATTGGCTTTATCAATATTAAGTTATAGCAAATGGTCGAATACAAATCGGCCAACCATTTGTGTCATAGACAACCAAGATGCTGCGAATCAGTTCCAAAGCAATATTCGTCAGCTTGCTTATGAATATCAAGTTCAGGCAGTCAGCGCTAAAGACTTCCCGAAAACAGAATGTCATGTTGCCTATTTCACAACAACGTCACCGCAACAACAGCAAAACTTGATTCAAGCCTATCCGTCCCGATCGTTGCTTTCATTGAGCACCAATAACCCAGCCTGTGAAATTGGCAGTATTTTCTGCTTATATAACAAGAAGACCTTTTCTACTTTTAAGGTAAATTTGGATGCGTTAAGTTATTCCAAAGTGCATATTGATCCTCGTGTTTTACTTTTAGCAAAGAATGCAGGGTGAACAGGATGATTTCTAATTTATATCAATCAACTTCCTTGCACGCCTTATTCCGTAAGTCGCAGTTTGCGATCTTTGCAATTACTTTCGTAATTTGTTCTTTTACATTCGCCACAATTTCCATGTTCACTATGGAAACCTATGCGAAACAAAATTTACAGTTATTAAGCCAAACGGTTCTGGAACGTGTTCAACCTGCAGTGGTGTTTAGAGATAAAGGTGCAATTGATCAGATCCTTGATGATTACACCAGTGAACATGCTATACGTAGTATTCATGTTTATGATCCACAGCAACAACTATTGGCTGAAAGTACCAAAAAAGTTGCACATACATCAGTGATGCAAGATTTAATGGATCGTTGGTTTTTACATGATCCCGTTAAACTCATGGTAGTCCATCATAAGAAAAAAGTAGGCGAACTGGTGCTCTATGGTAGCTCCGAGAATATTTTGCACTTTTTAAAGACCATTATTATTGGTCTTGCAATTTCAATGTTCTTCATTGTGATTGCTTTATTGTGGTCAGTGAATATTACCTATCGCCAAATTATGCAAGCAATCAAGCCACTCACCCATATTGCACAATTGGTCAGTGATCAAAAGGCTTATAACTTACGCTTCCCCAATAACCATATTCATGAATTTCAAAATTTAAATACCGTATTTAATGAACTGTTAGAAGAAATCCAAATTTGGCATACTCATTTGCAAAAAGAAAATCGTCAACTGTCATTCCAAGCCCATCATGATCAACTGACGAGCTTGCCAAATCGTCATTATTTTTATCAAGAATTATTCAATATCTTCGAAAACCCGCAATATCGTCACAACTCGGCCTTATTATTTATCGACAATAACAAGTTTAAAATGATTAATGATGAGTATGGGCATTTAGCCGGTGATGCGGTTTTAAAAGAAATGGCGTCTCGTTTAAGACTATCGGTCCGCCATGAGGATTTTATTGCGCGTTTAGGTGGTGACGAGTTCGCCATCATTCTACATGCAATCCATCACACTGATCATTTAACAACAATCGCTGAAGGCGTTCTCGCAAGTTGTGAGCAGCCTTTAGCGTTTAACGGACAAATGATTCATTTCGGTTTTAGCTTAGGGGTTGCTTTTTCTCAGTTTGCAGAGAATCCAGAGGATTTAATTATGCAAGCCGATCAAGCCATGTATAAAGCTAAAAATTTAAACCCACATTGGTTTCTTTATAAACCAGAAATTTAGGACATGTTATGCGCACTCACACCATTAAAATTTCATTTATTGCGTTGCTCTGCCTAACATTGGCTGGCTGCTTGAGTTTTGGCCCGTTGAAATATCGTCAGGTCAAAATGCTGAAGAAAGAAGGTTTCGTGCTGACAGATGAAGGCTGGACACTGGGCCTACCTGAACGTTTATTATTTGATTTTAATAAGGCAGAGATCAAACCTGAACATCAAAAAGAGATTGTTCGTTTGGCCACGCAATTAAATAAATATGACCTACAAAAATTAAAAATTGTGGGTCATACCGATGATATTGGTAATCCAGAATACAATCAGAAGCTCTCGGAAGAACGCGCTCAAAGTGTTTCAACAATTTTTGTCGCTCAAGGCTTTAAGCAAAATAACCTAACTGTAGTGGGTCGCGGCTCAAGCCAACCTTTTGTAGCCAATACATCAGATGAAAACCGTGCCAGCAATCGTCGAGTGAATGTCATCATTATCCCATAAATGCTCATCACGATAAAAAAACCGACTTTATTAAGTCGGTTTTTTTATTTAAATCAGTTCAATGATATCAATCGTCGGTGGCACCCGAAATCGAAAAGGTACACCAACCATCCCCGTTCCCACCGTGACAAAAACATCCGCATGTTCATGGGTATAGAAACCTTTCTTGTGTCCCAGAATTGAAACGCGTTTCATAATATAACTGGTAATCCACGGTAATTCGATCTGCCCACCATGTGTATGTCCCGACAGCATTAATGGACGCGTTGGTAACTCAGGCACCATATCTACAGTGTCGGGATTATGTGACAAAATCAACCAAGGCTTATCTTGTGGTAAATCTGGCATAAAACGCATATTCGCCTTCCCTGCCCACAAATCTCCAATCCCGATCAACCGGAACTCATCAAAATCAACAATTTTCCCTTCGATATCTATGACATTGTTCTGTTCGAGTGCCTGACTTAATAATGCCTGAATTGGAGGACCTGGATATTGTTCATCATGATTACCTGGTACCGAATAAACAGGTGCCTGAATTTGCTTTAAAACCTCAAGCTCCTGTATCAAGCGATTTTCAGGTTCATAGGTCCAATCACCCGCCACCACAATCAAATCAGGTTGCGCTTGATTGAGTTTCTTTACAATGCTTTTTAATTGTCGCTCATGTCCTGAAAATAAACCCACATGCATATCTGCAACTAAAGCGACTTTAATCGGTCGGGTAAATTCACGTTCTGAATTGAGTCGATACTGATGATGTTGAACATGAATTTTGTGTGGCTCAATAAAACGCGCATAGATCAACACACCGCTAAGTAAAAATACAAATCCTGCTTGATGAAGATTGTAATATCCAACCCAGCCGGCATATAGACTAAAAAACCAGAGTGGGACTAATAAATAAGACAGATAAAACGCCAATAAATGTACAAAGGCTTTAAATGGATGGATGGTTTCTGTACGTGCTTGATGAACCCAAGCTTGAATCAATGCCCAAAATGCCAGAACGGCAAAAATAAGATAAAAACCAAAAATAATAGTATCCGAATTCGACATTACAGCCCTCATTAACTTTACCTTAGGGACATACATCTCATCTTATATTTATCTTTTTCGATGAAGTGGTATACTCGAGCCCAACTTTTAATCAGTAACGATTATGACGCAATTTTCTCATTTAAATAGCAAACATACAAAGATAAGTACAAGTACTTACAATAAAAGTATGGTTGCGATTTATTGCTCAATTGCACTGACCGTTACAGGTTGTAGCACCCTACCTAAACATAAAATTGAACCTGTCATTCAAACAACCACACAAATCGACACCTCACAAACATCTTTAGCACAGGTGATTCGCCCCCTACAAGAACAGCACCCCGAGCTCACGGGTTATCACGTTTTGTATGAGCCACTAGAAGCACTCGCAGCTCGACTGCGTTTAATTGATAAAGCTGAAAAAACCTTAGATTTACAATACTATATTTGGGACAATGACAAAGTTGGGGCTTTGGCCTTGCATGCACTGATCCGTGCTGCAGATCGCGGTGTTCGCGTTCGACTATTGATTGATGATAATAATGCCAAGCATACCGAAGGTATTTTTTTAGCTTTGGCACAACATCCCAATATCGAGGTAAAACTATTCAATCCTTACCGTTTCCGAAAATATCGTGCAATTGATATGGTACTGGATCTAAAGCGCATTAACCGTCGTATGCATAATAAGAGCTTTATTGCCGACCATCAGGTGGCTTTGATTGGTGGGCGAAATATGACCAACCAATACTACAATGTCAGTGATACCTATCAGTTTTCTGACGTGGATGTAATGCTATTCGGTACCGCTGTAAATGATATTTCCAAATCATTTGATGATTACTGGAATCATGAATATGCCTACGATGTCCGAGAAGTGGTTAAACAAAGTGCTCACCGTTTAAGCTATGAAAGTTTGAAAGAGCAACTTGATGAGCACTATAAACGAATCACGGTACAAAACTATGTTGATTTAACCAGCCACTCTCAAGCCGTCGACGCACTCATGGATCGGGATATTTCACTCGATTGGGTCAAAGCAGAAGTGGTAAAAGACTCACCTGATAAAATCAAATCTAAAGCTAAAAAAGAAGAACATCTCAACTTCCAGTTAATTAACCACCTCGAACAACCAGAAAAAAATATCGATTTAATTTCTGCTTATTTTGTTCCTGAAAAGAAAGGAACAAAAATTTTAAGTGATTTGGCAAAAGATGGTATCGAAGTCAGAGTATTGACCAACTCATTTAAAGCCAATGACGTAGCAGTGGTACATGCTTTTTATGGGAAATACCGCCAAGAACTGCTGGAAAATGGCGTACAACTATATGAGTTTTTACCTGCACTTGATAAAAGTGATTTAGATAAACACACTGAAGAGCTGGCAAAAAAAGCCAAGGTCAATATCAAAGGTTTAAGTCGTTCGAGTCTACATGCCAAACTGATGGCACTCGATGAAAAACAGGTCTTTATTGGTTCTTTTAATTTTGACCCGCGTTCCGCTTATTTGAACACCGAGATTGGCGTATTACTGAATAGCCCACCATTGGCACAAGCAGTACATGCGACCATGGATCAAAACTTAAAGACCTATGCCTATCGCTTGGTTTTAGATGCCAACAAGAAAATCACGTGGCAACGTGAAGCACCTCAAGGTCCTTTGATTTACACCAAAGAACCCAAAATGAAATGGTGGCAAAGAGCAGGCATGAAAGTGATTTCATGGCTCCCGATTGAAGGATTTATGTAGTTTCCACGCTTTCTGGTAGTACGGACAATACTTTTCGCTGCAAGCGCTCTAGACCAGCACGCATTTGGCGGTCGACTTCCTTGGTCAGCGTTTCTACCGTATGCCCTTCGACTGGAATCGCTGGTAATGTCATTAAATGTGCAGTGACTTGAGGCATCTCCAAAACACGTTGCACATGCTCTGCAAATGTCATTTCACCGATAAACGGCGCAACCAAATCCAGTTCACCTTGTTGGTTCACATAGCAAATCACACAAATCTGCACAGGTCGTTGCGCTTCAATTGCAGCACCTAATAAGCGGCCATGTACTTTTTTGACTTTACTGCCATCGGTGGTGGTTGCTTCAGGAAAGAACAGTACAGGAATATCTTGTTTTAAGAATTCAGTAATTTGCTCACGAATGCGAATCGAATCACCTGAGCCGCGCTTAATAAATAAAGTGCCACCGCCTTTTGCCAAATTGCCTAAAATAGGCCATTTTTCAACTTCGGCTTTGGCCAAGAAAAAGATGCGTGCACCCGAGCCCAACACAGCCACATCTAACCAAGAAATATGATTACTCACCCATAAGGCAGGCTCACGAGGAATGGTGCCATGAACTTGGACTTCAATATTAAAGACTTCACACAAACGACGGCAGAAATACTGTACATAACGGGTATTTACTGGATTATTTGGATCTTTATATAAACCATGACGGTAAATGAGATAGAAGCCTTCACCAATCGTCTCCAGACCAGAGGCTAATTTTTTACTGTATAAACTAAACTTCGAAAACAAACTTAAAGGTGTGTTATTTACTGTTGTTGCTTGTTGAGTCATAAATTCTTAAAACCGTACGCATGTATGCACGTGTGCATTGGATTAGTCTTGTTATATCATGCCGATATCAACTTATAGAAGTTTCCTCCATAACAAAAAACGAATGTGAGCATAAATTTTTTCAATTTTAAAAGATTTATCAGATCAAATATTATAAATAAATCGAATTTACAGATTAAAAGGTGATGTGATGAACCAGCAAAGCACGACATCTGAGCCACAAACCACTATTCCTTATGGCTATGCCTTAAGAATGTTTTTGGGATGGTCAATTTTGTATATGGGCACATTAGTCGGATTCATTGAACTTTTACGTCGTAATGTCATATAAATCCACTAAGTCTTTGCCCTTTGCTTGAAGTTTATTCTAGAATAAGATTTTAAAAATAAGGATTTCAGAGCAGCGTGGAAAATTTTGAGCAGCGTCAAAGTGGTGAACGAGCAATTTTAGTTAGTGTATCCGTTCAACTTCTCGATGATCTCGATGCTGAAGAGTTTCAATTACTCGCCCAATCCGCAGGTGCTGAAATCCTTGAACATCTCA
The DNA here is from genome assembly GCF_000369845.1 of Acinetobacter higginsii. Taxonomy (NCBI): domain Bacteria; kingdom Pseudomonadati; phylum Pseudomonadota; class Gammaproteobacteria; order Moraxellales; family Moraxellaceae; genus Acinetobacter; species Acinetobacter higginsii. Next base: position 577,883 of record NZ_KB850215.1, on the reverse strand, counting down.
TTGTGCAACGTAATAAACCTGATCCAAAGTTTTTCATCGGTTCAGGTAAAGTGGATGAGATTGCAGAACTGGTCCAGACTCTCGAAGCGGAATTGGTGATTTTTGACCATTCACTCTCGCCCGCGCAAGAACGTAATCTAGAACGAATACTCAAGTGTCGCGTGATTGACCGTACTGGTTTAATTCTGGATATCTTTGCGCTCCGTGCACGTACCCATGAAGGTAAATTACAGGTTGAGTTAGCTCAACTTAAACATTTATCTACCCGTTTAATTCGTGGCTTTACGGGCAATTTAGAACAACAAAAAGGTGGTATCGGCCTACGTGGCCCTGGTGAATCACAACTGGAAACAGACCGCCGCTTGATTCGAGTGCGTATTACTCAACTCAAAGACAAACTGGTTAAAGTACAGCAAACTCGCTTACAGGGACGTGCCGCACGCCAAAAAGCTGCTATTCCAACAATTTCGCTAGTGGGATATACCAACGCGGGCAAATCGACTTTATTTAATATTTTAGCCAAAAGCGATGTCTACGCTGCCGATCAACTATTTGCTACCCTCGATCCTACCTTACGTCGCCTAGACTGGGACGGTATTGGCACCGTCGTGCTGGCAGATACCGTTGGATTCGTTCGTAACCTGCAACATGATTTGGTGGAATCGTTCAAAGCCACCTTAGAAGAAACATTAGAAGCGACCTTGCTGCTACACGTCATTGATAGCAGCAGTCCGAATATGCCTGAACAGATTGAAGCGGTAGAATCAGTACTTAAAGAAATCGGTGCCGATGCCCCGATTTTGCATGTCTACAATAAAATTGATCTCAGCGGTGATGCCGCCAAAATCATTTATAAAACAACTGACGTCCCTGATCGTGTCTATGTTTCAGCCCATGCTGGGCAAGGCCTTGAATTACTCAGTCAAGCTGTACAACAATGTCTGATGGGACAATTGCAACAGTTTGACTTAGTGCTCAAACCCGCTTACGGTAAACTGCGAACACAGCTCTATACCCTGAATGTGATTCAATCGGAACAGTATGATGAGCAAGGCGACCTCCATATATCCGTATGTATTGCACCGCATAAACTGGAACAAATCATTAAACAAGCCCATTTACCATTAGACGAAATTCTTGGAAAAAAAGCTTCCTTATTTCAACGCCCTTTGGAAGAATTTGAAATAGATCATCCGTCCCTATAATTACGATCAGCCATCGTTCCGCTAAACGAGAGTTAGAAAGAAAATGAAAAATATTGATTGGACAGCTTGGTTTGGCACGATTTTATTAATCATTGTCTATCGTGAAGGAGCTGTCGCAATCACGCAAGCTTTTGGTCATCCTGAATTGGGCAATCTGGCTGGGCTGATTAGTTTATTAGCAACATTGTTAATCTGGAGACGTTTTAGAAAAATCTCCAATCGCCTGATTGATACCAACAACAAAATTTTAAAAGAAAGCGCATTTGCCTTTCTACCCATTTGTGCGGGTTCATTAATTATGCTGGTACATATGGGTAAAGAAATTCCTGCATTTTTATTTATCTTAACCTTCAGTACATTATTGCCATTATGGATTTATGCCAAAATGGCGAAGCGTTGGTTATAAGGAGCTGATCTATGTCGATGGTTATTTATGGCTTCATGATTACCTTCATTAGTTATCTTCTTGCCAAACCACTGAATCAAAAATTTCCACAAATTCCACTGATTGTGTTTGGCATGTTTATTGTGATTGCTTTCTTGGCAATCTTCGGCATTCCTTACCAACAGTATATGGATAACGTGAATGGTGTTTTCAACCATCTACTCGGCTATGTCACGGTTGCCTTGGCAATTCCCTTAGCCGCGATGCGCTATGATGATCTACCGCTAAAATCGATGATTGGCATTTTATGCTTTGCCAGTATTAGTGCGGTCGCCCTACCAATGGGACTGGCCTATTTACTACACATGTCTGAGCCAACAATTATGGCTTTTGCCACCCGCGCTGTGACTACACCGATCGCCTTAAACATTGCAACGCTATTACATGCACCATTAATGATGGTGACACTGATTGTGATTTTATCTGGCGTGATTGGTGCTGCATTCTCCCCTTGGATTTTAAAACATATCCATGACGAACGTGCTTCTGGTCTGGCTCTAGGTTTAGCTGCGCATGCAATTGGTACAGCTCAAGCATGGCAACGCGGTCCTGTCACAGGCCGTTACGCAGCCTTTGGCATGGCAGTAAATGGTGTATTTACAGCCATTTGGCTCCCGACCTTTATTCTATCTTTATCTTAAAATTTGCCGCAGATATCACATAAAGATTGAACTAGTTGTCATATATCCGCCATAATGTAAGCTTAAACGTTAAAAGGATTTTTAATGATGGGCAAACAATTATTAAGTGCGTTACTTTTATCTGCGGTGAGCAGTTTTACTTTTGCAGAGGATATTACGGGGCTCTGGCAAAGTATTGATGACAAGACGGGGGCGCCTAAAGCATTGGTTGAAATTCGTAAAGAAGCGAATGGAACATATGCAGGCAAAGTAGTTAAAATTACGCCACGTACAGGTTATACACCTAAAGAAACCTGTGTGGATTGTCCTGCACCCTATACCAATAAGCCAATCATTGGTTTAGACGTGGTAACGGGTTTGAAATATAGCGAAGGCTTGAACTATACCAATGGTCGTATTCTCGATCCAAATTCAGGCAAAATTTATAGTATGAAGGCCAAACTCAGCGCCAATGGTAAGCGTTTGCACTTACGTGGTTATCTCGGTGTATCGGCATTGGGTCGTAATCAGATCTGGATTCGTGCTGAGTAAAATCAATAAAATTTAGAGCCATTATACGCACTTCTCTCTGATCAAATTGATCTCGGTTCTAGCTAAAAGCTTCTTCATATCGTGAAGAAGCTTTTTTAATTTCAACATAAAAAATAATTGAAATTTCAAATATTAAAAATATACAACCGTAAAATAATGATTGAATCTCGAATTAGAAATCCGAAATAATAGCAGGACAGCCATGGCAGCAAGGAGGCTTTAACATGAACATGTCGACAAAACTGATCTCTTCTCTCTTCTTATTTACACTCAGTCATTTTGCTTTTGCTCAAGACATTGCTGGGATTTGGCAAAGCGTTGATGATGTAACAGGTGCCCCTAAAGGACAGGTTGAAATCATACAAGAAGCCGATGGCTCCTATACGGGTAAAATTATCAAAATTACCCCACGTACAGGCTATACCCCCAAAGAATTATGTACGGGCTGCCCTGCACCTTATACCAATAAGCCAATTTTAGGTTTAAATGCGATTACCAAGCTAAAACATAAAAAGGACCTCACCTACACAGGTGGGAAAATCTTGGATCCGAACAGTGGCCGTGTCTATAGCTTGACTGCAAAACTCAGTAGCAATGGGCAACGCTTACATTTACGTGGCTATATCGGCGTCTCTGTACTAGGTCGTAGCCAAATCTGGATTCGGGTCAATTAAGTTGATACAAAAATAAAAAGCCCTGTTATACAGGGCTTTTTATTGATTGAATGATGAAGGGCTTAACGACCTTGCAACTTCGAATAATCTAACAGGACATTTGCCGCTTCATTGATGAAGGTTTCTTCTTCAGGCAATGGTGGACGCAAATGTGCTTTCATTTTGGCACGAGATTCAACCAATGCATCAATAGATGCCTGATAACTTTCCCAGTTTGCATACGGTGCTAAACCTGTTGCAGTGCGGCGTTGATTTTCTGCATTCAAGGTTTGTTTCTCAAGATCAATCAACTCGGCACGGCGCTGATTAATATCGAGCACCACTTTCTTTTGATCCGAAGTTTTCTTGGCAATTGCTTTACGTGCTTCTAAATATTTAAATTGAGAATCTGCCGCAACACGTTGTTCAGATGATTGAGTCAATTTAGCAACGTACGGTTGCACTGAACCTTCACGTTTGAATGGTGCTGTTGGAATGGTATCCCACTTCAAGGCATTTTTCGCTTTACGCTCACCAAACTCCTCATTGTAAATATCAACCAACTTAATATCTGGGATCACACCTTTATTTTGGGTACTACCACCCGTAATGCGATAGAACTTACGTTGCGTCAATGTTGCCTGACCATAAGCCAAAGAGTCTAATTGAACCTGTGCCGTCCCTTTACCTGTCGTAGTACTACCAATGATAATCCCGCGCTCATAATCCTGAATCGCCGCAGAGTAAATCTCACTTGCAGAAGCCGATGCTAGGTTAACTAATACTGCCATTGGGCCTGCATAGATTTGCTCACCACCATCGGTATCTTCAAACACATTGACATTACCGTTACCATCACGGATTTGCACCACAGGACCAGACTTAATCACCTGACCGAGCATACGCGCAACTTCTTCGAGAGAACCACCTGGGTCATTACGCAAATCAACCAAGATACCTTCTACTTTTTGTGCCTTAAGTGAATCTAATGCTTTGGCTGTATCTTCAGAAACTGAACGATATTCAGTACCTGCACGACGCGAGCGGTAGTCAAAATAGAAAGATGGAATTTCAATCACCCCAAACAGATGTTTTTTACCATCACGGGTGATTTCAACCGTACGTGAACGCACCCCAGCATCTTCTTCTTGAATAATATCGCGGGTTAAGGTCACATTACGGGCTTGGCTCATTGATGCACCTGCACCCAATAAACGCACCACAACTTTGGTACCACGTTTACCACGAATTAACCCGACGATTTCCGAACTCGGCCAACCAATCACATCCACCATTTTCTCGCCATCTTGCGCGACGCCAATGATACGATCTCCTGATTTCACCTGACCTGATTTACTGGCTGGCCCACCCTCAACGATGGTCTCAATTTTGGTGTAGTCTTCATTGCCACGTTCAGGACGGATCGAAACACCAATTCCCTCTAATTGTAGTGTGGTCTGACGATTCAACTCCATCGCATCAATCGGTGGGTAATAGTTACTGTGCGGATCGTAAGTCGCCAACATTGCATTCAATGTTTTCTCTAACACGTCATCACTTTTCACACGCCCAATACGCTCTAACTGACGGGTATAACGCTTGGTTAAGGTTTGCACTGGGGTTAGATCTTCAGGTCCCGTTAAATCCTGACCATTCGCCAGCGATGGATCTGCTTTTAAAGCTTTTTGCTTCGCCTGCTCTTCTTCTTTACTAATGGTTAAATTGATCAACTGCGACACTAGCATTTGCTGCCAATGTTGTTGTTGCTCAGCCGTTGTTTTGAAATACGGTGCTTTTTCACGATCGGTATCGAGATAGACATCTTTTTGATTTAAGTTCTGCGGCTTTTTCAACTCTGCCAACATAAACTCATAAAACTGTTTCAAACGATCACGGTATTGCGCATGAATCGCGAAAGGTCCAGTTAAGTTACCCGCTTTTAACGAACTACCAAAATTCGAACCATATTTCTTTTGATATTCTTCAACTTCACCGTTTAGAAATAATGAATGATCTGGATCAAGACTATCCAAATACATATTCAAAACACGGTTTGAAGTTGCTGCGTCTAGGCGCATATTTAAATAATGTTGACGATCTACCAATGTGGCTAACTGACGTGCAACCAATGCCTGCTCTTGTGATGGCTTGATTACCGTTGAAACGACAGGTGCCTCAGTCGCCGCAAATGCCTCATTTATGGTATGAGAGAAAAATAAACCACCAGTCGCGATTGCAACTGCACACGCTATCATTTGAAGTTTCATAAAATTTTGGTACTTCCTTGGATATGGCAATTATTACATGCAGATGTGATTAAGATGAATATATTTCACTCAATCACTTCACTACAGGTAAAACTCATCGGTCATCATAAATAAATAACCAACAAGCACTTATCATCAATATCATGTAGTTTTATCATATTCTGTACTGACAAAATGTAGCAAATCATTGCACAATTTAGCTATCGTTTTTTTCACCAAATTTTTCATCAAAATTCTAACGGAATCCTTATGATCGGCGCGTTGATGCTAGATATTGCTGGCACAGAACTTACTCAAGAAGATATTGAACTATTACAAGCTCCGCAAGTCGGCGGCATGATTTTATTTGCACGAAATATTGAATCCCCTCAACAAGTCCGTGCCTTAACCGACCATATGCGTCAAATTCGTCCAGAGATTTTGATTGCCGTTGATCAGGAAGGTGGCCGAGTACAACGTTTAAGACAAGGTTTTACCTTACTTCCAGCGATGGGACGTCTAGGTGAACATTACCTGAGTCAGCCACAACAAGCGATTGAACTGGCTGAACAATGTGGCTGGTTAATGGCGATTGAAGTCCTCGCGGTCGGGATTGATTTTAGCTTTGCTCCTGTTTTGGATCTGAATGATGTCAGTGATGTGATCGGTGATCGTGGTTTTGCCAAAAATATGCAAGATATCGTGCCACTTGCCGATGCCTTTATGCGTGGTATGAAAAAAGCAGGTATGGCAACGACGGGCAAACATTTCCCTGGTCATGGTTCAGTCAAAGCGGATTCACATGTTGCAGCAGCAATTGACAGCCGCTCGTATCAAGAAATCTATGACAAAGACATGCAGAGCTTTATCAAGTTAATGCCTCAGCTTGATGCGCTCATGCCAGCCCATGTGATCTATGATCAAGTCGATCCAAATCCAGCAGGCTTCTCACCATTCTGGTTACAAAAAATCTTACGTCAGCAGCTTAAATTTGATGGCGTACTCTTCTCAGATGACTTGAGTATGCAAGCTGCGTGTGTTGCAGGTGGTGCGGACGCACGTATTCAAGCTGCTTTAAATGCGGGTTGTGATATGGGCTTAGTCTGTAATGACCGTGCAGCTGCGTGTACCGCATTAGATGGAATCCAAACGCTAGCATTACCAAACCAACAACGTTTAGAGCGTATGCGCGGTAAAATTCCGAATATTCAGGTTGGTACCACATTGACTTTAGACGATGAAAACTGGCACAGCGTCAGAAAAGTCATTGAAGAGTTTAAGAATTCGTTCTAACTTTACTTAGATTTTTGCATTATTTTATTAGCATGATGGAATCTTGCCGAGTGATCATCTGATTGAAGGATTTTGCCTTCGGCTCGACTTACTTTTCAGGGATGAAAAGTAAGCAAAAATCCTTTGTTAGGCTGAGGGTACATCCTTGTAACCCCAGCCCAACGGCGGCATCCATGCCGCCCCACGATAGTAAATAACAAACCTAAAATCGGATTTGGTGGAAAAATCTCAATTTAAAAAAAGAGATTAATTTTATATATCCCAATTAGGAAAAATAGAGTCTAGGACAGATGACACAACAACTTTCGAAACATCGCCACATTTCATTTACCGCACACTACACCGGCTACATCTGGTATCAAATGGGGATCTCACATCCAGCACTGGCAACAGCAAAAGGAAAAACGCTGGCAGCCTTAGTTCATCCAATTGAAAGCTGGGCAGAAAAATATGTCGGTGGCAGTATGCGCACCACACTAAAACAACGTCATAGTATGTTGGATAGCCATTTAAAAGAATTAATTGAACAACACCCTAATCTTCAAGTACTAGAAATTGCATGTGGCCTATCACCACGAGGCTGGTGGTTTAGACAACATTATCCAAATATCACTTACCGTGAATTGGATTTACCCGATATGGCAGCCACCAAACAAGCTGCACTACAACAAATTGAAAGCAACATAGATGAAGTTCTGTCTGTCGACTTATTTACCGATGCCTTTGCTGCTGCATTTGAGGTATTTGATCCGCAACGTCCCTTGGTGATTATTAGTGAAGGACTCATCAATTACTTTGAAAAACCAATGTTACAGCAACTCATTCAAGCCATTGCCAACTACGGTCAAAACTTTAAAGAGCTGCATTATTTAACAGACATCTATCCAGAACCTACCCAAAACAAACTGGCAACCATTATCTGGAACAGCAGCCGTTTACTAAAATGGATGTCACGCAGTGCATTTAGTTTTCATTTTAAAAACCCAGCCGAGGTCGAAAATTTCTTCCAAGAAGCAGGCTTTAATCAAGTTGAAGTCCTGCAGCCAAAGCAGTTTTTTGAACACACACATCTAGAAAACAAACAGCAACACTTAGGTGACTTGGTCTGGGTGATTCAGGCGAGCAATAAATAGGTAGCATAAAAAAAGGGAAATGGTCATTGACCACTTCCCTTTTCAAATCTTCGGTTCTCATTAAGCCTGTTTTTGACGCTCAATAAAACGCGTTAAACGATCAGCAATCTCAAAACTGCCATGTTTAAACAAGATGCGCAGTCCTTGCTCAGTTGCATCAAAGTTTAAACATTCAATTTTAAACTCACCTTCTTCATCAGCTAAATGTAGTGCTAAATCACGAGGATGTTGGCTAACAAAATCAAGCTGCTCAAGATCATTAAGTTTTAAATAAACGCCAAAGAAGGTGATATCGACAACGTTCACTGCTACTTCAGTCGCTAAATGACGGTGAGTCAATTTAGTCTGTGGTTGTAAAACAGCAATACGTTCCTCGCCCCGACGTTCAATTTTTTGCATTTGTTCACGCGTCATCGGGATAATACCATCCAGATTCTCGATAGATTCCCCTTTCAAAAATGAGGTAAACAAATTCATGGTTTCTTTACGGCGCTGCAATTGTGGCACATGATCTGCATTGGCAATTAAAGCAAACTGCATATCTTGGCATTGCAAAGCAAAATCAGCATTTTCGTGTGGCAAAGTAAAGCTGTCGTACTGCCCAGCAGCCACTAAAGTTTTACATTGTGGTACTGGTACGTCGCTTAAACGTAATAAACGATTGCAGTTAATTTCATAACGCTCACGTTCAGTTGCACTAAATTCTGCCATTTGCCTGAAGAATAAACGCTTTGCTGTTGGAGACATACGGGTTTTATCAAGCTTGGCATGATTCACTAAATATAGGATCACCGCTTGACCAAACTCATCCATGCGATCTTCGCGCATTAAATGCAATGATTCTTCTAGCAGCATCCGCCAGCTTTTACGCGTCTTCTGCATCACTCCCATCAATACCATACGGTCAATCAATTCGGGGCGTTGGTGTGCAAATGACGATGCAACCACCGATCCAAGTGACATCCCCATCATTGAAACTTTTTCAAGTCCAACAATATCGAGCCATTGACCAAGCATTTTAGACAGTTCAGGCAGTTCCAGGATTCCAGCAGATTCACCTGTATCAACATTACGAATCTGTTGATTCGCTCCCATTGACGGTAAATCAATGAGAATAACGGGACCACTCTCAAAGAGTTGCTCGACACAATACTTGTAAGAGTTAAAATTTTGAAATGCGCCCCCGACAATTACAATCGGCGTGTTGTAGATCGTTTTCGGATCTGCAATTGCCATATATTCAATTTTCCAACCATCGATCCACGTGGTACGCGCTGGCTGTTTAAAACTGTTTTTATTGTAAATGTCGAAAAAACCAAAGCCTGTGTAGGTATGATTTATATCCGAGTCCATTTGGATAATGGAATTCATGTCCTTCCTCCATCCTTGTTTATTTTTTTGTTGCAAGCATCTCATTTTCAGCGAATTCAACTTGCAAGTTAACAAATTTATAAAATTTGTATTACATTTATCCTATACTTTTTCATTCTATACATATGCACGTTTTATACGCAATCATTTCCTTAACCACTTATCTTGTTTAAAGCACTAATCTTTTGCAAAATATGTAATCTTGGCTTTATATTCAATATCTTCATCACACTAAAATAAAAACTTTTGTGCCAATTAACGCTTCATAATTTTTTGAATTGTCAGTTCAGCCTATTCATTGTTCAGCATTTGACTGTTACTATCTTTATAAATACATGCAAATATCAAAATGCTATGCAAGACTCTATTCAAGACTACATGCAACACGTTGGTACTCAAGCGCGTCAAGCGTCTCGTATTTTAACGAGTGCATCGACCCATTTGAAAAACCACGCCTTGTCTGCAATTTATACGGCTTTAGAAAATAATCAAGCACAAATTTTAGCAGCCAATCAAATCGATATGGACAGTGGCCGCCAACGTCAACTCGACAGTGCTTTACTCGATCGTTTAGAACTTACCCCTGCTCGTTTTAAAGGTATGCTGCAAGGTCTGAAAGATGTGATTGCCTTGGTTGATCCGATTGGAGAGATTACTGATCTTGCCTATCGCCCGTCAGGGATTCAACTTGGAAAAATGCGCGTGCCTTTAGGCGTGATTGGCATGATCTATGAATCAAGACCCAATGTGACTCTTGAAGCCGCATCATTGGCTTTAAAATCAGGCAACGCGATTATTTTACGTGGTGGATCAGAAGCACTTGAATCGAATAAAGCCATTGCTACAGCGATTCAGCATGGCCTACAAATTTCAGGCTTACCAGAACATGCAGTTCAAGTGATTGATACCCCTGATCGCGCCGCAGTGGGTCACCTGATTACCATGACTGAATTCGTGGATGTGATTGTGCCGCGTGGTGGTAAAAGCTTGATCGAACGAATCAGCAATGAAGCGCGTATTCCAGTTATTAAACATCTAGATGGCAACTGCCATGTATTTGTTGAAGCACAAGCGGATTTGCAAAAAGCTTTACCGATTGCACTTAATTCCAAAACGCATCGCTATGGTGTGTGTAATGCCATGGAAACGTTATTGGTCGATGAAGCGATTGCTGAGGAATTCTTGCCACGCATTGCCGAACTTTATGCTGAAAAACAGGTTGAATTGCGCGGTTGCGCGGAAACTCAACGTATTTTAGGTGTATCAGTGAAAACGGCGACAGAGGAAGATTGGTATACCGAATATCTCGGTCCAATTCTTGCGATTAAAGTAGTCACTGGCATGGATGAAGCGATTGAACATATCAATAAGTATGGTTCACACCACACTGATGCGATTATCACTGAAAACTTTAGTCTAGCCCGTGAATTTTTGGCGCGTGTGGATTCAAGTTCGGTGATGATCAATACTTCAACCCGCTTCGCTGATGGTTTTGAATATGGTTTAGGTGCAGAAATCGGTATTTCAACCGATAAAATCCATGCTCGTGGCCCAGTTGGCCTAGAAGGTTTAACTTCGCAAAAATGGATCGTTTTTGGTGACGGTCAAATCCGCCAATAACAAAATCGAGCATTCGAACACAGAAACACGATAAAGGCCATTCATTTGATCTTTATCGTGTTTTTATATATTTACATACAAAAAACAATGACAAAATCAACAGATCAATCAAAACAACTGCTTATTTCCTAACTATACTGAATAGGTTGATTTATAAACGGGTTGTATAGGCTAAAGTCTATCTTCGCCAAGATGACATCCCATGTTAAAACATTGCGCTTGATTCCACTGCCTCATGCGTTGCAGCAAGATCAAAGTGTTCATCATAAAATTTAAAATCTGTTAGGTGTTCAAACGTGGCTATATCTGTATTAGTAATTAACTGTGGTTCATCATCAATCAAGTACGCGCTTATCTCGGAACGCCGTGAAGACCGTATTTATGGTTTGGCAGAGAATTTAGGGGCAGCCGACGCCCGTATTAAAGGGGTCACACTGGGTGGCGAACCACTGGAACTTTCAATTCCGTATGCAGATCACGCCAAAGCACTTGAAACCTTGCTGGCACGTTTAGCTAATTATAACCCGCAAGCGATTGGACACCGTGTCGTTCACGGCGGCGACATCACCAAAGCAGAATTACTCACACCAGAGTTGGTTGAGCGTATTGAAGCCGCGACCCCTCTCGCCCCTCTACACAATCCAGCACATTTGATTGGGATCGAAGCAACCATGCGCTTGTTCCCACAATTACCACAAGTTGCTGTATTCGATACTGCCTTCCACCAAACCATGCCCGAACGCGCCTACCGTTATGCCTTGCCACAATTTTTATATACAGCACACCAAGTACGTCGCTATGGTTTTCATGGCACCAGCCATGCCTATGTGACCGAACGTGCTAGCGAATTGGCAGGTCATAAAAATGAAGGTGGCTGGCTTAGCGCACACTTGGGCAATGGTAGTTCGACTTGTGCAGTATGGAATGGTCATAGCGTCGATACGTCAATGGGCATGACGCCACTTGAAGGCGTGGTGATGGGAACCCGTAGTGGTGATGTCGATCCGAGTTTGCATTTATTCCTTGCCAGTAACCTCGGCTGGGATATCCAAAAAATTGACAGCATGTTAAATAAAGAAAGTGGCTTATTGGGCTTATCTGGTTTATCCAATGATATGCGCACCTTGGTTGAAGCTTCTGAAAATGGTCATGATGGTGCAACCCTTGCCATTGAAGTTTTCTGTTATCGCTTAGCCAAATCTTTATCGGCAATGAGTTGCGGTCTACCACGTCTGGATGGTTTAGTATTTACAGGTGGTATTGGTGAAAACTCGGCTTATGTCCGTGAAAAGACTTTAGGCTATCTGGCTCATTTCGGTTTTCAATTTAGCAAAGAGAAAAATGATGCCTTGGCTCGTGGCACAGAAGGTCGTATCGACGATGGTACAGGTCCTCAAATCTGGGTGATTCCGACTGATGAAGAAGGCCGTATTGCCAAAGAAACCCGTCAAGTACTTGAACCAACAGCTTAATCAACCTATTAAAAGAATTTAAGGTCACTATGAATACGATTTTACTCATTCCCACAGGTGAAGGTGTTGGCTTAACTTCAGCCTGCTTAGGTATGATCTACGCGCTGGATTGTAAAGGGATTAATGCGGGTTTCTTAAAACCTTATTCTCAAATTGCAGACACCACGGTTGACCGTACCACGACACTCTATCGCCATTTATTTCAGCATAAATCTGCCGAGCCAATCACCTATGAGCGACTGACACAACTGATTGCCTTGGGCGAAACAGATGAATTGCTTGAAGAAGCCGTTGCGCTACACCGTCAAATTTCAGCTGATCATGATGTGATTATCGTTGAAGGTTTGGTTCCGAATGGACAAGATCATTTTGTCAGTGAAATCAATGCCGCGCTTGCCCAAGCACTAGATGCGCAAGTGGTTTTGGTCAGCACCGCAGATTTAGCTGATCCACGTAAAACAGCAGAAAGAGTCGACGCGCATTTACGTCAATTTGGTGGCGCGGCCTCAGCACGCACGACAGGCGTGTTATTTATGCGAACCAAAGGCTTGCCTGAGGGCATGGCCGAAATCCCAGTCACACTTGATCCAAGTCTACGCCTAGACCAGCACATCGATGCGTTTGCCTTAGAGTTACAACGCTATAACCGCTTTATGGGAACTGATGAACTTCCGATTATTGGATTGGTGCCATTCAGCAATACCCTCAGTGTGCCACGTAGTTTAGATATCGCTTCGATCATCAATGGTACATGGTTGCATCAAGGTGAGGCTAAACAGCGTCGTATTCTGCATACCAGTTTAATTGCGTCCAATATCGAATCAGAATTGCATAAATTTGTTGCGGGCGAATTGATTATTAGCGCATCACAACGCACCGATGCTATCTTGGCAGCGAGCCTTGCCAGCAGCAATGGTACACCGCTGGCGGGTCTGGTTTTAACCGAACAAGCTGCGCCTGCAAGCAATGTACTCGAGTTTTGCCAAAGTGCGATTAAGCAAGGACTCCCGATCTTACACACGCCTTTAGATACCTTAGAAACGGCACAACTGCTGCATCGCTTTGGCAATGAAATTCCAATTGATGATACTGAGCGTGCCGAGCAAGTCACCCGTTTCGTATCCAGTCATTTGGATAGCAATTGGCTGGATCAACATACCCAGAACAACTTGCATCCTCGCCTGTCACCTTCAGCGTTCCGTTACGAGTTGGTACAGAAATCCATTGCTGCGAAAAAACGCATCGTCCTACCTGAGGGTGATGAGCCACGCACGGTACAAGCAGCTGTGATCTGTCAAACCCGTGGCATTGCACAGTGTATTTTATTGGCAAAACCTGAATCGGTTGCAGAAGTGGCTAAAGCACGCGGTATTCAGTTACCTGATGATTTACAAATCATTGATCCTGATACCATCCGTGATCAATACATCGAACCAATGGTGGAACTGCGTAAAGGTAAACTCGATGCACTACAAGCCAAAGCACAACTACAAGATACCGTAGTACTCGGCACCATGATGTTGGCACTCGATCAAGTTGATGGTCTGGTGTCAGGTGCGATTCATACCACTGCCAATACGGTACGCCCTGCATTTCAGTTGATTAAAACTGCACCGAACTATTCACTGGTATCATCAATCTTCTTTATGCTTTTGCCTGATGAAGTCTATGTTTACGGTGATTGTGCCATCAATCCAGATCCGAATGCAGAACAACTTGCCGAGATTGCGATTCAATCTGCCGATTCAGCCAAAGCCTTTGGTCTTGATCCACGCATCGCCATGATCAGTTATTCCACAGGAACTTCGGGCACGGGTGCAGATGTTGAGAAAGTGGCTGAAGCGACCAAAATCGCACAGCAGCGTCGTCCTGATTTATTGATTGATGGTCCATTGCAATACGATGCAGCTTCAGTTGAAAGCGTCGGTCGCCAAAAAGCGCCGGACTCGCAAGTGGCAGGACGTGCCAATGTATTTATTTTCCCTGATCTGAATACAGGTAATACTACCTATAAAGCGGTACAACGTGCTGCCAATGTGGTGAGTGTCGGCCCGATGCTACAAGGTTTAAATAAACCTGTGAATGACTTGTCTCGCGGCGCATTGGTGGATGATATTGTGTTTACTATTGCCTTAACCGCGATTCAGGCTAAGCAACAAGATTAAATCCACTATTCGATTGAAATTGAAAAAGCCCTTTACATTGAAAGGGCTTTTTCAATTGCAGTATTGAGCCAACCAGACCGTATGCCCCGTACATTCAACATCTTCAGCAATCATTTTAATCAGCTTAAACCCATTGTCTTGCAGCAAAGTCTGATATTCCTCCGCTGAGAGACTGGCATGGTAAAGTGGTTCTCCACATAACGAACCAATCGCCTCGCCCTGTGCAGGACCACTGCTAAACATTAAAGCTGTACCTGATTGTGCATATTCGGCAAAACATTTAAACATGTTTCTTTGATCATCTTGGGTTAAGTGGAAGAAACTATCCCACGCAATGATCCCCTGAAACTTTTGTTCAGGTAGATACTCCCGAAAATCCTGCTGTACCCAGACCTGTTCAGGGAAAGACTGCCGTGCCATTTCAATCATGTATTTCGAAGCATCTACCCCTGTTACCTGATATCCTTGAGCAATAAAATAGGCAGCAATAGGTTGAGCTGAACCACAACCTAAATCCAAAATGCCGGCCGAGCTTGGGAGCAACGTTAGAAAACGATCAAGCCAGACCTTCTCAGACAGAAGCTTTCCTCGTAATTCAATCCATTCACGCGCATGCTTCTGATAGAGTTCAATAATATGCTGTGCTAGATATTCCTGTACCATGTCATTGCCTATTATGAGTCATTGCTTTTTTAAAGCCATTGAGCAAAATCTTAACAAGATTCTGGCTTATTTAATGTCTGAATTTTCTTGGTTTGCGGCCCTTTTACAAAGAAAATCGCATTACCACATAGGATCAAAATCACCCCAATCACCGCATTCATTTGCCAGTGATAACCTTCCCATACAGTCGAAATCACTAAAGCGACCAAAGGAAATAACAAAGTACTATAGGCCGCCTTACCTGCACCAATACGTCCGACCAGATAGAAATAGGCAGTGAAACCAATCACCGAACCAAAGATCGCGAGATACAATAAAGCACTGATTGCACTGAATTGCATGCTCGGGAAAAAATTGTCCTGTTTAAACCATGAGATCACAGCCATCAATAATGAGCCATACAACATCCCGTAGGCATTGGTGGTAAAAATATCCAAGCCATGTTTTTGATGGCGCGTACTGATCATATTGCCCAAAGAGAAACCATAAGTGCCTAGGATACAGAGCCCAATACCAATCAATGTATTGCGATTTAAAGTGGTGCCCACCACGTCATGCCAAAACAAGGCAATAATCCCCAGTACACCTAATAATGCCGCAGGATAAAAGCGTGTTGATACTTGCTGTGCAAAGAAGAGTTTGGCATTGATGGTATTGAAAATCACCGCCATGGAGAAAATCACGGCCTCTAAACCACTACTGATATATTGCACTGCATAATAAAAACAGACAAAGTTAAAGCCAAAAATACAGCAGGCCTGCAACATACAAAACAGATGATCTTTACCAGCCAGCTTCTGTAACTTACGGCTCAAAGCAACAAAAGCAAATAACACCATTGCTGAAATAAAAAAACGCCAGAACACTGCAACACTGGCTGATATTCCACTTTGTTGTTGCAGACTAATTGCAATCCATGTGGTTCCCCAAGTCACCACAACCAAAGCATATAACAGCGCATTCATTTCTTAAAACCACATTCAACGATGATGGTTTATTTTGCTGCTTTTGCGGTCATGATTACTTGCACCATCTTGCGGTGATTGTCATGGATTTGCGTTTTTCTAGATTTTTTGACCAGATGACAAAACTGGTTGAAAGTTCTACACTAAACTGGATCATATTTGGCACTGCGTATAGAAGATGAAATATCAGATTCTAGATCAATTACAGCAATATAAAGCGCAATTGCTCGACTCGGTAGAACTGGGTTCGGGTATGCAGTTGGCCATGTGGCAAAATAACCAAGACCGTGTCAGCGTCTGTAGCAATCACCACACCTTGAGCATGTATATTCAGGGCGGTTATGAAAGCTATCAAAAAACCCAACAGGGCTGGCACAATGGCGGTGGTCCTGACCGTATGTGCCTGATGCCACAAGATTTCGAGTCGACTTGGGACCTCCGCGACCCACTCACCTTCGTACATCTTTACTATACTGAACAGCACTTACAACGTGTGGCCGAACAAGTCTGGGATCGCGAACCGAGTCAGATCATTTTAAATCCACAAATTTTTGTGGCTGACCCACAAATTTCGATGATCTATCGGCACTTTCTACTCAATGGTGCATGGCAAGAGCGTGAAAACCATTTGCAGATGAGTACCGCAACAACGCTATTACTCAACCATCTGATCAAAAATTATAGTCATGCCCGATGGCAAGCACCTGAAGTCAAAGGGGGGCTCTCGCCTTATGTGCTTAAGCAGTTATTGGAATGGATTGATCAACATCTCCATTTGAGTTTGACCTTGTCTGATCTGGCTCAACAAGCGCAACTCAGCGAGTATCATTTTGCGCATATGTTTAAACAATCGATGCAGATGCCACCGCATCAATATGTGATGCAACGCCGTCTTGAGCGTGCCCATCAAGCACTTGAGCAGACCACAGCAAATTTGACCGAGATCGCTGTGCAATATGGATTTAGCTCCAGCAGCCATTTTAGCCATCGCTTTAAGAAACAGTTTGGCTATAGTCCATCCCAACTGAGAAAAAACTAAAATCCACAGCGCATCTTTTGTTGATGCAATTTAGATCGAAGGATTAGCTTAGACCTTTAGCCAAATCTAAGCTAAAACTCCCACATTCATTCCTTTTTGTCATATAATTTAGCCCGCCAGCTAATCGCCCGCTCAAGAGAAATTTGATATGACAACGATCATCAAACAAGATGACTTGATTACATCAATCAAGGATGCCCTGCAGTTTATTTCTTACTATCACCCACAAGACTTCATCCAAGCGATGAGCCGTGCTTACGATCGTGAAGAAAACAAAGCTGCAAAAGATGCTATTGCCCAAATCCTGATCAACTCACGTATGTGTGCTGAAGGTCACCGACCAATCTGTCAGGATACAGGGATTGTTAACGTTTTCCTTGAAGTTGGCTTAGACGTTAAATTTGATTTAACCATGAGCTTGGATGATGCTGTAAACGAAGGTGTACGCCAAGGTTATCTAGAGAACTCAAACGTACTCCGTGCTTCTGTTTTAGCAGATCCAGCTTTTGGTCGTAAAAATACCAAAGACAATACCCCTGCCGTGATTCACTACAAACTCGTTCCTGGTAATAAAGTTGATATTACCGTTGCAGCGAAGGGTGGCGGTTCAGAAAATAAATCTAAACTTGCGATGCTCAATCCATCTGATTCAATCGTGGATTGGGTACTTAAAACTGTTCCAACTATGGGTGCAGGCTGGTGTCCACCGGGTATGCTCGGTATTGGTATCGGTGGTACTGCTGAAAAAGCCATGATGCTTGCAAAAGAAGCACTTATGGAAGAAATCAACATGGACGAATTACTTCGTCGTGGCCCACAAAGCAAAATGGAAGAACTCCGTATCGAGATCTTCGAGAAAGTGAATGCGTTGGGTATTGGCGCACAAGGTCTTGGTGGTTTAACCACAGTTCTTGATATTAAAATCAAGGATTACCCATGCCACGCAGCAGGTAAGCCAGTCGGTATGATTCCAAACTGTGCTGCGACTCGTCACGCACACTTCCAGTTAGATGGTACTGGTGTTGCACATATTCAAGCACCAAAACTTGAAGACTACCCTGCTGTAACATGGGATTCGTCTCAATCGAAGCGTGTCAACCTTGATACCATTACTCAAGAAGAAATGAATGCTTGGAAGCCAGGCGATACATTATTATTGAACGGTACGATTTATACAGGTCGTGATGCTGCACATAAGCGCATGGTCGACATGTTAAATAATGGTGAAGAACTTCCAGTCGATCTAAAAGGCAAATTCATTTACTACGTGGGTCCAGTCGATCCAGTTGGCGATGAAGTGGTTGGTCCTGCAGGCCCAACAACAGCAACCCGTATGGATAAGTTCACTCGTCAAGTTTTAGAAGCAACTGGCTTATTCGGTATGATTGGTAAAGCGGATCGTGGTCCTGCTGCAATTGAAGCGATCAAAGACAATCAAGCAACTTATTTGATGGCTGTTGGTGGTGCTGCTTACCTCGTGTCTAAAGCAGTTCGTGAAGCGGAAGTCGTAGCCTTCGCTGATTTAGGTATGGAAGCAATCTACAAATTCGTAGTTGAAGATATGCCTGTCTCTGTTGCAGTTGATGTGAATGGTACCTCAATCCATGCCACTGCACCAAAAATCTGGCAAGCAAAAATCGGTAAGATTCCAGTGGTAGATGCCGCTGCGTCATAAATAATACTCATACAATAATCATAGCCGAATCATCGTATTCGGCTATTTTTTTGCCTATGGCTTCTGCTAAATTATAAAAAAGACGAGAACAATAAGGCGGTCTATAGATGAATAAATACATGTTCAACATGGTGATTGGACTTTGCCTTCTCGTTGGCGTGCAAAATACCTTTGCATCCCCAGCCCAAACTAAGTCAGTCAAAGAACTAATCAAACTGAGCGAGCTCGAAAATGTTTTAAATACCTCACTCGATGAAATGCAACCGACACTCGATCTTGAAGCGGAAAATATTTTATTAAGAGTCTTAGGAAAAGAAGAACTGACCACCACACAAGAACACCTTGCTGTATTGGAACTGAGCCAATTACTTAAAGATACCAGTTCAAAAGTCTTTGCTCGTCCCGAAACTATTCGGGCAATAGAGAAGATTTATGCAGATACCTTGAGCGAAGAAGAAATACAAGCCTATTTGAAATTCTTAAAAACACCTGAAGGTAAATCCATTAATCAAAAAACATTGCAAATCAGTACTCATATTTTTCAATATATGAATAACTTAAGCCAAAAAACCTTAAATGATCCCGAGCAGAGCTCACAATTAAAAGAGCAGTTCCTCACCATCATCAAACCTTTAATTCAAGATGAGTAACTGCTCAAGCGAACCTACCAAGTCAATGGGTTCCAAAGCTTAAATGGCTTAACCAAATGCACTTCTGACTTTTCATCATACTTTGCTGGTTTTAATTCTTGAGGTTTTGAACGAACCTTGCCCGATGCATCTTGAGCGACAAAGTTATAGCTGGATGATTTTAACCGTGTGAATGCGATTTCCTGATGCGCCACCTTGTCAGGCGTAATCATAAATGGGCCTGTATGCTCACTACGTGAAATCTTATTTTCTTCATCGTATTTAATAAAATAAGTTTGTGCAGCATCCACAGTAAAATCGAGATATTTAGGCTTTTGGAAATGTAATCCTGCCAAAGGACGGCTTACACTCAAGCGATAAGTTCCAGCGGGTAATTCAACCCAGTAATAATGATTATGCAATAAGCTTGGAATACGATGACCATTGATAAATAAATTGGCCGCAGCAATTTCCTGACGGTTCCAACGTGTATCTGGACGATATAAATAAACCACCGCAGCTTGTTCATTTTGCGGTTTGATTGGGGCGTAATATTGGCCTAACTTTTGATTAACCCAACCACCAACAGAGAAGCCACCCACATGATATTGATCCAATAGACCTGGTTCTTTTTCAGTATCGACAGCTGGTAAGGTTGCAGTCAGTGCGGTTGGTTTTTCTTCAACTGTCTTATGACTTTGACAGCCAGCCAATACCCCAGCACAACATAATGACAATATTAAATAACGCATGACATCCCTCAAGGCGTTTTCTTGGATTTATTTTTAACAGCGCAAAACTATGCACATTTTTTCAATTTTTTAAGATTAACACCTCAACGCCTAATTGCAAATAAAAAAAGCATGAAAAGCCAAGCCTTTCATGCTTTTTTAGATGAATGAGAATTAGGCTGATTTAGAATCAATCACCTTCAAATCCTTCTTTTCAGTTGCTTCTGGCATACCCACTTGTGGTAAACGCTCTGCTTTGAATGTTGGCTTAGCCGTGCCATTAATGACAGCTTCATTCAAAATAACAGTACCAACATCCGTACGACTTGGTAAGTCATACATCGTTTCAAGTAATACGTTTTCCAGAATAGAACGTAAACCACGCGCACCGGTATTACGTTCAAGTGCTTTTTTCGCCACGGCACGTAATGCAGACTCTTCAAAGACCAGATCTACATTTTCCATGGTGAAGAGATATTGGTATTGGCGAGTTAATGCATTTTTAGGTTCTGTCAGAATTTGCATTAACGCTTCTTCATCCAGCTCTTCCAAAGTTGCAATCACTGGCAAACGACCGATAAATTCAGGAATCAAACCGAATTTAACTAGATCTGTTGCTTCTACTTGACGGAACAACTCAGAGACTTTTTTACTGTCATCTTTATTCTTCACATCTGCAGTGAAACCAATCCCACCTTTCTCTTGACGCTGCTGTACGATTTTTTCCAGACCAGAGAATGCACCACCACAGATGAACAGGATGTTGGCTGTATCAATCTGGATGAATTCTTGCTGTGGATGCTTACGACCACCTTGTGGTGGAATAGAAGCAACCGTACCTTCAATCATTTTTAACAATGCTTGTTGTACGCCTTCACCAGACACATCACGCGTAATTGAAGGATTTTCAGATTTACGGGTAATCTTATCAATCTCATCAATATAGATAATGCCTTTTTGCGCTTTTTCTACATCGTAATCCGCTTTCTGCAATAACTTCTGCACAATGTTTTCAACATCTTCCCCCACATAACCTGCTTCGGTTAAAGTGGTTGCATCTGCCATCGCAAATGGAACATCAAGCAAACGCGCAAGTGTTTGTGCAAGCAATGTTTTACCTGAACCTGTCGGTCCAATCAGCAAAATATTACTTTTTGCGATTTCAATCTCTTGATGCCCGTGCGTCGATTGACCTACTTTTAAACGCTTATAGTGGTTATAGACCGCAACAGATAAGGTTTTCTTCGCAACATCTTGTCCAATCACATATTGGTCCAAGGCAGCACGTATTTCGTGTGGTTTTGGCAGGGCTTTAGTTGCCCAATCGCCTGCTTCAACTTGTTGACTGGTTTGAACGAGATCTAAGCAGACATCTACACACTCATTACAAATATATGCGTCCTCACCAGCAATCAATTTTCCAACTTCAGATTGCGTCTTACCACAAAATGAACAATGTTTTTGTCCTTGAGGATGTTCGGACATATTTACTCCACAACTTAAATCTTAAACTTAGGTCCTAAAAAATCAGGGACGTTTGCTTAGCACTTCATCGACTAAACCATACTCTTTGGCTGCTTGTGCAGTCATGAAATTATCACGATCTGTATCACGTGCAACGGTCTCGTAATCTTGACCACTATGTTCAGCCATTAAGCGATTTAAACGCTCTTTAATAAACAGAATTTCACGTGCGTGAATTTCAATATCAGAAGCCTGACCACGGAAACCACCTAATGGTTGGTGGATCATCACACGAGCATTTTCAAGACAGTAACGTTTGCCTTTTGCACCAGCATTCAATAAGAATGCACCCATTGATGCTGCTTGTCCCATACAGTAGGTCACAACATCTGGTTTGATAAACTGCATGGTGTCGTAAATCGCCATACCAGCAGTTACTGAACCGCCTGGTGAATTGATATAAAGGTGAATATCTTTTTCTGGATTTTCTGCTTCAAGAAATAACATCTGCGCAACGATTAAGTTCGCCATGTTATCTTCAACTTCACCCGTTAAGAAAATAACACGCTCACGTAATAGACGTGAAAAAATATCGAATGAACGCTCACCGCGAGATGATTGTTCAACGACAACAGGAACTAAAGCATTTTCAATTGTTGGAACATACATACGTTTACTTATTCCTAAATTATTGTGACTCGATCTATGCCAACAATATGAGGGATAATCAATGAAATTGCAAAAGGTTCAATCTGAAATATTCGATTATTTAGACTAAAATCTGGCAATTTTTCGACAAATTAACACTTTGCTAACAGAGGGTTTGCAGACTTTACATCGATACTTTAAGCAAGGGAGATTTTCTGATGATGCACAGCATGGTTTATGGAATTTCACACCTATGCTTAAAGCTCTGCAAGCCAAAGTCTTACTGTTTTAAATCAGAATGAAATACAAAATTCTAAACCCTAAAGAAAAAGGCGCATTAAGCGCCTTTTTCTTGAATCAACTTTTTAAAAGATTAGCCACGGCGAGCTTGTTGTTCTTTCAATAAGTCTTCATAGCTAATCGCAACATCTTTCACTTTAGCTGCAGCTAAGATGTGATCAACAACTTGGTCTTCTAACACAACAGCTTCGATTTGAGCACGTTGTTGTTGGTCATTTTTGAAGTATTCAACAACTTCTGTTGGATCTTCATAAGAAGAAGCCATGTCATCGATATAAGCATTAACACGTGCTTGGTCAACTTCAAGTTTAGCGTCAGCCAATACTTTGCTTACCAATACGCCAAGCTTAACTGATTTTTCAGCTTGTTCTTTGAACAATTCATCAGGAAGCATGCTGCTGTCAAATGCGCCTGCACCTTGAGCACCAAACTGTTGAGTGAACTGTTGGATCATTTGTTGACGTTGACGGTCAATTTCTTGAGCAACCATTGAAGCAGGAACTTCAATTTCGTTTGCAGCAACAAGCGCATCAAATGCAGCTTGTTTAACTTGGTTACGAAGACCGTTGCGAACTTCACGTTCCATATTCTTACGAACGTCAGCTTTTAACTTGTCTAAGCCTTCTTCTTCAGTCAAACCAAAGATTTTTAAGAATTCAGCATCGATTTCTGGAAGTTTTGCTTTTTCAACTTGCTTCACAGTGATTTTGAATTGAGCCGCTTTACCCGCTAAGTTTTCAGCTTGGTAATCTTCAGGGAAAGTCACATCAATCACTTTCTCTTCGCCAGCTTTCATACCAACGATACCGTCTTCAAAGCCAGGAATCATACGACCTGAACCAAGTACAAGTTTAAAGTCTTCAGCAGCGCCGCCTTCAAACTTCTCACCGTCAACAGTACCTTCGAAGTCGAAAGTTACTTGCATATCTTTCTTCGCCATACCTTTAGTTACAGCCCAAGTTTGACGTTGTTTTTGCAAGTTTTCGATCATAACATCAACGTCTTTGTCGTTGATTTCTGATGCTTTACGTTCAACTTCCAAGTCAGCAAAAGCTTTCACTTCTACTTCAGGATAAACTTCAACAGTCGCTTCAAAAACTAAAGCATCATCTTTGTTTTCAACTTTTTCAATGTTCGGCATGCCGACCGCATTGATTTTTTCTTGTTGAATTGCTTCAAATACTGTGTCGCGAATGATGTCATTCACAACTTCTTGATAAATGCCCGCACCATATTCACGGCGAACAACATTCAAAGGCACTTTACCTGGACGGAAGCCGTTGATCTTCACAGTTTTGGCAGTGCGTTGTAAGCGAGCTTCAAACTGCTCGTTAACACGGCTCGTCGGTACAGAAACATTTAAACGACGGGCAACGCCCGAAACCGCTTCAGTCGTTACTTGCATGGCTTCCTCGATATTAGTTAGTAATAACAATTTTTAAAGTGCCACATTATATGACAACTTTCTGGATATACAAAATCGGATGCTAAAAAAGCAAATATATTTCTCATTTTAGCCAAAAACACAGTTTCCTTAAAACAATCTTAAAACAAATGTTATCTTTTGTTGTTAATGATAAGTATTATCACTATACTTTGTGCTGTTTTTAAGCATTTGTTCTTTTTTTCTCGTCCAGCTTTGGAACTCTAGTTATGAGTAAATTTAATTTGCACCCCCTTTCATTTGCACTCCTTGGGGCAATGACCACATCCGCTTTTGCAGATACAACGACAGCATCTGAAAATACCAACACACATCAACTTGCAACTATTGTGGTATCTGCTGCTGGATTTGAACAAGATATTAAAAATGCACCCGCTTCAATCAGCGTTGTCACAAAAGAAGATATTGAAAAGAAAAATGCAACCAGCATTGCTGATCTACTTGCAGATGTGCCTGGTATCGACATCCGAGATGGTATTGGGAAAACATCGGGTTTAAATATTAAGATGCGTGGCCTAGGGAGTGAATATAGCCTCATTCTAATTGATGGTCGTCGTCAAACCACCTCGTCAGATGTCACCCCAAATGGTTTTGGTGAGTCTGCGAATGGTTTCTTACCCCCATTAGCTTCAATCGAACGAATTGAAGTGATTCGTGGACCAATGGCAACACGTTATGGTTCAGAAGCGATGGGTGGTGTAATTAACATTATTACCAAGAAAATTAGTGATGAATGGAATGGCAATGTCACCGTTAGTGGCAATGTGATGGAACATGGCGGAGAAGCCGACTCATGGAAAACCAGTGTTGTGGTCAATGGTCCGATTATTCAGGATAAACTAGGCGTACAGTTGCGTGGTTCTTATTTAGATCGTCAAAAATCTGAACGCATTCCCGGGACTTCTGGCCGTGATCCACGCCCAAGTGAAGCAGACATCTATGATGTAGGTGGTAAATTATCATTTAAATTAAATGAGCAAAATAATTTCTGGGTCGATGGTTTCCACTCAAGCCAAACCTATAAGAATGATGATAACCGTCTAGGCACACTTGATACGCCAGCCCGTGCCAACGGTTATAAAGATGAATTAGAGTTTAAACGTGATCAAATTGCGGTCGGTCATAACGGTGATTATAGCTTTGGTCAATGGAACTCTTATGTCAGCCAAACTAAAACAGAGACCGTTGGGCGTACCATTCCGCGTAATACATTCCCGGGTAATGCTTCAGCTGGTCAGGATCGTACTTTAAAAAATACGGATTTCGTCGCCGACTCACATGTGGTGATGCCAATTGCAGATCATAAACTCACCGTTGGTGCTGAATATAAAGAGGCAAAAATTGCAGATGATATTGCAGGTATTGGCGCAACATTTAAAAAAGACTCTTTCTCTATCTATGCAGAAGATGAATGGCGCATCCTAGACAATCTCGGCTTTACGCTTGGTGGTCGCTATGAAGACCATTCTGGTTTTGGTGGTCAATTTAGCCCGCGCGCCTACCTCGTTTGGAATGCAACTGACGACCTTACGTTTAAAGGTGGAGTGAGCACAGGTTATAAAGCCCCCTCCGCAAAAGATCTTCACAATGGCATTGTGAGTATTAGTGGACAAGGCACCACTTTTAACGTTGGTTCTCCTAATCTAAAACCTGAGGAGTCAACCAACTATGAACTCGGCTTCAACTATAACAACGGCAATCTAGATCTGAGTACGACCACGTTTTTTACCAAAATTAAAAACCGGATTACTGAGGGTTCAGCCTTACAGAACTGTTTCTCCACAAATAATCCTAATCAGCCGGGTTGTGTGAGTTATGGTTCACATATCACTCAGGATGCTTTTGCACAAAAAATCAATGCCGATGAAGCTGAAACCAAAGGTGTTGAGCTCAGCTTGAAATACAGCATTATTCCTGAATGGGATATTAAAGCTGCATATACTTATATGGAAACCGAAATTACCAAGGGTAAGAATAAAGGTTCATATCTAAGTAATGTCCCTAAAAATGCCTTGAACATGACCTCAACTTGGCATATCAATGATGCCTTTGATGTGTGGTTACAGCATGAATATAAGTCAGAACGTAAACGCTATGATATCGCGCAAACTACAGGTGACGATGCTCTTATTTACAATGCGACTAACAATAAGTTGAAGGGTTATAACCTATTCAACTTAGGTGCAAGCTATAGTGTCAATGATCAATTGCGCTTCAATGGTGCAGTGAATAACCTGCTTGACAAAGATTTCACTAGCAATGGCTCTTATATTGATGCCAATGGAAATCCAGCCTCTTATTATGACTATATGGTGATTGGCTCTGGAATGTCAGGCACTTACCTTGCAGGTCGTAACTTCTGGTTATCTGTGTCATATGACTTCTAAGTGTTAACCAACCTAACAAGTATAAAAAACCTGCATTAATGCAGGTTTTTTTATTCACCACAATCACGCTATTCTTAGCAGTAAACACCTTGGTAACTATTTACTAGGTCTCTAAAGCATCCGAGCGTCAAGGATAGAAATTTTGGGTAATATTCTCCCTATTTTCTCTAGCAATACTTTTTTCTCTTTAGCTATTCAAAATAACGAACTGATATTCAAAAGTTTTCAAAAGTTAAATGAAGAAACTGCAACATCTAAATTAAAAGTCAAACCTTAAAAAACAATCGTTTTTTTAGATTAAATAAAAAAATCAACAAATTAACAACATTATTGAACAATTAAGGATGAAAAATTATTTAAGTTTCCATTGTAATAATTAGAAACAATTGAAAAAAACAATCCAAAACAAATGAATATAGAAATGACAATGATTATCCTTTGCATAAATTTTTACACTGTTAGGCGTGTCCCATGTCTTTTATTAAATCACGGAAGAAGCTCGTTTCTTCTGCAATTGCATCTTCACTCTCAGTAATTGCAGTACCAGCGATTGCACAAGATCAGGCAGTTCAGCTTCCAACAATTCATGCTCAAGCTGAAAAAGAACAAAGTCTAAAAGTAGATAAGTCTGCGAACAGCAAATTTGTTGCCCCTCTTCTGGACACACCAAAATCAGTTTCTGTGATTTCAAAACAACTGATTGAAGATACCAAGGTTACGACTTTAAGTGATGCCCTTCGTACAGTTCCTGGTATTACATTAGGCGCAGGTGAAGGTGGTAACCCAAACGGTGACCGTCCGTTTATTCGTGGTTATAGCTCTGAAAGCTCAATGTATGTAGATGGCATTCGTAACGCTTCTTCTCAAAACCGTGAAATGTTTGCGGTTGAACAAGTTGAAGTATCAAAAGGTTCTTCATCTTCTTTAGGTGGCGGTGGTTCTGTTGGCGGTAACGTCAACCTTATTTCTAAAGTTGCTAAAAAAGGTGACTCTTTAGAAGGGTCTGTACAAGGCGGTACAGATGACTACCAACGTATTACCCTTGACGGTAACAAAGATTTTGGTAATGGGATTGCTGCTCGTGTTGTTGTTATGGGACACCATAATAATAAAGCGGGTCAAGGCGATGACGGTGCAGAATATAAGCGTGCAGGTATCGCTCCAAGCATTACTTTTGGCCTAGATACAGCGACGCGTGCAACTTTAAGTTATTACTACTTAAAGACAGACGATACACCTGATGCTGGTGTTCCTTATAACAATCCAAATAACTTTGCTGCAGGTTCAGGAAAACCAATTGATGTTAAAAAAGGCATCTATTATGGTTGGAAAGATCGTGATTTCCAAAGACAAGAAAACCAAGTTGGTACTTTTAAGTTAGAACATGACTTAGCAGAAAACTTAACTTTAAGTAATACAGCTGTCTATAACAAATCTAAAAATGACTATGTATGGACTCAACCAGACGACAGTCAAGGTAACTTCCTTAACCCGACGACGGGTCAATTGAAGGATACTGGTATCTGGCGTCGTGCAAATACCCGTATTACCGACACAGATACATTCACTGATCAACTTGCGTTAACAGGTAAATTTAATACAGGTGCATTCAAACACAGCTTTAATGTTGGTGCTGAATATAGTAAAGCTGAATCAGATAAAGGTAGCTATACCATTACTGATCCAAATACCAAAGCAATTGGCGGTGCAGTTGCTAACGGCGCGTGTAGCTTAGGTTTAGCTGCATCTAATGGTTGGTGTACATCAACATTTAATCCAAATTCAAATGATCGTTTCTTAGGAACAGTGACTGCGAACAAGGCTGTTACAACCACGACATCTGAATCGACTTCCGTTTATGCGCTCGATAATATCGAAATTACACCACAATGGTTACTCGACTTAGGTGTGCGTTGGGATAAATTTGATACTGAGCTAAAAACCAATGCGACTGGTGTTAAATTAGAAAATAATACGGACTTCTTTAGTTACCAAGCTGGCTTAACATTTAAACCTGCTGAAAACGGCAGTATTTATGCAAGCTTTGCGACTTCTGCAAACCCAGTCGGTATTGATGCAGGTGATGGCTCTGAAACTGCGGTGAATGCAAACAACCGTGATCTAGATCCAGAAAAAGCACGTACTTTTGAAATTGGTACAAAATGGGATTTATTCAACAATAAACTCAATGCAACTGCTGCAATTTTCCGTACAGAGAAGCAAAACACGCGTATCCAACTTGATCCAACTACGTATACCAACGGTGGTGATAGTAAAGTTGACGGTATTGAGCTTGGCTTAAATGGTTATATCACTGATAAATGGGCTGTTAGCGCAGGTTATACGTATTTAGACAGTGAAAATACCAACCCAGGTCCTAGCTGTAGCCGTGCTGGTGTTTGTACTCCTGAAAATGCAGCGAAAGGTAAGCAATTACCAAACGTTCCAAAGAACTCTGCTACTTTATGGACAACTTATAAAGTATTACCACAAGTTACCCTTGGTGCTGGTGCAGTTGCGATGGACAAAGTCTATGGGAATGCAACTAATACTAAATGGGTTCCAGGCTATGTACGCTACGATGCCATGGCAAAATATGACGTAAATAAAAACGTGAACTTACAGCTTAATGTAAATAACTTGTCTGATACACGTTACTTTACCAAGGCGTATGCCTCTCACTATGCATCAGAAGCGGAAGGTCGTAGTGCGGTATTGTCTGTAAACTTTAAGTACTAATCCCATCAATAAAACCCATAATATATTTATGGATTTTATTTGAAAAATAGCCTCATAATGAGGCTATTTTTTATCATTCATTGTTTTCACAAAGGTAGTTATCGTGATCCATCATATTCCTAATGTATTAAGCAAAGAACAAGTTCAGTACTTTCGCGAAGAAATGGATAAAATCGAATGGGCCAATGGAAAAGTTACGGCAGGTACTCTGTCTGCTACCGTGAAAAATAATCAGCAACTGCCTGAAGACCATCCTTTAACTCACCATCTCAGTAACATCATTTTAGAAGAACTGGGTAAACACCCTCTTTTTCTTTCGGCAGCTTTACCACTGGATATTATCCCCCCGCTTTTCAATCGTTATGAAAATCAGGAATCTTTTGGATTCCATGTTGATAATTCAATCCGTCGAATTCGTGGCACGAAAGAACGCTTACGCACCGATTTATCTTGCACTTTGTTTTTATCAGAACCTGATGAATATGAAGGTGGTGAGTTGGTCATCGAAGATACCTATGGTTATCACGAAGCCAAATTACCCGCGGGCGATATGGTGCTCTACCCTTCATCTAGTCTGCATGAAGTGACCGCGATCAGCAGTGGGTGTCGAACGGCTTCATTCTTTTGGGTACAAAGCATGATCCGTGATGATGCTGAACGTAATATGTTATTTACACTGGATCAGACGATCCAAAACCTGCGTATGCAGCTTGGTGATACTCATCAAGAAGTAATTAAAATGACCAATCTTTATCACAACCTCATGCGAAAATGGGCTGAACTATAATTCATACACTTTTCAAAGCTTAGAGATAAAAACAATCTTTTTATCTCTAATTGATAAAATTACGGGAAATTTTTCCCATTAAAATTTAAATAGTGCAAAAAACAGGGAAATATTTCCCATTCATTCAAATTAAAATGTTTTATAGACCTTTGCAGTCGTCTGTATTTTCGCCTAGACTGAATATCGTTAGATGATTAATATAACTGCAAAATTAAATACCCAATATGAATGGTAGATGATGAAAACAAATCGCGGCTTTACCCACCCGTCTCATACAACACATCTCGCGGCACTTCTCCTGATGCTGCGCCTCGCGCGCGTATAAATTTTTCGCCTACATTTTTAGGCGCTCGATCCCCGAATTCGCTTTAAATTAATTCTTATAGACACCATATATATCTGTAGCACGTTGCCTTTTATTTGACTCAGCAACCATGCTACGACAAGGAGTTTTCTCATGATGTTGGCTGACCCAAGCAAAAAATACCGCCGTATGTATCAACGAGTGGATTTACCAGATCGTCAATGGCCGAATAATGAAATCAATCAAGCGCCGATTTGGATGAGTACCGACCTTCGTGACGGTAACCAAGCGATTTTTGAACCGATGGATATGGATCAAAAATTAAAAATGTTCCACATGTTGGTTAAAATCGGCTTTAAGCACATCGAAATTGGCTTTCCATCAGCATCTCAAATTGACTTCGATTTTACTCGTAAATTGATTGAAGAAAATTTGATTCCTGACGATGTGTATATCGAAGTTTTGGTGCAAGCACGTGATCATTTGATTGAACGTACCTTCGAAGCGTTGGTTGATGCAAAGCGTGCCATTGTGCATATCTATAATTCAAACTCTCCAACCTTCCGTCAGAAAGTCTTGAATGTCGATGCCAATGGCTCAAAACAACTTGCTATTAATGCGGCAAGCAAAGTCAAAGAATATGCAGCGCAATACCCTGCTACAGACTGGATTTTCCAGTACAGCCCAGAATGTTTCTCTGCAACAGAATTAGAAGTTGCCAAAGATGTCTGCGATGCTGTGACTGAAATCTGGGAAGCTTCACCAACCAATAAAGTCATCTTAAACTTACCTGCAACCGTGGAAGTGTCTACACCGAATGTCTATGCCGATCAAATCGAATGGATGCACCGTAACTTGGCGCGTCGTGATGGTGTGATTATCTCAGTACATTGTCACAATGACCGTGGTTGTGGTATCGCAGCCTCTGAATTGGCAATTATGGCGGGTGCTGACCGTGTTGAAGGTTGTGTGTTTGGTAATGGTGAACGTACTGGTAATGTGGACGTTGCTGCGATTGCCTTGAACATGTATACCCAAGGCGTTGCACCAAACTTAGACTTCTCAAATATCAATGAAATCATTGCAACAGTTGAAGAATGTACAGGTTTACCTGTTCATCCTCGCCATCCATATGCAGGTGATTTAGTCTTTACCGCGTTCTCTGGTTCCCACCAAGATGCGATTAAAAAAGGCTTTGAATTCCAGAAAAACGAAGAAATCTGGGATATGCCATACTTGCCAATCGATCCGAAAGACTTGGGTCGTGACTACGACGCAGTAATTCGTGTCAACAGCCAATCAGGTAAAGGCGGTATCGCTTACTTATTGGAATCGAACTACAACGTTGCCTTGCCACGTCGTGTTCAAATCGAATTCAGTCAGATCGTACAGCAACATACCGATGAAAATGGTACAGAAATCAGTGCGCATGAAATCTGGAGCTTATTTGAAAACACCTATGTCGATGTGAAGAACAGCCATTATCAAACCAAACATTATCAATTGTCGGATATCAATGGTACACAAATCATTGAATTAGACGTTGAAATTGACGGTGAAATTCAGCGTCTCCGCGGAGAAGGTAATGGTCCGATCTCAGCCATGTTGAATGCCTTGCAGTTACCAATTGATGTGGTGAACTATGAAGAGCGCAGTATCAGTTCAGGTGCCAATGCCAAAGCACTTGCCTTGATTGAGCTTCAAGTGAAAGGCACAGGTAAGAGCGCATTTGGTGCGGGTGTACATGACAACATTGTAACTTCATCAATCGAAGCCATCATTGCATGTACCAATCGTTTAATTGAACAAGGGGTATTAACCACCGATCAAGTGGCTGCAGCAGCCGTTTAGATAAGTGAAATATCACATAATCGTCAGTAAAGCTGAGTTGTAATATCAGAAAAAATGACTTTTGAAAGGATACCTGAATTGGTATCCTTTTATTATTAATGATTTATTATAGGGCGAATCATTCCAGTGTCTTTTCCATCGGATTCAGTGGGTTTAGTCACACCACAAAAGTTTCAATTTGAACAACCCTTAGAACTTGAATGTGGCCGTGTATTGCCACGTTTCGATTTAATGGTTGAAACCTATGGAACCCTCAATGCAGATCAATCCAATGCCATTCTGATTTGCCATGCGCTGTCAGGACATCACCATGCTGCAGGCTATCATCATGAAGATGATAAGAAGGCAGGCTGGTGGGACAGCTGTATTGGCCCTGGAAAAGCGATTGATACCAATCACTTCTTTGTTGTTTCCTTAAATAATATCGGTGGATGCAGTGGTTCAACTGGCCCGACTTCACCGAATCCAGAAAATGAAAATCGCCCCTATGGTCCTGACTTTCCATTAGTCACGGTGCGTGACTGGGTCAAAACTCAAGCCATGTTATCTGACCGTTTAGGCGTTAAAGTTTGGTATTCTGTGATTGGCGGCTCTCTGGGCGGCATGCAAGCCTTACAATGGTCTTTGGATTATCCAGACCGATTACAAAAATGCGCCATCATCGCCAGCGCACCAAAATTATCAGCCCAAAATATTGCCTTCAACGAAGTTGCACGCCAATCAATTCTATCTGATCCTGATTTCCATCATGGACGTTATCTAGAAAATGACAGTTATCCAAAACGTGGTTTGATTTTGGCGCGTATGGTGGGTCATATCACCTACTTGTCAGAAGAAGCCATGAAACAGAAATTTGGTCGCGATTTAAAATCGGGCAAATTTATGTATGGTTTTGATGTCGAATTCCAAGTGGAAAGCTATTTGCGTTACCAAGGTGAACAATTTAGCCGCAATTTCGATGCAAATACTTACTTGATTATGACCAAGGCCTTGGATTATTTTGACCCTTCGCGTGAATATGAACATTCTTTGACGAAGGCAATGAGTCAACCGAAGTGCCAATTTTTGGTGATTTCATTTACTACAGACTGGCGCTTTAGTCCAAGCCGTTCTCAAGAACTGGTGGATGCTTTGATTGATAATCATAAGCCTGTCAGCTACTTAGATATTGATGCTGAACAAGGTCATGACTCGTTCTTATTTCCTATTCCACTGTATGTAAAAACGCTACGCGCATTTTTAGGTGGAGAACAACAGTTGCAATCGACATCGCAGGAGCAGCACTAATGCGTATAGATCAACGACTCGCCGAAAAATGGATTAACCCGAACTCTAGCGTGCTAGACTTAGGCTGTGGTGATGGTGAATTGCTGGCTCATATGAGCAAACAGCACAATATTCGTGCCTATGGTCTAGAAATTGATCAAGAAAAGATTGCAATTGCCATCAGTCGGGGGTTAAATATTATCCAACAGGACTTAAACCTCGGTTTAAGCCGTTTTGCCGACCAGTCTTTTGACTCTGTGGTTATGGCACAAGCTTTGCAAGCTGTAGATGCACCAGATGTATTACTTCGTGATATGGTGCGTGTCGGCAAACAGGCCATTATTACTTTTCCAAATTTTGCATATTGGAAGACACGTTCTTTTCTTGCATTGAAAGGGAAAATGCCTGTTTCGGAAGCTTTACCGTATATGTGGTATAACACCCCGAATATTCATTTATGTACTTTCCGTGACTTTGAAGCCTTATGTGCTGAGAATCGGATTAAAATTATTAATCGACTTGCCGTTAATGGTGACCAACAAGGTAGTGTGCTCAGTAAGCATATGCCGAACCTATTTGGTGAAGTCGCAATTTATCGAGTGAGCGCTCTATGAAAAAGACATTAATCAGCACATTTTTATTTGGTCTGATCAGTATACAAGCGCACGCTGACTATGTTGCTCAACCTCAATCGGTTGCAACACAGGCAGCGCGATATTCAGTGATGGGTATCAATGAACTACAAAGCGCAGCAAAATCTGGTCAAGCTGGGGCACAGTTTTACTTAGCAACCCGTTACCAGTTTGGTAAAGATGTTGCTAAAGATGAAAAACAAGCATTTTCTTTATTCAAAGCAGCAGCAGATCAAGGTTTATCTGCAGCACAATTGAATGTTGGCCGTATGTATGCCGATGGTATTGGTGTAAAGAAAGACGATGCTTTAGCGCGTAAATATTTCGAGAAAGCAGCAAGCAATGGTGACAACCGTGCCAGCTTCAATCTTGCGATGATGGAAGAGCAGAAGAAAAACTTTGTTGGTGCTTATCAGTGGTATGAGCTTTCAACCCGTGATGGTATGTTAGATACCAAAGTGATCAGTCTTTCTGAAGGTAAGAAAACAGCATTGGCTGCAAACTTAACTCAAGATCAGATTCGTACTGCACGTGACCGTGCTGATAAATGGATTCAAGCACAATAATCTTGTTTAGATCTATTGAGTGATATAAAAACCGACTTGTGAAAGTCGGTTTTTTATTATATTGATAACATTCATATTTAATTAAGTTTATTCAATGAGCGATATAGAAAAGGCGATATTCAAAGCAAAACTAGAATTGGAAACAATAACACTAGAAGAAATCCAAAGGTGGGCAATTGAGACATTAGAAAAAGATTCATCGAATGATTTAGCTTTAGAAATATGCTTTCTATCAACACCAGAACAAGTTAGAACCTATTTTAATCAATTATCCCGAAGTCTATTTAATACAGATTTAACAAAGGAATCAGTCAATAACCTCTTAAAAGATTATATTGAAAAACATCTAGAGTTAGTCAAAAGCCAAGAGCTCCTATTTCCTTTTCTTCAGAAGCTCTTGGCTTTATCTAAGGCTGTAGAGAATGAAGATCTTTTTGAGTTATTAAATTACTATGATGACCAGTTCTACTTAAGTTTTGAAGGATATACGCCTTCTGAACCAGATACTGTATTTAAAGATTTCATAAACGATTTAAAAGATTTCTTATCTACACAGAGTTAAAGATATGGAAAAAAGCAATTCCTCTTAACTTTTAGAATACGATAATTCAGCACTACCTAATTCAATAAAAACCCCCTAAAATTCCACTCAATCTAAACTGATCTGAAACTGATATGTCTACCCAACCATGGCTCAACCAAGGCAGCCTTGTCCTTGCAAGTAATAACAAAGGCAAAGTAGTCGAATTTGAACATCTGTTTCAACAACTTGATCTTCCTGTCGAGATTATTCCTCAAGGTAAACTCGATATTGAAGATGCGATTGAAGACGGTCTCAGCTTTGTTGAAAATGCCATTATCAAAGCACGTCATGCATCTAAGCTTTCAGGTAAACCTGCGCTAGCAGATGACTCTGGACTATGTGTTCCGATCTTAGGTGGTGCACCAGGCATCTACTCGGCACGCTATGCAGGTGAACATGGTCATGATGCTGCCAACAATCAGAAACTATTGGCTGATCTTGCGCCTTTGCGTAAGAAAGGTGAAATCATTGAAGGGATGTTTGTGTGTGTACTCGCACTGGTCACGCATGCAGAAGATCCTCTCCCACAAATTTTCCAAGGCATCTGGAAAGGTGCGATTTTAGAAGCAGCTCGTGGTGAAAATGGTTTCGGTTATGACCCTTTATTCTGGCTGCCTGAACTCAATGTTTCGAGTGCTGAACTGAGCAAAGCTGAGAAAAATAAAATTAGCCATCGTGGTCAAGCGATGCAGCTGTTTAAAGCCAGTCTGGTTTAAAACATAAAAATGCCCTCCTAGATGAGGGCATTTTTTATATGCAGCAATAGACCATAGATCACAATCACCACACAGCTCATGATGGTTCCCGCAGCAATATAGCGGGCTGACACACCTGTACCTTGATAATGGGTTTCCAAAGCAACAATATTGGCAGCAGGAGGTAAACAAAATAAGAAAAACAGTACAGGAAGCAATGATTCAATCTTCGGAATCGTAATAAAATAATAGGTTGATGTACAGATCACCACACCACACAAGAGCTTGAACATTAAAGTGCGAGTACTCAGCCACAAATCAGCCATATGTACACGGGTATGTCTCAGCCACATTCCCAAAATACACATGCCCGCAAAGCTCATCCCAAATTTGGCAATATCATACAGCCCTTCTACAACCCCATTACCCTGCAAATGATGAGCCCCCAATAACCATAGAATCAAGGCTGCAAACAAGGCCAAGACCGGTGGTGACTTGAGAACTTTATGCAGTGTTGCAACGTAATTAGTCTGCCCTTCTGAAACCGCAGCAACTGCCCAAATATTGCCAAACAGTGAACCCCCGATATATAGCGCGATCATAGCCCCACTGACCTGCTCTCCAAATAAGGCGATGGCAAATGGAAAACCTAACCAACCAATATTGCTATAACTCATACAGAGCGCTTGTAGGCGATCCTTTGAGAAGTGGAAAAAACCATAAAATAAAATAATCGATGTAATAAAACTAAATCCCATCAATGCAAAGCTACCTGCCTGATAAAACACCATGTTGTAGATGATCACCACAGGAATAAATAAGCGTGCCAATAATGAAGATAAGATTTTCTTCGCCTGTTCCGCGACTTTGAATTGAGCAAGCAACAGCCCGAAAATAAAGGCACTGATGGGGAGAATAAAGGTCATGTCGATCTGTTTTTATCATGTCTTGATATGCTGCATATGCTAGCACTATTTACCATTGGGTAAATGCGCTGTCTTAAAACTGCAATATAAGTGTCACATCTTTGTCATGCCAAGCTGTTGAGATATATCCAAAGTTTTATAGGAATAGAATGATGGCTGGTTTATCAATTTGGCATGTACTGATTTTTGCAATTGTGGTGATTCTACTGTTTGGTACATCGAAGCTAAAAAACCTCGGTAAAGATGTTGGCGGTGCAGTCAAAGACTTCAAAAAATCAATGAAAGAAGAAGAAGCTGCGACACCTTTAAATGAACCTCGTACCATTGATGCTCAAGTTAAAAATACTGAAAGCTCAGTAAAAAGCTAAGCGAGCACGATTATGCTGAATTTGGGAATGACCGAGATCTTTTGCTTTGCCGTGATTGCATTGCTGGTGCTCGGTCCTGATAAATTGCCAGAAGCTGCACGATTCGTAGCGAAATGGTATGGAAAAATTAAAAAGTTTATCAACAACATTCAGAACGAAATTGATCGAGAATTACGCCTTTCTGAGTTCCGCGAAGAAATGCAAAAAGAAATTGATAAAATCACTGAACTTGAACGCAGGATGCAACAACAGTTAGACGCGCTTAAAAATACACAAACGTCTTCTGAAGTTGAAGAAGCAAAAACTGAGACTAAAGCCCCAATCATCTATACGCTTTTTTCTCAGCAAACGACCATTCCTTTCAGTCTTGAATATCAAAAGCAGTTACCTTTCAAACCTGAGCCGAAGCTACCGACTCAACAGTTTGATACAGAATTAAAGATTGCCGTATGAGCCAATTACCATCGACTTCAGTCACTACTGATGAACCCTTACAGCAAATGCCTGTGATGCAGCATTTGATTGTGCTGCGCCAATATCTATTTAAGATTGTTGGGGTAACGATTTTTCTTTTCTTCTGCTTATTGCCTTTTAGAAATACCACCTATCAATGGCTGTCTGAGCCATTAAGACAACAGCTGCCTGCAACCTCGACCATGATTGCAACCGATGTCACTGCAACATTTATGGCACCGTTTAAGCTGAATTTATTTGTCGCGTTTATGCTGGCAATGCCCTATATCATTTATCAGATCTGGTCATTCATCAAACCAGCACTTTATGAAAAAGAACGTCATTTGGCCATTCCCCTCTTATTAGGCAGTATTGTGCTGTTCTATTTAGGGGTAGCATTTGCTTATTTCATTACCTTACCTGCGATTTTACATTTCTTTATTAGTGTTTCCCCAGAAACAGTTGCACCAATGACAGACATCAACAGCTATCTAAGCTTCTGTCTAAAATTATTCTTGGTGTTCGGTTTTACCTTTGAAATCCCAATTATTACTTTAGTTTTGATTTTAATTGGCGTGGTCAGCACCCAAACACTGATCGAAAAGCGTCGCTTCATCGTAGTCGGGTGTTTCTTTGTCGCGATGTTTGTGACGCCACCCGATGCCTTATCGATGATCATGCTGGCAGTTCCGATGTGGATGTTATTTGAGCTCGGCCTGCTATTTGGAAAAATACTGGAAAAAAGAAAAGCATCTACTTAACTTGAATACTTGACAAATCTCCGAAAACTACCGGGGATTTTTTTATTACAACCCTATATTTATTAATTAGTTATAAAATCAAATTTGTCTTTAAACTGCCTTCAAACTGTCAGAAAACTGTCATCTCCGCTACATAGAATCTATCAGGATTTATTTATCATATATTACAGATACGGATTTACTATGACAGCCAATACCAATCAGCCAAGTCGTCGTGATATTTTAAAATGGTTCGCGGGTGTTCCGTTTTTACCACTAGGGGCAATGGGCACAGCAGCAGCTTTAACGGGTTGCAATGATGACAACGATAATAACGTTGTTACACCACCAGCAAAACTGGTTAAATTTAAAAATGCCAAATTTACACCTATGGCTGCTCCATCAACCACAGCAGAAATGGCCACTACTTCTGTTAAATCAAGTTTAACAGTGACTTGGGAAGACAATACCAGCACTGAATATAAATTAGGTTATCAAGAATTTTTCCGCACAGGTATGGAAGTTGACAATATCAACGGCGGCAAAATTATCGCAGGTAGCTATTACGACATTAATAACAAAGCGATCAGAGATACATCGGTGGCAGGTCAAGAACGTCAATTCTTCTCTGACTGTCCAGATGGCTCTTCAATGATTCATCTCAAAGATGCAAAAGTTGACGGCGTCAATAACCCTGTGTTCCATGTGGTTCAGTTCGAATACACCACACAAAACTTGGCCAAACAAAGTATGTATGGTCAGTTGCCATCTCCTATTGCCGTATTGACTTTAGATCAAGATCAGAAAACCGGACATCTTGCATTGAAAAAATACTTCAATGTCGACATGTCTAAAGTTCATGGCCTATGGATTACTTGTGGTGCTAGCCTTTCACCTTGGAATACACACCTTTCAAGTGAAGAATATGAACCAGATGCCTTTGATCAAATCGGTAGTACCTTAGCAACATTAAGAGCCTACAGTAAAAATCTATATGGCAATGAAAATACGGCCAATGTCTATAACTATGGTCATTTACCAGAAATCATTCTGGATGGTAAAGGTCGTGGTACTGCAGTTAAGCACTATTGCTTAGGCCGTATTTCACATGAGCTGATTCAAGTGATGCCAGACAACCGTAGCGTGATCATGGGTGATGACTATACCAACGGTGGTTTCTTTATGTTTGTTGCAGATAAAGAAAAAGATTTATCTGCGGGAACACTATACGTTGCAAAGTACACTGCTGAGTTGAATGAAACTTCTACAGCACCAATTAAATGGATCAAACTGGGTCATACCGATAGTAAAACCATTGAAGACTTAGTCAATGTTCGCGGCATTAAAGCTGAAAATATTATGGAGAGCTTAACCACGGCACCTGCAGACTTAACGGGTTATACGCAGATTGTATTGGATAAGAAAACACTCTGGATCAAGTTAAAAGAAGCCAATAATGGTTTCAGCAAAGCAGAAATCGAATTAGCTGCTGCCTTCCTCGAAACGCACCGTTATGCAGCCCTTAAAGGCGGTAGTATGGCATTCACCAAGATGGAAGGAACTACCGTTAATATTAAGGATAAGGTTGCTTATTCTGCACTTGCCAATATTCAAGACTCGATGATCGAAGGTAAATCAGGTTGGGTTGCTGCACACAATGTTAAATTCAAGAGCACATTGAAAGCTGGTGGTGTACTTGCGCATGACTTGAAAGGCAGTCAAGTTGACCACTTAAACAATGTGATCAATAGTGAGTGGACGCCTTACCAAAGCCATATGGTTCTTATGGGCAAAGACATTCCAGTAGATAGCTTGGGCAATACGGCTGATCCAAATAACATTGCAAGCCCAGACAACCTAAAATTCTCTGAAACTTTACGTACTTTGTTCATCGGTGAAGATAGTGGTAACCATACCAATAACTTCCTTTGGGCTTATAACGTTGAGACCAAGTCTTTAGACCGAATTCTGTCTACACCAGCAGGTGCAGAATCTACTGGTCTACATGCAGTTGACTCAGTGAATGGTTGGACCTATATCATGAGCAACTTCCAACATGCGGGTGATAGCTCAAGCCTTCCAGCTGAATTAAAAGCAAAAGTATTAGCCAACTACAATGGTGGTTATAGTGCAAGTGTCGGCTATATCACCGCTGACCCAGTCGGACCATCGATTGAGAAGAAAGCTTAAATTTAAGCGTTCAGCTTAAAAAGCAAATGCCGACATCATGTCGGCATTTGCTTATCTCAATCCATCACAATCCAATCATTCGGCTAGCGCTGGTGTTGATGTAAAAATAATAGAAAAGTAGGCTCATTGTGTTCAAAGATTGAAATAGCAACGGTCACAGAGCAGATCTATTTTTCTGATAAAAAAGCCCCTTTAAAAAAAGGAGCTCAATTCAGCCAATCCAACTTTATGCAATTAATCACCAAAGTCTGAATAATCTTTGCTGGTAAATTTACTGTAGCTTTTCCAAGGTTCTGCAATATTGACCTGTTGGATATTGGCTTTCAGAATGTCATAGCGCAAACCATCTAGACTGCGCACTTCAACCCGTTTGGCAATGTTATTGCGATTATCCCATTCAATATTCATTTTATTTTTCTTATTCTGGCTTTCATACCAAGTGCTGTTGCTGTCTTTTTTCTTGACGGTCATTCCCTTTAAACTTTTAGGGTCTATCAAAAAATAGACACAGTTCCAACAGTTGCTGAGCCCTAACATATCGACATCCGCATCTTGCAAATGGACGACAGTTTTATCTTCCATCAGCACCAAATTGAGTTTGGGCTGTTTTTTCTGATCAATAAAATAATGCTGGGCTGCTTCAGCCAAATCTAAATGTTTATGTCCACCCTTTTCATGTCCATGTTGGTGATGTTTAGGCAGTACACGTTCAATCCAAATATTCTGAGTATTACGATACATGCGTTCCTGAAACACACTGGTACGTGTCACTCCATCATTGCCAATGGTTTGGGTCTCACGGGTAATATTGGCACTTAATACTGGAGCCGCATGCAAAGACGTCATTCCCAAGCTCAGTAATACCGCACTCATCACTAGACGCATGTTATTTCCTACATAAAAAAACCTCAGTCATAGTGACTGAGGTTGTTTGCAATATGATGAAAATCTTCAATAAAGCGTTTATTTAAAACCAAAGACTTCTTTTAATTTACTGAATACCCATGCATTTTCACGTGTACCTTTAAACACTTGTGAACCTGCACCCTCAGCAAATAACAGCACATCACCACCACCATGTGTTTCAGAACCAGGATTACCGAGTTTAACGCCGACTTGTTGCAAATAATCATCTGCCGCCGCTTCATCATCAGTAATATCAATACGTGACGTTGGACGTGGTCCACCACCATTACCAAACACCAAAGTGGTTGAGGTTCTACCATTGACATCCAGATTCGGTGCATGCTTTTTACCATCAGCCAATACACGCGTGCGAGCATCGGTCGCTTTGGCTTCTTGATAACTATAACTCAAACCTAAAATACCTGGATTAGTAGTCGTCGTTTTTCCAGTACGCGCGGTATAGCCATTAAAGGTCATGGTATGGTCGTGGTCAGCCGTAACAACGATCAGGGTATTCTTTAATTCAGGATCGGTTTTCTTGATTTTATCCAATGCCGTCTTAATCGCATTATCAAAAGCAATGGTGTCTTGCAATGCGCGTTTGGCATTGGTGCCGTGTAAAGCATGGTCAATACGTCCACCTTCCACCATCAAGAAAAAGCCTTTGCCCGCAGTATCTTGTGCTTGTAGCAGGTCAATTGATTTCGCGGTCATTTCAGCCAAACTTGGTTGGTTTGGCGCTGTTCTCGTGCGATCCAAATCATATTCCAGATGTGAAGTGGCAGAGTAAAGACCGATGTATTTTTTATTCAATGGTGCTGCATCCATCTCTGCTTTGGTCGCACCAACAGTGTAGTTTTTGGCTTTTAATTCATTCAATAGGTTACGCCCATCAATACGCCCCTTCTTGTTATCAACTGCATTATAAGGGGTGAAATGATTGCGCCCGCCACCCATCAATACATCAACGCCATCTAACAGTTTAGTGTTATAACCTGCTCCGCCAGGAATGATCTGACGTGCAATCTCAAACTGTGCATTACGATTACATACATGAGAGAAGGTCGCAGCAGGTGTTGCGTGAGTCAATTCTGTGGTGGTAATCGCGCCCACTTTTTTGCCATTGGCTTTAGCAAGTTCTAGAATCGTTTCTGCAGGGCTGCCCGCAGCGACACTCGAACCTGGTGTTGGGCAATTATTAATGGCATTGGATATCGTGTTTTTTCCATCTGTCCACGTACCTGGTTCAACCGCGACCGTTCCCGGTGTCATTCCAATCACTTCATTACGGGTTTTCTTGCCCGTCATATAAGCCGCCATTGACGGCGCGCTATCGGTAGTTTGACCATCTTCTGAATAAGTCTTGATGCGTACGGTACGGCGTAAAGTGTCCATGGTTAACTTACCAGATTCGCCATAACCATAAATACGGCTGGCCGTGACGGTGGTTGGCCCCATACCATCGCCTAGAAAGAAAATGATATTTTTGGCTTCACCCGCTGCCTGTACACCCGTACTTGCCGCAACTAATGCAACAGTTAAAGCAGAAGCTTTCATAGCGAACTGACCTAATTTAAATTGTTTTAACATCATCGTTCTCCAGTCTGTTGTTATTTATCTAGGCCAATGGCTTTACGAACTAAGTTAAATACTTCGATATTTTCGAGGCTGCCATGGAAATTGTCTGAGCCGACACCAATTGCACCCAAGAAGACATCGGTACCGCCATGTGTTTCACTATCCGCCAAACCAGTTTGCACCACGGCTTCCTGTTGGAAATCATCTGCAGCCGTACCTGTACACCAACCTTCTTTATCAATGTCCGTTCCACGACTATCGGTATATTTACCTGCTGGGCCTGCGACTGGATTACAGGTATCGTTATCCACTAACTTACCACGTGCTTCAAGACGGTTATCATCTAGGCGCTTTTTACCAGTACCAAAGCCAATAATTGGATACGGTGTTCCATTTTCATCAGTCGCATAGCCAGCTTTGTTATAATTTTTAACCAAGCCTAGTACACTTGTCTCTGCACCTTTTACATATTTACCGGTACGTTTCGCATAACCATTCAAGACCATGGTGTGGTCATGGTCAGCAGTCACCACGATCAAAGTATTCTTAAGCTCTGGATCTGTTTTTTTGACTTTATCAATCGCTGCTTTGATCGCATTATCAAAAGCAACGGTATCTTGTAAGGCACGTTTTGCATTGGTGTCATGCAAAGCATGGTCAATACGTCCGCCTTCAACCATCAAGAAGAAGCTTTTGTTTTTCGCTTGTAAGACATCAATCGCCTTGGTGGTCATATCAGCAAGACTTGGCTCATCAATTTTCTTATTGGTACGATCCAAGTCATAGTTCATATGGCTGGCATTGAATAAGCCCAATAATTTCTTGGTTTTGCTTGGATCAATTTTGATTAAATCACTTCCGCTTGAAACAAAGCTATAGCCCTGATCTTGCATTTCTTTGACCAGATCACGACCATCAGCCCGTTTACCACCCGATACCGTCGTTGGTTTAAACTGGCGCAAGCCACCACCCAAGACCACATCCACACCATCGTTTAATTTAGTGTTATACGCACCCCATCCTGTTCCCT
The DNA here is from genome assembly GCF_000369845.1 of Acinetobacter higginsii. Lineage (NCBI taxonomy): Bacteria > Pseudomonadati > Pseudomonadota > Gammaproteobacteria > Moraxellales > Moraxellaceae > Acinetobacter > Acinetobacter higginsii. The sequence continues at coordinate 533,549 of NZ_KB850215.1, read as the reverse complement.
TACCTGCTGGAACCAATTGTGCTGCAATATCGTTCTCAGCATCACGATGGCACACATGCGCATAGGTCGTAGCAGGTGTTGCATGGGTAATACGGGTTGTGGTGACAAGCCCAGTGCCCATGCCTTGCGCTTTAGCAAGTTCAAGCAATGTTTCTGCTGGTTTCTTGCCTTTATTGGCTGCAACATCGTCACAGGTACTGGTACCATCTGCTTTCGGTGGGGATGCGATGGTGCCTGTCTGCATGGAAATGACTTCATTATTCATTTTCACGCCTGTCATATAGGCTGCCATAGATGGCGCACTGTCTGTCACTTGACCATCTTCTGAAAAGGTACGAACAAATGCGGTTTCTGGCAGCGTATCAATGGTCAAATCACCATCCTCGCCAACAGAGTAAATACGCGATGCAGTTAAGGTGGTAATCCCCATACCATCGCCTAAAAAGAAAATTACATTTTTTGCAGTTGGTGTTTTTGGTACTTCTGTTTCGTCATTATTATCACTATTGTTACAAGCAGTCATTCCAGCTGATAAGACTGCCATTAAACTGACCGCCAATAGCTTTTTGGAAAAGCTCGTCTTCGATAAGAACATAGAATATCCCCAGATGTATTGTTTGGACGTAACTTGATTGGCTACACCATAACAATGCTGGGTGACCCTTTTATGTCACCTTGATGACAGTATTATTTCATCTTGTTGTTTTATATAGATAATTATGTTATAACATATCAACTTAAAGATTCAAATTGACGTGTAGATCAATCACCTGTCCCTGCTGTTCTCCCTGTTGAGATTTCTCTAGCCATTGCCATTCGGCGTCCGTCAATCTTAAAAAATTAGAGCATCGTGTCCCATAAATTGGACTTTGAATAAAGGTGGACGACAATAAGGCTTCCATCTCTGGATTGATTCCCGTATCGGGTAACAGATTGGCGATGACTTTACGCTCATCTTCCAAAATATCCCAAGCGGCGGCATCGATTGCGGATTCTGCAATTTGTGGTTGCTGCAACATCGGTAAAAACTCTTGAGTAAAGCGTTTACGCAAATGTCTGGTTTTCTGCCAATCTTCTGACATTAATCCATTTGAGACCACATAAACGCCATTGGCAAGCACTTGTGGGGCTTCACCTCGGTTACTCATATAAACGGCTTGCTCAGTATCTCCAACAAACAAATTAAAGCCCGCATACTCCTGTTGCTGTTGTTCCAATTGCTGAGCAAAACGAATCGGGGCTAAATCACTTTCCAAAAAAGATTGAATCAGATGCCCGCGAGAAGTCGTATAACTTTTTTGATCGCGGCCATTACGGAAATTGGTGACAATCGCCCAACGTCCTGATGCTGTCACGCCCATCCACGTCCCGCCAGACTGCAAGTCCTGTCCTGCCACAATGCTGCTGTTTTGCCATGCATGCAAGGCAGCACTTGGTCGATGATAAAACTCATCCCGATTTGAAATTAAACACAGCGGCATTTCATCCAACACCTGCCATGCAAAAGCGACAATACACATAAGCCCTTTTTCTCCCACGTTTTGGGACATTGATCTTTCACATTGAATGTACAACATTTTTCACATCATTCCGCTACAATCTGCTCAAAATATAAAATTGAGGAGCAGCGATGCTGACCTATCCAAATATTGATCCAGTTGCGCTGAGCTTAGGACCAGTGAAAGTGCACTGGTACGGGCTGATGTATCTTCTGGCTTTTCTATGCGCATGGGGTTTAGCATCGTATCGCGCTAAACAACGTGATGGCTGGACAGGCGACATGGTGTCAGATCTGGTCTTCTACGGCGCGTTAGGTGTTGTGCTCGGTGGTCGTGTCGGCTATGTGTTGTTCTACGAATTTGGTAAATTTTTAGAAAATCCATTGTGGTTATTCCAAGTCTGGACTGGTGGCATGAGCTTCCACGGCGGCTTCCTTGGTGTGATGATTGCGATGCTGTTTTGGTGTAAAAAATACCAAAAAACATGGTTCCAAACCTTGGACTTTATTGCACCCTGCGTACCAACAGGCTTAATGTTTGGCCGCTTTGGTAACTTTATTGGCGGTGAACTATATGGCCGCCCAGTACAAGACCCAAGCTATCCTTTTGGAATGATTTTCCCAACAGATCCACTCGGTTTGGTGCGCCATCCCTCACAAATCTATCAAGCCCTCTGTGAAGGTTTGATCCTCTTTATCGTATTGTGGTGGTTTAGTTCTAAACCTCGTCCGCGTATGGCCGTTTCAGCTCTATTCCTTGTCGGCTATGGTATTGCTCGCTTCTTTATGGAATTCTTCCGCGAACCCGATGCAGACCAAGGCTACATTTTATTTGGCTGGATGACCAAAGGTCAGATTCTCAGCTTCCCAATGATTATTATTGGTCTGTGGATGATCTGGTACGCTTACCGTAAAAATATCTATGACTGGCAGTTAAAGAAATAATAAAAATGGGAGCGAATGCTCCCTTTTTTAGGCCAATAATTTAAGCTATTTATCAATCTTTCAGAAACAGCGTATATTGATTCTATTCCATTCAGGAGAGAGTCAATGCAGCAACAACGTCAGCATCTCGCCCATTTTAAAGTGCATGAGCTGGTTCTTAGCCTCTCTCCCCTACAGTTCAATCAGCAGCTGGTCAGCCAAATCGAAAAATCACTTGGACTCAGTTTCATCAACGACAATGAGCTACATCGGGTGTGTTTCGCCAACCAAAACAACGAATTACAAGATGCTTATAAACAGGTGTTTAGCCCCGTTGATCTACTGGATTATCTCTATGCAAGTTTAATCGCAGATCAGCAACGTGCAGAAAAACTACAGCTCCTGAATCCTGCTTTAGCCCCGATTCCCTACCCAACTGACAATCTTACTTTCTGGAGAATGGTTGCAACTGGGCAGCAATATCGACTTTCGCTGAGTTAAAATTTTCCAGCCAACGCTTTCACCACTTCCCCTAAACGCTTGCCTTGTGCTTCACACAAGATTTTCTCATCTTGACTTAAGCTCTGATCATGACGTGGGCCACTGACATGACTGGCACCATACGGTGTTCCACCGGTTTTGGTATTGGACAAGGCTGGAATCGAATTGGGTAGTCCCATAATTAGCATGCCATGATGAAACAACGGCGGTAACATCGTTAGCAATGTACTTTCCTGCCCACCATGCATGGAACCAGAAGATGTAAACACACAAGCAGGCTTATGATGCAAAGCACCATTCAGCCATAGGCTGGTGGTTTGATCCCAAAAGTATTTCATCTCACTGGCCATATTGCCGAAACGCGTTGGCGAACCCAAGGCCAAACCCGAACAATGGCTAAGATCTTCTAAAGTGCAATAAATGTCGCCATCTGCTGGAATACTTGGTGCCGCTTCAGTCACAACAGTGGCTAAATTCGGCACGGTACGAATGCGTGCCGTCACACCTACAGCTTCAATTCCATCGGCAATCAGATGCGCCATTTGCTTGGTTGAACCGTATTTACTGTAATAAAGAACAAGAACGTAAGGTTGCATCACTTTCAAGAATTTTGTTAAAAAGGACACTATACGACATTTTTTACTTTTTGAGCTGTAGTAAATCCTGTGATTAGACAGGATTTTTATTAAAAATAACTAGGATAGAACCCATGATCTTAAATCGTTATCTAAAAAAACTGCCTTTTTTAGAGGAAACATGGTTTCAATTTATTGTATTTGTGTTACGACGTTTTGAAGCAGATCGCTGTCGGGAACAAGCAGGTGGTTTAACCTACACCACCCTGTTTGCAGTGGTGCCGATGCTGACGGTTTTTTTAGTAATTATCTCCTCGATTAAAGCTTTAGAACCCGCTAGACAGCAACTACAACAGTTGATCTATAGTAACTTTCTACCGAAAAGCACCATTGCTTTTGACAAGGCCCTCAATGCCTTTACCGAAAAATCCAGTAACCTGACCATCATTGGTGTGCTGTTTCTATTTGTCACCACCGTGCTGATGCTGACCTCGATTGAAAATGTATTTAACCGAATTTGGCGGGTGAAAGAAACCCGAACAGGCTTGGTCGGTTTTATGCGTTACTGGACCATTATTTCATTGGGGCCAATTGTTTTGGGCAGTGCCTTTGTCCTGTCTTCGACCGTCGCATCAATCAATGTACTCAGTAATAACTTTGCGGGTTATCAACTCGATGGTTCTTTTATTCTGTGGTTGATTTCATTTTTATTAACCATTGTCGGTTTCTTTATTTTATATTGGACCATTCCCAATCGTATTGTTCCTGTTTTTTCTGCCTTCATTGCAGCCTGCTTTAGTGCCACCATCTTTGAAATTTTGAAGCGTTTTTTTGGTTGGGTAATGAGTAACTTTACCAGCTATGAAATCGTGTATGGCGCCTTTGCAGCGGTACCGATTTTCCTGCTATGGATTTATTTATCTTGGAACATTATCTTATTGGGAGTCGAAATCAGTTATGCACTCACCGCCTTCCATTCAGGTAAAGAACAAAAGCGTCATCCGATATTAATGATGCTGGATATTCTGGAATTATTTTATAAAAAACAGCAAATCGGACAGAGTGTCAGTGAAAAAGAGCTGTTAAATATTATTGGTCGAGGTGAACTCGGTCGCTTACCGTCTTTTATCTTGCAACTGGAAGCCCAAAACCTGATTATGCGCACGGATAAAGACGAATATGTGTTGGTCCGTAATCTGGCTCAGGTGGATTTCTGGAGCTTCTTCACTGCTCTGCCTTATCCACTACCGTTACGTCCCGATGTTGAGCATATCCATCAGGATGATGAATGGATGGAGCGACTCGGGCCTTCGTTGGTTGAAAGTAATGATTACTTAGCAGCCAAGCTTTCCATTCCACTGTCCACCCTGTTTGAACAGAAGTAAGCAAAAAGACCTCTTTCGAGGTCTTTTTTATTTCCTTAACCAGCCCTGTAAACTCACCACTACAATGCCAAGCAAAACTAATGCAGAACCAATCACAAAATTCAGTTCAATTTTTTCACCCAATAACCACACCCCAAAAGCCATCCCGAATAAAGGAGTCAGGAAGGAAAAGACGCCTAGGCGGGAAGCTAAATAATTTCGTAGCAACCAGAACCATGCCAAGAAACTAGCAAAAGAAACCACCAAGGTATGAAAGGCTAAACTACCCATCACCAATGGAGTGAAATGAATCGTGGCCTGCCCAAGAACCAGAGCCGCGCCAAACAACAGCACAAAACTACCCGCCAATTGATAAAACAGCGTTTGAGTCACCGCAGCTTGCGCCAGTGAGGATAAACGTACGGTAATGGTAGTTGCAGCCCAAGCAATACTTCCCGCCAAAGCCAGTAAATCCCCCCACAACATCTGTCGATCCGCAATCGATGCTCCTGAGGTCGTACGTAAGAACGTCACCACGATCCCTAAAAAGGCAATCCCGATGCCGCTCCATTGCAGCAGACTGAGACGCTCTGAAGGGAGCTTCCAATGTAAGCCCAAGGCGACAAAAATCGGTGCGGTGTACAGCAGCACCACAGCATGTGAAGCCGAAGTTAGCTGTAAAGCTTGTGCCAATAAAAAGAATTCCAGAGAAAATAGAAAAGCAACCAGTGCACCCGCTTTTAAATTCTGGCGATTAAAAAGCTGACTGGTTTTATCAAAGTAAAGTAAGGGTAAAAGCAGTATGGCGGCAAGGCCCGAACGCAACGCGATTTGCATTAAGGGCGAAATATCAGGAGCTGCCATTTTTAAAATGACTTGTTGTAGTCCCCAGATCATACACAGTACGATCATCAGACCCGATGCCGTTGCATCTAATGCTTTACGCTCATCCATTGCGCGCTCCTGATTTTGTGGTTTGAGCACCAATATAAGACTGTCGTATTTTCATGATATAGTGAAAATACGACAATAGATGCGTATTTTCAGGCAATTCTCATGTTATGAAAAAATCAGCACAACGGATTCAAGATTTTCAGCCAATCCCGACCTACAATGAAATTCCTGCGCCATTATGGCTACAGATTCGGGATGCACCTGCAGAGACGTTTTACCCGAAACACGCGCATGCTTGGGGAGAATTTATCTATGCTTTTGACGGTGTTTTAGAGGTCAATATTGAGCAAATTCATTATTTAACTCCACCACCTTATGGGATTTGGCTGCCGCCACATTTACAACACAGCGGCATCAATCGTAACGAGGTCACGCATTGCACCTTGTACGTGCATGAATCACTCTGCCTAAACATGCCTCAACAAGCAGGTATCTTATTGTCAGCACCCTTGGTTTCTGCACTGCTCGAACATATCCGCAAACATCCCTTTTCTGAACAAGATCCAGAATATTTACGCTTACTTCAAGTTTTGCTCGATTCACTAACTCATGCGGAGTTGGTTGGTAGTTATTTACCTACAACACAACATCCCGCGCTGGCTAAAATATTGACCCATTTACATGAGTTTCCTGCGGATAACAGTACCTTGCAGCAGCTGGCACAAATGATCAATATGACCGAACGTACCCTTGCCCGCTATAGTCAAAAAGAATTGGGGATGTCGTTACATGAATGGCGGCAACGTTTAAAAGTGATGAAAGCGATGTCGATGTTAAATCAGGGTAAAACCATTGAAAACATTGCCTTGGACTTAGGTTATGCCAGCTCATCGGCTTTTATTTATATGTTTAAACGTTGGATGCATTTCACCCCAGATCAATTTCGTAAACTGTATCAAGGGCGCTAAACCTTTCGTTTGCTCACCCAACTAAATGAACAACTAAAAAGAAAATCACTTTTTTCAGGCATAAAAAATGGCGCTGATATCAATCACAGCGCCACCCTTTTATTTCATTGCAACTTAGGCTTTGACAAAGGTATCCCAGTCATACTCTCCAGACTGAGTAATCAATTTCATGGTCAATTGATCATTGGCACGTAATGCGCCAACACCAGCAGGTGTACCCGTCATAATGACATCACCAACTTCCAGACTAAACGATTTGTTAATCTCAACAAGTAGAGTCCCAATATCAAAGATCATATCTTTGGTAAAACCGTGCTGACGGTCTACACCATTGATATTCAAAATCAGCTCTAGCTCTTGCAAGTCACCAATTTCGTCTGCTTCAATCCAGTCCGCCAAAATACAGGCACCATCAAAGGCTTTAGCACGTTCCCAAGGCTCGCCTTTGGATTTTAAATCACCCTGCAAATCGCGTAGGGTCAAATCCAGACCTAAAGTGATTGCACCAATGGCTTCCAAGGCTTTGGCTGGATCGGTTTCTTGCGATAAAGGATGTGCGATTTGCAAGCAAATTTCGCATTCATAGTGACACTCACCCAGTTCTTGATTCCAGCTTACACCTTGCGTCAAAGAACCAAGACTGCTGGGTGGTTTGATAAAAAGCAAGGCACGCTCAGGAATGGCATTACCTAATTCCTTGGCATGTTCGGCATAATTTCGACCCACACACACAATTTTTGAAGGACGTGTACTCATGAAAACTCCTTGTTCTTTCAACCGTCGATAAACTTACTTCTTGAAACTATTTTCAAATTTTGTTTGCTCTGCTGAATCGCTAAATGCGCGTTTAGGTACGATTACCACAGTGTGGCTTTTCAGCTCTAACATATAAGTCAACTTGCCAACCGCAAATGATTGGACTTCGGCATATTGTGCACTTTGTTTTTTGCCTGCAGCATACAGTTCAAAGTGATCTTGATAAAGGTCAATCCCCTGTTCACTTTTACCAAACTGATAGCGTACAAATTGGCGCTTAAACAACATTGGCAACAACCAATAGCGCATAACGGCTTGCATCACCAGAAAAAAAGCGCCCAGTGCAACGTAATAACGTCCAACACCAGAAAAACCTAAATAGATTCCCCACAAAATAATCGCAATACTGATCACTGGGGTTAAAAAGCGGCTAAAGGTTTTTTTGCCAAAAGTGACCAAAGCAAAACCATCTTGTGATTCTTCTAAATTCAAATAATAGCGCACCGATACACTTGGACGTTGTTCAGACATTTTTAGATTTCTAACATTTGAAAAAAAACTGACCTATTAGAACATAAATGATTTAATGGGAAATCACATTTATCGCGATTTAATACAAAATTTAAATGTGATGTTTTTTCTCTTTTGGGTGCGCCCTTTTATATCAATTTAATTTTATAGATGAATTTAACAGTATGAAAATGATGAAGATGCAACAACAGTTCAAATCGTTACTGTTTATTTTAGGTCTTTTGATCACACTCAGTGCCTGTAGCCAACAATCCTTTCTCGAAAAGATTGTACCGCCACAAGAAAAGGCTTTTGCTGAAGATATGTTTAATCAACTCAGCAACAAAAACTATGCAGCCGTTGAGAAATATCTCAGCCCAGAACTCCAAGATGAATCAACCCATAGCACCTTGATTCAAATGGCAGGCTTATTTCCAGATGAACCCGTTAAAAATATCAAGTTAATTGCAGCCAACAAAAGCTTATTTAAAGATATTGTCACTTATCAATTAAGCTTTGAATATGAATTTGCGGATCATTGGCTGATAAATAAAATCGTACTCAGTAAACAGGCAGATCAAATCCGTATTATTGGCATTCATGTTGAACCGATTGACCATTCTGTCCAAGCCATGCATGGCTTTACATTTGCAGGAAAAAGCCTACTGCATTATGTCGTGTTTATCCTTGCCATTACGATTCCGCTGTTTTGTATATATGCCTTTATCCTATGCATAAGAACCCCCATGCAAAAACGGAAATGGGTGTGGTTAATTTTTATTTGCTTTGGCTTTATGCAATTTTCACTGAATTGGACCGATGGCAGTTACGCTTTTCAAATGCTGAGCTTCCTCATCTTAGGTGCGGGTTACTTCCAGCAAACGGTCTATAGTCCAATTATCTTGCAAATTGCATTGCCACTGGGTGCCATCTTGTTTGTTTATCGCCGTAAAAGCTTAATGGCTGAACAATAAACTTTTCCTAGCCCCGCTCCAGACATCCACTTGAGCGGGTTTTACACAATACGACTATTTTTCATGCATAAAAAAAATTATTAATAAGCAATATTGATCGCTCAAGTCAGGAGATCAAGTCATTGGATGAAATCACGGATAAAAATCAAAGGAATGTGATGTCTTATTTAAATCGTTTAATCTTGCCCTGTATTTTATTGGGGCTTACACAAACATGTTTTGCACAAATCCTACCATGGACAGACAATATCCCGAGTGCCCTACAACCTTTTCAAAATAATCCACAACTGTTGGCCAATTATACCCAAAACAATATTTTTATTTACGGGCATCCCGCAACTAAAACAGCCGTACCCACACTGAAAAGCAATCCTCAACCCAATGTCAGTTTTAACTCGGCCGCGATCATTGTTCCCGTCAATGCACAACAAGTGGCCAAAACACTGACCGATTTCAACCACTATGTCGGATTATTCCCAACGCTCAAATCGGCGAAGACATTAGAGCAATCAGGTAATACGGTACAAATGAAATATCGGGTCTCGATTCCGACCCCAATTCCCGTACTTAACTTTAATGAAGACGTCACCCTACAACATCAGATCAAACCCAATAGCATTGCCAGTTTGGTGATTGATGCACCGATTCCCTACGGTGTCGGTAAATTTGAATGGTTTGCACTGGACGAGAACCGCACCTTAATCACCTTGACTCAATGGGGCGATTTGAATCAACCCAAAGGATTTATTTTTAAGAAAATTCTCAATGCCATTCCTGAGGTCAAACTCGGAATTCCAAGTAGTAGTAATGCGTTTATTTTAGAATCCTTAAGAACCCGCTTTATTCAATCCGACCTTAAGCCACTCAATGCAGGACAAATGCCGAATCCGCAGTTGAATGCAGCACAACTGAATAAAATCACACAATTGATTCAATCTGCTCAGCAACCTGTCAGTATCCTGCATGCACCGACCAGTATGCTGTATACCCATGGCCGAGAATCCATGCGTTTTACCACCACCTATCAATTTTATAAACAACCGACTCAACCCTTACAAAAATGGCTGAGTCCATTGGCCTACCAAGAGTTATTTCCTCGGCAGATTAAAAAAGTAATTGCCTCTCCGATTCAAAATCAAGGGCAGGATGCAGATATTCAAGTCAATGTTGGCCTTGGAGTCATCAATATACCGTTCGCATTTAAATTACGTTTTAATTATCCGCAGACAGATGAAAATAATTTTTATGCCAATGGTGGTGACCTACGTTTTATTAAAGGAAAAATGCAGTTGAGTTCACTTAATCAAGGAACCTTATTGAGCATGACCAGCGCGATGAAAATCGATGAGAAGGCCCCATTCTTATTAAGAGCCATGCGCAGCCTGCCTTATCATGATGTACTTCCTGCTGTGGGTGGCAATGCCGTATTTGTACAAAAAATTAAAGCAAAAACTTAAGACACAAAAAAACCGCAATTAAGCGGTTTATTTATTCAAATTGGTGCGCTCAGAGAGATTCGAACTCCCGACCCCTTAGTTCGTAGCCAAGTGCTCTATCCAGCTGAGCTATGAGCGCATATTTGATGGGGGCATTATACGCACTTTTCCCCAAATGATAAGACCTTTTTCACAAGATCATGATCAACTGTCTATAGATTCAGCAGTGATTGGTCATTTCAGCATGCTTCAACCCACAACAACAGTGAGATAAGTGGTTCATATCAACTGCCAACTCTGTATAACCCTCAATCAGACACAAACATTTATTATTCGCTAAGTGAATGATTAAACTTTAAATAAACAATATTTAAGTCATTTTATATTTTTATCGATTATCAATTTTTGATAAAGAATTAAAAAAATCGCATTCCAAATTAGAACGATAAACCAGTGATCACTAGAAAATACATCTCTTTGTTTTATCGTATTTTTATAGCTGTTTAAAAATATGATACAAAGCACAATATTGACTTTAAATAGATAAGCAATAAATACTAATAAACACATTATGAGACAGGAGTCACATAATTATTAAGGCTTATTAAAAATAAAACTCCAATAATTATAGGTATATCGACATGTTATTTAAAAATATTTTATCACCAATTACGGGTATTCTTTCTCATTCGAGTAGTAATAGCCAAGCAGCAGTACCGACTGCTGTAAATACGGTATCAACCACAAACCATGTTGTGGTCGAGAGTACTAATGTCACCAACAACAATAATGGCTCAAATAATGGTTTATTCAGTGCAATAACAGGAAATGGCAATCAAAATTATGGTGTCGGTGTTGGCAATGGCCAAGATCTTAACGTCCCTCTTCCTTTCACTACGGCTTTTCATGCATTAGGAAACTCTTTTCCTTGGCTTGGAGGTTCGTCACCCATTAGCTCAATCAATACGGCCACAACAACGTCTTCGACTCACATCCAAGACAATGACAGCATCAACAATAGTAATACTGGTACTGCTGCAGGTAATGGTAGCAATGGCGGTTTATTAAGTGGTGTTGCCGCAGGCAATGGCGATCACAACTATGGTGTGGGTAATGGAAATGGAGATGACGCAAATCTCACCACACCAGTTACGGTACCTTTTGATGCTTTAGGTAACTCAATCGGTGCATTGGGTGATGGTACTGTTCACTCTATCAATAGCACACCAACCAGTTCAACTACCCTCATTCAAGATAATGACAGCACCAATAATAGCAACACAGGTACTGGAGCTGCGGGTAATGGCGATGCAGGTGGTCTACTCAATGGTGTTGCAGCCGGCAATGGAGAGCATAATTACGGAATTGGCAATGGTAACGGTAATGATGTCAGTATTACTGTGCCATGGACCACACCTGTTCAAGCGGCTGGTAATGCAATTATTGGTTTAGGCGGTGCTGATGTTAACACTATAAATACAGCAGCAACGACATCGACTACACAAATTCAAGACAACGACGCTGTTAACAATAGCAACAACGGCACTGCTGCAGCAGGCAATGGCAGTGGTGGTGGATGGCTCAATGGGATTGGTTCAGGAAATGGTGAACAAAACTATGGCATCGGTAATGGTAACGGTGATGATGCCAGTGTCACTATCCCTGTGACAGCCCCCTTCCAAGCCTTAGGCAACTCAGTTGTAGGCATCGGTGGTGGAGATGTAAACTCAATCAATACTGCTCCAACCTCGACCTCCAATGTCATTCAAGATAATGACAGCACCAATAATAGTAACAATGGAACAGGCGTTGGAGGTGCGGGTAATGGCCTCGGCGGCTTACTGAATGGTGTTAGCGCAGGAAATGACGAACACAATTACGGAATTGGCAATGGCAACGGTGATGACGCCAGTGCCACGGTTCCTTGGACAACGCCAGTACATGTACTCGGTAACTCAGTTGCGGGTTTAGGCGGTGGCGATGTTAACTCCACCAATACCGCACCAACAACAACGTCAAATATTATTCAGGATAACGATACAACCAACAACAGTAATAATGGCACAGGTCTAGGTGATGTTGGCAATGGTGTCGGTGGTTGGGGCAATGGCCCTGCTGCAGGTAATGGCGAACAAAACTACGGCATCGGAAATGGTAACGGCGATGATGTCGATGTTACTGTTCCATGGACCACACCATTCAATGTATTAGGCAATTCATTTGGTGGAGGAAGTGATAATTCATCTAGCAACTCTGCGCCAACCACAACACTCAATCATGTTCAAGACAATGATACAACCGACAATAGCAATAGCGGAACGACTACGACTGGCAGTTCAGGTAACGGTATCGGTGGTTTGCTCAATGGAGTGAGTGCGGGCAATGGCGAACATAACTATGGCATCGGCAATGGCAACGGTGATGATGCCGACTGGACCTCACCTATAGTTACCCCAATCAATGCGATGGGTAACAATGTCTCTTGGTTTGGCAGTAATGATCCAACCCATACAGGCAATACATCTGTGAATAACGGCTCAACCAATACGACCAATATCGTCGAAGACAATGACCATATCGACCATAGTAATCATGGTACTGGAGTAGGCGGTGTAGGCAATGGCATTGGTGGTCTACTCAGTGGTATTGGTTCTGGTAATGGTGAACAAAACTACGGTATTGGCAATGGCAACGGTGATGATGTCGGTATAACCACACCCATCACGATGCCAGTCAATAGCTTAGGAAATGAATTCAGCTTCTTGGGCGATGCCAATAACTCATCTCATAACAATGCTTCGACCACCACTACCAATATTGTGCGTGACAATGACAGTACGGACAATAGCAATAGCGGCACAGGTATAGGCGGCAGCTCAGGTAATGGCATTGGCGGTCTGCTCAATGGCGTAGGGTCAGGCAACGGCGAACATAATTACGGCATTGGTAATGGCAACGGTGATGATGTCGGTGTGGTGATGCCGATTACAACGCCACTCAGTGGTTTAGGTAACTCCTTCTCCGTATTTGGGGACTCAACCACAAGTTCAGTCAACAACTCATCAACCACAGCTGTCAATCATTATGAAGATAATGACAGTACGGACAATAGTAATAGTGGCACAGGTCTACTCGGTGGTTCTGCTGGTAATGGCGTGGGTGGCTGGGCTAATGGTCCTGCTGCAGGTAATGGTGATCACAGCTATGGTATTGGTAATGGCATCGGTAATGATTCCAGTGTGGTTGCACCGATTACAACCCCAATCAGTGGTTCAGGTAATGCCTTCTCAATTTTTGGGAATGCCACTTCAAATTCAGTCAATGATTCCTCAACCAAAACCACCAACATCTTCCAAGACAACGATAGTACCAATAATAGCAACAGCAGTACGGGCGTCGGCGGCACAACAGGTAATGGTGTCGGGGGTGGTTTATTAAATGGAGTCGCTGCAGGTAATGGTGAACACAATTATGGTATAGGCAATGGGATTGCGGATGATGCCAGTGTTGTTGCACCGATTACGACACCAATCAATGCATCCGGAAATGCCTTCTCCATCTTTGGCAACGCCACTTCAAATTCAGTCAACAATTCATCTACAACCACTTCAAACTATTTCCAAGACAATGACACCATCAACAACAGCAATACTGGTGCTAATGGAACGGGTTCAGGTAATGCGGCCGGTGGTGGGCTATTAAATGGTATAGCCGCAGGTAATGGCGAACACAATTACGGTATTGGTAATGGGGTTGCGGATGATGCCAGCGTGGTTATGCCAATCACGGTTCCTGTAAATGCATCAGGAAATGCCTTCTCTATCTTTGGCAATGCAACAGCAAACTCAACCAACAACTCATCCACCACAACCAATAACTTTGTTCAGGACAACGACTCCACTGACAATAGTAATAGCGGTGGCAATGGTACAGGTGGTGCTGGTGGAGGCCTCCTTGGTCTTGGCGGTTTACTCAATGGCGTAGGTGCCGGTAATGGTGAACACAATTATGGTATAGGCAATGGAATTGGTGACAATGCCAGCATAGTAGCGCCGATTGCAATTCCTATTAATTTATCTGGCAATGCAATTTCTTTATTTGGCAGCGCAACAGCAAACTCACACAATAATTCATCCACCACAACCAACAACTATGTTCAAGACAATGACACCACGAACAATGGCAATGGTACCGGCAATGGCTCTGGTGGCCTACTGGGTGGTATTGGTTCTGGTAATGGCGACCATAATTTCGGTATCGGCAATGGTAACGGCGACGATGCAAGCATCGTGACACCCATTACGATTCCAATTAACTTCTCAGGCAATGCCATCTCAGTGCTTGATTTAAGTGGTCTAAATGGTGAAGGTGAGTTCAATCCATTGAGCCCTGTGACCAATCTTATTCATATTGTGGCAGGTGATGGTGAAGGTGCAACAGGCTTATTAGGGACTGTGACAGGTATTGTTGCTGGCGTCACAGGAGGTGTTGGTGGTGAAGGTGGTCCTCTAGGCGCAATCACTGGCATCATCGGTGGTATTGGTGGCGGTGAAGGTGGCCCTCTTGGCGCGATCACAGGCATCATTGGTGGCATTACTGGCGGTGATCTAGGCAATAACCCTGTCACAGGTGTCATCCAAACAAGTATCGATGTGCTTCAAGGTGTTGAAAGCCTAAAAACAGATATTATCAACACAGGTATTACTACAGTAGGTGGTGCAATTAGCGGTGTACTTCCTGGCGTTCATCCAGTCACAGATCTCACCAATTTAGGTACCCTCACCTTTGAAACTTCGCGCGATACAGTAAACGGCACACTAGAAGCGATCTCTGATTTAGCGGGCGCGGATATCGGTGGTGCTGCGGGTTCTCTTACAGGTGTAGTTGGTACATTAATTACCAACGGTTCAACTGCTTCTGGTTTGGTTCAACATATTGCAGGTGATCTCACTGATGTGGGTGGCCTAATCGCTGGTGGTGAAGGCGGCCCTCTTGGCACGATCACTGGCATTACGGGAGGTATTAGTGGCGGCGGTGAAGGTGGTCCTTTAGGTTCAATCACAAACATCATTGGCAGCATTACGGGGGGTATTAGTGGAGATGGTATTCTTTCTGGTATTGCCCAACCGATCGACATGGTGATTGGTAGTGGTAGTTCAGCAATCAGTAATCTACAAGATAGTCTCGGCGATCTCGCGAGTGGTAATATTATGGAAGGTCTCAACAACCTTATCCATATTAACTATGACAATAGTGGTAGCAGTAACAGTCTAGATAGTCTGCTCACCATAATTACTGGCACACTTTCGACTTCTTCCGGCATTGCTGTCGGTGAACCAAATCCAAATGGGGGAAGCATTACCGATCTCATTTCAGTTTCTTCACCATTAACAAACCTAACCGATCACCTATTCGGTTCACTTCATCATTTTTAAAATATAGCAATACCAAGAAAAGTCACTGTAATCAGTGGCTTTTCTTTTGCAGCATAATAAAGTTCATCAGGCTAAGATGAGAATATTTCAAAAAGGCTACATTTGATTGGTAAGTTTTTTTAAATAACACGTCAATAACAGCATAAACAATACGATTTTATATTTATTATAATTTTAAAAAAATTAATTAAGAAAAAATTTAAAATATTGATCTTTATTGATTAAATAAAACCGAGAAACACTGGAAATATTTTTTTGCAAACGAGTAACAAATTTTAAAACTTTCTTTCCAGCATCTTCTTCACAAGACATAGATTGTACTCAAATAACACTTTAATTATATGATAAATAAAACTTATCTCACTATGATTAAAATCCCCTTACCCTTTCAAATAAAATACAAGTGTAAATTTAGTTAAAATTAACAACCAATAAATATATTAAAATTCAACATTTTAAATCCACATTTAACAATCATATTCTAGCCCGTTACAGATTGACAAAATAACTGCCACATATAACACTAAATATGATTAATGTGACTTTAATCACAAAAAAATCATAGCAATTTAATAATTACTCAAAACAACACAACTTTAAAAATATAGGTATCGTTATGCTTTTCAAAAGTCTTTTGTCACCCATTAAAAGTATTACTTCAAGCTTAGTTGATAGTAGTACATCTACATCACACGTTGGCGGTTCAATCCTTGCTCCTTTGTCCTTGTCTACAATTACAAATATCGTTTCAACAAATACCGTAACTCACACGGTAAGCAATCTTACAGGTGGAGCAGCCAACAATCCTATAAGTTCAATTACTAGCGTTCTGGGAAATGTAACAGGTAGTAGTAGCCCAATTTCTACAGTCACAAATATTTTAGGCGGTGTTACTGGCGGGGCAAGTGGTAATCCACTTGGTGCAGTAACAGGCATTCTTGGAGGAATTACAGGCGGAACCGAGGGTGGTCCGCTTGGTTCAGTCACAGGCATTATTGGTGGTATTACGGGTGGAACAAATGGTGGTCCACTTGGTGCAGTGACTGGAATCATTGGCGGTATTACCGGTGGAACTGAGGGCGGCCCACTTGGTACAGTCACAGGAATTATCGGAGGTATTACGGGTGGAACAAATGGTGGTCCACTTGGTGCAGTGACTGGAATCATTGGCGGTATTACCGGTGGAACTGAGGGCGGCCCACTTGGTGCAGTCACGGGAATCATTGGCGGTATCACGGGTGGAGCTGAAGGCGGTCCACTTGGTGCAGTGACTGGAATTATTGGTGGCATCACGGGTGGTGACCTAGCGAACAACCCAGTCACAGGTATTGTTCAAAGTGGTATTGATGTCCTTCAAGGGCTTGAGAGTTTAAAAACCGATATCATCAATACAGGAATTAATACTGTTGCTGGCACGGTCATTAATGCAGTGCATCAATCTGAACACCCAATTGGAGACCTAGCTCATTTAGGTACCCTCACCTTTGAAACTTCACGGGATACGGTAAACGGTACACTAGAAACCGTCTCCCACCTTGCTGGTGCAGATATTGGCGGGGCAATTGGTTCTGCAACAGGTGTCATTGGTACACTGGTGAATAATGGGTCTACTGCATCAGGTCTGGTTCAACATATTATAGGGGATGTAACCAACATTGGTAGCACAGGTCCATTAGGTTCTATCACAGGTATCATCGGTGGGATTACTGGTGGTATCGGCGGTGGTGAAGGCGGTCCTCTTGGCGCAATTACAGGTATCATCGGCGGCATTACTGGCGGTATCGGTGGTGGTGAAGGTGGTCCTCTTGGCTCAATCACTGGCATCATCGGTAGCATCACTGGCGGTATTGGCGGTGGTGAAGGTGGTCCATTAGGCGCAATTACTGGCATTATCGGTGGGATTACAGGTGGTGATCTTGGTAATAACCCTGTCACAGGTGTGATCCAAACAGGTATTGATGTCCTTCAAGGTGTTGAAAGCCTAAAAACAGATATTATCAACACTGGTATCTCTACGGTAGGTGGCGCAATTAGCGGTGTTCTTCCAGGCGTTCATCCAGTCACAGATCTCACCAATTTAGGTACCCTCACCTTTGAAACTTCACGGGATACAGTAAATGGCACATTAGAAGCAATTTCTGATTTAGCGGGTGCGGATATCGGTGGTGCTGCGGGTTCTCTCACAGGTGTTGTCGGCACATTGATTAATAACGGTTCAACTGCTTCTGGTCTGGTTCAGCATATTGCTGGTGACCTCACTGATGTTGGTGGCCTCATCGGTGGTGTGACTGGTGGAATCGGTGGCGGTGAAGGTGGTCCTCTTGGTGCAATCACAGGTATCATCGGCGGCATTACTGGCGGTATCGGCGGTGGTGAAGGCGGTCCTCTTGGTGCAATCACTGGCATCATTGGCGGCATTACTGGCGGTATCGGTGGTGGTGAAGGTGGCCCTCTTGGTGCGATCACTGGCATCATCGGCGGAATTACTGGCGGTGAAGGTGGCCCTCTTGGCGCGATCACTGGCATCATTGGCGGAATTACTGGCGGTGATCTTGGCAATAACCCTGTCACAGGTGTGATCCAAACAGGTATCGATGTGCTTCAAGGTGTTGAAAGCCTAAAAACAGATATTATCAACACAGGCATCTCTACGGTAGGTGGTGCAATTAGCGGTGTTCTTCCGGGTGTTCATCCAGTCACAGATCTCACCAATTTAGGCACCCTCACCTTTGAAACTTCGCGCGATACGGTAAACGGTACATTGGAAGCTATTTCTGATTTAGCAGGTGCGGATATTGGTGGTGCTGCGGGTTCTCTCACAGGTGTAGTTGGTACATTAATTAGCAACAGTTCAACTGCTTCTGGTCTGGTTCAGCATATTGCAGGCGATCTCACTGATGTTGGTGGCCTCATCGGCGGTGTGACTGGTGGTATCGGTGGTGGTGAAGGCGGTCCTTTAGGTGCAATCACAGGAATCATTGGCGGCATTACTGGCGGAATCGGTGGTGGTGAAGGTGGTCCTCTTGGTGCAATCACTGGCATTATCGGTGGCATCACTGGCGGTATTGGCGGTGGTGAAGGCGGTCCATTAGGTGCGATCACTGGCATTATCGGTGGGATTACTGGCGGTGATCTTGGCAACAACCCTGTCACAGGTGTAATCCAAACAGGCATCGATGTCCTTCAAGGCGTTGAAAGCCTAAAAACAGATATTATCAACACTGGTATCACTACAGTAGGTGGCGCAATTAGCGGTGTTCTTCCGGGTGTTCATCCTGTTACCGATCTAACTAATCTAGGTACCCTCACCTTTGAAACTTCTCGCGATACCGTTAACGGTACATTGGAAGCTATTTCTGATTTAGCA
>NZ_KB850215.1:513594-514337 GCF_000369845.1 Acinetobacter higginsii | reverse complement strand
ATCCTGTTACCGATCTAACTAATCTAGGTACCCTCACCTTTGAAACTTCTCGCGATACCGTTAACGGTACATTGGAAGCTATTTCTGATTTAGCAGGTGCTGATATTGGTGGTGCTGCGGGTTCTCTCACAGGTGTTGTCGGCACATTGATTAATAATGGTTCAACTGCTTCTGGTCTGGTTCAGCATATTGCTGGTGACCTCACTGATGTTGGTGGTCTCATTGGCGGTGTGACTGGTGGAATCGGTGGTGGTGAAGGTGGCCCTCTTGGCGCAATCACTGGCATCATCGGTGGGATTACTGGCGGTATCGGCGGCGGTGAAGGCGGTCCTTTAGGTGCAATCACAGGAATCATTGGCGGCATTACTGGCGGAATCGGTGGTGGTGAAGGTGGTCCTCTAGGCGCGATCACTGGCATTATCGGTGGCATCACGGGCGGTATTGGTGGTGGTGAAGGCGGTCCATTAGGTGCGATCACTGGCATTATCGGTGGGATTACTGGCGGTGATCTTGGCAACAACCCTGTCACAGGTGTAATCCAAACAGGCATCGATGTCCTTCAAGGCGTTGAAAGCCTAAAAACAGATATTATCAACACTGGTATCACTACAGTAGGTGGCGCAATTAGCGGTGTTCTTCCGGGTGTTCATCCTGTTACCGATCTAACTAATCTAGGTACCCTCACCTTTGAAACTTCTCGCGATACCGTTAACGGTACATTGGAAGCTATTTCTGATTTAGCA
>NZ_KB850215.1:0-513584 GCF_000369845.1 Acinetobacter higginsii | reverse complement strand
ATCCTGTTACCGATCTAACTAATCTAGGTACCCTCACCTTTGAAACTTCTCGCGATACCGTTAACGGTACATTGGAAGCTATTTCTGATTTAGCAAGTGCTGATATTGGTGGTACTGCGGGTTCACTGACTGGTGTAGTCGGTACATTAATTAGCAACGGTTCAACTGCTTCTGGTCTGGTTCAGCATATTGCTGGTGACCTCACTGATGTTGGTGGCCTCATCGGCGGTGTGACTGGTGGAATCGGTGGTGGTGAAGGTGGCCCTCTTGGCGCAATCACTGGCATCATCGGTGGTATCACTGGCGGTATTGGCGGTGGTGAAGGCGGTCCTTTAGGTGCAATCACAGGAATCATTGGCGGCATTACTGGCGGAATCGGTGGTGGTGAAGGTGGCCCTCTTGGCGCAATCACTGGCATCCTTGGTGGCATTACTGGCGGTATCGGCGGTGGTGAAGGCGGTCCTTTGGGCTCAATCTCTGACATCCTTGGTGGTATTACTGGCGGCATCGGTGGTGGCGAAGGTGGTCCTTTAGGCTCAATCTCTGGGATTATCGGTGGAATCACTGGCGGTATCGGTGGTGAAGGTGGTCCTTTAGGCTCAATCTCTGGGATTATCGGTGGCATTACTGGCGGTATTGGTGGTGAAGGTGGTCTAAGTGTGATTACAGATATTCTTGGAACCATTAATAATGGTGCAAATAGCGGAGACGTTATCGCAGGAATTGCTCAACCGATTCAAACTGTCATTAGCAATGGCAACATTGCAGTAGACACATTACAAGATCATGTCAGTACCCTATTCAGCGATGGTTCATTAGAGAGCATCAATAATCTAATTAGCGTCAGTGTTGGAAATGGAGATTACAGTCTTCATGGCAGCGTAGACGGAATTTTAGATGCATTGACTGGAACCGTCACTTCTGGCATCGCTGTGGGTGAACCAAATCCAAATGGTGGTTCTTTAACAGATCTTGTATCTCTTCAATCGCCACTCAGCAGTCTTACAGATCATCTATTCAGTTCAGTGAATCACTTCTAAATAGATCAACTAAAAAGCCGCTGATATGAGCGGCTTTTTTTATATTTATTATTTAATTCATATTCGATCAAAAAATCAGGCACAAAAAAACCGCAATTAAGCGGTTTCTTCTATTAAGTTGGTGCGCTCAGAGAGATTCGAACTCCCGACCCCTTAGTTCGTAGCCAAGTGCTCTATCCAGCTGAGCTATGAGCGCATTACTTATGTGCCTATTTAGGCGTGTGTTACTTTAAATCTTTACTTGGTGCGCTCAGAGAGATTCGAACTCCCGACCCCTTAGTTCGTAGCCAAGTGCTCTATCCAGCTGAGCTATGAGCGCTTTAAGTAAAGTGGCGGTGAGAGAGGGATTCGAACCCTCGGTACAGTTACCCGTACGCATCCTTAGCAGGGATGTGGTTTCAGCCACTCACCCATCTCACCGTAACACGAGCGCAATAATACAAACTAAAACCACATTACACAAGGGATGTTCCTGTTTTTTTCTGCTTTTTAAGCTCAATCAAATGTTTTTTAACCAATTTCCACATTTTTTCAGCATTTTTTGGTTCAACGCTTGTTAATATAGTGTTCTCTCCTTTATTCAGATCGGAGCAATAAACAGAATCTTGCAATCTTTGACGTGCAGTTAGAGTTTGAATGACTTATGCTAAACCGATCTGCCAGATGTGAATTGAAACGATATGACTAAAAATTGGGCCGATCCCGAAGCAAAAGCAGAAGCGCAACGTTACGATAATCCTATTCCTAGCCGAACTCTTATTCTCACTACATTAGAACAATTACAAACTGCACAGTCCCATGCAGAGCTGGTTGACCACTTTAATATCCCCGATCAAAAAAGCATTGATGCCTTGAATCACCGTTTAAGCGCCATGGTTCGTGATGGTCAACTTATGAAGGATGGTTTTAAATACCAACCTGCAACCGATCTGCCAACTCATGAAGCAACGGTCTATATCAATAGTAAAGGTCTAGGTACTGCCAATATTGCAGGTCAGGACGATATCCTTTTACCTGAACGTGAACTTCGCCTAGTTTTTAATGGCGACCGCGTTAAAGTGCGTCAGACCTCAGTTGATCGTAAAGGTAAACCTTGGGGCTTTATTAGCGAAGTGGTACAACACCGCGTTAAACAAATTATTGGTAAATTGTCTGAACATGAGGGTGAATACTTTATTCAACCAGCCAATCCAAACCAGCATCAACCTATTACTTTAGAAAAAGAATTGATTGAGCATGCCAATGCTAAAGTTGGTGATATGCTCCGTGTTGCAATTGATGACTATCCAACACGCGAAGAACTGGCGACAGGCCATATCGTTCAATCAATGGCGGATAAAGCAGATACTGAAATCATCATTCCACAAACGATTCTAGAATTTGGTCTGCCTTACGAATTTCCAGAAGCTGTGGTGAAAGAAGCAGAAAGCTTTAAAGAACCATCCGCAAAAGATCTTAAAGGGCGTGTTGATCTACGTGATCTACCATTGGTTACTATTGATGGTGAAGATGCACGTGACTTTGACGATGCCGTATTTGCAGAAAAACGTGCAGGTGGTGGTTATCGTGTTGTCGTTGCAATTGCGGATGTTAGCCATTATGTACGTTTAGACTCTCCATTAAATGAAGAAGCAGAAGAACGTGGTACATCGGTTTATTTCCCGCACTTTGTATTGCCTATGCTGCCAGAAGCGCTATCAAATGGCTTATGTTCTTTAAATCCACATGTTGATCGTCTGTGTATGGTCTGTGATTTAAAACTTTCTCGTGCAGGTAAAGTCACAGGATATGAGTTCTACCCTGCGGTGATGCATTCCAAAGCTCGTCTGACTTATACCCAAGTAGGACAATATTTTGAGGGGGCAACCAATGCGATCCCTGAAGATAAGAGCATTCATAAGTCACTTAATACGCTCTTCCAGCTTTATCAAACACTAAAAGGCTTACGTGCTGAACGTCATGCAATGGAATTTGAAACCGTTGAAACCTACATGACCTTTGATGAGTTAGGCGGAATCAAGGAAATTTTGCCACGTACACGTAATGATGCGCATAAACTCATTGAAGAATGTATGCTGCTGGCCAACGTTGCTGCAGCAGAATATGCTTTAGAGCATGATATTCCGATGTTGTATCGTGTGCACGAAGCACCAGAGTTTTCACGTATTCAGAAAGTGCGTGACTTTGTGAAATTGCTTGGTCTGCCATTCCCTGAACAGCCAACTCAAGCAGATTATCAAGCCGTCATTGAAGCAACCAAAGATCGTTTAGATGCGCCAAGTATCCACGCGGTGCTATTACGTTCGATGATGCAAGCCTACTATGGTGCGAAGAATGCAGGACACTATGGTTTGGCATATGAAGCCTATACCCACTTCACGTCACCGATTCGTCGTTATCCAGACTTATTATTACACCGTGCAATCAAAGCGTATTTAGACAAAAAAGTGTATCCACTGTCAGGTGCAGCATTAGATGATGCGGGTGAGCATTTCTCCAAGACAGAACGTCGTGCTGATGAAGCATCACGTAGCGTCACCATGTGGTTGAAATGCCACTATATGCAACAGCATATCGGTGATGAGTTTGTCGGGGTTATCAGTGCAGTCACTGAGTTTGGACTATTCGTGACTCTGAAAGACCTCTATGTCGACGGCATGATTCATGTCAGTCAGTTAGGTGATGACTTCTTCATTTATGATCAGGCCAGTCAAAGCTTAGTCGGTCAAAATCGTGGACAGTCATTCAGCCTTGGTGATGAAGTGAAGATTCAAGTTGCGGGTGTGAACTTGGAAGAACGTAAAATTGACTTCCAACTGGTACAACAGCTGACACATTTGGGTCGTGTAATTCGTCAAAAAGCACCACGTACTGCGAATCCTTCTAGCTCGAAGCGTGCTTCAACAACTGAAGAAGTATTTGGCAAACAGCCCTCTACTCAATCTAAAGTTAGTGAAGATGGTGAAAAGCCTGTACGCAAGAAAAAGGACAAGAACAAACCAAGTTCTTATACCAAGAAGCCTGCAAAAAAAGCGTCTGCCAAGCCTGAAAGCAAAGACAAGGCCAAGAAAAAAGTGAAAAAGAAAAAGTCGAATGCGAAAGCAAAGGCTGAGTAATTGATAAAAGATAAGGGAGCTTCGGCTCTCTTATTTTTTGTTATATAATGAATAGATAGACTATTTTTAAATATAAATAAAATCCAAATGACTTACGCCCGCATCACCAAATATTATTACCACCATTACTTTTCTATTCTCTTTTTCTTTCTCACAATCGGTGCTGCTATTTCTGTATTTTGGAGTGATTTTTCACCTAGCTTTACAGTAGAAATTGTCGCCTTAATCATTGCATGTTTTCTCTATGCCTTACTCCTCATTTATTTTCTCTACTTGAAAAAAAGACAGGAATGGGTGATTCCTAGACAATGGCAGAAAGTACGAAAACAGCCTAAACATTATGCTTTATTTATTTTCCCTTTATTCATTATTCCCGTACTCTGGCTCAACTTAGCCGGTACGCTTCCAATGATCTGGACATATACGCTAGGAAAACCCCAAATCATAGAAATATCAGCACAAGCAGTAAAAAAACGCTCTAAAAATACCGATTTTTATTCTTTTCAAACAATATATTCAGGGATCCCTATTTTCAGAATTACATCAAAACAATATGCAATGTATAGGGATCATCAACTCAAATTAAAGCTATCTACCCGTCACAGCACATTCGGTACATATGTAATGTCGATTGATGAAATCCAGGTCGCAACGCAAAACCCAACGAATAAATAATCAATCAACCTTGATTTCTCCCCTCCGAAGCCCTACATCTATAACTATGTTTAAAGATGAATATGGCAAAAATACAATGACACTCCAGCAAGCAACACTTCCTGTTCCTCAATTTGATCAAATTCAACTTGCCGATTTAAAACAACAGATCGAACAAACCATTCAAAACGGTCAAAATTTCTTAAATCAACTCAATGAAGTCCCGCAGGGCTCTGAAGCCCAACTGGCAACATTGACTGAAGTTGATCAACTTGAAAATAACATGAGTGAAGCATGGGGAATTTTGTCGCATCTCAATGCTGTGATGAACAATGCGGAAACCCGTGAAGTGTATCAAGCTCTATTACCGAGTTTAAGTGAGTACTATACCCAGCTTGGTCAACATACGCCGCTGTACCAAACATATCAACAGATCCATGATAGTGCTGTATTTCAAACGCTGAGCGAAGCACAACAAAGTGCGATTAAACTGGCTTTACGTGATTTCAAACTGTCAGGTGTTGCACTCGAAGGCGAAGCTAAAAAACGTTATGCCGAAATCTCAGCACGTTTATCTCAACTTTCTTCTGACTTCTCCAACCATGTACTCGATGCTACCCAAGCTTACTTCAAGCCGCTAACAGAAGCGCAACTTAAAGGCTTACCGCAAAGCAGTGTTGAACTGTTAAAACAATACGGACAACAACGAGAGCTTGAGCAAGCGGTTGCCACACTCGACTTCCCTGCTTATTTTGCCATTTTGACCTATGCAGAAGATCGTGAGTTGAGAGAAGAGCTGTATAAGGCTTACGTTACCCGTGCCTCAGAACAATCCGACCAAACTGAATTTGATAATACCCCAGTGATGGAAGAAATCCTGAGCTTACGTCAGGAAATGGCTCAGTTGCTAGGTTTCAACAATTATGCAGAATACTCACTTGCAAGCAAGATGGCACCAGATGTTGAAACAGTAAATCAATTCTTAGTCGATTTGGCAGAACATGCGCGTACACCAGCGCTCGCCGAAATTGAAGAGCTCAAAAGCATTGCACAACAAGAGGGTATCGAGGAACTCAAACCTTGGGATGCAACCTACTATTCTGAAAAGCTGAAACAACAACAGTTCAATCTTTCTCAAGAAGCACTAAAACCGTATTTCCCTGCACCGAAAGTGGTTCAAGGTTTATTCCAGATCGTACAACGCCTTTACGGGATCCAGATCATCGAACGTCAGGCTCCTGTGTGGCAGAATGATGTGCGTTATTTTGAAATTGAAGATCAAGGCCAAGTAGTCGGTGGTTTCTATTTTGATTTATATGCCCGTAATGGCAAACGCGGCGGTGCATGGATGAGCGGTTTCCGTTCTCGTGTTCAAACAGCCAATGGCCTGCAAAAACCAATTTGCTATATGGTATGTAACTTCACCCCACCAATTGGCAATCAACCTGCGCTGCTGACCCATGATGAAGTGATTACGTTATTCCATGAGTTTGGTCATGGCTTACATCATATGCTCACAGAAGTAGATAACATCTCGGTTGCAGGTACTCATGGTGTGGCGTGGGATGCAGTAGAGTTACCAAGTCAATTTATGGAATTCTGGGCGTGGGACAATGAAAGTTTAGATGTACTCAGCGAGCACACTGAAACCAAACAAACATTACCGCAAGAATTGCTATCTGCATTGTTGAATGCTCGTTTCTTCCAATCAGGCATGCAAACCTTGCGTCAGATTGAATTTGCATTGTTTGACCTGAGCATTCACCGCCAAGCACCAGCCTTAAACAGTCAGCAAATCCAAGCTACACTGGACGATATTCGCGATAAATTTGCCGTGGTTCCCGCTGTAGCTTATAACCGTTTCCAACACAGCTTCAGCCACATTTTTGCAGGCGGTTATGCTGCTGGTTACTACTCGTATAAATGGGCAGAAGTTTTAGCCAGTGATGCATTTGATCGTTTCGAAAGCGAAGGTATTTTTAATACCGAGACTGGAAAAGAGTTTAGAAAGTTTATTCTAGCAGTTGGCGGAAAAGATACGGCGCTTGATGCGTTTCGCAATTTCCGAAAAAGAGAACCAAAAATAGATGCATTATTACGTCATCAAGGTTGGACGAACACCGATAAAACCGCTTAAACTACGTCATTATTGTTCACAGGGTGTAATTAACTGACATGAAAAGACAGTTCATCGCGGGCGCAAAATGCCCGAAATGCGGGGCCTTAGATCGTGTCGTTAAGATCATCACTGTGGATGACGAGTGGATTGAATGTATCGAATGTGCTTATAGTGAAAAACGCCCAACCCATGTGGAACAAGCGCAACCCGCTGAGCCAGATGAAATTGGGGTGATACAATTCAAACCTCGTCATTTTGACTAGAAGGTTAAAAGTGATGTCCACATACCAAACAGAAAATTCCAAATTATTATGGATGATAATTGGTGGAATTAGTATTGTCGTGGTGCTGTTCCTTGCGGTCCAATGGTTCTTAGCTCAAAAAGATCAGCAAGCCACAACATCCGCACCGACTCAGCCTGTGGCTGAAAAAACCGTTGCCCCAGTAGCAACTGAAGCAACGGCAACCGTTGATGAAGTAACAACGGCGAGCAGTGATGTCGCTGCACCGATCCAATTGGTTGAAGAATCGATTGTAAAAGCGCCACTCCCTGTAAATGACAGTTTGGCAAAAGAAGAAATTGCCAAACTGGATGATATTCATCAACAACTTCAAGACCAGCAACATGATTTGAAACAGCAGAATAGCGATGTGGATACTTTGCTCAAGCTCAAAGAAGATCAAATCAAACTTTTAGAAGCCCAGATTGCAGCTCAAAATCATTCTTAAACTTTAAAAAGCTTTAACCTCGGTTAAAGCTTTTTTATTGCCAGCATCTTTAATCCAGAACCTGTTTGGACGCTGATCTTAGTTGAATTGGTTTCTGAAGGGTTTGAGCAATCAAAATCCCCAGCAAGGTTAAACCACCGCCAATATAATGGAACATCTGTAAATGTTCTCCCAGCAAAGCCACCGCAATCAATGCCGTAAATAAGGGCAATAGATTCATAAAAATACTATTTCGATTCGGTCCTAAATGTCTCACCCCCTCTATCCATAAATACGACAACAATACTGAGGAGAAAATACTGGCGTAGACAATCAGTGGAATGGTCTGTTGGTTCAGTTGCATCTGCGAAGCGGGCAAAAATATAAAAAATGGCAAGACATAAACAATCGCAAAACTGGATTGCACAAAATTCGATTGCCAGGCAGGGATTGGCATTTTCCAACGTTTCAGTAACACACCATATAAGGCATAGCCTGCTGCCGCAATGAGCATCAAACCATCACCCAAATGTACGCCTTGCTTCCAGATATCGGTAATTGAACCATGGCTCAGCAAATACAAGATGCCATAAAAAGATAAAGCGCCTCCAAACAACATGCCATAGCTCAGCCGGTCTTTCAGCATCGCACTACTTAAAATCATGGTGAGTAAAGGAATCAAGGCGGTGACAATCGCCATATTGGTGGCTGTGGTGGTGGATGCTGCCTGATAAGACAAGAACTGGAATAGAGACACGGACAGAAAACCTCCCAATGCCAACTGTTTCCAATACTGTTTGATGGTGTGTCGATTGTTCCAGACTGGAATCAGCACAAAGGTACTCATCACGGCGAGTGCCAACACCAGACGATAAAACGTAATCGCGACAGGCGAAATGGCATGACTGGCCATTTTAGACACCACCACATTGCCCGCCCAAAATAAAATCGCGAATAAGGGATAAAAATAAGCTTTCTGAAACATAGGCTAGACCTCTACATTGCGGTATCGATCATGCTAAAAAATAATCAATTTATTGTTTCTCGACAATAAGACGACTACTATCGAGAAATAGACAACTTATTTTTGGACATTGCACACATGGGGAAAAACTTTGAACATGGATTTGTAGATTATCCAGTCTATGCATTTTCAGAAAACTACCCCCATGGCCATATTGAGGACTGGCATAGCCATGATCGAATCCAGTTGATTCATACCCTATCAGGCGTGATTCGAGTACAAACCCACGAAGGCATCTGGATTACCCCACCTGGACGTGGCGTGTGGATTCCTGCACATAAACCGCATGCCTTACTCAGTAGCGGTGATGTCAAAGCCCGAGGGATTTTTATAGAAACCTCAGCACAACCCCATCTGAGCTCCGAATGTCGTGTTGTTGCCATTCCTGCTTTACTACGGGAGCTGATGAGTAGCGCAATGCAGATCAAAACAGCCATCCAGCCTGAAAGTCGCGATGAAAGACTACTGCAATTGATCTTAGACGAAGTTCGGGTATTACCTGCCCTTGCCTTTAATTTGCCAGACCCTCAAAACCCACGCCTGCAACAGCTCTGTCAGCAAATCAAAGACAATCTTAGTTTCAACTGGAATCTGGAAGATACAGCTGAACAACTGCATATCAGCAGTAAAACGTTAGCGCGACATTTTCAAAAAGAGACTGGACTGCATTTTTCCCATTGGGTTCGTCAAGCCAAACTGATGCAGGCCATGATTGATTTGGCCCTGAACAAACCGGTTTTAAATGTGGCCTTAGACTTGGGCTATGACAGCCCCAGTGCCTTTAGTGCCATGTTTAAACGTGAAACCAGCATGACACCGAGTGATTATCTTAAACAATTCTCTGACACACTCAGTTGAGTGTCCCGAGCATAGATTGAGTGAAGAATCTCATTCCTTTCATCCTCACAGCAGCATAAAATAAGCGCAATCTCCCAATACCCGAATCGCTATGGATGCTCAACCCACCAATCGCAACCTGATGATGGCGATTGGTTGCCTTACTCTTTCTGCGCTGCTTTTTTCTGTGATGGGGATTTGTATCCGTTATGCTTCACATACAGTCGATAACTACACCATTGTGTTTTTCCGCAATGTAGTGGGCCTGATCCTGTTTTTACCTTTTATCTTCAAGCAAGGAACTCGCTTTGTAAAAACAGAAAAACTATGGATGCATACCTGGCGTAGTGTTGTTGGGCTTGCTGCCATGTATGGTTTTTTCTATGCCATTGCGCATTTAAAACTTTCCAATGCAATGGTCTTTACCTACTCCTCTCCGATTTTTATTCCTCTGATTGCATGGTTATTTCTCAAAGAAAAAATCACCACTGCAATGCTCTGTGCTGCGGGTCTTGGCTTTATTGGAGTGTTCTGTGTGGCTAAGCCTGATCAAGGTTTATTGAACTGGATTTCAATCGTTGGCATCAGTTCGAGTTTATTGGCATCGATGGCCTTTGTCACCGTGCGTGCACTGACTCAAACCGAGCCACCTGAACGGATCGTGTTCTATTTCTGTTTTATTGGTTCATTGCTTTCCGTGATTCCGATGTTTTGGGTATGGCGACCTTATCATTTACAGGAATTATTGTTTTTGATCGGTGCAGGTGTACTGGCCAATGTCAGCCAGATTTTTATGTCTCATGCTTATC
The DNA here is from genome assembly GCF_000369845.1 of Acinetobacter higginsii. NCBI lineage: Bacteria > Pseudomonadati > Pseudomonadota > Gammaproteobacteria > Moraxellales > Moraxellaceae > Acinetobacter > Acinetobacter higginsii. Next base: position 503,277 of record NZ_KB850215.1, on the reverse strand, counting down.
GTCTTGCCCCTGCTGGGCAGATTGCACCCGTCAACTATATCGCAATTATTTTTGCAGGACTTTGGGGCTTTTTACTGTGGAATGAAGTACCTGATTTATACAGTGTGATTGGTTTTGGCATTATTCTCTCAGCAATTTTATTATGTAGTCCTCTGACACAAAGAGATAAGAAATGGCGCTTCAAAGGTTAAGAATACGTTCACTCTTTTCGATAAACTCATAACAATCGCAATGCGGACAATTCAAATCGATGAACATAACAAATACTATTTTTGCAAATGAATCCCCTGCAATGATCTTAGCCTTCGAAAGAGCTCAACAGACCTTTAAATACTTTTGGCGGGAGCTGTATTGGGAATATCGCAGAATTGTTCCTGCTTTTGATCTTGCTTATGTTAAATGTGCCTTTACACAAGAACAGATTGATTCGCCCGACTCACCCCGAGTTGAGTATATGTGGATCGACCAAATTGATTTTGATGGAACGACTATTTCGGGTCAGTTGATGAATCAACCAAACGAGATCAATAATGTACAAGCAGGTGAAAATGTAGCACGGCCCTTTGAAGCTATCGTGGATTGGATGTTTCTCACTCAAGATCAAGTCTATGGAGGCTTTACAATTCAAGAATATCGTAAGCAATTAAATGATGCTGAGCGAAAAGAATATGATGAGGCTTGGGGAATAAATTTTGGCGATCCCAATAAAATCTTATATGTCTATGATCAAGAGGCACACCCAGAGAACTTAATTGAACACCCCATGTGTGGGAAAATGTTGGATAGTTTCTTAAACTTTATCCAAAGCAACCCAACCGTACTTCATGAAAAAGATGAATGCGGTAATCAACTATTACACCGCGAAGCCATTGCGGGTAATTTCTTATTCATTCAAGCATTACTCGAACTGAAACTAGATACATCAACTCTAAATAACCAATCTATGACCGCCTTAGACCTCGCGCATAAAATGGGATGGGAAAATATTACACACGTATTAGAATAGCTTGCATCTCCATATAACAACTGCTGTTTAATATACAGAAATAAAAAAAAGCAGCCTAAGCTGCTTTTTTTTGGTTTCAATAATTAGTGCTTATACCAACCAAACATCTGGAAGATATACGGTGCATAGGTCACCAACACCAACGATGAGAACAAGACGATAATCGGCAACAACCAACGCTCATAGCGGAAGTAGAAACTGGTGTATTTCTCTTTCGCTTCCTTATCGGCGGCCGAGACCTCTTCATCCCCGACGGAGAGTCGCGTCAGCAAGTGGTTCAAGGCAACAGGCGGTGTTACATAACCCAATTCGAATGCCACCAATACGATCATCCAGAAGTGAATCGGATGGATACCATTCTCGTAAGCAACAGGTGCAACCGTTGCAGCAACTAAGATCACCGCACCGAATGGATCTGTTGTCATCCCAATAATCGCAAGTAACAACGCAATAAAGGCAAGTGAAATATAGATATTGCCCAAGTGCGCTGGCAATAACTCAACCACTTCTGCACGTTCGATTAAGCCACCGACACTTGCAGACAATGCCATTAATAGAATTAATGCACCGATATGCCCAACTGTTTCTGAGGTTGCAAAACGTAATGCTCCACCAAAACCAAAGCTCTTACTACTGTGTGGATCATGTGATTTCAAGAACTCAGATTTTTTCTCATGCTCACGAACCAATGCTTCATGCTTCGCATCCACCACTGGTGCAGGTGCAAGTTTTGAGGCAAATAACTTGTCAAACAAGATCATTGCAATCAACACCAACGGCAAAATCATTGGCGCAGTAAATTCATTGATTGACGTATCTAAAGCAAGCTTATAGAACATCACCACAGCAAAACCAATGATGATATATGGGATCACAGGCACACATGCACGTAACATCCCTGGCACAGCGATTTTAGGTGAGTTCACACGGAACTTTTCCTCTGCAAGAATCAGAGAAACACCCAAGAATATGAAGGCTGTTAACCAGAAGACATAGATACCGTGATCAAATAATTCAGTCGATGTCACATGACGGCTGTCGAGCATCGAGATCAAGATAACCAATAGACATGGACGAATCACCACACCTAAAGAACCCGACATTGCCGATACAGCTAAGGCATATTGACGACGAGCACCCGAGTTCCAGACTTCTTTATAGATGATTGCACCCGCTGCAATAACGAAAATACCCGAAGCACCTGTGTATGCTGTTGGAATCGCTGCTGCAATCAAGATTAACCAAGTTAAGGTTTCTGGCGCCAAGTTCCACGGACGTAAGATATTTAAGAATAAATCCATCACACGTGTTTGGGTCAGTAACATACCTGCCCAAATGAACAAGGCCAGATTTAAGAAAATACCAGAGAACTCAACCAAGATACCCAAGTAAATCCCTTGCCCCATTGGATAATCCATGAAGAAGGTAAATACAATTCCTGTCACCAAAGACATAAACGCATACAGAGGAACACTCAGTAGCGCTAAACCAAAGTTACCCTTCGGTTGTGCTGTTTTTGGAATAAAGATGAATTGGAAAATACTGATAATGGTCAGTGACACAAATAGTGCAATCCACAACCAATACAAAACTGCCGTTTTACCCGCAACCTCAACCCCAGAGTTCAATACTGAATGGTATTGGCTAATTACCGAATAACTGAGTAAAGCATTACCCGCAACCATCAATGCCGAATAGACACGGAAGTCGATTCTAGTTTTTGGTGCACGTAAACCAATGTGGTGATAACGCAAAGATGCTGTAATTGAAGCAAACAACACCATGATTAATAAAATAACAGTTTGGTTTTCAGAACCTAATTTAAAGATCCCGAAGAAAGTGGTTTCAACTTTACGATAAGTACGAATACTTGGATGCGCTTCCAAGTGCTTCATTGCTTTATCATAGAATTGGTATTTTTCTTCACACTGCTGCTGTGCGGCCAATAAAGACGCACGAACATCAGCTTCAGAAGCCGCACCAAACATACTTGCAAATTCATCGGCAGCATTGACTTTCATCTGCTCTTGAACTTGTGCATCAATGTTTGGATGTCGATCACAAGATGGTTTTTCAGGTTCCGCACGTAAAAACGAATATTGCATCCCTGTTGTTTGATCACCGTAAAGACGCTCCCCCATACGAAGCATCTGACCGTGAATCATTTCGCCTGTACCAATAAGCAACGTCATTAGCAACAAAGCAAGAATAATGAAGGTTGATATCCAATCATTCCAGATATAGCCTAATCGGGCTAATCCAGTCTTATTCTCTTGATCATTTTGCATGTCTATTCCAATTTATTGTTATCAACATCCATCCAAAGATGTTGAATCATGCGCTGTCCTTGGTTGATAGATAAATGAATTTACCCTTTGAATCACCAATCCCTTTTAAACCGCTTAAATTTGCAGCAAACTTTTATAAAAAAGAATGACTGCAATCACTTTTTTGTTGGTTGTTTTTATCAATTTATCTGTTCTCTCGAGCGCTCTCCATTTTTATCACTCTGCTGATTACAAATTTCGCGCCCCAAATTGCCTTTTTACAGCTGCCCTTTAGAAAGATGAATCCGATCTTAAAGCAGGCTACTCCATCTTTTCCGTCTATTTATAGCATAACTGGTTCGATCTCAAAATGTTATTTTAATCACATAATAATCAACGCTAGTCTAAATTCACCTATAGTTATTGGTTCACTCGATATTCACTACTATAACCAGAGTTCAATAGTATTTACTTCTGCACAAAATAAGCACCCTAAGGTGCTTATTTTTTCTTTAAGCTTCGCTAGCTATACCAGCCAAATAATTTAAAGCTATAAGGGACATAGGCAATGATCAGAATTGCAGGCACCATCACCAGTAACGGTAAAATCCAGCGTTCATAGCGATAGAAAAAGGACAGATGACGAACTTCTGCATCTGCTTCGGCCACTTCTGCATCCCCTATCGATTGTCTCGCCAATAAATGATTCAATGCAACTGGCGGCGTTACATAACCTAGCTCAAATCCAATCAATGCAATCATCCAGAAGTGCACAGGATCAATGCCATATTGATAAGCTACTGGTGCAACAGTTGCAGTAATAAGAATAACCGCCCCAAATGGGTCCATAATCATCCCCACAAAAATCATCAACAGCACGATCAGCGTGATCACCACATAGGTGCTGTTAATATCTTGCGGGAAAGTTTCCATGATATGAATCTGTTCAAGGAAACCACCGACACTCACCGAAAGTGCCATGAGGATCACCAAAGCCCCAATATGTCCAACGGTCTCACTGGTCGATGCATGTAATGCTTTACCGAAAGAAACACGGCGCACAGGATTCCGCGGATCATCTGCAGGGTTGATCGGCGCAGCAGGTTGAGAACCATCCGCAGGAATGATGTAACTGTTCAAAGTACTATCCCAATGCCCAACGGGTGCTAAGGGTGCAGGTTCTTTGCGCAACTTATCAAAAAGCACCATCAATAATAAAATCACTGGCATCATTACAGGTGCAGTAAATTCATTTAGATCTGTGGCCAAAGCATGTTTATAGAACAGCCAGATCAAAATAAAAATCACGATATAAGGTGATACTGGCACAAAAGCACGTAACGACTTAGGTAAGGCGATTTTGAGTGGTGCAACTCTAAATTTCTGTTCGGCAAAAAACAGCGCAATCACCAAGAATAAAGTTGAGGTTAACAGGAAGGTATACATGCCATATTTATACAGCAGGTCAGTGGTCACTTCTTTATTTAATGACGCCACAACCACGATCAATAGACATGGACGAAGCACCACCCCAAGCGAACCTGACAGTGCAGTTGCAGCCAAAGCAAATTGGCGACGCCCACCTGCATTCCAGACTTCTTTATAAATAATTGCACCTGCTGCAATGACGAAAATACCTGATGCACCCGTGTAGGCGGTCGGCAAAGCCGCAGCAATTAAGATTAACCAAGTTAATGTTTCAGGGGCGAGATTCCAAGGTCGCAGAATATTTAAGAATAAATCCACAATCCGGGTTTGTTTTAACAACATCCCCGCCCAAATAAACAAGGCTAGATTTAAGAAAATATTCGAGAACTCAACCAACTGCCCTAAGTAAATCCCTTGCCCCATTGGATAGGCCATAAAGAAGGTAAAGGCAACTCCAGTGATAATCGCCATATAGGCATAAAGTGGCACGCTTAGGAAGGCTAGACCAACACTCCCCCCTTCTCGAGTTGGTGTAGGGGACTTAATCAACTGATACAGACTAATCAGGGTCAGTACCGCAAATAAAATCATCCATAACCAATAAATCAGCGTCATTTCAGGGCTGATCGGAACACCAGAGTTCATCACAGATCGATATTGACTCATCACCGATGAAGTCAATAAACCATTTCCAATCAGCATCGCAATGCTGTAGATACGGAAATCAATTTTCGTCGCTGGGCTGCGCAAACCAATATGATGGGTCTTTAATGTGGCACTGATGGCCGCAAACACCACCATAATCACCAAGAATAAAGCACGGTTTTCTGTACCAAACTTAAAGATGCCAAAGAAGCTGGTTTCAATCTGACGATAGGTCCGCACACTCGGATGTGCCTCGATATGCGTCATTGCCTTATCATAAAATTGATATTTTTCATCACATTGCTGCTGTGCAGCGATCAAGGAAGCGCGTACATCTGATTCCGAAGCCACGCCAAACATACTGGCAAATTCATCGGCTGCATTAATCCGCATCTGCTCTTGAACTTGTGCATCGATATTGGGATTTCGGTCACATGTGGGTTTTTCTGGTTCGGCACGAAGGAATGAATACTGCATTCCAATCGCAGGATCACCATATAAACGTTCGCCCATACGTAATAACTGACCATGGATCATCTCTCCAGTACCAATAATCAGTGTCATGAGTAATAAGAAAAGGATAACAAAGGTTGATATCCACTCGGTCCAAATATAACTCAATAGACCTAATCCAGTTTTTTTCTGTTGATTATGCTGCATATCTATTCCAGTTTATTGTGATCAACACCCCTCCGAAGATGCTGAATCTTGCAATGTACATGGTTGATAGAGAATACATTTATTCCCTGTATAACCAATCCCTCTGTACCCACTGAATTATTATTAAGCGTCTTAATCAAATGATCATGTTGTTGTCGTTTTTATCTTTTTTATCAGTAAATAACCTAAACCACAGAGCAGTCCACCAATCGCACCAATCAAATGTGCTTCGGTGAGGACTGGACTGCCAATTAATTGAGCAGTCCCTGTTTGCCCAAAGGTATTCTCCCAAATCAGTTTTGCCGCAATCAAGGCTAAGACCAAAATTGCAAATTTTCGCTCATTCTTATATTGCAGATACACCACACCGACTGCAGCATAAAGACCATGCAAGACCCCTGAAAGCCCAGCATAAGCATCAATATAAGGTAGGTAGAAATAAAAAATTAAACTAATAAAGGGAGGTAACACGAGCAATAATGCACCTAAATGCCAATTGCGAACATGAGGAAAAATAAAAGGTAAACAGGCAAAAGCCATCATATTCAGTAGAAAGTGAACCCATCCTACATGAACCCAATGCGCAGTCCATAAGCGCCAAAACTCGGTGAGTAAACTTGGACGCCAATAAATAAAATGATCAGCAAAAACTTGTAGACAAGCCGATATGGAAATACATATCGCAATCAAAATAATTTTACTTACCCATATTTGATCTTTCATAGGCTGACCGCCTCCTAAAAAAACAGACCTTTTACAAGTTTAGATAGTTCATCTGTAAAAGGTCGTTTAATTCAGGTTACTCCGCTGGAGTTTCTTGTGCTGGTGCCGCCTGGTCTGATGCTGGTGCAGCTTGATCCTGCGCAGGTGCTGCTTCACCGCCGTCAAACAATGAATCCAACTCAGCTGAGCTTTCTTGTTTGTCATCCCAGAATGAAGTTAAGCCTTCGTCACTGGCTCTTACACCTGTATTTTCAGTCCAATAACGATCTGCGATACCACGAACCATCAAACCGGCCATTTTATCAATCAATCGGAACTGTGGATTTGCTGGTTTATCTTCACCTGTTGCCGCAGCATATGAACGGAAAGCATCGCGTAGCTTGGCATCATCACCACTGGCCTGTGCGGCAACGGCATATAAAGCATGTGCTAAACGAACACCCTTCTTCTCACCAATGGCCATAGACTGCTTCATGGTTGCATAAGGTTCCGGCTTACCGTCACCTGCACCTGGTAATAAGGTCCAGATGACTGCACGGGTTGCCATTGGTGCACCCCAGAATTTCTCATTGTCTAAACACGCCATACCACGTTCAACAATACCTGCAATATCTTTAGGTACATTGATCGCACCACCAGAGTTAATATCGTTGGTCATGGCTTGTAAACCACTCACCATACCAAGTAAATAAACAGTTTGGTCTAGATCATTACGCATGGTTGGGCATGAGTCACCCAATTTATATTTGTATTTAGTTTCCCAACGATTCGCAAACAGTTGATAGCCTGCATATTGACGCTCAGCAGCAATTCCTGCCCAACGTTTCTGTTCAATACGTGCATCTTGTGCTTCTGAAACCTGACCTGCTTTAGACGCACGTAAGTAACGCAACTCTGCTTCTAAAGCTTGATTCTCAGCACAAACGCCCGCTGCGGTATATAACAATACCGCCATGCGGGTTGGGTCAGCACCCATATCTTTGGTTGACATCACGGCAGGGGTTAAAGCATTCCCTGAGTTACACACCATTTCAGCGTCATCCATTGCTAAAATTGGTGGAACAATATGGTTTTCACCAAAACCAAGTGCGACATTCGCACCCGTTTTAATCACATATGAACATCCTGATAGCATTGATGTTGCCAATACAGCAACCGCCACACCTTGTCCAATTTTTTGGAGTTTAGACATACTTCCTGTCCCTCTAATAATTTGTTTTTTCCTTTTAGCTGTACATTATCAGATGCATAACCTGAATTAAAGAGTAATTGCTCTAATTTTAACCTAGACATTTTGACACAAATCACAGAGGAATGAATTGACACTTAAGCGGCTGAACAGAAATTTCAGGCAAAAAAAAGTAGCATTGCGACGGTTCAGCACATGCTACTTATTAACTGGTAAAATCGTGAAACTCTTTATATTTTAGTTTTGTTGAAAATAATCCTTGAGTAACGTTCCAGCTCTTCCTACAACAATCGCCATAACGATTGCAATTACTAGAAACATCCACATTGAAATCTCCATAGAGACCTCCTACACTTACGTATCTACTTTTGATAGATACTAGATTGGCGTTCACCATCGATATTCACGGGAGAGTGATATATTGATGACACTTTCAATCTCTTTCTCTTGGTCACGACAACTTGACGTGATTCAAGAAATTCCCTGAGTAAAGTTCCTGCTCTTCCTACTACAATCGCAAAAATGATTGCGACCACCAGAAACGACCATGTTGGAATTTCCATTTAGGACCTCCACCACCCTTTACGTTGGTGTTTGTACTTTAACGAAAATAAATCGGACTTGATCGCCAGATTGTCTGACAATCATAATTTTCACCATTTTTTAGAGTATTTAATCTAACAATTTAAACAAGGCAAACCTTAATTTTAATTAAATCATTGAAATTTATATTCTTATTAATTTTATACAGTTGTAGAATTGTCGAACAATCATCCCAGTTTTGCGCGTAATTTTAGCTTTTTCCATTGCGAATGTGACAATTGATCCCACCAAATAATACAATTTTTATGCTTTTTCTGAGAAAAATAGAGCGCGATATAAAGTTGGTGATCTAGTATTTTAATGATCTGTCTACGCTGGATCTTTAATTGGGGGTCATAAAATTCGAACGAACATTCTTGATGATCCAAGTATTCAAAACGTCTAATTTGAGGTCGTTTCAAAAAGAAAAACCAAGCAAAGCCCATCATGCCAAAGCACAGTAGCCAAATCCATAAGACAAGTAAGGAATAGGTTAAACTAAGAATGGCAATGAAAATCAAGAGCTGCAATATCATCGCAAAACGACTGCGTTGCAGCTCGAAAACACCATTAGCCATGGACATAGTGTTTTAATTTTAAAATAAAATCTTTTAATTCTGCACGAGGTGGTTCCCCTACCTCCATAAACCAATCCAATAAATCTGGATCTTCTTGATCGACTAACTCGGCAAATAATGCCTTTTCAGCAATATCAGCTATCAGGTAGTGGTTTTTAACATAAGGATCAAAATACACATCGATTTCTTTTAAACCGCGACGCGCACGATACACAACCTTACGCTCTTCCAGTGTCATTTCATCAGACATTATTGGCTCCGCAATGCAACAATTTTCCCATAGTGTACCCGATCTCCCCAATGAAGTTCTGAGAGATTTTTCTCAAGTGACCAAATACATCAATCAAATTGAGCATTGATCACATTGTTCACTATTTTCAATTTCTTGTATGGTGATGAAGATGATTTAAATCCAACACACTAGGGAAAAATAACAAATGCAATCAGGTGCTATTCGTCCAATTCCAAACATGCTGCCACGCAAACTGTTTACATCAGACCACGAAGCATTCCGTGAAACCGTGCGTAAATTCTATGAGAAAGAAGTTGTTCCAAATATTGAAAAATATGAGAAACAACAACATGTAGATCGTGACTTATGGAATAAGGCAGGTGCACTTGGCTTACTTTGCACGACCATGCCAGAGCAATATGGTGGTTCAGGTGTCGATCGTCTCTACAGTATGATTCTGATCGAAGAACAAGCCTATGCCATGGATTCAAGCACGGGCTTCTCTTTGCATTCAGATATTGTTGCCAACTATATCAACAACTTCGGCAATGAAGAGCAAAAGCAACACTGGTTACCGAAAATGGCAACAGGCGAAGCTGTCACAGCGATTGCGATGACTGAACCTGGTACAGGTTCTGACCTACAAGCAGTTCGCACGACAGCCGTATTGGATGGCGATGAATATGTCATCAATGGTTCTAAAATCTTTATTACCAATGGCTATCTTTGTGACATGGCAATTGTGGTGTGTAAAACAGGCAACAATGAAAAAGGCTCAGCCAATTTATCTTTGCTGATTGTAGAAGCGGATCGTGCTGGTTTTAGCAAAGGCAAACCTTTGAATAAAATTGGGATGAAAGGTCAAGATACCTGCGAATTGTTCTTTGATAATGTCCGTGTACCGAAAGAAAATTTACTAGGTATGGAAGGCATGGGCTTTATCATGTTAATGAAAGAGCTCGCTTGGGAACGTATGCTGGTCGCAATTATCTGTCAAGCAGGTGCTGAAGCAGCCTTTGCACATACCGTGCAATACACCAAAGATCGTAAAGCATTCGGCAAAGCAATTAGTACCTTCCAGAATACTCGCTTTAAACTGGCGGAATTGCGCACTGAAATTGATTTCTGTCGTACCTATCTCGATCGCTGTATGGAACTACAGCTTGAAGAAAACTTAGGTGTGGATGCGGCTGCAGCTGCGAAATACAAAATTTCCGACATGTTCTCAAAAGTTGTAGATGACTGCTTACAACTACATGGTGGTTATGGTTATATGCTGGAATATCCAATTGCCCGTGCTTATATCGACAACCGTGCCAATCGTATTTATGCAGGTACCAATGAAATTATGAAAGAACTCATTTCCCGCACGCTCTAAATATCAATACAACAAAGCGATCGTGCCCGATGCACGATCGCTTTGTTATTTATTTCGATTCAGGTTTTTCAGCCGTTTGAACAGGCTGCGGATTCATCCTTGCCATTAGCTGCTTAACTTTAGGGTTCTCAATGTATTGTTGCATGGTGGTATTCAGTGCAGTACGTGCATTTTGTGTGGTGAAATGTGCGACTTCACTGCCAACTTCACTGGCTTTCTTTGCCCAAGCCTTGCCTTCTACAGATTGATAAAAGGTCAATGCAGCTTGTAACTCTTTCTGGCTAAAACTTTCCACATAACGTTGCACGATAAATTGCTTACGCTGTTCACTATTCAGATTTTTGCTCAAATCGGTATAAAAACTTTCGGGTAAGTCTTTTGGCAAACGCATACGAATTTGCTCTAAAATCATTTTATCGGTGTTTTGTAGTCCTTGCTCGGTACCATCAACGGATACCAGTTTTTGCGCAATCGCTTCTTTTTGTTTTACGTCATCGGCAAACACCAATGTACTGAATAATAATGTCCCTAAGATGATGATTTTTTTCATCGTATTATCCCTAATCAAAATTTTCTAATGTGCTCAATATACGCGATATTGATCGAATTTAAAGCCTGATTGCAAATAAAAAACCCCATGCTTATGCATAGGGTTTTTCAAGAAACTCAATAAATAATTACGACACTAGCTTTGGCTTACGATCGACTTGCTCACCACGTTTATGGAATTGTAGAACGACATCGTTGAATGATGCATCTTTTAATTCTTTACGATCTGCAAGGTAGTTATTGGTGATTTTCCACGGTGCTTTTTTACCTTGTTTTGGCATCACATCTGCTGCACGAGCAATATAACCAGAAGACATTTTACCCATAATGGTATCTTGTTCACGCAATGCTGGATCTGCATGGGCAATGACTTCATCATAGCCATTTTTATCCATATGGTTCAGCAAACGACAGATATAATCCGCAGCAATATCAACTTTCAATGTCCAAGATGCATTGATATAGCCAATGATCATCGCCATATTAGGTACATCACTGACCATCACACCTTGATACAGCATGTGTTGTGAGGTATCCATTGGCTTGCCATCAATTGTACCTTTTACGCCACCCAAGATTTGGATTTCCAAACCTGTCGCTGAAATCACAATATCAGCTTCAAGGTGTTTACCAGACTTCAACTGGATACCATTGGCAGTGAACTTCTCAATTTGATCTGTTTCAACATTTGCCTGACCTTCACGTAACGCCTTGAATAAGTCACCATCTGGCACGACACATAAACGTTGATCCCAAGGATTATAGCTTGGTGTAAAGTGTTTCATATCTACTTTACCCTTCAACTGTAATTCAATACCTTTCAACAATAAGCGACGAACTGTTTTCGGATACTTTTGCGCTAATGCATAAATACCACGTTGCATACCAATATTACGTGCACGGGTAAATTTATAAGCGGTTTCCTCAGACATAAATTTACGGGTTTTTTCATAAATAAAGTCAATTGAAGGAATCGTCGCAATATAAGAAGGAGAACGCTGTAACATGGTCACATGCCCTGCACCACCTTTCACCATTGAAGGAACAAGGGTAATTGCGGTTGCACCACTACCAATAATAACGACTTTCTTACCTGTATAATCTAGGTTTTCAGGCCAGTGTTGTGGGTGGATCAATTGGCCTTTGAAATCTTCTTGTTTTGGAAATTTCGGCGCATAACCTTGATCATAGTTGTAGTAGCCTGTACAACCCATCACAAAATTTGCTGACCAAGTTTGCTTTTTCTTGTTGCTGTCTTCAATTTCAACAGCCCATTTTTTCTTTGCAGAATCGTAGTTTGCAGAAAGGACACGATGACCAAAATGAATTTTATCTTTTAACTGATTTTCACTGATCACATCGCTTAAATAGCCCTTGATCTCGGCACCGCTTGCCAATACTTTGTCTTTTGCCCATGGTTTAAAATTAAAACCAAATGTTGACATATCCGAGTCAGAACGAATACCAGGGTAACGGAATAAATCCCAAGTCCCACCGAAGCTATCACGACGTTCTAAGATTTCGAATTTACGTTGTGGACAGTTCTTTGAGAGATGCACAGCTAGCCCAATCCCAGAGATACCTGCACCAATAATTAATACATCAACTTGCTTTTCCATTTTTTTTATACCCTGTATAAACCATGACTTTATTAAAGCACAAATTTGACAATACGCAATGTCAAGTTTGGTCATTCATCGGTTTTTTCATATCACTTCGGGACATTTTTAGAAAAAAGAGCGCTAAAAAATCCTGAGATTTCTGCTTGGATTTCGTTCAGTATAGGGTTTGCTTTCATAGATGAATAAAATTATCTGTACTCACTGAATACTTATAAACATGCTTTATTCAATATCTACAGGGAGACAACTTTTAAGGAAAAAGCTCAGGATAAGAGATGATGTAGAAATAGATGTATTAGCAATTTTAGATCGTAGCTTTAATTTCAAATAGAAAATGCCATTTATATCCTAGAATAAAAATAGCTTCATCAAAAGCTCATCTATATATTCTACGTTATTTTTCAAGGCTTTTGATTCCACCCCATAAGGTTGAAAACCAAACTTTTGATAAAGCTTAATTGCTGGCTGATTATCATCAGCGACAATAAGTAAAATTTGTTCTAGATATTTTTTACTATGTTCAATAACAGTCGTGAGTAATCTATCTGCCACTCCCTGTCTTTGAAATTCCGGTTCAATAAATACACTTGATAAATAAGCCTTATGAGCAAGCTTTGTTGCGACCTCTCGGGTTAAAGTCGCTAAGCCAATAATTTTATCATTGTAGTAAACGCCAAAAACTGTTGAACTAGATAAGCAATTTTCAAAGAAACTTAAGGGCTTCACCACTTCTATACTATAAGTAGAACCAAACATTTCAGGGGCTTTTGCTAAAGCTGAAAGCCTGATCGCTCTAAAGTCATTCAGCTCATTCACACTTAGAATTTTAATCTCAATATTTAACATACTTGTCTATTTGAATTTTTATAAGAACGCGACTTAATTTAGCATATCAACCAATTGGCCAAACCCAAATTAATTAAAATGATAAATAAAAAAGGCCGGTTATTACACCGGCCTTTTTTGGAACAACTGACTGTTCTACACGTAGAAGTATTATTTTACTTCACGGTCAACGAGTTCAACGTAAGCCATCGGTGCAGCATCACCTGCACGGAAGCCCGCTTTAAGAACACGAAGATAGCCGCCGTTACGTTCTTTGTAACGAGGGCCAAGAACGGTAAATAATTTACCAACAGTTGCTGCAGAACGAGTACGAGCAAACGCTAAACGACGGTTTGCTACTGTATCGTTTTTAGCTAAAGTGATTAAAGGCTCAGCAACGCGGCGAAGTTCTTTCGCTTTAGGTAAAGTTGTTTTAATTAACTCGTGCTCAACTAAAGCATTTGTTAAATTTTGGAACAACGCCTTACGGTGGCTGCTGGTACGGCCTAATTTCACACCACTATTACGATGACGCATGGTGATAGTCCTACTTAATTAACGGCTACGATAGGCAAAACGGTCATCCATACGGAGACTAGCTGGTGGCCAGTTCTCTAAACGCATGCCGAGTTGTAAACCTTTCGAAGCCAAAACATCTTTGATCTCTGTTAACGATTTTTTACCTAAGTTAGGAGTTTTTAACAACTCAACTTCAGTACGTTGAACAAGATCACCAATGTAGTAAATATTTTCTGCCTTCAAACAGTTAGCAGAACGAACAGTTAGCTCGAGATCATCTACTGGACGAAGCAAGATTGGGTCAACTTCTTCGCGAGGCTCTTGAGCAACAGGAGTTTGATCTTTCTGAAGATCAACAAAAATTGCAATTTGTTGTTGCAAGATTGTTGCCGCTTTGCGGATTGCTTCTTCTGGATCAACAGTTCCGTTAGTCTCAAGATCAATCACTAACTTATCAAGATCGGTACGTTGTTCAACACGAGCATTTTCTACTGTGTATGAAACACGCTTGATTGGACTATAAGAAGCATCTAACTGTAAACGACCTACAGGACGTGTTTCACCTTCAGGGAAACGTGAGTCAGATGTTTCATAACCACGACCTTGAGAAACTTTAAGGCGCATTTTCAATGAACCTGTAGAACTCAAAGTACCGATTAAATGATCAGGGTTAACCACTTCAACATTATGAGGTAAACGAAGGTCAGCTGCAGTTACGTCACCCGCCCCTTGTTTCTCTAATGTCAAATATGCTTCGTTTTGATCGAACAGCTTAATAGACAATCCTTTTAGGTTCAGCAAGAGCTCGACGATGTCCTGCTGCAAGCCTTCTAAAGTACTGTACTCGTGCTCGACACCTTCTATTTCTACTTCAACCACAGCAGCGCCAGGTAAAGAAGACAATAGAATGCGACGTAAAGCATTACCTAGAGTATGACCAAAGCCACGCTCTAAAGGTTCCAGAATCACTTTTGCCGAGGTCCCGCTCACCGCTTCGACCTTGATCGCTTGCGGAGTTAGAAACTCGTTTGCAGTACGCGTCATTTATTGCTACCTCAAGGATTATTTAGAATACAATTCTACAATCAAGCTTTCGTTGATTTCAGCAGGTAAATCAGAACGATCTGGTGCAGCTTTAAACGTACCTTCTAACTTAGAATGGTCAATTTCCATCCAAGCAGGGATACCACGTTGAGCAGCTAATTCAATTGCGTTTTTAATACGTAATTGTTGTTTAGCGCCTTCGTGTACTGCAATTACATCACCAGCTTTAACTTGGATAGATGCAATGTTAACACGACGACCGTTCAAAGTGATGCTACGGTGAGATACTAACTGACGAGCTTCTGCACGTGTAGAACCAAAACCCATGCGATAAACAACGTTATCAAGACGGCTTTCAAGCAATTTCAACAAGTTTTCACCTGTTGCGCCTTTCACACGAGCAGCTTCTTTGTAGTAGTTACTAAATTGACGCTCTAACACACCGTACATACGACGTACTTTTTGTTTTTCACGTAATTGTAGTGAGTACTCTGATTGTTTGCTACCACGAGCTCCGCCATGTTGGCCAGGAGCTTTAGCATGTTTTTTAGTCTTAACGTCAAACGGTTTAACGCCAGATTTTAATTGCAGGTCTGTCCCTTCGCGGCGAGAGAGTTTGCATTTTGGACCAATATAACGAGCCATGAATGTTTCTCCTTACACGCGACGTTTTTTAGGTGGACGGCAACCGTTGTGCGGAATTGGAGTCACATCGGTAATGCTGTTAATTTTATAACCCACTGCACCTAATGCACGAACCGCAGATTCACGACCAGGACCAGGACCTTTTACAAGGACGTCCAAGTTTTTCAAACCGTAATCTAAAGCAGCTTTACCAGCAACTTCAGCAGCTACCTGAGCAGCAAACGGCGTTGATTTACGTGATCCACGGAAGCCTTGTCCACCTGAGGTAGCCCAAGCCAATGCATTACCTTGACGATCGGTAATCGTAACAATGGTGTTATTAAAAGAAGCGTGAATGTGTGCGACACCTTCAGAGACGGTACGAGTGACCTTCTTGCGTGCGCGAGTATCTTTAGCCATCTTTTAGCTTCCAGAAATCTTATTTCTTAATCGGTTTGCGCGGACCTTTACGGGTACGTGCGTTAGTTTTGGTGCGTTGTCCACGGACAGGCAAGCTGCGACGATGACGAAGACCGCGGTAGCAGCCTAAATCCATTAAACGTTTAATGTTCATGGAAATTTCGCGACGTAAATCACCTTCGGTCGGAACCTTAGCAACTTCTGCACGAATCGCATCAAGCTGAGCATCATCTAATTCACGGATTTTTGTAGTTTCAGCAATACCAACAGCAGCTAAGATATTCTTAGAAGTGTGGCGACCTACACCAAAAATATACGTGAGAGAGATAACAGCATGCTTGTTATCCGGAATGTTTACACCGGCAATACGAGCCATTCAATTTTCTCCAAAAAGGCAGTCAAGATAATCAACCGCCCCACAAAAATCTTGAGGGGCGGATAATAACCTAATTAGCCTACTGAAATCAACAGGTCTTAATTAAATTAACCTTGACGCTGCTTATGACGAGGTTCTGCGCTACAAATTACGCGAATAACCCCATTACGACGGATAACTTTACAGCTACCACAAATTTTCTTTACAGAAGCTTGTACTTTCATGATGAAACCTTCTAAGTGCGCTTATCCCTTAGGATGAGCAGTCGTTTTTCTCATTAACGTTTGATTATCATATTGATGCGAAGTAAGGTGCGCTTGGAGTTGCGCCATAAAGTCCATTACGACTAC
Source organism: Acinetobacter higginsii (assembly GCF_000369845.1). NCBI lineage: Bacteria > Pseudomonadati > Pseudomonadota > Gammaproteobacteria > Moraxellales > Moraxellaceae > Acinetobacter > Acinetobacter higginsii. The sequence continues at coordinate 486,260 of NZ_KB850215.1, read as the reverse complement.
GACGACAATCAATAAAGATGTTCCACCCAAATGGAATGGAATACCAAACGAACTTTGCAATACCATAGGCATTAAACACACTACAGTAATGTAAATTGCACCAATGAAGGTCAAACGGTTAAGAATATGATCTAAATAACGAGCCGTTTGCTCACCTGGGCGGATACCAGGCACATATGCCCCGCTACGCTTTAAATTCTCTGAAACTTCTTTCGGGCTAAAAACTAGCGCAGTATAGAAATAACAGAAGAAGATAATTAACGCGCCAAAGAGCATTAAATACAACGGCTGTCCAGGCGATAACACCAATGCCAGATCTTGTAGGCTGCGCTTCACAATCCCTGCATTTGGATCAGCACTTCCTAACCATTGTCCCAAGCTCGCTGGAAATAATAACAATGAGCTTGCAAAAATCGCTGGAATTACACCTGCCATGTTAATTTTTAACGGCAAATGTGTTTGCTGTGCAGTAAATACACGACGACCTTGCTGTTTTTGTGCGTAGTTCACTGGGATACGACGTTGTGCTTTTTCAATAAACACGATCGCAGCTAAAACGGCTAATGAGAGTAAACCGAATACAGCTAAACCAATTAAGCTACCCTGACCATTCTGTACAGACGTAAACGACTGAATCACAAGATTTGGCAAACCTGCCACAATACCTGCGAAAATGATCATCGAGATACCATTACCAACACCACGTTCAGTAATTTGCTCGCCCAACCACATCAAGAACATCGTCCCAGCAACTAACGAAGTTACTGCTGGAACGTAGAATGCTAGGCCTGACGTTAAGGTAATACCTTGACTAATCAAGCCAGCACACATCCCTACACCTTGCACGAGTGCAAGAAATAAGGTGCCGTAACGCGTATATTGATTGATCTTACGTTTGCCTTGCTCGCCTTCTTTTTTCAAAGCTTCTAGCGAAGGAACTACCGTAGACATTAACTGCACGATAATCGATGCAGAAATGTACGGCATAATCCCCAACGCCAGAATCGACATGCGTTCTAATGCACCACCAGAGAACATGTTAAATAAACCTAAGAAGGTACCTTCATTAGCTTTAAAAAACTGTGCTAGCGCTACATTATCAATCCCCGGCAACGGAATATGCGCTCCTAGTCGAAAGACCAATAACGCGCCAATCAAAAACATTAATCGACGAATAATTTCACGGTATTTCACATGAAATGGTTGGCCTTTCATCATGTTTACATGACCTGAAGAACTAGGAGTCATAGACACTCGAGATTACTCCTCGACTTTACCGCCAGCAGCTTCAACAGCAGCTTTAGCGCCTTTAGTCAACACAACACCTTTAACAGTGAATGCGCGAGTGATTTCACCAGAAAGAACGATGCGAGCACGAATTTGGTCACGACGAACAACATTCGCAGCTTTTAAAGTTTCAAGGCTAACAACATCACCTTCAACTTTATTCAACTCAGACAAACGTACTTCAGCAGTTTTCAAAGCGATTTGGCTAGTGAAACCGAATTTAGGCAAACGACGATATAACGCAGTTTGACCGCCTTCAAAGCCTGGACGAGTACCACCACTTTTACGTGAGTTTTGACCTTTGACACCACGGCCACCAGTCTTACCAACGCCAGAACCGATACCACGGCCTAAACGACGGTTATCACGCTTAGCACCTTCTGCAGGTGCAAGTTCATTTAAACGCAGAGTCATGGCTTATTCCTCTACACTAACCATATAGTAAACTTTGTTGACCATACCACGGTTAGAAGGCGTATCTTGCACTTCTACAGTATGACCAATACGACGCAGACCTAAACCCTTAAGGCAAAGTTTATGATTTTTTAAACGATGCGAAGAAGATTTAGTCTGGGTAACTTTAATCGTTTTCATGATTGATTACCCTTGAATTTGTTCTACTGAAAGACCACGTTTCGCAGCGACTTTCTCAGGAGAAGTCATATCACGCAAACCTTTGAAAGTTGCGTTTACTACGTTAGCAGCATTTGTAGAACCATAACATTTAGCAAGTACGTTATGTACACCTGCAGCTTCAAGAACAGCACGCATAGCGCCACCAGCAATTACGCCAGTACCTTCTGAAGCAGGTTGCATGTATACACGGCTTGCGCCATGACGAGCATTCACAGGGTGTTGTAAAGTAGTACCCGCAAGGTCTACAGTAATCATGTTACGACGAGCAGCTTCAAGTGCTTTAGAAATAGCAGCTGGAACTTCACGTGCTTTACCACGACCAAAACCTACGCGACCATTACCATCGCCCACAACAGTTAATGCTGTGAAAGAGAAGATACGACCACCTTTAACAACCTTGGCTACACGATCAACGGCAACCAGCTTTTCAACGAGACCTTCGTTTTGTTCAACTTTCGCCATGATTAGAACTCCAAGCCGCCTTCACGAGCAGCATCAGCCAAGGCTTTGATACGACCATGATATTTAAAACCAGAACGGTCAAATGCAACTTTGGTAACACCAGCTGCTTTAGCACGTTCTGCGATCAAAGCACCAACTTTCGTAGCTGCATCTACATTACCTGTAGTACCGCTACGTAAAGATGCATCTAAAGTTGAAGCTTGCGCTAAAACTTTTCCACCATCTGCTGAAATAACTTGCGCATAGATGTGACGCGGCGTGCGGTTTACACACAAACGAGTCGCACCCAATGCACGAATGTGCAAGCGTGTGCTTTTCGCACGACGCAAACGGGTTTGTTTCTTTTCGTTCATAAGAACCTCGCGCCTTATTTCTTCTTAGCTTCTTTACGAAGAATAACTTCATCCGAATAACGAACACCTTTACCTTTATATGGTTCAGGAGAACGGTATGCACGGATTTCCGCTGCCACTTGACCTAACAACTGCTTGTTTGCTGACTTCAAAATGATTTCAGTCGCAGTTGGAGTTTCCGCTGTTACACCTTCAGGTAAAGCGTAGTCAATCGGGTGTGAGTAACCAAGGTTAAGGTTTACAGAAGTACCCTTAACCGCAGCTTTATAACCAACACCAACAAGCTGTAACTTACGTTCGAAGCCTTCGCTAACACCTTTTACAAGGTTGTTCAATACAGCGCGAGCAGTACCAGCCTGCATCCAAGCGTCTTTCGACTCTTTAGCTGGAGCAAGTTGAAGTTTACCTTCTTCCTGTTTTAGCTCGACCAGCGCATGCAGGTTGAAAGACAATGTACCTTTGCTGCCTTTCACTTCGACCTGCCGGCCGTTCTGAGTAACTGTTACACCATTAGGTACAGTTACTGGGGCTTTAGCCACACGAGACATGAGGAATCACCTATTAAGAAACAAAAGCAATAACTTCACCACCAACGCCCGCAGCACGTGCAGCGCGATCAGTCATGATGCCTTTGCTTGTAGAAACAATTGCAATACCTAAACCTTGCTTAACGCTAGGAATTTTATCTTTACCGCGATATTGACGTAGACCTGGACGGCTTACACGCTTAACGGTTTCGATAACTGGTTTGCCTTCGGAATATTTTAAAGTAATTGTCAAAGTAGATTTTGTTTCTTCAGAAGCAACTTCTACATTTGAAATATAACCTTCTTGTTGAAGTACGTTTGCAATAGCAACTTTCAACTTAGAAGAAGGCATAGAAACAGTTTGTTTCTTAGCCATTTGTGCGTTACGAACACGTGTTAGCATGTCGGCAACGGTATCTTGCATACTCATTTAGTCGCTCCTTACCAGCTTGCCTTAACAACGCCTGGTACATCACCCTGCATTACTGTGTCACGTAATTTGTTACGGCTTAAACCGAACTTACGGAAGTAACCATGAGGACGACCAGTTAAACCACAACGGTTACGAAGACGTACTGGAGATGCGTTACGTGGCAATGCCTGTAACTTTAATGTCGCTTCGAAACGTTCTTCGTCACTTGCATTTACATTAGCAATCGTTGCTTTTAATTCAGCACGTTTTGCAGCGTATTTAGCAACTGTCTTTTCGCGTTTCAATTCGCGATTAATCATACCTTTCTTAGCCATATCGACCTCTTATTTGAACGGGAAGCCGAATGCACGCATAAGCGCACGGCCTTCGTCATCGCTACGAGCAGTTGTCGTAATAGTGATGTCTAAACCACGGATACGATCAATCTTGTCAAAATCGATTTCAGGGAAAACGATTTGCTCTTTTAAACCCATAGAGTAGTTACCACGACCATCAAATGATTTCGAAGAGAAACCACGGAAGTCACGGATACGAGGGATTGCGATCGAGATCAAACGATCCAAGAATTCGTACATTTGGTCGCCGCGTAAAGTAACTTTACAACCGATCGGCCAACCATCACGGATTTTGAAACCAGCGATTGATTTACGAGCAAGTGTCACAACTGGTTTTTGACCAGCAATGAGTTGCATATCAGCAACAGCGCCATCTAATAATTTCTTATCAGTCGCAGCTGCGCCTACACCCATGTTAAGGGTGATTTTTGTGATGCGAGGAATATCCATCACATTCTTAACGCTAAGTTCTTCTTGTAACTTTGCTTTAAGTTCGTCGTTGTAACGTGCTTTAAGTCTGGCCATTGCCTTTTCAACCTATTACTTCGCTACCGCCACTGATTCACCATTTGATTTATAAACACGAGTTTTCGCGCCATCAATCACTTGGTAACCAATACGGTCAGCCTTTTGGGTTGTAGCATTAAAAATTGCCACGTTTGAAATATGAAGCGTAGCCTCTTGAGTAACGATGCCGCCTTCAGCGCCAGTTACACGGTTTGGCTTTTGATGCTTCTTCACTAAGTTAAGGCCTTCGACCTTAACTCGATCTTCAGAAACTGACAAAACGATACCTTGTTTGCCTTTTTCTTTACCTGCGATCACAATTACTTGATCGCCTTTTTTAATCTTAGCCATGATTGCCTCTTATAGAACTTCAGGAGCCAATGAAATGATTTTCATGAACTGTTCAGTACGAAGTTCACGAGTCACTGGTCCGAAGATACGAGTAGCAATCGGAGCTTTGTTGTTGTTCAAAATAACAGCTGCGTTATCGTCGAAACGAATAACTGAACCATCTGGACGACGGATGCCGAACTTTGTACGAACAACTACAGCATTCATCACGTCACCTTTTTTAACACGTGCGCGTGGAATTGCTTCTTTTACAGTAACTTTAATAATATCGCCAACTGAAGCATAACGACGGTGTGAACCACCAAGTACTTTAATACATTGTACGCGGCGTGCACCACTATTGTCTGCTACGTCGAGCATACTTTCGGTTTGAATCATTGCCCTACTCCAAAACCGAGCATCACCGGTCACAATTTCGAAAGGCTCAAAGAGTACTCGAAATTGTCCGATGATGCAACAAGAACGTCTAATTACTCAGCAGCAGCTTCAACTACTTCCACTAAAGTCCAAGCTTTAGTTTTAGAAATTGGGCGGCTTTCTTTGATGGTTACCAAGTCGCCTAATTTAGCAACATTGTTCTCATCATGAGCGTGTAATTTAGTTGAACGGCGGATTGATTTGCCGTACAACGGGTGTTGAACGCGGCGTTCAATAAGCACAACAATAGACTTGTCCATTTTGTCGCTTACGACTTTGCCGGTTAACGTGCGGACTGTTTTTTCACTCATTGTCCGTTCCCCTGTTTTTCGGTAAGGAGTGTCTTAATACGAGCAATTGTCTTACGAGCAATTTGCACTTCATGCGATTTGCCTAGTTGACCAGTTGCTTTCGCCATACGAAGACGGAATTGGTTAAGCTGTTGCTCATCAAGCAAAGCTTTCAACTCTTCTACCGACTTTTCACGTAGATCTTTAGTTTTCATTACATCACCGTCCGAGTCACTATAGTGGTTTTAAACGGGAGTTTAGCAGCAGCTAAAGCAAAAGCTTCACGCGCTAACTCATCGCTAACACCTTCAATTTCGTACAGGATCTTACCTGGCTGGATCTGACAAACCCAGTATTCCACGCTACCCTTACCTTTACCCATACGTACTTCTAATGGTTTTTCGGTAATTGGTTTGTCTGGGAATACGCGGATGAAGATTTTACCACCACGTTTGATACGACGGCTAATGGTACGACGTGCAGCTTCAATCTGACGCGCAGTCATACGACCACGTTCAGTTGCTTTAATTGCAATCGAACCAAATGATACTGTACTACCACGATGCGCTAGACCAGTGTTACGGCCTTTGTGCACTTTACGGAATTTGGTACGTTTAGGTTGCAACATGGATTATTCTCCCTTGTCAGCAGCACGGTCACCGCGACGACCACGACGCTCTTGACCTTCACCACGACCACGACCACGTTTAGCTGGACGCTCTTCAGCAGGAGCAGGGTTCATGACTTGTTTCATGCCACCTAAGATCTCGCCACGGAAAATCCAAACTTTAACACCGATCGTACCGTATGTTGTTTCTGCGCGCATAGTTGCATAGTCGATGTCAGCACGAAGCGTATGCAAAGGTACACGACCTTCACGATACCACTCAGTACGAGCAATCTCTGCACCACCTAAACGGCCAGAAACTTCAACTTTGATACCTTTAGCGCCAGCACGCATTGTGTTTTGAACCGCACGCTTCATAGCACGACGGAACATAACACGCTTTTCTAATTGAGAAGCAATCGCTTCAGCAACTAAACGTGCGTCCAAGTCAGGGCGATCAATTTCATTGATGCTAACTTGAGCTGGAACACCCATAATGTTGGTGAGTTCGCGCTGTAATTTCTCAATATCTTCGCCTTTTTTACCGATAACGATACCAGGACGAGCAGTGCTAATTGTTACTTTAGCAGCGCCTGTAGGACGTTCGATAAGAATATTGCTGATCATCGCGTTTTTAAGTTTTTTAGTTAAAAACTCACGAACTTGAAGATCTTTAAGCAAGTATTCAGCGTATTGTTTCGGACTCGCATACCAGTTAGCGTTATGACGTTTCACAACACCTAGGCGGATACCGATTGGATGAACCTTCTGACCCATATCAAACCCCTACCTTAACGGTGATGTGACAAGTACGCTTAGTAATACGATCTGCACGGCCTTTAGCACGTGGCATGATACGTTTAAGGCTCATGCCTTCATCAACGTAAATCGTAGTTACTTTAAGGTCATCAACATCTAAGCTGTTGTTGTGTTCAGCATTCGCGATTGCAGATTCAAGTGCTTTTTTAACGAGCACAGCTGCTTTCTTGTTGCTGAAGTTCAAAATGTCTATCGCACGTGCAACCGACTTACCACGGATCAAATCAGCAACTAAACGTGCTTTTTGTGCCGAGATAGCGGCACCGCGTAATTTAGCAGTTACTTCCATCATAGCACCTATTAACGTTTAGACTTCTTATCAACACCGTGACCACGATAGGTACGAGTTGGCGCGAATTCACCCAATTTATGACCAACCATGTGTTCAGTAACAATTACTGGAACGTGGTTACGGCCATTGTGAACAGAAATTGTTAAACCAACAAAGTCTGGAAGGATCATTGAACGACGTGACCAAGTTTTGATCGGCTTACGGTTGTTAGCAGCAATCGCAGCTTCAACCTTAGCGAACAAATGCGCGTCGACGAATGGACCTTTTTTTAATGAACGAGGCATTATTCAGATTCCCTTACTTGACGCGACGGTCGCGAATAATCATCTTAGTCGTACGCTTATTGGTACGTGTCTTGTACCCTTTAGCTTTTTGACCCCATGGACTTACAGGTTGAATACCTTTACTACGTCCTTCACCACCACCGTGTGGATGGTCTACTGGGTTCATCGCCATACCACGAACGGTAGGACGAATACCACGCCAGCGCGCAGCACCAGCTTTACCCAATGAACGAAGGTTGCTTTCTTGGTTAGAAACTTCACCAATTACAGCACGACATTCAACATGGACTTTACGCATTTCACCAGAACGTAAACGAACGATAGCGTAAGAACCATCACGACCCAACAACTGAACTGAAGTACCAGCAGAACGTGCTAATTGAGCACCTTTACCGATTTTAAGTTCAAGGTTATGCAGGGTAGAACCGATTGGCATGTTACGAAGTGGTAAGCAGTTACCTGGACGAATTGGAGCATCGTTACCAGATTGAACTTTATCACCAGCACGTAGGCCTTTAGGCGCAATGATGTAACGACGTTCACCGTCAGCATATTTCAATAAAGCAATATGAGCTGTACGGTTAGGATCGTATTCAATACGCTCTACAGTCGCAGGAATACTGTCTTTGTTACGTTTAAAGTCAACAATACGGTAGTTTTGCTTATGACCACCACCCACGTGACGTGTAGTGATGTGACCATTGTTATTACGACCACCAGTACGTTTTTTAGCTTCTACCAACGGTGCATAAGGAGCGCCTTTGTGAAGATGGTCATGAACCACTTTCTCTACAAAGCGACGTCCTGGAGACGTTGGCTTACATTTTTGAATTGGCATAATTCTCGTCCTTATTCCGCTGCGTTTTCAGCGGTATCGCCCAAGTCAGCCATTTCTACATCTTGGCCAGCTTTCAGGGTGACGTATGCTTTTTTCACATCAGAACGACGTCCTAATGTTTTACCAAAGCGTTTTGTTTTACCTTTAGTGATCGTTGTATTGATTTTTACAACTTCAACACCAAAGAGCTGCTCAACTGCTTTCTTGATTTCAAGTTTGTTTGCATTTAATGCAACTTTGAACACTTGAACACCAGCAGTATCACCTAAAACTTGTGCTTTTTCTGAGAATACTGGTCCTAATAGGACTTGATAGATACGTTCGTTGTTCATCCGAGTTCTACCTCAATTTTCTTAGCAGCAGCTACAGACATTACAACTTTATCAAATGCGATCAAGCTAACAGGATCAATAGCAGTAGCATCAACCACATCAACGTGTGGAAGGTTGCGAGCTGCGAGATACAAGTTCTCATCTACAGCATCTGTAATGATCAATGCGCGAGTTGCATTCAAGTCTGTAAGTTTTGCAAGCAAGTCTTTAGTTTTTGGAGCTGCAACAGCAAACTCTTCAACTAATACAAGACGATCTTGGCGAACAAGTTCAGCTAAGATACATTGCATTGCACCGCGGTACATCTTACGGTTTACTTTTTGAGACCAATCTTGTGGGCGAGCAGCAAAAGTTTTACCACCACCAACCCAGATTGGGCTACGAATAGAACCCGCACGAGCGCGACCAGTACCTTTTTGACGGAATGGCTTTTTACCACCGCCAGAAACATCTGCACGTGATTTGTGAGCACGAGTACCTTGACGACCACCAGCCAAGTAAGCTGTAACAACTTGGTGTACAAGAGCTTCGTTAAATTCACGTCCGAAAGCAACTTCAGACAATTCAACAGCAGAGCCGGAAACAGTTTTTAAATTCACAGTATTTCCCCTCAGGCCTTGATGGTAGGACGTACAACAACGTCACCGCCAGTTGAACCAGGAATAGCACCCTTAACAACTAAAACAGAACGTTCAGCGTCAATAGATACAATTTCAAGACCTTGAACTGTTACGCGTTCGTCACCTAAGTGACCAGCCATTTTCTTGCCTTTGAACACGCGACCAGGTGTCTGGTTTTGACCTGTAGAACCTAATACACGGTGAGATACAGAGTTACCATGAGTAGCATCTTGCGTACGGAAATTCCAACGTTTAACACCACCTTGGAAACCTTTACCTTTTGACTGACCAGTTACGTCAACAATTTGACCAACTGTGAACAGATCAACACCGATAGAAGCACCCACTTCACGGCCTTCAAGCTCAGCTTCAGTAACACGGAACTCTTTAACTAAACGACCAGCAGCAACACCCGCTTTCGCGAAGTGACCTTTCTGAGCGTTAGTTACGCGCGATTCGCGACGTTCACCAGTAGTTACTTGAATTGCTTGATAACCATCAGTTTCAAGTGTTTTGATTTGCGTAATGCGGTTTGGATCGACTTCGATAACTGTAACAGGTACAGATACACCAGCATCTGTAAAGACGCGAGTCATACCACATTTGCGACCGACTAAACCAATAGCCATGTGCATAAACCTCTAAAAAAGCGGCCTAATTAACTTAGAAAGTTAATCAACCGAAAGCCTTAACCCAAAGCGATCTGAACATCAACACCAGCAGCAAGATCTAACTTCATCAATGCATCAACAGTTTTATCTGTTGGTTGAACGATGTCGATCAAACGCTTATAAGTGCGGATTTCGTACTGATCACGAGCGTCTTTGTTGACGTGTGGTGAAGTAAGAACGTTGAAGCGTTCGATGCGAGTAGGCATCGGAATTGGACCACACACTTGTGCGCCAGTACGCTTAGCGGTTTCTACGATCTCTTGAGCAGATTGATCAATCAGACGATGATCAAAAGACTTCAAACGGATACGAATTCTCTGGTTAGACATACCAGTAAACTCCAAGCCAAATATATAAAGAATCACCCATGACGCACCTCACCATTCTGGTAAGTGTCAAGGGCAGTGAAAATCACTAAGGTCATGATCGATGCCACGACTGTAATGCGTTAACTACTTTCTTCGTAGTAAACGCCCTCCATTTGAGGGTCGCTCATTATAACGATTGTTTAAGTCTTATGCAATTCTTCTTTTCATTTTTTAAGCAATCAATCCAGCTATGCACTCACAACATAATCGATTGCCTGATTCAGCAAACGATTGCCCTGTTCAAATTTACTTTTGATGGTTCTTTTTAATTCAGATATCGGTTGTACATATTCACCATTAAAAACCGCCATATCCTCTTCATTCTCAATCAGCAGCGCCAAGGTCTGTGGTGTCATTTCTGGATGAAACTGAAACCCAAGAACATTACGTCCGATCTGATACATTTGATTTCGGCAGACTTTATTCTCGGCTAAACGCACCCCACCCTTTGGAATTTCAAAAGTTTCGCTATGCCATTGCAAAATATTCAATTGCTCTGGAATTTGAAAGTAATCCTCAGGCACATGCGAGGCACGCCCCACATCCATCCAGCCTAATTCTTGGTACGGATTACGACTCACGGCTGCCCCCAAGGCATTGGCAATTAACTGACCACCCAAGCACAACCCAATCGCAGGTTTACCCGCAGCCAAATAACGTCGTAACCATCTTTTTTCGAGCTTCAACCAAGGATAATTTGCTTCATCATTCACACTCATGGTTCCCCCCATAATAATCAGCAGATCAACTTCATCTACTCGCGGTAAGGCTTCCAACTCCAAGGGTAAATCGACGGGTAATGCAAAAAACTCAGTTGCGGTAATTTTTGCTTTATGTGCTTTTAAAAAGTCATAGCAACTGCCAAAACCTTCACCAGCAATGTGCTGAAAATAATGCACTCTTAAATGCGACTTCATGCGCTAGAACCTATTTATCGTTAGAATGATAATTAGTCTTAGCAAAAATAAAGCCAGTTTTGAGCAATCGTATTAATCCGTACCGATTCTGTACAAAAGCAGCGCAACACTAGCGGCTTGGTTGATTTTCTCTTAACCTAAGTCATTATATTTATTTAGCCCATGCCCCATGACAACACACAATAAAGCACAAACCAATCTGATTCATGCACCACGCCAAGCCCCTCAATACATTGAAACCGTTCAGCCTCCCTTATTTCGTGCATCCACCATTATTTTTAAAAGCACGGCGCACCTTTTTGACCGCCATTGGACCGATGCTTATGACTATAGTTATGGCACACACGGCACCCCGACGACGTTTACATTAGGGGACAATATTGCGCAAATTGAAGGCGGACGTTATTGCTTGCTTGCACCAAGCGGTTTATCAGCGATTAATCTCGTGAATAGTGCCATTTTAAGTTCAGGGGATGAGGTTTGGGTTGCCGATAATATTTATGGCCCTAATCTTGAGCATTTAAATCATCTGCAAGATCGTTATGGCATCACCGTTAAAATTTATAATCCAATTGATGCCAATAGTTTTCAACCGACTGAAAAAGCGAAACTGATTTGGCTCGAAGCAGCAGGATCAGTCACTTTAGAATTCCCCGACTTAAAGAGCTTGGTTAAAAAAGCACAACAGGCCAATGTACTCACCGCACTGGATAATACATGGGGTGCAGGACTGGCTTTCAATGCTTTTGATTTCTCAGATGAGCATCTCACTGTTGATATTACAGTTCATGCACTGACCAAATACCCAAGCGGTGGTGGCGATATCTTAATGGGTTCTGTGGTCACGAATGACCAAGCACTTCATCACAAACTCTATCGTATGCATGCCATCCAAGGAATTTCAGTTTCAGGTGATGATACGGCACAGATCCAACGCAGCTTGGCACATATGTCTTTACGCTATGAACAGCAAGCGCAAAGTGCACTCACCTTGTTAAATTGGTTAAAACAACAACCACAATTTAGCCAAGTCCTGCATCCAAGCGATCCAGATGCAGCAGGCCATCAATTCTGGACAGAAATTTGCAGCACTGGCAAAAGTGCAGGCTTGGTCAGTGTTATTTTCAAACCAGAATATGATCTGGCCGCAATCCGAAAGTTCTGCGACAGCCTAACGCTGTTTAAACTCGGATTTAGTTGGGGCGGTCCTGTCAGTCTGGCAATGTTGTATGACTTAAAACAAATGCGTACTTTGGAAAATACACATTTACAACAAGGTTTATTGGTTCGCTTCTGTATAGGACTAGAACATCCAGAAGATTTAATTCAAGATATTCAAAACGCATTAAAACAGCTCGATTGAGATTAAAAACAGGTGAAGAATGAGTACACCAATCGTTATTGCAAAAAAAACCACTGATACAACACAAGATATTGTTTTACATTCTAAATTTGCAAACCGACATGGTTTGATTGCAGGTGCGACAGGAACCGGTAAAACCGTAACCCTTAAGGTGATGGCCGAAAGCTTCTCTCGTATTGGCGTACCAGTATTTCTTGCCGATGCCAAAGGTGATGTATCTAGTCTTGCCAAAGCAGGCAGCAGCAATCCTAAATTTGATGAGCGTCTAAAAAGCTTACAACTAGATGCAATTCCTTTTGCAGCATCTCCCGTTATCTTTTGGGATTTATTCGGTCAGCAAGGCCATCCAATTCGTACCACCATTTCAGAGATTGGTCCCTTATTACTGGCACAAATGCTGAATCTGAATGACACCCAAGAAGGTGTACTTTCAGCGGTGTTTCGTGTTGCTGATGATCAAGGTCTTTTACTGATCGATTTTAAAGATCTGAAAGCCATGCTGACTTATGTCAGTGAAAATGCTGCCAGCCTCAAAGCCGAATATGGCAACCTTTCCCCTGCCAGTCTAGGGGCAATTCAACGTAATCTACTGGCTTTAGGTGATCAAGGCGGTGAACAGTTCTTTGGTGAGCCAAGCCTTAATATTCTCGATTTCATTCAAACTGACACCAATGGTCATGGCTATATCAACATCTTGGCTGCAGATAAGTTGATGAACACCCCGAAGTTATATGCCACTTTCCTGCTTTGGATGATGTCTGAACTATTTGAGCAGTTACCTGAAGTAGGCGATATGGACAAGCCCAAATTGGTATTCTTCTTTGATGAAGCGCATTTACTATTTGATAATGCCAGTCCTGCTTTGCAACAAAAGATTGAACAAGTGGTACGTTTGATCCGCTCTAAGGGTGTGGGGATTTATTTCATTACCCAAAATCCACTGGATTTACCAGAAAGTGTTTTAGGGCAACTAGGTAACCGTGTACAACATGCCTTACGTGCATTTACCCCTAAAGACCAAAAGGCAGTCAAAACCGCAGCAGATACTTTCCGTGCCAATCCAGAGTTTAAAGTCGATCAAGCCATTACTGAACTTGCAGTCGGTGAAGCATTGATTAGTTGCCTAGATGAACAAGGGACGCCACAAATTGTGGAGCGCGGTTGGGTGATGCCTCCTTACTCCTCCTTTACCCCGATCACGCCTGAAGAACGTCAAGTCATTATTGGGCAAAGTATCGTGGCGGGTGTCTACGACCAAGCCATTGACCGGGACAGTGCTTATGAAATGCTGCAAAAGAAAGTATTACAACAATCCCAAGAAAAAGAGGCAGATGAGTTAGCCAAACAGCAAAGCAAGGAACAAGATGCTTTGGCCAAGCAACAAGCCAAAGAGCAAGAACGTTTTGCCCGTGAGCAACAAAAAGCCGCAGAAAAGTCACAGCGTGATCGCGAGAAGCTCACCCAAGATATCGTCGGTACTTTTGCCAAGAGTGCCGCGCGTAGTTTAGGTGGGACAACTGGACAAAAAATTGTTCGTGGCTTACTCGGTTCATTATTCGGTAAAAAATAAATCCATATTCATTTGTAAATTAAGGGATAATAAATTATCCCTTAATTTTTTTATGGCTTTTATTTAAATATGCATTGCAAATACACCTTATAAGATGTATTTTAAATACATCTTATAAATGATAGCCAAGAGAGATCAAGCATGACTCCACAGCAAATTGACCTAGTAAAAGCCACTGTTCCTGTCCTACGCGAAAATGGTGTTGCACTGACTGGATACTTTTATAACCGCATGTTAGGTAATCATCCCGAATTAAAAGAAACCTTTAACATGGGACACCAACGTAGTGGGGCTCAAGCACAGGCACTTGCGGGTGCAGTTTTGGCGTATGCAGAAAATATTGAAGACCCTTCTGTGCTTTTGCCTGTGGTTGAAATGATTGCGCATAAACACGTGAGCTTGAATATTCAATCCCCTGACTACGGCATTGTCGGTGAAAACCTTTTGCACTCGATTAGTGAAGTCCTCAATATTTCAATGGAAGATCCATTGATTGCTGCATGGGCTGCCGCTTATGGTCAATTAGCTGATCTATTTATCAGTACTGAAAAAGCCATTTATGATCAACACCAACAAACCCAAGGCAGTTGGTTAGGCTGGCGTAATTTCAAAATCGCCAAAAAAGTGGTGGAAAGTGATGAGATTACCTCGTTCTACCTTGCCCCTGTAGACGGCGGCGCATTACCGCATTATAAAGCAGGCCAATATATTTCAGTCCGCGTGTTTGTCCCTGAACTCAACTTAAGACAACCGCGTCAATATACGCTTTCGACTAGCCCACAGGCAGATTATTTGCGTATCTCAGTGAAACGTGAAGATGAAAAAGGTGAACTCGCTGGTGGTTGGGTATCCAGCACATTACATGGTCTAGCTGAAGGTTCTGAAATTGAAGTGTCTGCACCAACTGGTAATTTCTATTTGATCGATAGCAGCAAGCGTAATGTCTTTATCAGTGGTGGTGTAGGATTAACCCCAATGATTGCGATGCTAAATCAGTTAGTGACATTGGATATGCCGCAACCCGTGAATTTCATTCATGCCTGCCGCAGCAGCCAAGTGCATGCCATGAAGCAGCATATCCAAGAGCTTAAAACCAATTATCCACGTTTAAGTACATTTACAGCATATGAGTTTCCACACGAAAATGACAGCCTTGGTGAAGACTACGATGTTGCTGGACGTTTAGATTTAAGCAGCATCGATGCGGCACTATTACCCGCCAATGCCGATTATTATTTATGTGGGCCAATGCCATTTATGGTAGCGCAACATCAGGCACTGGTTGCTCGTGGTATTCCTGCTGCCAACATTCACAGCGAAGCCTTTGGCACAGGTGGCGTTAAACTCAGCTAAGCCACACTACATTTTGCATGGGGCTAGTCTATGTTAGACTAGCCCTTTCTATTTCTTGCACTAGATTGAGTGAAACCACATGCAACTCAATAAGTTTACTGATTATGCACTCAGAATTTTGATGTATGTCGCTCGTCCGAGTGATGTACCTTATACGATTGCAGATATCGCAGAAGACTTACATGTGTCGCAAAACCACTTGGTTAAAGTCGTGCACTTCATGGGTAAACAACATTGGATTGTGACCATTCGCGGCAAAGGCGGTGGCCTGCGCCTCAATCCGGAAGCCAAGAATCTGAAATTAGGTGCGATTGTTCGAACCTTACAAGGAAATCATCAAATTGTTGAATGTAATACCCCTCCTTGTGTACTTCGAGCCAACTGCGGACTAAAAGGAATTTTAGATCAAGCCTTAGAATGCTTCTATCAAAGCCTAGATCAATATACGCTTGGCGAAGTCGTCCAACAGGGTATTATCCCCTCTTCCACACGCTCAAATATCGACTTTTTAGAGCTTATTCAGAAAGCTTAAAATCACATACAGATGAAGGATTCGCACGAACGCCTCACATCCTTTATAATGGTCGTTGCTATTTCTATTCAAAAGTAAGCTTCTATGCGTCGCAGTGAAAAATCGAAAGATACCAAAGCCAGACTCGCACCTAAACAAAAAATCAGTTATGAAAAAAAGGCTGACCCTGCATTAACTGAATATGCAGTACAGTCTTTAACTTGGTTACGCCAAGCTGAATTTTTGATGAGTGCGCCGAAACTGGCTTTATGCGTAGAAGACACAGGTTATGAAATCGCATTTGCTGGCCGTTCCAATGCAGGTAAATCAAGTGCAATCAACACTTTAACCAATCAAAAGCAATTGGCACGTGCTTCAAAAAGACCGGGGCGCACCCAAATGATCAACTTTTTCAGCTTGGGCAATCCAGATCAGCGCTTGGTCGATTTACCTGGCTATGGTTATGCAGCGGTTCCTGAAGCAATGAAAATCGTTTGGCAGAAAGAACTCGAAAATTATCTAATCCACCGTAAAAGCTTACAAGGCTTGGTGCTATTGATGGATATTCGCCATCCTTTACAGCACTTTGACTTGATGATGCTAGAATGGGCGCATTCACGTCATTTATTTGTACATATCCTGCTGACCAAGGCAGATAAGTTGAACCGCGGCCCTGCCAATGAAGTTTTATTTGATGTAAAACAGCAATTGAAGAAAATGAAACTCGATTTCTCAATTCAACTGTTCTCATCGCTCAATCGCATTGGCTTAGAAGAACTGGCAACTGTCATGGCAGGTCGTTTGAATTACACCCTTGATCAACCAGCAGAATTTGACCTCAGCCAAATCCCAGAAGCCTCAGAAACCGACATTCAAGAATAAAAAGTGCATTTTATGCATCAAGTTGCATAAAATAATTTTTAATTGTCCCGAATTGCTAAACACAAACACTAGGTAGTTTTCATATACTGCTTAGTGTTGGTTCATTGCACTATCGATTAGGACTAAACGATGAAATTACTATCATTTGTGAAGAACAAAGTTCTTGGTTCTTCGATTGACTATAAAATCCTCCCACGCAAAGTAAAGTTTGACTGGGAAAATACGCCAGTGGATTGGATTCCAAACCAGCCTTTTGCCAGCTATTTTATTAATGAAATTAACAATATTTTACCTGCTGGTGAGTTTTGGTTTTGCCGTTTATATAACAAAGTCCTTCCAAAAATTACCGATGAAAAATTAAAGCAAGACGTCCAAGCCTTTATTCGTCAGGAAGCAATGCATGCCGTTGCACATACCTCTGCCAATAAAGAATATTTGACGCAACGCAATATTGATATTCAGCGCAACCTCGACATCATGGATTTCTTATTCACCAAGGTCTTGGCTGACAAGCCTTTCGATAAAGAAATTCCAAAAGCACTCGAGCATCAGTGGGATTTATTCCGTCTCGGTGTGATTGCGACTGTTGAACACATGACCTGTGTACTGGGCAAATATGCACTGTACAACAAGCGTTGGGAAGAACTCGGTGCAGATCCAGAAATGATCGATCTGATCAAATGGCATGGCTCTGAAGAAATTGAACACCGTACTGTTGCATTTGATCTCTATCGCCATTTGGGCGGTGGTTACATCGCACGTTACTACATGAGTGTTGCCGTTATTATCGGTGTACTTGGTCTATGGGTCGATGGTGCAGCACATATCATGAGCCAAGACCCTCGTTTTTCTGACAAGAAACCAAGCTTATTTAAACCATGGATCTGGATCGAATGGTCGAAAATCGCATTAAAAGACGCTAAAATCTTGCCAGGTCCTGCATGGTTGGTTGCACAACAGATTGATTACCTCATGCCTTGGTATGACCCGGTCAAAGAAGGCAATACCCAAGACGCTGTGAATTATCTGAATAATTCGCCTGCCGCAAAGCGTGCCTTGCAACAAGCCGCTTAAAATTTAAAAATAAAAAAAGCAGGAACTCTCTCCTGCTTTTTTTATGCCTATAAAATTAACTAGACTCAGCTTCCGCCTGTTTCGCATAACGATCAACCACCACACTGATCATCATGTCACCTTGCACATTGACTACCGTACGCACGGTGTCTAAGACACGGTCAATCGGCAATAAAATCGCAATCGCTTCGGCAGGTAAACCAACTGACTGTAACACCATGATCATGGTGACCATCCCTGCACTTGGAATCCCCGGCGCACCTAAGGATGCAATCATAGCAGTCAAACAAACAATCAACTGTTGGGTCAGGCTCAAATCCAGCCCCATCAAGTTGGCAATAAATAAAGCCGCTGCTGCTTCATAGAGTGCCGTACCATCCATATTCAGTTGTGTACCCAATGGGATCACAAAGCCAGCCGTTTGCGGACGCACACCCAAATTTTCCTGCGCACACTTCATACTCAGCGGCATGGTGGCAGAACTAGAACTGGTGGCAAAAGCTGTGACTAAGGCTGTTCTCGCTCCTCTAAAAAAGGTGATTGGATTCATCCGCCCAAAAATCCATAACAAAGCAGGTAACACCACCGCTCCATGGAAAATGGTCGTACCGGTCACTACCGCAGCAAACTCAACCAAACGGCTGAGTACCGACAAATCTTCGGTGGCAATCAACTTTGCCAAGAGTGCAAAAATCCCAATCGGCGCAAGCTTCATCACCCAACCGACCAACATCATCATGATGTCAAAAAATTGCTGACTGATGTTACGAACCAAGGCGAAGCGCTCGCCACCTTTAACCAAAGCCACGCCCAGAAATAAGGCAAATACCACCACCGCCAACACATTGCCTTCACTAAATGCCTTAAATGGATTGATTAAGGTATTTTGAATAAAAGTGCTAAAGAAACTCGATGGGGTTAAGGTATCAGGGGTTTGATGACTATCCATCGCAGCTTGGAATAATTGAATATCCACCCCTTTACCCACCTCAAACAGATGCGCACAGCTAATCCCTAGAATTAAAGCCAAGGTGGTGGTGGTCAAACAGCTCAATGCGGTAATTTTCCAGACTCGACCAAATTGACCGCCCGCCTGTAAATTGGAAACCCCAACTACAATCGAGCTAAAAATCAGTGGAATCAGCAACATTTTCAACAAACCAATGAAAATGCTACTTAAAATACCCAGTCCATAAAGGCTGTGTTCAACAAATACCGTCTGCGGATAGGCCAGCAACAGAAAACCAAAGGCCACACCAAGCACAGCTGCAATTAAAATTTGTGTATTTAGATTCATTGTGAATGGATAAAACATTTTAACTTAGCCGTACTATGGCATGCTCATGTTGAAGAATCGAGCAATTTTTTGTCACATGCTTATGATAAAAAAAGCCATCAGAATGATGGCTTTAGTGTTGATTCATTTTTCACTGGGTTTCGATTTCTCTGAGCCGAATCAAACCTTCTTGCACAGTGCTACACACCAGCTGTCCATTTTGCCACATCCGCCCAAAGTTCAAGCCACGGGAACTGGCACTGATAGTCGCTTCCATATCATAAAGCATCCACTCATCTGCACGCAGCGGACGATGGAAGTAAATAGTGTGGTCGATACTGGCACACTGTAAATTCGGAGAAATCCAAGACAAACCATGTGGACGTAACGCCGTGGTCATTAAGGTAAAATCTGAGTAAAATGCCACAATCGCCTGATGCAGCGAGATTTCATCTAAATTCGCTGGAATCGCATCATGGGTCCGAATGTAATGTGCATAGAACGGCGCTTCTGGCTGCGGTTGAAACGGATTAATCAACTGCGTCGGTCTGATTTCCACATGACGCTCACGCATAAAACTGGCGCGTACATTCTCTGGGACAAAATTAATCAGGCTTTCTTTCAGCTCGTTCTCAGACTTTAAGGTCTCTGGTTCAGGATACTCTGGCTCTTTATGTTGATAATTCAAGCCTTCTTCGGGATTGGCAAAAGAGACCATCGCAGAGAAAATGGTGCGACCATGCTGGATTGCCCGAACTTGGCGACTGGCAAAACTTTTACCATCTCTGAGTGGATCAACTTCATAAATGATCGGTGCATTAACATCGCCACCATACAAGAAATAGGCATGTAAAGAATGTGCAGGACGATCCGTGGTATATGACGCGGCTCTTAATGCTTGTCCAAGCACTTGCCCACCGAACACTCGCTTGCCTACCAAATTGCGGCTATTGCCTCGGAAAATATGTTCTTCTAACTTTTCCAGAGTCAACAGTTCTACCAATTCTTGAGTTAACGCATTCATGTAATAGCCTTCCAACATCAATGAGGAGAGATCAACCAATCCATTCAGGGTTGATAATTTTGATTGTGCCACAAATTCAAATGACAATGGTTAGGATAAAATGATTCATGCGTCACGATAATGATGTATTGATTATCTTAATATGTATTTATAGCGGCTAAAAATACGATTTTTAACGATAAAATCTACCAAATACGCTATATTTTGTCAGAAAATAACATACCGTTTCATGTAAGAATATCGCAGAATGTCGTGTTCATCATGACTCGATGTCAGGATTATTATTTAGGAGTTTGTAATGTCCAAGACTGGATTTGGTCAAATGTATCGCCAACTTTCGAGTAAGTTACTTGACCTTGTGGTAACCCCACATGTTCTTGGTGAAGTTCCTACAGAATCCACCACAACAGAGCAAAACACAACCGATTCAAATAAGTTAGTTTGCTATGTTTTACAAAATTATTCACGTAGTAATGCATTGGTGGTTGATGGTGAAACCCGTCGTCTCAATTTAAAACCAGCCTTAGACCCATTGAGTTTTGGGAGCTATCAAGAAAAAAATTCAGTCTTGTTTTTACATCATAACGAAAACAATTTTTTTAATACTCAAACTTTCCCACCTCGCTTGTTACAACTGGTTGAAGCCTTAGAACAACAAACTGATATTGATATTCAGCTTGTACCTGTGACCGTACTTTGGGGCCGTTCGCCAGACAAAGAAGACTCTTGGTTCAAATTATTATTTTCAGATACTTGGGCAACACCAGGGACAGTTAAACAACTGATGAATATTGGCTTGCATGGTCGCCAGTCTTATTTAGAGTTCCATGAGCCTCAATCTTTGCGTGAGTTGGTAGATTATGCCAAGACCAACCATCCAAATATCTCGCCTGCAACCTATATTGCAAGTTCTTTAGATACCTATTTAGATCAACAACGTGAAGTGGTGCTTGGTCCTGACTTATCAGACCGTCGCAATGTGATGCAATCGGTAGTGAAGTCAGCTGAGGTACAAGATGCCATTCGTCGTGAAAGTATTCAGCATAAAATCAGTATGCTCGAAGCTGAACGTCGTGCCATTGGCTATGTCAATGAAATCGTGTCTGACTATTCGGCATCTGCAGTACGTTTTGCCGATATGGCCTTAACCCGTTTATGGACACAGCTTTATGACGGCGTAGAGGTACATAATTTCAGTACCGTACGTGAGCTCGCAAAAGACTACGAAATCGTTTACACCCCATGTCACCGTAGCCATATCGACTATTTACTATTGTCTTATGTGATTTATAAACGTGGCTTGATGATTCCGTATATTGCCGCAGGTGATAACCTCAATCTACCATTTGTGGGTCAGTTATTACGTGGTGGTGGTGCATTCTTTATTCGCCGTTCTTTCCGCGGCAATGCACTTTATACTTCTGTATTTAAAGAATATTTATACAGCATTTTATCGCGCAATACGCCCATCGAATACTTTATTGAAGGTGGTCGCTCACGTACAGGTCGCTTACTCCCACCTAAAACTGGGATGCTAGCGATGACCATTCAAGGTCATTTACGTGGTCCTGCAAAGCCGATCGTCTTTGTACCGACCTATATTGGTTATGAGCGCCTGATGGAAGGCTCAACCTATGTTGGCGAAATGCAAGGTCAACCGAAAGAAGCGGAATCCATTTTTGGTATCGTGAAAACCTTACGTAAAATTGAACGTATCTTCGGTAAAGTGCATGTCAACTTTGGCGAACCTGTATTTCTGAATGATATTTTAAAACAACAAGGTGCAGAGAATATTCAGGCGGATACCGCAAGCACCACAGAGATTTCCAATGTCGTTGCAAGCTCAGCCAATCTGATTTTAGAAAACATCAACCGCGCTGTCGTCATCAACCCTGTGTCATTACTGTCGTTAATTCTATTGGCAACACCAAAGCACACTTTAGATGAAGAAATCTGTGCTAAACAGCTTGATATCTACCGTGACTTGGCAACACAACGACCATATGATGAGCGCACGCAAGTGACCTCATTGTCAGGTAAAGAGATTATTGCTTATGGTCTCAAACTCAAGTTAATCAAACGTGTACAACATGTGTTAGGCGATATTATTGCGATTGAAGATAATCAAGCGATATTGCTGACTTACTTCCGCAACAATATTTTGCATGCCTTTGTATTACCGTCATTGGTGGCTTCGCTGGTTGAGCACAATGGTAAAATTCACAAGAATGATTTAAGTAATGTGATCCGTACCTTGTATCCGTTCTTAAAAGCTGAATTATTCATGAAATGGGAAGCTGCTGATCTACAAAAGCAGATTGATAATTATATCGATGCCTTGGTTCAGATTGGTTTGATTTTCCAAGATCATGACGGCAATTTATTCAGTCCAACGCCAAATAGTGAAGAACATCAAAAGCTTGTCACTTTAGCTCTACCAGTAAAGCAAAGTTTAGAACGCTATTACATGACACTGGCACTGATTACTCAGCGCGGTTCAGGCAACATTTCAACCAAGCAAGTTGAAGAGCTGAGTCACCTCTTAGGTCAACGCTTATCTGTGCTGTATGAATTCAACTCACCAGAATTCTTTGATAAAGCCTTATTCCAAAGCTTTATTAAGGTCCTCACTCAACAAAATTATATTCGTAATAATGAGCAAGGTTTCATTGAATATGATGATAACTTCAGTGAAATGGCCGCAGGTGCACAGTTGGTCTTAGATGAGACAACGCTACAAATGTTGCAGCACATCACTACATTTAGTGATGAGGAATTGGCTGAAGCATTAGAGGCTATGGCATCTCAACAAGCCAAACGCCGCTTAAAACGCAAAAAAGCTTAAAAGCAGAATAAATCCTCCCCAACCCTCCTTTTTCAAAGGAGGGGGTTTCAGAAATCTAAAATCATCTGAGATTCTCAATAATTCCCCTCTTTTTAAAGAGGTGTTAGGGGAGACTTTAAATCAGTCATCACAGAATTATTATTCACTGATCAATATTACAAACTTCGGTTGCCTTTTTTAATACGCTAACGACACTCTAAATACTTCGGATCATCCAAACATCTAAGGCGTTTAATCAGCGAAACAAAATACGCATCATAATAACCAGAGTCGACATAACGATTCCGAATTTTGACCACCATCGCGTCATAGCCCTGTTTCTCATAACCAGAGATATCAGCCCAGTAATAGGCTGGTAAATGATTTTCCCATTGAATGGCTTGTGCAGCAAGCACATTGCTGTTGCGTACAAACCAAGATCGTATTTGATGACCAAAGCCTGCTGGGTAGACTTGTGGTCGAATCACGATATTCATCGCAAAATATGCCATAGGAAAGTTAACGACCTGCGTGTCTGCACCAAACTCTTTTTTCAAGTTATACGGCAATATCCCATAGGCAGGTGCAGCCAAAATATCAATTTTTTTCTGTTTGAAGGATTCCACCGCATTGGAAAAATCGACATAGACAGGTTTAGCACCTACACTTTGCACCAAGGCTTGCTGTGGTGGATTATTCTCCAAAATACCAATAGTTTTATTTTTTAATTGAGACACCTTATTGATCTGTTGCGTATTCATGATCATATAAGCTGTACCGATCGGGATCATACCCAGCATTTCATAATCTGCCCCGACCATACGCTTTTCCACATTGCTATTATTTAAAAGCTGTAAAAAGACTCTGGCAACACGATTATTGGGAATCAAACCAATCCCCCCCGTTGTCCCCATAAAACGATTATAGCGATAGGTATTAAAGTTGGATGCCACCAAGCCTGAACATTTACGTTGGTCAAAAGCTTGTATCGCCTCATTTTCATTCTTAAAAGTTTGAAAATTTAATTGAACTTGATTCTGTAGCGCATACAAACGGATATCTTGTAGACGACGACTGATATCACCCTTTGTACTTAAAGGATCAAATACGCACCAAGATTGCTCAACAGCCCAGCTAGTGGTTGTGATCAACCCGAATAAGATCATGCAAATTATTTTTCTCATGTATCACCTTTACGCCTCGCCGCAAACCCATGTGCTTAATTTAGGCGGTTCCTTTCAGGAATCTATTGGTATTTATAATTCAAAATACATACCAACTCTTTAAACTTTCTTTACAGTCTAATCTAATTATTTTTCATTACTATGTACCAATAAAGCCGCTGCATAGTCATTAAAGCAAATCAAATGGTCAAATTTAAAATCAATCTCAACTAATCGTGTCGCGTAAATTCGCTTGCCAGTGTGTTGTTCTGATACTAGTTTTAAGGGTTTTACATGAAGTTGCTGTTGAAACCACCATAATATTTCGTGCATTGGTAGTGGTGTATTATTGCTAATGATATAACTTGCTTCAACTTTAGCTAAATTAACTAATAGCGCTAAAAACTTTGCTAAATCATCAATATGAATGCGATTACTAAAATGGATTGCGGGATAAGTTAGACTCTGTTCTGCCATTTTTTTGAGCCGGGCGATTGAAGTCCCGTAAATACCAGTCGGGCGAACAATAATACTCTGCTGCGGATAATGCGCTTGCCAAAGTAATTCCATCTCCCGAAGAATGCGCCCTTGCTCATCAGCAGGCTGTATCAGCGATTCATCATCAATTCGCTCTCCTGCATTTTCGCCATACACCCGAGTCGAGGACACCACGACAATACGTTTTACGGGATGTCCTTTGAGTGCGTTAACAATGGGCAGTACACTGTCGAGATAGGTTTGCTGATAGGCCGCTATACCACTCTGTGCAGGGGCCAATATCACATACACCATATCAACAGGTGGCAGTTTACTTAAATCCAGCTGATGAATATCCTGAATATAATGCGTCGCGTAACAATCTGTTTTTTCACTGCGACTAATTGTGCTAATGTGGTGACCTTGCTCAAATAAGTGTTTAGCGACACGCTGAGATGTTTTACCATAACCAATAAATAAAATATGCATACACACCTTTGAGCAGAGATGACATCAGTTCAGCAATTACAAGGCGTTGGTGCTGCCGCAGCGACCCTCTTAGAAAAGCTTCATATTTTTAGCACGGATGATTTGTTATTCCATCTTCCCCGTGACTATGAAGATCGTAGCACTATTATTCCAATGAATCAGCTGATCGTTGGACGAAGTTACTTGCTTGAAGGTGAAGTCCGTTCTGTCGATTTCCCTCCAGGAAAAAAGAAATCCCTCGCAGCTCTGCTACAAGATGATTTTGGCAAGGTAACCTTGCGCTTTTACCATATTTATAAAGCTCTGACTGATCGCATCCAAATGGGGCAACGATTACGGATTTTTGGTGAAGTTCGCGTTGGTGCACGGGGTTTGGAGTTGTATCATCCTGAAATTCAAGTAATCCAGCAACATACTGCTTTACCCAAGACACAACTCACTGCGATTTACCCCAGCACTGAAGGTTTAACTCAACCCAAGCTGCGTGAATACGTCCGCCAAGCCTTGCAGCATCATAGTGATGACTTACCTGAATTACTGCCCAGCAAATACAGCAATGGCTATGAGCTTAAACAAGCGCTCCATTACATCCACGAGCCGCCGCTTAATGCCAATATGCTGCAACTCAATCAAGGTTCGCATCCTGCACAACAACGCCTGATTTTTGAAGAACTGGTTGCCCACCAAATCAGTTTACTCACCCGACGTGCCTATATTCGGCAAATTTCTGCACCTCGCTTTAGCAGCAGTAAAGTGCTGGCAAAGAAGCTCTTGGAAGGCTTGCCCTTCCAAATGACCAATGCACAAAAGCGGGTGTCCAAAGAAATTTTACAAGATCTGAAACAAGATCAGCCGATGTTACGCTTGGTTCAAGGCGATGTCGGTGCAGGCAAAACCTTGGTAGCAGCAGTAGCAGCCTGTCATGCGCTAGAAGCGGATTGGCAAGTGGCGCTTATGGCACCGACTGAGATTTTAGCTGAACAGCATTATTTAAACTTTAAACGCTGGTTTGAGCCTTTAGGTATTCAAGTCGCATGGCTGTCAGGCAAACAAAAAGGCAAAGCCCGAACCCAAGCTGAACAACAGATTAAAGAAGGTCATGCCCAACTAATTGTGGGTACCCATGCCTTGTTCCAAGATACCGTGGGATTCTCCAAACTCGGCTTGGTCATTATCGATGAGCAGCATCGTTTTGGCGTCGACCAGCGTCTTGCCTTAAGAAATAAAGGTGCCGATCAATTTACCCCGCATCAATTGGTCATGACCGCAACACCGATTCCTCGTACTTTAGCCATGAGCGCATATGGGGATTTAGACACCTCGATTATTGATGAGTTACCCCCTGGGCGAACCCCGATTCAAACCGTAACCATTCCCCTAGAGCGTCGTGAACAGGTATTGCAACGCATCGCCAGCAATTGTCGTGAAGGTAAACAAGCTTATTGGGTCTGTACTTTGGTAGAGCAATCCGAAACGCTAGATGCGCAAGCGGCTGAAGCCACCTATCAAGAAATTAAAGAACGCTTTCCAGACATCAACATTGGTTTGGTTCACGGCAAAATGAAGGCCGATGAAAAACAAGCGGTGATGCAAGCGTTTAAAGACAATCAATCCCAACTGTTAATTGCCACCACCGTGATTGAAGTCGGGGTCGATGTCCCTAATGCGTCGATCATGGTGATTGAAAATGCCGAGCGCTTGGGCCTTTCCCAATTACATCAATTACGTGGACGGGTTGGGCGTGGTGCAACCGCCAGTTTTTGTGCACTACTGTATAAAACCCCATTATCGCAGAATGGGCAGGAACGGCTTTCGATTTTACGCGAGAGCAATGATGGCTTTGTGATCGCAGAAAAGGATTTGGAAATTCGAGGTCCGGGAGAATTACTCGGCACCAAACAAACCGGAGATATTGGCTTTCGCGTGGCACGTTTAGAACGTGATGATCATTTGCTTACTCAAGCACATTATGTGGCAGAGCAAATTCTAAAGGACTATCCACAACATGCCGAAGGACTACTCAAGCGCTGGCTGCCTGAGGCCCCAAGATATGCCTATGTTTAAACGACTTGGCACATCAGCACAGCAGCTTTTTGATTATTTTACGCCTTGTAATCTTTGTGATATCGGCATGAAGCGTCAGTTTGGTGTATGCCACAGTTGCTGGCAACAACTGCCTTGGTTGAAGCAAAGCATTGAACGTAACCAGCAACAAGTCTTGGTTGCTTGCCATTATCAATATCCAATTGATCGCTTGATTCAACAATTCAAATACGAGCAGAAACTGCATCATCAGAGAATATTAGATGGCCTGCTATTACAACTCAGACTTCCTAAAGTACATGCGATTGTACCGATGCCTATTTCGATTGATCGCCTAACAGAACGTGGTTTTAATCAAGCCCTGCTATTGGCCAAGACACTAAGCGCTCACCTGAATGTTCCCGTGTGGCAGCCAGTACAACGCTTGGCTCAACACTCACAAAAAGGCTTGTCACGCTTAGAGCGTATGGAAGATATTGAGCAACAATTTGTGGCAGCACCGCCTAACTCAATTCGTTATCGCAAAGTCCTTATTCTCGATGATGTCCTGACCACAGGCAGTTCAATTCGTGCTTTATCTAAGGTACTGACCCAACTCGGCTGCCAACAAATCTATAGTGCCTGCATAGCAGCCGCACAAGTACAACAAACTAATTCATTTGATTTTGCTGACACCACGGAATCACAATTTCTTTCGTTAAGGGCGCAAGTAAAGTAAATTGATCATCTAAATCAATCCATTTCATTTCTGCGATTTCGGCTGCAATTTGCGGTGGCTGTTTTAATTCAACGGCATACACATAACTTACCAAAACATGATCGGGTTCATTGGCTGCAGCTGTTTCGAAACGACCAATGAATTGTTTCAGCTCACATTCACAACCAATTTCCTCCAAAATCTCACGTTGCATCGTGATTTCAGGTGCTTCATCCATTTCCAATTTGCCGCCCACTTGCATAAATGCATGTGTGTTTTGCTTGCGTACTAATAACAATTGATTTTGTTCATTCAAAATCACGGCAGCCGCGACGGTGATAATTTTCACTCATTGATCCTCAAGCCTGAATTTCAGCAGTCGACATCCATTTCGGTGTCGCTGGCTGATAATTTGAAAATGCCGTAAGAATATCCTCAATTTGTTCCGCCACAATCAACTTATCGACAAAACGTTCCTGACTAAAGCCGCGCTCAACAGAGCCCTGAATCATCTGGATCAAACCATCATAGAAGCCGTCAACATTTAAAAATGCGCATGGTTTCTGATGGATTCCTAACTGACTCCAGGTCCATTGCTCAAAAATTTCTTCCAGTGTTCCAGCACCACCCGGTAAAGCCACAAAGGCATCGGATAGCTCAGCCATTTTAGTTTTACGCTCATGCATATTTTTAACGATATGCAATTCAGTTAAGCCCGTATGTGCTAGTTCTCGATCGACCAAAGCATCGGGAATCACCCCGATAACTCGCCCACCTGCCTGTAATGCACTATTGGCGACCACTCCCATTAGACCAGAACGGCCACCACCGTAAACCAAGGTTTGACCTTGTGCCGCAATTGCCTGACCCGTTGCCTGCGCCATTTGCTGATAAATGGGATCATTACCGAGAGAAGAACCACAGAAAACACATATAGAATTCATACAATTAAAACCGTTTTATATAACTGTCATGCTGATAAAGTAGGCTATGTAACAAGATTTTTGAGAAAATAACGTTTAGGCAAGTGTTTTTCGTTTCATCCTTGTCTAAAATACACCCTGCTTTTCGGTAAACGACCGAAAACATTACACCGACTGCGCGAGGAAAAAAGACATGCTTGAAGCCTTTTATGCCACAGAGCGCGGTAGTCTAGAAGATGCAACCATCAACGGAGGTTTCGATCTCCACCCCGAACTGGTCTGGATTGATCTCATCGCCCCTTCCCAAGAAGAACAACAATGGGTTCTGGATGCGTATGACCGAAACTTACCGACCCTAAAGTCGCTTGAAGATATTTCCTCATCTGCACGATTTTACCGTGATGATGATGGAATTTTGCATATCAGTACCTATTTTTTAACAAAGAATAAAAACTTTCAAGTCGATGGTGATACTGACGACTCCTTACCCATGTTAGCAATGGTACAAACGGTTGCATTTATTTTGCATAAAGATCGCTTATTTACCATGCGTGGTGAAAAGTTGGTTGCCTTCCGTGCCTTTCGTGCCCGCGCGCGTCGTAATGACTATGATATGGATTATAAAGATCCCACATGGATATTGCTTGGCCTACTTGAAGCGAAACTAGATGAGCTTGCGGATATCTTGGAAGATATCCACAAGGACTTAGAACGATATTCCACGGAAGTTCTGAATAATCATCATCGCGAGAAAATTTTAGACCTTGATGACATGATTACGCGCTTAGCCCAGCAAGAAGATATGCTGGGAAAGGCGCAGCTGTGTTTAATTGATTTACGTCGTGTCTTGACCTTTTTAGCACGTCCACGTGCATTAGGCAGTCACATTTATGATGCCGACATTCGCGAGTTGAGTGAAGACGTTCGCTCTCTAGTCGAACATGATGCATTCTTATTCCAAAAAGTAAGATTCTTACTGGATACCACTTCTGGATTCATTAATACTGAGCAGAACGACACGATTCGTCGATTCTCGATTTTACCCAGTATGCTTGCGCCCCCAATGCTGATCGCGAGTATTTATGGGATGAACACCGATGTGCTACCCTTTGCGCATGGCAGCCTCAGTTTTTGGATTGTGATTGGTATTCTGATGGCCTTCCTCGTCTTGCCAATGTTTTACTTCCGTTGGAAAAAATGGATTTAATAAAAAAGCACCTGACGGTGCTTTTTTATTTCGACAAGATTTTGATCAAATTAATTTTAAATCATCTTGTAAATGGCAAGCTTGGATGATTTTCAACATCTTCTCAGACACATTTTTAAAGTGCAGACCTTTATTTTCAGGGGTTTGACGCAACCATTGCACCAACACCGCCAAAGATAAAGTATTGCCTTGTTCAAGCTGGGCCAAATCAACAACCAAAGGAAAATTCTGATGTTGCTGAATATGCTTTAAACCAGCCTGATAGATCTGTTCTGCATTTTCAAAATTAATTGTCTTCGACACAATTAATTGCTGATCAATATATTGAATCACCCGTCACCTACTTATTTTTTGCTAACAGCAGCATCTGCATCTGGTTTAAATGTTGCAATCGCTTTATTGATGTCACCACCATTACGTTGAACCGTTGCCGCAAACTGATTACGGAATTGCAAACCAAGGTCAATACCAGACACATTGATATTACGTACCTTCCATTGATCACCTTTGTCGGTTAACTGGAACGATACTGGAATTTTTTCACCATTGTGCAAGAAGTCTAAAGTAACCACAGGGTTTTTACTGTTGGTCGATTTAAACGGACGCATCGTGTAGCTTTCGTTGGTATATTTAGCGAAAGCACCACCATAGTTCTCAATAATGACCGCACGGAAGTTTTGTTCAAACTGAGCACGTTGAGCAGCATTGGTGTATTGGTTATTCGCATACGTCCCTAACACAATACGGGTAAATGCTTGTGAGTCCACATATGGGTCAAGATTCTGACGAATAATCGTTCTGACCAGAGCTGGATTATTCTGTAATTTTGCATTATCTGCTTTTAAACGAGTAATCAAGCCATCAGCTACGCGCTTAACAAAATCAGGTGGGGTCTCTGTTGGTGCTGCAAATGCTGCACTTGCAAGCATTGTTGATAATACGCTTGCTGTTAGAGTTTGTTTCAATAATGTGTTCACTTCAATCTCCTAACCTGAATTACTCAACAAAAGAGGGTTCTGCTTCAGTCGCCGCTGGCTTTGAAGCTGGACTTTCTGTCGCTGTTGAGCTCGATGTGGCTTTACCAGCACCACCAGTAATAAACTTACTGATTAAATCTTCTAAATCCATTGTACCTTGGGTATTTGAAACTACATCACCACGTTTTAAGTAGTTCACACCACCACCTGGGACAACTTTCAAATATTTCTCACCCAATAGACCATTGGTTGCAACCATAATATAAGCATCTTCATCAAGGCTGGTGATGGAGGTCATGTTAGCAATAAGTTGCTGTTCCATTTCTTTTTGTTTCGCAGCATCAGCTTGTTGATAATCAGCGCTATAGCGCAATTCTTCAAGTGCATTCTTTTGCACTTCTTTCAGTTGCTCTGGGCTAAAACTGGTCAACTTACCATCTAAATCAAATTTTACAGTTGCCAAACGTGTCACTGGATCAAGGGTAATCGATTCAACACGGCCAATGGTTACACCACTCATGGTGACTTTCGCGCGTGCTTTTAAACCGTTTACGTTATCAAACTGCGCTGTCATGCTGTAGCTATCACGTAAATTAGTACCGACTAAACCACTGACTTTCATCGCAAGAAAAAATAGAGCGATACCGAAGATAATGACAAAAATACCTACGGCCAGCTCACTAGTACGTGATTTCATTAAATCCCTCCGAACATGACCGCAGTCAACACGAAATCAAAACCTAATACACAAAGTGAAGAATATACGACCGTTCTGGTCATTGCAGTCGCGATACCTTCTGGCGTCGGATCACAAGCATAACCTTGATAGACCGCTACCCATGTACAAATTAAAGCAAATACAATACTTTTGACGATGGTGCCGTTAAAAACATCATGCCAGAATTGTACGCTACTTTGCATACCGCCCCAGAATGAGCCTTCATCCGCACCCAAGAAATCAACACCCACCATCTTGCCACCAATAATACCAATGGTTGCAAAGATCACAGTCAGCATCGGAAGACTGACAATTCCCGCCCATAAACGTGGCGACACGATTTGTCTGAGCGGATCAACTCCGATCATTTCCATGCTGGCAAGTTGTTCACTTTGTTTCATGGAACCAATTTCAGCAGTTAATGCTGAACCGGCACGACCTGCGAAGAGCAATGCAGCAACCACGGAAGCCAATTCACGCAATAGTGTCAATGAAATCGCAGTACCTAGCATTGCCTCACTACCAAAGGTGACCAGAATGCTATACATCTGCAAACCAAGAACAGCACCAATAAACAAGCCAGAAACAGCGATAATCAGCAGGGACATCACCCCGACACGATACATTTGGTAAATAAAGCGCTGAAATCCACCTTTCGATGGCATGGAAAATAAAACTTGCAGAAGCATCAGTGCCGCAGCACCAATCCCCTTTATCCGCTCAATAACGAGTCTACCTAACCAGGCAATCGCATTCATGGACGAACCTCGTTATCTAAATATGCTTGGTGAGTAAATTGATATTCGACAGGTCCCTCAATCGAACCTGTTAAAAACTGGCGTACAAATGGTGATGCATGATTTTTTAATTGTTCAGGCGAACCTTCACCCTGAATTTTGCCTTCAGCAACCACATAAATATAATCAGCAATCGATAAGGTTTCTGCAACATCATGCGAGACGATAATCGTGGTTAAATCTAAAGCATCACGCAAAGAACGGATTAAGCGGGTTAAAACCCCCATCACGATCGGATCTTGGCCTGCAAATGGCTCATCGTACATAATCAATTCAGGGTCTAACGCAATCGCACGTGCCAAAGCAACACGACGGTTCATCCCGCCTGAAAGCTCTGATGGCATTAACTGCTCAGCTCCACGCAAACCCACAGATTCGAGTTTTAACGCAACTAACTCTGCAATAATATGTTCAGGTAATTTGGTATGTGCGCGGATGGGAAAAGCGACATTTTCATAGGTCGACATATCGGTAAATAATGCACCGCTCTGGAATAGCATTCCCATACGTGCACGTGCAGCGAATAATTCTTGACGCGACATTGTCGCAATATCTTTACCGTCGAGCAGCACTTCACCATGATCAGGAAGTAATTGGCCACCAATCAAACGTAATAAAGTCGTCTTACCCGTACCAGACGGTCCCATAATTGCAGTAATTTGACCACGTCGAATTTTAAGACTGATATCGTCATAAATGACGCGTTCTCCTCGATTAAAGCTCAAGTTTTTAACTTCAATTAAGGCTTCGGTATCGAGAGGAGATTTGTTATTCATAATGGCATTCATTCCTGCACTTTTTATGCACGCATACTATACACTGAAACATTAAACGCTTGTTTTTATTTTGATAACCGATGGTACGAAGATTATTTAATTTATGTAGTTATTCTTCGAATCAGTTTGGCTAGTGGTATGTTGAGAATTGACATTAAAAGCATCAGAGTGACTGGTATCAAAAAGTGCATAGGCAAAGAACAAGCCATTACAAAGCATCAGAATGACGAATAGACACGGCAGTCCTTCACTACACATGAAAGACCACATTTGACTCAAAAGACTTTTATTTTGCTTAACCCTATTCATTTCTTATATAAAATTTGAATTAGTACACATTTTTTAGATTTTACATGACTAACACAAAATAAAAAAGCCAGTTTTTCAACTGGCTTCTTGTTTTCATCGGTTTTTAACGATTAAAAATCGTTTTTGCGACGACGGTCACCACCGAAAGTTTCTTCACGTGTACCGCGTGCTGGGCTATCTTCACCAAACTTACGTTTTGGACGATCTTCACCACCGAAGCTGCGTTTTGGACGATCTTCACCACCGAAGCTACGCTTTGGACGG
This sequence comes from Acinetobacter higginsii, assembly GCF_000369845.1. NCBI lineage: Bacteria > Pseudomonadati > Pseudomonadota > Gammaproteobacteria > Moraxellales > Moraxellaceae > Acinetobacter > Acinetobacter higginsii. The sequence continues at coordinate 452,197 of NZ_KB850215.1, read as the reverse complement.
TCATCACCACCGAAGCTACGCTTACGGTCGCCAAAACCACCTTCACGTTGAGCAGGACGATCACCAAAATCACGTTTTGGACGGTCGCCGAAGCTACCTTCACGACGTGGTTTGTAATCTACACGATTGCCACGGTTGTCATCATTCGAATCAAAACGCGGTTTATCATTGAAACCACCTTCACGACGTGGGCGATCAGAGTTGAACTCGCGACGTGGACGGTCTTCACCACCAAAACTACGCTTTGGACGGTCTTCGAAACCACCTTCACGACGTGGACGATCAGAGTTGAACTCGCGGCGTGGACGGTCTTCAAAACCACCTTCACGGCGTGGGCGATCTGAATTGAATTCGCGGCGTGGACGGTCTTCGAAACCACCTTCACGGCGTGGACGATCTGAATTGAATTCGCGACGTGGACGATCTTCACCACCAAATGATGGACGTTCGCCACGAGGCTTGTCATCGAAGCTACGACGTGGACGGTCATCACCACCTTCACGGCGTTTGAAATTGCTTTCGCCTTCAAAACGACGACCACCGCCGAAACCGCCACGACCGCCATCACGGCCGCCACGACCACGACCACCGCCATCACGGCCACGACCACCACCATCACGACCTGAACGCGCAGGAGGTGGAGATGGCTCAAGACCTTCAATTTCAGATACATTTAAACGTGCATCTAAGTAATCTTCTAACGCACGGATTTTACCACGCTCGCGGTAAGTCGCTAAAGTAACGGCTTGACCTGTACGACCAGCACGACCTGTACGACCGATACGGTGTACATAGTCTTCGTTTTTCATCGGTAAACCGAAGTTAATTACGTGTGAAATTGTTGGTACGTCTAAACCACGTGCTGCAACATCAGTCGCAACTAAGATTTTTGCACGACCTTCACGAATGCTACGTAAACGACGGTTACGAACGGTTTGTGGCATTGCACCGTGCAACGCAACAACTGAGTGACCAGCTTCAGCTAATTCTTCAGCAAGCATATCTGTATCTTCTTGCGTGCTTGCGAATACAACAGCTTGATCTACTGATTCGTCAGACAACCAATGCGTAAGTAATTTTTTCTTGTGTTCGAAACCATCAGTCCAATGCAATGTTTGCGTTACATCAGTATTGGTACTGTGACCAGTTTCAATTGCAATACGTTGTGGATCATTCATCATGCGTTCAGCAAGACGGATAATACGATCCGCAAATGTTGCAGAGAACATTAATGTTTGTTTACGGTTTGCTGCTAATTCACCAATTGCCTCTAGATCTTCAGAGAAACCTAGATCAAGCATACGGTCAGCTTCATCAACAATTAATGATTCAACTTTATCAAGTTTAATTTGACGACGGTTTACAAGATCAAGTAAACGACCTGGAGTCGCAACGACAACTTGTGCACCTTTAAGCTGTTGAATTTGCTTACCAAAAGGCATACCACCCATGATTGCAGCAATACGAACACCTTTCATGTGACGTACAAATGCAATTGCGTCTTGGCTCACTTGTTGAGCCAATTCACGCGTAGGAGAAATAACTAAAATTGTAGGCTGAGTGACTGCTTTCATACGGTCTTTAAAAGAAACAAATGCTTCTTCGCCCGCTAACGCATTTAACGTAGGTAATAAAAATGCGGCAGTTTTACCTGAACCAGTTTGGCTCGAAACTAATAAATCTTTCCCTTCTAATGCAGCGGGAATTGCTTGTTCTTGCACAGGAGTTGGTGTAGTAAAACCTAAACCTTCAAGCGCTTGTTGTAAGGTTTCGTGTAAAGAAAATTCGGCAAAAGTTTTGCTCATAGAGAGTTTCACCCTAATGGGTGCTCCATTTTAATAAATGCTAAAAAATAGACATCGGCAACAAGCGGCAAAGCGACTCAAGCTGAAAAATAGATGAAGTTCAGCGGCGATCCGAATAACGACGATGTGGACTTAACGCACGCTTGATTACTGCTTCAACCTGAAGAATCGCTAAGCGATTTGGGCGCAAGATGTGGTCCTCTCTACGGACAGCGTGCGCTAATAATGAATAGAACTGAATGTTCAGGTAATGAACTGGAATTTAAGTGCGTGGGCGGATTATAGCAGAATAATTTTAAAAGTCACCCTTTTTAATAGGTTTTTCTATTTCATCCTCTTTATTATTTGTATCCAGACGATAATAACGACCTCAAAACAACATATTTAAAATAATTTATATTTCAATATAAACATAATTATCAGCAAGTTGAAAACTTATTATGCCTTACTCTTTGGTTAACATTCTTATTGTACAGTTAAACTAAGATTGATAGATCCCTGCTTTACTTTATTAAGAGTATCCAGTATTTGTTTCACATTTGCAGCAACTTGATCAGGAATCTGATCCGTCAAAAGTACCCGACACTTCAAATTCGAATAAAGCTGAAATCGCTGCCTAATCTTTAATTCTTCTTTTGCTCGAACAGGATTCAAGTAAGCTCGATTCATTTGCCTTGCTACAATTTCTTGAACACATGTTTCCAATGCGAGTGAAGGTAACATTAAAAAAGTAAAAATATGGCTCTCTATTTCATCTTTGATTTTCATATAGTCTTGTTGAATATCATGGGGATAGGCCATAAATCCAGAGGAACATACAATGATCATTATTTTATTCAAATCGTATTTTATTTGAAGCTGCATAAAAAGCTGAATGTTACGCGCTGCATATTCTTTTTAACCATGTTGAATAATGTACTGAGTAATATCTCCTTCACTTTGCATAAAATATTCATCTAAATCATAGTAGTCAAAACCAAACTCCGCCGAGAGCAACTTGGCTGCAGCAGTCTTACCAGCACCACCTGGACCAATAAAATAGATAAGCAATTGATTTTACCTTATTTCGAATAACGCATAAAAAAGCCCTCAAATATTGAGGGCTTTTTTAGAATTCGGCAAATTATTTTGCAGCATCGCCCCAAGCAGGAACTACGGTTTGCATCAATGGCTTTAACATCTTGAGTGAACAAGCAATAACTTGACCATTATCCAATGAATCATTGCCACCACGAGCATCAACAATAACACCGCCCGCTTCTTTCACAATCAACTCACCTGCAGCGATATCCCATGGCTTTAAACCAAGCTCAAAGAAACCATCAAAACGACCTGCAGCAACATAAGCCAAATCAAGTGCAGCTGAACCACCACGACGGATTTGTGCGCCAGATTTAGTCACTGCCAATAATGAAGCAAAATGTTGTTCAGCATAAGAAACGATTTCGCCATTACGCTTTGCACGGTATGGATGACCAACAGCAAGGAAAGTGTTTTCTAAGCTTTCTTTTACATTGACACGGATACGGCGTTGGTTCATCACTGCACCGCGACCGCGGCTTGCAGAGAATAATTCATCACGCACAGGATCATAGATCACACCGTGTTGAGTAACACCTTTGTGCTGTACAGCAATAGAAATACAAAAATGTGGGAAACCATTAATAAAGTTTTGTGTGCCATCTAAAGGATCAATCACCCAGCACCAATCTGCATCGTGACCTTTACCTTCTTGCATACCAAACTCTTCGCCAAGGAAGCTGTGGTTTTTATAACTTTTACGGAGGGTATCAATTGTAAGTTGTTCCAAGTAACGATCGACACGCGTTACTGGACCATCGATGCCTTTTTCTTCAACTTGCAAATCGAGTTTATGACGATTTTGATGTGCCTTTAAAAGCTCTTGACCAACTGTTTGAGCCGCACGCGCAGCCATAACCACCATAGGTTCCATTGAACACCCACTACAAATTTGAAGATTTTGACAAAGAATAATGCATAAAAGCGCGTATATTCTAGCAAATATAAGCGCTTTTAGGGGAAAAATGTTGCGAAAAATTATTTTCGCTTTTACATGAGCTTATAGATTAAAACCAAGCCTGCTCAATTGAAGTTAAAATTCCCTGACTATCTAAACCACAATCTTGCAACATTTGCTGATGCGTTGCCTGATGTAAGAAGCTATCTGGCAAACCAATATTCAAAATTGGCTTAAGAATCTTCGCATGTGCTAAGAACTCATTCACAGCACTCCCCGCACCAGCCATCACGGCATGTTCTTCTACCGTTACAAACAGTTGGGTCTTTGGAGCCAAATCACGAAGCATTTGCTCATCTAAAGGCTTCACAAAGCGCATATTCACCACACGCACACCCATCGAGTGTTTGTTCGCAAATTGCTGAGCGGCTTCTACCGATGCTGCAACACGACTACCAAAAGCAAGGACACTGATCTGCTGTTCAGCATCCATATTAAATTCAGCAACGATTTCAGCTTTACCAATTTCCATCGCTGTCATTTGCTGTTGAATCTCAACGCCTGTACCCACCCCACGTGGATAGCGCACTGCCGTTGGCCCTTTGTAGAGATAAGCGGTATGCAGCATTTGGCGGCATTCGTTTTCGTCTTTCGGTGCCATGATCACCATGTTAGGTACGGTACGCATATAGGCGTAATCATAAGCACCAGCATGGGTTGGGCCATCTTCACCCACTAAACCAGCTCGATCAATACCAAAGGTGACATCCAGATTTTGCAAGGCAACATCATGAATCAATTGATCATAACCACGTTGCAAGAAAGTTGAATAAATCGCAACAACAGGTTTAAGACCTTCACATGCCATACCTGCAGCTAAAGTCACTGCATGCTGTTCTGCAATGGCAACATCAAAGAAACGCTCAGGATATTGCTGCGCAAATTGAACCATGCCAGAGCCTTCACACATCGCTGGGGTAATCGCGAGTAAACGATCATCTTGCGCTGCTTCATCACATAACCATTGCCCAAAGACATCTGAGTACTTAGGAGGCGATTTTTTTACGGGTGCTGCTGCTGGAGCAATCTTGGTAATGGCATGATAGGTAATCGGATCGGCTTCCGCTGGCGCAAATCCTTTCCCTTTTTTCGTATAAATATGAACCAGACGTGGACCTTTACGCTTTTTAAGCGCATGGAAAACTTGCGCCAACTGATCCACATCATGACCATCAAATGGCCCAAAATAATCAAAACCAATTGCTTTAAATAAATTATCAGCTGCATCTGTCGCAGATTGGTGTAAACGAGAGTTATATGTCCACTTCGGATGCGGTTGAACATAGGCTTCGCCTTGTTCATTTACATTGACCAATTGACCTGTTTCCCAAATCGCGGCCAAGTGTTTCGCAAAACCACCTGTACTACAAGAGATCGACATATCATTGTCATTTAAGACGACGATCAAGTCTGCATCATGCGCAACCGCATCATTCATGGCTTCAAAAGCCATGCCCGCTGTCATTGCACCATCGCCCACAATTGCCACAACATCGCACGGATCGTTCTGATAACGACGCGCTAAGGCCATACCCAGACCTGCCGAAATTGCAGTCGAAGAATGTCCAACACCAAAGGTATCAAACTCAGATTCTTCACGCGCTGGAAATGCAGCTAAACCATCTTTACTACGAATCGTGGTAATTCGATCACGACGACCTGTCAGCACTTTATGAGGATAAGCTTGATGGCCCACATCCCACACTAAACGGTCATCTGGTGTATTAAAGCAATAATGCAGCGCAACAGTCAGTTCGACTACACCTAAATTTGCACCAAAGTGACCGCCACTTTGCCCTGCTGCATACAAAATATATTGACGTAACTCATCTGCAACTTGTACAAGTTGGCTTTGCTCGAGCTGACGTAATTGTTGCGGATGATCAATTCCATCTAACAATGGCGTAACAGGGCGTTGAGTTGGAATTTCGGTATACAACATAATGTGGCAAAGCCTTTTTAAGCCTGGCAAGTCCGAAGCTGGGTTTTAAATGGGGGCAATCATACAATTAAATACGATCTACCTTCAATCAGCCACACGTGCGAATGATGTAGTGCTGAACATTCTCATGCAAATTTTAAAGAATGACCCTTAGATTATCCTGAATTATGTCACTGTTTATCAACCATTATTGTGTGCTTTGTATGAAAAAGAAAAAGTTATGTGAAAAATCAGAAATTCCAGTTCACGCAATCTTCAAACATTAGGCTATACTCGAACTGTTTTTATTATCATAGTGAGCTCTCTGTGCCGATTGAATTTATTGCAACATCAAAGCTCCCCACCGCTTTTGGTGACTTCAATATTTCCGTGTTTCAAGACCCTGCAACAGGTGAAGAACATGTGGCGCTATCTAAAGGTTTAGAAACAGCTCCAGACCAGCCTGTACTCGTGCGCATCCATTCAGAATGCTTAACAGGCGATGCTTTCGCTTCACTCAAATGTGATTGTGGACCGCAACTACAAGCCACACAAAGCTTGATCAATGAAGCTGGTCAAGGCGTGATTCTTTATCTTCGTCAAGAAGGCCGTGGTATCGGTTTAACCAATAAAATTCGTGCTTATGCCTTGCAAGATCAAGGACATGATACGGTTGATGCGAACCTGTTATTGAACTTGCCTGCTGATGCGCGTCGATATGATATGTGCAGCATTATGTTGGATCACCTTCAGATTAAAGAAGTGAAACTACTGACCAATAACCCGCTTAAATTAAAAGCCTTGACTGATCTCGGCATCAATGTGGTTGAGCGTGTTCCATTAACGGTAGGTCGCAATCCTTTCAATGAACAATATTTAAAAACCAAACGTGAGCGTATGGATCATCTCTATAAAAAAGATGACTTTTAATTCATTTTTCAAAACGTTTAAAAATAAATCAGTTAAAGGGTTTTTATTGTAAAAAATAAAAAACCCTTACTTTTTTTATGGGTTTTATGTTTTGATATAAGCAATCCCTAGATCACTTTCAGAGGATCATCATGCAGCATCCAACTTCAGTTGATATTCAACGTGTTCGCGAATTTTTACTCGATCTACAGGCACGGATTTGTGCAGGACTAGAGCAACAGGAACGTGCAGGCGGTGGTACCGCGGAATTTATCATTGATGATTGGCAACGAGCCGAAGGTGGCGGCGGTCGCTCTCGTGTTTTGCAAAATGGTGAAGTGATTGAAAAAGGTGGGGTCATGTTCTCCCACATCAATATCAGTAAACTTCCTGCCTCTGCGACGGAACGTCATCCACAAATTGCTGGGGCGAAAGCACAGGCACTGGGCGTGTCTTTGGTAATTCATCCGAAAAATCCAAATATCCCAACCTCACATGCCAATGTTCGCCTATTTGTGGCTGAGCCTGAAGGTCAAGATCCAGTGTGGTGGTTTGGTGGTGGTTTTGACTTAACCCCATTTTATCCAGATGAGCAAGATGTTCAAAACTGGCATCAAACCGCGTATGACTTATGTCAGCCTTTTGGCGAAAATGTCTATGCTGAACACAAACAATGGTGTGATGATTATTTCTACCTAAAGCATCGTGATGAACAACGTGGTGTCGGTGGTTTATTCTTTGATGATTTAAATCAGTGGGACTTTGAAACCTGCTTTAAATATATCCAAGCAGTGGGCAATGGCTATTTAGCAGCGATCTTGCCGATTTTTGAAAAGCACCGTGAGCAGCCGTATACCGAAGCGCAGCGTGAATTCCAACTGTATCGTCGTGGTCGTTATGTTGAATATAACTTGGTTTATGACCGCGGTACCTTGTTTGGCTTACAAACTGGTGGTCGTATCGAATCAATCTTGGTGAGTTTGCCAAATCTTGCAGGTTGGTCGTATCGCCCTGAGTGGGATGAGGACTCAGCAGAGAAACGTCTCACTGATTATTATCTAAAACCTAGAGATTGGTTAGGTTTGAATGCCTAACTATCTAAAAGCCAAAGCAACCATCTGCTTTGGCTTTTTTCTTAATCTAAATGCATCCGATACTCAATAATCCCTGGCCTTTCTGCAATCCAGTCATAGAGTTTCTGTGCCGTATGATTCGTTTCCTGTGTATGCCAGTATAAGCGATCACACTGATGTTCCCTCGCTTGTTGCTGCACATATTCGATTAATTGCTTTCCGATCAACTGCCCCCTTTGTGCTGGTGAAACAAATAAATCTTCTAAATAACAATAGTTATTTTTCGCCCAAGTTGAACGATGAATAACGTAATGTACAAAACCTAAAAGCTGATCTCCTTGTTTTGCAACTGCACAATAGACAGGCTCAGTTTGGTCAAAAAAACGTTGCCATGTGGTTTGTGTGACGGCAATAGATAGTTCCACCTTGTAAAAATTCTGATAGGCCAGCCAAAAGGGTATCCACTGTTGATAGTCATCTTGTTGCACAGGAATCACTTGGATGTCTCGATGCTGCATGAAGTTTTCCTCAAATTTTATAGTCTTGGAAATGAGAGTTCGTAGTGTAGTTTTGATTGTGGATGGTTTATAAGGTACAGTTTTGATCTATTTGACAGTACCAGTTTACTCGAAATGAAAAGTTCATCTGTTGCTCATTTCCCCCATCTCGTCTTAGCACAAGGCAACATTAAAGACGCCTTATATACGGCCTTACATACGGCCATTCTAGATGGCAGGCTGCATGCTGGAGCAAAGCTTCCTTCAAGTCGTGCTTTAGCAGAAATGATGTCCATCTCTCGTAATTCCGTTTTAGCAGCATTAGAGCGCTTATTAGATGAAGGTTATCTCATCACCAAACCGAGTTCTGGAACCTATGTCAGTGCAGTCATCCCCGACCAATTCATTCAAGCACAAGCTCAACCTACCATTCATTCTTCAATAACAGCTCAAAACTTAGATATTAATCAAGATCTGGCACAACATCTTAAAACTTGGCAATTACAACAAGCATCACAAGAAAAAAGAGTGTTTCATGTAGGAGTCGGATGTGTTGATCTTTTCCCACACCGACTTTGGGGGAAACTCCTAGGCCGAGCTTGGCGGCAGTCATACCATCAATTGGGGCAAACGCATGACCCTCGTGGTTACTTGGCTCTACGACAGGCAATTTGCAACTATGTTCGTTCAACACGCGGCTTGAATTGCACAACACAACAAATTTTGATTGTGAACGGCACCCAACAAGCGATCCATTTAACCGCTTTCGCCTTATTGCAGAAGCAGGATCAGGTCTGCATGGATGAACCTGGTTATGATGCAGCTTTAGCAGTTTTTCAGAGTTTTGGGGCAAAAACACAACCTATTTTAAGTGATGATGAAGGGATGAATATTCCAGACATCATTCAAAATCATGCACAAAGTAAATTGATTTATACAACACCCTCACACCATTTTCCATTAGGCGGTACATTAAGTTTAAAGCGCCGTTTAATGCTGTTGGAGTGGGCTGCGCAACAGCAAAAATGGATTTTTGAAGATGACTATAATAGTGAGTTTCGTTACGGCTCTCGTGCTATTCAAGCCCTACAAGGATTAGATCATCAGCAACGTGTGATTTACTCAGGAACATTTTCCAAAATGATGTTCCCCGAGTTTCGCTTAGGCTTTATGGTGATACCAGAGGCATTAATCGAGCTATTTAGTCTTGCAAAGAAGCAAATCGACAGCCAATGTTCTTATTTAGAACAAGTTGCTTTAAGCCTTTTTATCCAAGAAGGCCATTACGCACGGCATGTTCGCAAAATTCGTAAAGCATGTTATGAACGTCAACAGGTCTTGATTCACGCGATCCAGACCTATCTTGCAGATATTTTAACGATTCAGCCTACAGACTCTGGCATTCATTTACTCTGTTGGTTAAATCCAGATTGGACGGAACAAGAATTTATTGCTTACTGCTTAAATGTTGATTTGGCGGTTCAACCCCTTTCTCGATATTGCCAAACTGATGCTTCCCAAAGCGCAGTCTTATTTGGTTATGCGGCGCATCAACCTGATGAAATTTGGCGCAATATCCAAAAGCTGGCTGAAGCCATCAAAGTATCCATGATCTGATTGCGATCAGATCAATAACTTTATACACTTCAGCTATTTTCTTCAGTTAATCGTCGCACAATGACCAAACAATTTGCTGTAATTGGAAATCCGATTGAACAATCCCGCTCACCTGAACTTCACCATGCATTCGCAGCAAAAACTGGGGTCGATCTACACTATAAAAAAATCCTTGCACCCTTAGATGGCTTTGAAAGTGTTGCCAAAGATTTCTTTGCACACAATGGTGTAGGTATGAATGTGACTGTACCGTTTAAAGAACAAGCCTTTGTTCTTTGCGACCAATTGACTGAACGCGCCAAGATCGCCAAAGCTGTCAATACGTTGTGGATGCAGGACGGCAAACTGTATGGCGATAATACCGATGGTCAAGGCTTAGTTGCAGCAATTCAGGCATTGGGCTGGGAACTAAAAGAGAGTCGTATTTTAATTTTAGGGGCTGGCGGTGCAACCCGCGGTGTCATCTACCCTTTGGTACAGGCAGGCGCAAAACTGATTATGATCGCTAATCGTACCCTTACCCGTGCTGAGCAACTCGTTGACGATTTAAAAGATGCTGTGCCGCACGCAGAACTTAAAGTAACAGGCTTAGACCAACTCGCTGGTGAGTTTGATGTTGTGATTAATGCGACATCTGCGAGCTTAACAGGTGATGTCCTACAACTGCCTGAAAGTTTAGTGTTCCATCACGCTTATGAAATGGCTTATGGCAAACCATCTAGCTTTCTAGATCAGGCCAAACAACGCCAAATTCCATCTACTGATGGTTTCGGTATGCTGGTCGGTCAAGCGATTGAAGCATTCTCGATCTGGAATGGGGTAAAACCAGAACTAAAAGACTTTTTATAATCGCCAAAGCCCAAAATAAAAAACCTGCACTTTGCAGGTTTTTTATTGGGATAAAGAAATTATTTAACTGTCAGCATCTTCTGATACACCTCTTTGAAAATCTCATAATCAATAAATTCGTTATGCTCGATTTTTAAAGACTGAATTGATTTTTCAGACAATTTATTCTTACGGGCATCCACATACACTTGCCCTAAGATATTTGCGGTTTGTCCAAGTAAGACTTTTTCCTCACTTGAAGCGCCATTCTCTTGTTCGAACTGGATTTGATATTGTTTGGCAAATAACTGCTGTGGCTGCTTATACTGCGCTTGTAGCTTTTTCCACGCTTGGCGATCTGTATCACCACGCATAGCATCCAATACAATACGATTCACTGCTTGACCCAATTTGTCATCAAACTGATCTTCATTTTCAAGATGATGTTTCTTCTGCAAAGCTTCTATGCTTTGCAGGGCTTTCCCTTTTGGATTATAAACCTCTTCATTGGCATACCAGTATGCATATACAGTGGCAATTTCTTGCAGCTCCTGGCTTGAAGAACGCTGTACAACCTGTGGTGTGCTTTCCGTTAGTTTGGCAATAAATACCGCTTTATAGGTTTGATCATAGGCATGCGTTGCATCATAGCGTTGTTCCGCAATGACTTTGAGTTGATCTTCCAAAGTCATGGTATATGGTTCTGCTGAACGTTCTTGAACCCCTGCTTGACCTAATTTCTCAGAGAAGCTATTCACTGCTTGTTCCAACATCGAGCCTTTGCTTGCTTCTGACCAACTCTTCGCGCGTTTCAATTGTGCCTGATCAATTGGGGTGGCTTTGCCATAATTTGAAATCAACATATCGGCTTTGACACTAAAACGTGACTTCAATTCAGATAAGCCATAGTTCAAATCATAATCGAGTTTAACCGCACGACCTTGGGCATCCAAGCCGACATCCATAACAAATGGATTGCGTTTTTCAACTGGTGGCAAAGCTTTTGCAATATCCGCTTGGTGCTTGATCCAAAGCGCTTTAAAGGCCTGATCATCAATAAATTGATTTTGATCATATGCAGCAAACTGTTTTTCGACCGCTTGTAATTTAGTGATATAACTCAAGAAACCAGATTCTGCTTTCTGCTCACCAAAGACATCAATGTCATACATACTTTGGCAATACTGCGCATCGCCATATGTGGTTTTTGGCGTATTTTGCAGGGCTGTACATTGCTCCTCGGTTAAACCTGCCTGCTCGTCTTCAGCGACTGTGGCATCGACCGTACTATCCGCAGCAGCCTCGGCATAGGCCTTCTGCGCTGCTTGTGTTACATCTTCCGCCGCATCTGCGCTCTCATCGGCATAATCTTCTTCGGCATCCTCCACACCAAAATGTTTATTCACCAACCGATACAGTTCTTGGCTAACCACACTGGCATCATCAGCCGAATCTTTTTTATCCAACAATGAAGCGGTTTTTCCTGATTTAGATGAACTTGCAGCATCAACTTCATTGGCAATCAGTTTTTCAAGATTCTCTTCTTTAATATTGAGAACACTTTGCATGAAGTATTTTTCATTGACTTTGCTATACAAATTCGCTTGTAAAATCAGCTCTTCAATCGAGCTTTTTAACCGAATCTTCTCGACCACACCGGCTGCTTGATCAGCAGAAGAAACTGGTAAGGCTTGAATGTTATTTTGATCTGCAAGACGATAATAGACGGCGCCAGAAGCTTTCACATATTCAGCAAATTTCTTGTAATCGACTTGCTTGAACATATCCTGATACTTGGAAAAATCTAAATACGCCAGATTATTTTGACTATCTTTATTGACCAAATACGGCATCAAAGCAAAGTAATTGATATAAAACTTATAGTTATTTAAATCTAATACCATCGGCACTTTAGCTTGAACCAATAAAGTTGGTTTTTCATAACGTGCGGTTAAATTAAATGAACCCATTTTCTGACGATAATGCACTGAACCATCATATTCAAATTGCATGTCATTCAGAACATTGGCCACGATTTGGGTGAACTTATCCACCTTGGTCTGACCATAGCTTTTTTGTTCTTGTGCAAGCGCAACATACAGCGCCTGTTTCTGTTTACTGTTTAAATTGACCTTTTGATCTCGTAAATATTGATCAACCTTTTGCTTGAGCGCTGCATCTAAAGGTGCATTGTCTGCTTTGGTATTTGTGTTATTTTGCTGTGGTTCAACATGAATATTAAATTTGCCACGGTAATCATAGCTTGGATATTCATACATCGCATTAATACTATTGATTGCCTTCTGTTCCAGATTGGTCGAAGCTGTATTGGTTTTAATGACATGTTGTGAACATGCCGAAAGACTCAGACCCATTAAGCATAAAGTTAAATATTTTATACGCATAGCTTTACCAAACACCTTTATATCATTATATTTTCAAGTATAAAATTGAGTACTTTTCACGTTTAAAATCAGTTTTGAGACCAATAGAAAAGTGATTTTTTTACAAATCTTCCTTTTAGGAAATTCGCTTTTCTGACATTCTTTTCCCTAGTGGTTATCAATGTATTTTTATCACCATTGTGAATAATCAAAGTATCGAAACAGATAATCCAAAATGATTCAAATACAGGATTAAGATTATGCCAGCTTATAAAGCCCCGCTCCGTGACATTCGTTTCTTAATGAACGAAATGTTAGATTATCCAGCACATTACCAAACTTTGACAAGTGGTCAAAATGCGGATGCTGAAACGGTTGATATGATTCTTGAAGGTGCAGCAGATTATTGCGAAAACGTACTTTCTCCGCTCAATCAATCAGGTGATGAAGAAGGTTGTACCTTTAACAACGGCGAAGTGACAACACCAAAAGGTTTTAAAGAAGCTTATGACCAATTCGTCATGGGTGGTTGGCAAGGTCTTTCTTATCCAGAAGAGTTTGGTGGTCAAGGCTTACCAATGTCTTTAAACCTGATCAAATCTGAGATGATGGGGACAGCTAACTGGTCATTCACCATGTATCCGGGTTTAAGTACTGGCTGTATGAACACGATCATGCAGTTTGGTACAGATGAGCAAAAAAATACCTATATGCCTAAATTGGTTGAAGGGACTTGGTCAGGCACGATGTGCTTAACTGAACCGCAATGTGGTACAGACTTGGGGCAAGTTAAAACTAAAGCAGAACCTGCTGCTGATGGTACATACAAAATTTCTGGTACTAAAATCTTCATCTCTGCAGGTGAGCACGATTTAACAGATAACATTATTCACATCGTACTTGCGCGTCTTCCAGATGCACCAGCAGGTACTCGTGGTATCTCTTTATTCATCGTACCTAAATTCATTCCAACTGCGGATGGTGGTGTAGGTGAACGTAATACTGTTTCTTGTGGTTCAATCGAACACAAGATGGGGATCAAAGCTTCTGCAACTGCAGTGCTTAACTTTGACAATGCAACAGGTTATCTGATCGGTGAAATCAACAAGGGTTTACATGCAATGTTTACCTTTATGAACACTGCGCGTATCGGTACAGCAGTTCAAGGTATTGCACATGCTGAACTTTCTTTCCAAGGTGCTTTACCTTATGCGAAAGATCGTATGTCTATGCGTGCCCTTTCTGGTAAAAAAGAACCTGAGCGCGTCGGTGATGCGATTATTCATCACGCTGATGTTCGTCGTATGTTGTTAACGCAAAAAGCAATTGCTGAAGGCGGTCGTTCAATGATCTATCATGCTGCTAAACTTGCAGACAAAATGACAGATGCATTGGTAAGTGGCGATCAAGCAGCGTATGAAGCTTATGATGACAAACTTGGTTTCTATACACCGATTCTTAAAGGCTTCTTAACTGAACTTGGCTTAGAAGCTGCAAACCACGGTATGCAAGTATACGGCGGTCATGGCTATATCCGTGAATGGGGTATGGAACAAATCGCACGTGATGCGCGTATCTCAACCTTGTATGAAGGTACGACAGGCATTCAAGCACTGGACTTGATTGGCCGTAAAGTACTTTTAAGCTCAAAAGGTAAAGTCGTTCGTGACTATACTGCTGAAATCTTGAAGTTCTGTGCTGCACATGCACGTAACAAGTACCTTCGTCGTTTTGCTTGGGACTTAACTAAGCTTTGCGCACAATGGAATACCCTAACTGTCCGTATCATGCTTGCTGCACGTAAAGACCGTGACATCGTTTCTTCAGCGTCGGTTGATTTCTTGATGTTCTCTGGCTATGTGATGATGGCTTATTTCTGGGCGCAACAAGCAGTGGTTGCTTCTGAGAAATTAGAAGCGGGTGACGGAATCGAAACACCTGAATTCTATAAAGCAAAAATCAAAGTTGCAGATTTCTACTTCGACCGTCTATTGCCACGTGCGCAAGGTCATGCAGAATCTATGGTATCAACCTCTCGCACTTTGACTTCACTTGCACCTGAACACTTCAGCTTCGATTACTAATCGGAACTGCAATAAAAAAGAGCGCTAAATGCGCTCTTTTTTATTTTGAATACAGATTATTTAATCAACTTTCTTAAATACATAGGCTTGTTCTGGGAATGGATACTCTTTAAAGAACTTACGATTCCGCCCATTATCGCCATTCCAGATCTTATCCAGATCCATCACCAAGTCTTGATTCGGACTCACTTGATAATACAAGTTAACATCCGCAGCATCACAGCGAATCATAATTTCATTCAGTTCTTTATGCACATGCCACTGTACTTGCTTACAGGTCTGCTCAATCTTGGCAATATTACGTGACGGATCTGAGCCAAGGCGGCTAAAACTGGTATTGGTCCAGAACACAGAACCATCATCCATTAAATTCAGGATATATTCTGCTTCTTTCTCATTATTGACACAGCCTGCAAAGGCATCACTACAAGGGATACGTGCATGATAACGACCCGCATACACCAAATCGGCTTCTGAAGGTTTACTCAAATTATTTTTACGGTCCGCAGAATACGGCAATGTTGCTTGGCCTGCTACTTGGGTTAGCGATAGCCCTTGCGCGTCAGATGCAAGCTGTTCTTCTTGTTCATCTGCAAGCACTTCACTCGTTTCACCACTCGGTTGCGTCTGGGGTTGTTGCTTTACTGGTTCTGGATGATGGCTATCACAAGCACTCAAACCCAAAATCAATAGAAGTCCTACACTAACATGCTGTAAGAATAACCTGAACTGCATATCCTAAATCTCTAACATCAACATCATTATCGCGTGCTTTTCATGAACTCGTCCTAAACTTCGGAAAATATAGGGATCATTTAAATGTTCGTCTATTCCCCAAAAGGGTAATAGCCAATGCGATAGGACTGAAATAGTAAATTGACAAAGCAGGATGCTTTAATTCGGTGCATTTTAGGCGATGCTGTCGGTTTTTCCATCAATGATTTACACAACTTAACTAATCTCCCATCTGTTTAAACTTTAAAAAGAGCAGTTCGCCCCTATTTCTTAATTAACAGCAGCTCAAACTAACACTATTTATTATTTTCACTGTTGTTTCATGAATTTAAGGAGAAAAACTCGATGGCCAACTCTGGTTTATATCGCTCAAACCAACAAAGCATGATCGCTGGTGTAATGGGCGGTATTGCGGAACGATTTGGTTGGAACGCAAATTTATTACGTCTGATCTTTGTTGTGATCTCACTCATGAGTGCAGCCTTCCCGGGTATTTTGGTGTATCTGATTTTATGGCTGGTCATTCCGAAACAGCAGCAAGCGCGTATTGATCACGTACAAGGCTATTCACAACCTGTAAAAACAGTGTATGAAGACCAAGGCATAAAACGTTAATTTTCGGTTACCTTTTTGGTCGCTACGGTTGAAATTACCCCTAATCCAACCGTAGCTTTTTTTTATCTAAATTCAGACCTGTCGATTCAACTGCTGTTGCAAGGCCGCAATCATATCGGCACGACTGATAATCCCGATTAAACGATGTTCCTCAACTACAGGAATATAGTTAAATGATTTCTCGACAAAATACGGCACCAAATCCTGAATCGGTTGTAACGGACTTACTGTCACAACTTTATGGCTCATAATCTGTCTGACATAGTGCTGCCAAGAGTTTCGTGGATCTGTTGCACCTTTAAACCACTCCACCACTTCATATAAGGCCAATGTCCCAACCAAATGCTCATCGGCATTGACGACTGGTAAACTCATTAAATTCACGGCTTTAAACTTATCTAAGGCCTGATGAATATCATCATGCTCATGCAGTTTAATCACATCTCGGCTCATAATATCTTGGCAAACGAATGAGTTAATCAAGCGCTCGTTGGCATGCGATTGTGCTTCTAAAATGATTTTTTCTAAATCGTACTGACTAATATCCAATAGCTCAGTGTGATGCTCAAGCGCATATTCAATATCTTTTGGTTGAATTGAGACTTTCTGGGTGGGTGTCGGGTCTTTAGATCGCTCATTTACATGTGCTGTGATTGGATAATGACGGCCAATCAAACGATTAAAAAACACTGCAAACACAAGCAATAAAATCGAATTAAGCAGAACTGGATACAAGATAAAATGAAAACCTAAGCGGTGTACAGCTTCGCCTCCTAAGACAGCAGTAATCGCAACTGCGCCACTTGGTGGATGCAAGGAGTCTGTGGTCATCATCACAAAAATTGCCAATCCAACAGCAACACTAAAAGCACTGGTCAGATCAGGCAGATATTGCGTACAGGCAACACCAATGAATCCTGCCAGTGTATTCCCCACAATAACATTCCAAGGCTGCGCCAACGGACTGTTGGGGACTGCAAATAGCAGCACAGAAGATGCACCCATCGGGGCGATATACCACGCATTCATGCCACCTAGGACATACCAGCTAATCAAGGAGGAAATCGCCAAACCACATAAAGCCCCGAGACCAGAGAGCATCCTCTCTTTTAAAGGCAGGACTTTATAATTCGGTTTTAGAAAATTTAGCCAGTCTGATTGGGTCAAGCTCACAATGCACCTTGCTGGATTTGCGTGGTTCTACTCGATGCAGCAGTATACGCCTACTCAGGCTTAAGGTGTATTTAAATTACAGTTTTAAATCATGATAAAAGCTGCTCAAGCTCAATTTAAATATTCTTTTAGCTGCTCCAATCGCTCTGCATATTTTTGCATCGGGCAGAACTCATACATCGGTGAGCCGATATAAGCACCTGCATTACGGCACTCTTGATCCACAAAATTTTTCCAGAGTTGCTGCGATTTCATAATGTCGTTATATCGTTCAGGCTGCTTATATTGCATGCTCTGAATTTTAATTTGATCCAGCAATTGTACGATCTGTTTGGTATAGAGTGTTTTAGCCCTTGTACTACAGATTTCCACCACTGCATTATTGATGTTACCCAACTTTAATTCTTGAATGGTTTCGTCAACACATTGGCTATAGGGATCAGTGGTTTTATCCTGTACTTTGGCAAAAGCATGAGCGCTCAAACACGTCATTGCAAACACTACAACGGTGAACA
This sequence comes from Acinetobacter higginsii, assembly GCF_000369845.1. Classification (NCBI taxonomy): domain Bacteria; kingdom Pseudomonadati; phylum Pseudomonadota; class Gammaproteobacteria; order Moraxellales; family Moraxellaceae; genus Acinetobacter; species Acinetobacter higginsii. The sequence goes on along the minus strand of NZ_KB850215.1, from coordinate 434,003 downwards.
TTAATTTAGTCATGGATCTGCTCTTTTGTTGTTCTCATATTTTTTATCATAATCAAAAAATCACGCTCATACTGATTTTTATGCTCCCATACTCTACGAATATTGGTCACCATGACATCCATTTTTCAAAAAACAGAAATCACCTCAAATGAATTTTTCATTGAGATAACGCCAATAACGTTTCGGCAGATATTGCACATGTAATTTGATATTTTGGCGTGCTTTAATATTGATACTATTAAAATAATCTTTCCAAAGCTGATCGTATAAAACTTCCTGCTCATCAAGCTGCAACTGGAAGTTTTGGCTACCGCCATTTTGAATATTGCGATCGATCTCATTTGCATCCATATAGACTTCATGGACATCGAGCAGATCATAATAGAGTCCATATTTACGTTGCTCATCATAAATCAGCCAACGTTGATCCTGATAACGACGCCTAAAATGCGGCTGAATCAAAGGCAATACATTAAAATCGGGACGAACTAAACTTAAAAATAGCCCATCTGTGGTTTTCTTAAACCGTACAAAAGCCTCCATCCGATGCTTTTCACGCCCTACTTTTTTGGTCCATTGAGAAATGGCCAACACACTCGGATGTAAATAGTCTTTTTCTATAGAATGCTGCTGTTGAAAGACATAAATACAGTAATTAAATACATGCTGGTAGGCATCAAGTGACTCAGATAGAAAAGCAAAATAAATCTGCTTTAATGCAGCTTTAGACAGTTTTCGTTGTAAAGCAGACCAAACCCGTTGTGCATATTGCTCATGACTCGGAACCTCAATGACTTCAGAAAACAAGCCATGTTGTGCGCCATCCAATAAACTGAGCTGCACCTGAAACTCTTTAAACTGAAAGGCACGAAATACGCAGCTTAGCAAGCCTGCCATTGAACCATCAAAATAATAGCTCAGTTGCTTATTCAACATTGTTAAAACCCTAAACTCAACTGAGGTGAAAGCGGCTTGATATATTTAGATGAGCCTTGGGTCAAAATCTGCTGACGAATAAAGCCAGCTGAAAGTTCTTTCTGAAAGCGAGGACTGTCTTCACAACGAATAAAATATTGTGCACGAGAATAAGCGACACCTAACTGTTTTAACAGGTCGATGTGGATTTTGCCAAAACGACGCGCCTGTACAATTTTCTTGGCTGATTTCACCCCGATACCCGGCACACGCAAAATCATGGCGTAATCAGCACGATTTAAATCCACAGGAAAATGCTCTGGATGCCGCAATGCCCAACTGAGTTTCGGGTCGACATCCAAATCCAAATGTGGGAATCGCTCATTCACAATTTCATTGACCTGAAAACCATAAAAACGCATCAACCAATCACTTTGATAAAGCCGATTTTCTCGTAGCAACGGTGGTGCAGAGCCAACCGCAGGCAAATAATTATTCTCGGTATTAATCGGAATATAGCCTGAGAAATAGACCCGTTTTAATTTAAATTCTTTGTAATGTCGATCTGCCATAAACAGCACATCTTGATCCGTTTCCTGATGCGCTCCCACCACCATCTGCGTAGTCTGCCCTGCGGGGACATATTTCGGCACATGCTTGATAATCTGACGTTCATCTTTAAGCTGAATCAAGCGATCTCGAACCAGCCCCAAATCTTTTTGTACTTCTTGATGCGACTTTTCAGGGGCAAAGGCTTTTAAACCGACCTCGGTTGGCATTTCCAGATTGATGCTCATTCGGTCGGCATACAGACCCGCTTCATGAATCAATTCAGGTGAAGCTCCCGGAATGGTTTTAAGATGAATATAACCATTAAAATTTTCTTCCAGGCGTAGTTTCTTGACCACCTGCAGCATGCGCTCCATAGTGTGGTCGGCTGACTTGAAAATACCTGAGCTCAGAAATAGCCCTTCGATATAATTACGGCGATAGAAATTAATGGTCAGGTCAACCACTTCCTGTACAGTAAATGCAGCCCGTTTCACATCATTGGAACGGCGCGACACACAATAGGCGCAATCAAAAATACAGACATTGCTAAATAGAATTTTCAGCAAGGAAACACAGCGTCCATCCTCGGTATAGCTATGACAAATCCCTGCCCGACTTGCATCACCTAGACCTTTGTCTTTATTTTTACGGTCACTGCCACTAGAGGAACAGGACACATCATATTTGGCAGCGTCCGCAAGAATCTGGAGTTTTTCACGAATGCGATCAGACATTTCAAACGACCTGAAGAAAACAGAGAATATCGTTTAAAAATTAACATTTCAAAGTTGTGAAATTAAGAGCATGTGAGATGCAATACGTCATGAGCTGACGTATAGTTGTGAATCGAGGATTTGTTATGATCAAAAATTAAGATCATTCAATGCAATAGCTTGATTAACTCTACAACCTAAATATAAGCAATTGAAATAAATAAAGATTAAAACAGAATGAACCCCATACTTCAAAAACTTGCGCAACCATTCATTCAAAAACTTATTGTCAGCAAAGCACAAATTTGGCGCTGTTTGATCCAAACACCCTTCTATGCAGGTATTCCCATCTATTTTATATTGGTCGTTTTTTTTGCACCTGATCATTACTTTTCCATAGAAATATTCAAAGTATTCTATGAGATACTCTTGGTTGTCCTGTACATTGCATTGATCTATTTCATTCTTGTTTTTCTTCCAACCTATTTTGTGCAGCTGTTACTACGAAAATACCAAGTGCTGCATTTCTTTTCCATTATGGCTTATGCCCTTTTATTTACTGTTGTTGTCCCTAGCCTAATCATCATTTTAAACACAGCCCAAATCAATATTGTCCCATTCAGATTCTTTGTTCTTCTCTGTTTTTTCTCTCTTTCATTTGCTGTGACGAATTGGATGCTATTAGTCAGAACAGCAAATAAATCTAAAAGCTGTTCAAAGCTGAAATTCCCCAACTAGCCTTTGCCACTCCTCTACAAAATCCTTATACTTAAGCACAATTTTTGTTTGATTCCAGTGGATGCACCATGAGTCGTGCTATATCGCATATTGATACATTTCAGGGCTTAATTCTTGCCCTACAAAACTATTGGGCGGAGCAAGGCTGCGTCGTATTACAACCATATGATATGGAAATGGGTGCAGGTACTTTCCACACTGCAACCTTCTTACGTGCATTGGGGCCAGAAACTTGGAACGCGGCTTATGTTCAACCATCACGTCGTCCGAAAGATGGTCGTTATGGTGAAAACCCGAACCGTTTACAACACTACTATCAGTTCCAAGTAGTACTTAAACCAAACCCAGACAATATCCAGCAGCTTTATCTCGATTCATTAAAAGCAATCGGGATTGATACCCTAACTCACGATATTCGTTTCGTGGAAGATAACTGGGAATCTCCAACGCTTGGCGCATGGGGCTTAGGTTGGGAAGTTTGGTTAAATGGTATGGAGGTGACTCAGTTCACTTACTTCCAGCAAGTTGGTGGTATTGAATGTTACCCAGTGACAGGTGAGATCACTTACGGCTTAGAACGTCTGGCGATGTACCTTCAAGGTGTAGACTCAGTTTACGATCTGGTTTGGACCAAAGGTCAATTCGGTACCGTAACCTATGGTGATGTATTCCATCAAAACGAAGTTGAGCAATCAACCTATAACTTTGAATACGCGCCAGTCGACAAAATGTTTGAATTGTTTGACTTCTATGAAGCAGAAGCGTCTCGTTTAATCGAAGCTGAATTGCCACTTCCTGCTTACGAGCAAGTGATCAAAGCATCACATTGCTTTAACTTGTTGGATGCACGTGGTGCAATTTCGGTAACTGAACGTCAACGTTATATTTTACGTGTCCGTACTTTGGCGCGTTCAATTGCACAAAGTTATGTGGCTGCCCGCGCGAAACTTGGTTTCCCAATGGCAGAACCACATTTGCGTGATGAAGTATTGGCTCAACTTAAAGCACAAGTTGAAGCAGAAGCAGCCCAAGCTGAAAAAGCGAAGGAGAATAAATAATGACAAAGCATACTGTTTTATTCGAACTTGGCTGTGAAGAACTTCCACCAAAAAGCTTAAAAACATTGCGTGATGCACTCAAAGCAGAAACCGAAAAAGGCTTAAAAGATGCTGGCTTAAACTTCGCTGCTATCGAAGCCTATGCTGCACCACGTCGTTTAGCATTGAAAATTGTTGATATCGATGCTGCTCAAGCAGACACGCAAAAACGTTTTGATGGCCCTGCTGTACAAGCGGCTTATGATGCTGAAGGCAAACCGACCAAAGCACTTGATGGCTTTATGCGCGGTCAAGGCATTACGGTTGACCAGCTTTCGACTTTCCAAGCAGGTAAAGTTGAAAAAGTTTGCTTCTTGAAAGATGTCAAAGGTCAAAGTCTTGATGCTTTGCTTCCACAAATTTTACAAACTGCATTGGATAACTTACCAATCGCAAAACGTATGCGTTCAGCGGCAAGCCGTACTGAATTCGTACGTCCAGTAAAATGGGTGGTGTTACTGAAAGATGATCAAGTGGTTGAAGCAACCATTCAAGATCACAAAGCAGGAAATGTGACTTATGGTCATCGTTTCCATGCACCTGAAGCCGTGACTTTGGCGCATGCAAATGACTACTTGGCAACTTTAGAACAAGCCTATGTAGTTGCGAACTTCGAAAAGCGTCAAGCGACGATTCAAGCACAAGTCAAAACATTGGCAGATGAAGTCAATGCGACTGCAATTGTGCCAGCAGACTTGCTTGATGAAGTAACCAGTCTGGTTGAATGGCCTGTTGCTTTACGTGCGACCTTTGAGGAGCGTTATCTGGCTGTTCCTCAAGAAGCTTTGATTACCACCATGCAGGATAACCAGAAGTATTTCTGCTTAATCAATGCACAAGGTAAATTGCAGCCTTACTTCATTACCATTTCAAATATTGAGTCGAAAGATCCGATTCAAATTATTGAAGGGAATGAGAAAGTTGTACGCCCTCGTTTGTCTGATGCGGAATTCTTCTTCTTACAAGATCAAAAGCAACCGCTTGCGTCGCGTAAAGAAAAATTAGCCAATATGGTGTTCCAAGCACAATTGGGCACACTTTGGGATAAATCTCAACGTATTGCTAAATTAGCGGTGGCCTTGTCTCCAATGACGGGTGCAAATGTGGCTGATGCTGAGAAAGCAGCGTTACTTGCGAAATGTGACTTAACCTCTGAACTTGTAGGTGAATTCCCAGAACTTCAAGGGATTGCAGGCACGTACTATGCACGCCTTGAAGGTGAGAATAACGAAGTTGCCGAAGCTTTAGGTGAACAGTATTTACCGAAATTTGCTGGTGATGTATTACCGCAAACCAAGACGGGTACAACCATTGCCCTTGCGGATCGTTTAGACACATTAGTGGGTATTTTCGGTATTGGTCAAGCACCAACAGGTTCTAAAGATCCATTTGCATTACGTCGTTCTGCAATCGGTATCTTGCGTTTAATCATCGAAAATGAACTTGATGTGACCATCGAAGAGCTGGTGAATTTTGCCTTGCAAGGTTATGGCGACGTTGTTAAAGATCACGATAAAACCCGTGCGGATGCTGTTGCATTCCTTGAAGGTCGCTACCGTGCCAAGTATGAAGACCAAGGCGTTGCGGTTGATGTGATTCAAGCGGTTCAAGCACTTGCACCAAAATCTCCTCTTGATTTTGACAAGCGTGTGACTGCGGTCAATCATTTCCGTACCTTACCAGAAGCGGCTGCATTGGCTGCGGCAAATAAACGTGTTGCCAATATTCTTGCTAAAGAAGCGTCACCAGAAGGTGCTGTAGTTGAAGCCAATCTGGTTGAAGCTGCTGAAAAAGCACTTTATGCAGAACTTCAAGCATTGACGCCTGTGGTTCAGCCTTTACTTGCTGCGCGTAACTACACAGAAGCATTGTCTAAGCTTGCTGCGCTTCGTGCACCAATTGATGCCTTCTTTGAAGGTGTAATGGTGATGGCAGATGATGCAGAGTTAAAAGCGAACCGTTTACGTTTATTGGCTCAGTTGCGTGATTTATTCACGGCAATTGCAGATGTAAGTGTGCTGCAGGGTTAAGCTCTAAGCATATCTTCAATAAAGGGATCTTTGATAGATCCCTTTATTTTTACTTTAATTCACTTACACAAGTGCTTTAATCTCATCCAAACACTTTGAAGGTTCAAATAGTAAGAAATCATAATCTGCAATTTCCTGAATATAAAATGGGTCATTTTTTATTATTTCTTTAGCTTCTCGTATAGATGAACCCAATATTAAAATTACACCACCCACCCTATTCTCACGGCGTCCAGATGCTAAAAATTTCTTTCGCTCATAATTATCCTGTAAAAATTGAACATGCTCATTTAGAAAGGAATCAACCTCGTTCAATGGTTTCTTATAAGTTAAAGTCACAACAATCATTTTTTCTGCTAAACCCCAATTAATTATTTCTTTCCATCATACTCTTTAGGATTATCGAATCTCATTATTTATACATAACTGTATCAATTTCATATCATCCCCACTCTTTTCTTCATTCCAACGATAAGATATAAAATCTCGATTGCGACAATATCGCGGAAAGGACAGACAAGATGATGAATAAAGTACAACTATTATGTGTTACGACTGCGCTAGTGGCATCGTCTTCGCTTTGGGCAGCAGACACAACTAGCACCACAAGCAATGCTTCTAATGCTGTCCCTGAAAAAGCCATGCCCTATGGCGACAATCCAAGCTTAGGTCGTATCTTGTTATATAAAACAGGTAAAGGCATGCAGAATTTGGGCGACTCAATCCAAGGTGCATCTGATAACACCTCACAAAAGATCAGTGAAAGATGGCAAGACACCAAGAAATATACAGAAGAACAATCTGAAGTTGTTCAAGCACAAACTGAAAAAGCCAAGCAATACACAGCCAAGAAATGGCAGGACACCAAAGATGCGGTGGTGGGCACCAATGAAGGCAATGTCCCGATCGAGCGTGCTGAACTGAGTCAGTCTTCAAAAAATTAAACCCAAAAACCTCTACACCGTAGAGGTTTTTTATTTCTTCAAATACATCTAGCCTGATCATCTGAAATATCATTTTCTAAAGACTGCGCTGTTATAGTGATTTGAAAAATAGGCGTTAAATTTACAGTGTACGCTCAAAACATTCATTGAACTTCACGGGTTTTGCCGACACACTAAATCGCATAAATTCATCGGACTGGAATTTTGCACATGACGCAACGCACTTTCAAAATAATTCTTCTTTCCTGCATCAGTGCACTCAGCTTTACTGCTTGCTCAGCACTTTCTACACAGAAAAATGGCACACAAACATTACAGCAAGTGAAGAACATTGGTGCCACACCATCCACTGAAGGTAATATTGCAAAATTGATCAAACAAGACCAACACTGCAACATCGAATTCACGGGATATTTTGATGGCGGTCAGGCGGTTGAACATTGGAGCTTTAACCAAAATGGTTTAATTTCAGCAAGCTCTACCACTCAACACTATAAAGATAAAACGCTTGCTCAACCAACAACCGCAACCGCCTTTGATGTGCAAGATGCCACTGTTCAAGCCAATTTTCACAAACTACAAAGTAACTTTAGTGCGGATAAGCTAGCACAATGTCATTAAGCCTATAAAAAACTCGTTGCATCTATCTCTAGCTGCAACGAGTCATGGCTTTTTAAACTATTTTTGGATCGATCTTTAAACTATAAAATCATCTTAATTTGAACTGAGTCCGCTGGTTGCAGACAGTAAATCAATACGTGGGAACACCAAACCAGTTCGCGTATCGGTAATTGGCTTACCTGTTACTTTCAAACGATTTACGGTTTGATCGATAGTCTCTGATGGTGTCACGCCATTGGCACGTAATAATGCGATTGCCCCTGCAACATGAGGTGCTGCCTGTGAAGTTCCACCTTGAGTTTCCCCACCCGCAGTAATCATTGCGCCTGGTGCCAATAAAGTCACCAATGAGCCACCATTACTAAAGCATGTGATTTTATCTGCTGCTGTGGTTGGATCAGAGCATTTCAAAGGATTGCCCCAAGACACACCACCAATATTACTGTCATACACCGCGCCTACGCGTACTGCACCTTTCACACAGGCAGGCGAAGAAATCCCATCAGCGAAGGCATCATTACCCGAAGCGACTACAGGTACAACACCTGCTGCACGCGCATTGGCAAAAGCCGTACTATAGCTGCTATTGCTACATTCAGAGGTATATTTGACCCCAGGTACACCCAAGCTTAAATTAATCGCTTTAATGTTATAGGTTTGTGCATTATTTACCGCCCAGTTAATGCCTGCCAGAATATCACTGTCATAAGCGGTACTTGCCCATTGCCCTTGTGATCGAACTTTTCTAAACACATCAATCCCAATAATTTTGGTTTTAGATGCAACTTTGGCAACAATCCCAGAAACGTTACTGCCATGTCCATCATCATCCAAGCTATTGTCATCAGGTGCGCTATCAAAGGCATAGACCACACGACATGTTGAAGCTGGGGTATTGACTGCGGTACAGCCAAAGTCAGCATGTTTATAATTTACCCCAGTATCAATCACCACTACACTCGAACCCTCCCCTGTAAAGCCATTTGTGACCGCTTGAGGTTGATTAATTAAAGGTAGACTTTCCATTGTGGTCGGGACATTTTTACGGTTTGGATAAACACCCTTTACCGTCGGATCATTTAACACTTGCGCTAAGGTTTCACGATTTTGAATACGATATAACCCTAAAGGCAAGCCATTAAACTCACGCAAGGTCTGAAAACCTGCTGCGTTGCTAAATTTATTTTTAAACTGGCTTTTACCATCCGCAATCAGGCTACGTTTTTCTCGCCCTAAAGTGGTGCTTGTTGCACTGCTATCGTATTCAATCAGTAAATCATTTGAATCATTGTCGACTAAGGCATCAATATTAATTTTGCCATTCGACACTTTATTTAATGCTGCGGTGCTGAGTCGTTGTTTGAGTTGGACAGCATCGAGCGCTGCGGCAGAGGTTGTGGTGGTATAAAAAGCACACAAGCTTAAAAGTAGTAAGGTTTTATTGTTCACTATTGATCTCCATCGTTCTTGGATAAAGAACGGTTCTTAATATCTGTTTTTCTTGGATAAAAGAAGCCCAGACGATTTAAAGTTTTTTAATTTCATTGGCTGGATCAGTGTCAGGATCAATCGGTTGTATCGAAGGATCGCTTTTGGTGTCATAAAATTGGGTATCTTTTTGAGTTGTCTCCAATTTTTTCAACATATGTGATGTGGTATGTTCGGTTGTGTTCACCTCCTGTTTGCTTAAAACGGTTGAAATATTCCCTGAATGATCAGGGCTGATCTGATAAATTGCGGTATCATCCGTTGAACTGGTTGGTTCAGCAGGTTCAAAGTAGAAAACCACCACGCCCAGTGCAATCAATACAATTAAAAATGCTGCAATCTGTTTCATTCATATTCTCCAGCGCTTTATTTACTGGCCATTACTTGGTTTTCAATTCTTTTTCTATAAATAATGCGAATACAATTTAAGATTCACTTTATATTTCACATATATCTTTAAATAAAATACGATCTGAATCGTGGGTTTATCAAAAAATATAGCGGCATCATGGTGTTTAATCTTGTGCTTCCTGGTGCAAAATTTCTACGCGCAGCAAACACGATGAAAAAAGTGAAATAACTAAAAAAGTGCAATCACAATTTCATATAGTTATACCAAGCAATAAAAATGCCATTTTTTTGATCTTTTTTGAATCGGTTTAAAGCTATTTATTTATTCATAATTTTCATATTCATTTTGCTAAAACATAACCAGAAGAGTAGCTATATTATTACCATTACTTTTCTCAAAATTGATTTACTACAATAATTTATATTAATTAAAAAACTATACTTTTCACGTGCTTATCAGTATAAATGATCTCCACAATTTCTCTCCAGATTGTTTTCAAGCTGTAATCTGGTTGTAACGTTTGATGAAAATCACACATTTCTGTTTTTTTGCTCGCTATGATGCAGTTGCGTTAATGAAGTACCCCAATACGGTACATCGCTTAAGGAAATCGCAATGAAAAAAATGATCAAAACAGCTATCGTGACAACTTCTATCCTTGCTTCTGCTTCAGTTTTTGCACAGAACGTAGGCGCAAATGCCAGTGGCTCAGCTCAAGTCAATGTACAATCAGGTGGCCTACTTAAAGGCGTCACAGGTGCAGTGAAAGGCACAGCACAAGGCGTCGGTCAAGTGGCTCAAGGTGTTGGTCATACTGCACATAATGTCGGTCATGCTGCTGTAAATACAGGTGTTGCAGCTACGCATCAAACAGTTAATGCGGCAACAAATGTTGGCTCTAAAGTCGCGAATAAAACAGGCGAAGTCGTAAAAAATACCAAAGACTATGCTGTAGACAAGGCAGTTGATGGTAAAGAATTCGCTGCAGATACGACTGCAAATGTAAAACAGCGTATTGCGGATAAACAGGCAACTTCAAAATCTAAATCATTGAATTTGGAAGCACAAACCAATGCCAAAGCACAATTGAATGGCAAAGCAGCTGGTGTAAATGCTCAAACAGGTTTGAATGCTGATAAAAAGAACCTGCAAACAGGTGCAAATGTAGGTGTTAAAGTGTTAGGCGTAAATGCCAACGTCAATACCAATGCAAAAATTGGTGCGAATTAATAGTCAGTAAGATATAAAAAAGCCCTTTGAACATTCAAAGGGCTTTTTTATTGTCATCGCAATGTTCAGCAAAGTTGTAGCTTGGTTTGCTCGTCCGCATTATTCTCAACGAATTGAGTAAAGCCAGATGCATCACAACTTAAAGTCAGTTGTTTATAGCTCAAACTATAAAAATCTGCATAGTGTTTAAATACCAACGGCGATTGATCCAGTGCAAAGGGTTCACCCTCTTTGACCAATTTATGAATTCCACGATCATTCATACTCAATAAATAATATTCATCATTCAATCTGAGCTTCACCAAGCTATTGGCAGTTAGGTTTAATGGCAATAGATAGGTTGGATTGGCCACAATAATCTCAGCGTTATAACTTTCTAATTTCAAGCTTGCCAAATTAAAGACCAAAAACTGATTCTGCACATTCACCACATTGGCAGCTTGTGTCTCGGCATGTTGTGCAAAATGCAGATGTACGCCCAGCTTATTTAAATTCTGTTCAGTGCCTTGTTTTAGCTTAAACAGCTGCTGTACCAGTTTTTGTTTAAGTACCGCATCAAAATAACGCTCATCTAAAGCAATGTCGTTCTGTTGCAGTATTTTTAATAAAGCTTGATGATGGCGCGGCAACAAAGCATCCAACACATGTCGATAATAGAACTTGCTTTGCTTTTTAACCTCTCGAACCCGCTGATAGAAATAAGTGATTTCAAATGGTTTAACCACAAAATCATTCAGCAACTGAGAGCTTGCTAAAACAGAAAGTGCTTCATGGCCTGTAAATGGCAAATGAATCACATGCATTTTAGGCAATAAAGGTTGGATCTTTAAAAAATGCTCTTTGTCTTCTGCATAGTACGGATCGTAGACAATGATGTACTCACGCGATGAATCGACTTCATCGGCCTGAATTTGCATATCTTGATGGATAGACGCATCAAAAAACTCAGCATAACGGCGATCCTGTACCACATCAGGGTCAATAGAATACTGCGGTACAAAAGCCACGATCTTTTGCATATTCAATAAATTTGAATACTTGATCGCAGCATAGCCACCCATTGAGCCGCCATAGCCGACAATGCCTTTAAATTGCTGCAAAATCGGTTGAATCTGCTGCTGCATCTGCAACATGCTACTTTTCGGAAACCATGATTTTTGCTTCGGCATAATGCCGATCACATTGTATTGATATTTTATTAAGGATTTTTCAGCATTAATTGACATGCCTTTAGCACGACTAATCAAGTCGCCAAACGAAATCACTAAAGTGTCACTTGAACCTTTTAAAAAAATAACGCGAATGTGCTCATCTTCAAATATTATTTGCTTATCCATGCTCACACTGAAAAGTTGATCCTAGGTCTGTAGCAAAAAGTCACCAAATGATGGCTTTGCCAAACCATAATTGCGGAGTATCTTATTTTATAGAGATAAGACAGATTAAAAAGCGCAAAAAATGACACAATCCTTACATCCTGCTGCTCAAAAAGGCTTTAGTTTAGGGGCTGAACTGTACCAGCAGGTTCGTCCCAGTTACCCGCAAGAAATAGCGGTTTGGCTGCAAGATCGGCTCCAAATAGATGAAAGTTCCACTGTTGTTGACCTCGGTGCTGGGACTGGCAAATTCTTACCCTACTTGATTCAGACCCAGGCAAAAGTGATCGCGGTCGAGCCTGTCACTGAAATGTTACAGCAGCTTCAACAAGCCTATCCGACAGTCGATTGTCTGCAAGCATTCAGTAGCGAACTACCATTCGCCGATGCGTCAATTGATGCCATTCTCTGTGCGCAATCGTTCCATTGGTTTGCCAATATCGAAACACTCAATGAAATGCATCGGATACTTAAGCCATCAGGTCATCTAGGGCTGATCTGGAATCAACGCGATACTACTGTCGATTGGGTCAAAGCCTTGGCTGATGAAATTGCCCCTTTGGAAGGAGATACCCCGCGTTATCATAGTGAATTATGGAAACAGGCCTTCGAAGGACAATCCTTATTTAAATTGGATGGATTAACCACCTTTCAGCAAGTGCATCAGGGCACTGTCGAACAAGTGGTGAGTAAACGCTTGCTGTCCACCAGTTTTATCGCCGCGATGCCCTCCACAGAGCAACAACAGTTAAAAGCAAAGTTTGAACAAATTGTATTTGATTTTACAGGCTTAACTGCGCAAGATCAGATTAGTTTCCCCTATACCACTTTTGCCTACCATTTTCAGAAAATACCCAACTAATTCTTGAACGAGCTCTGCTATGCCTAACCTAAAAACCACATTTGCCATCACCTATGTACTCAGTTCAGTACTGATGCTCAGTGCTTGTAATAAGGACAAAGAGCCAACTGTAAAGCAACAACAGCAAAGCAGCGCAAGTAATGATGCAATTGGTCAACTGAATCAAACCCCGATCAAGCAATTCCCTGCCACAGCAGATGATGGACATGATATTGCGGTATTGGATGACTATGATCATCGCTTTACTGACATGAGCGACAGTATGGAAATGGAGTTGGCCAAGATGAAAGAAGCCAATAGCCTCACCCCTGAATTCGAGCAGCAACGTCAAAAAGATAATGTAAACTCAGCCTTAAAAATGCTCAAAGAACTGGAACTCAAAACTGAACAGGGGCGCTATATTCAAGGTTTACTTTATGATTATTGGGAACATCAAGCCCAAGTCTTGGAACACGCCAATACTGCTCAAACGACAGATGCAAATCAGCAGGTCAATCAGCTAAATGAATATCTACACGCACAAAGCCAATTGCATCATTGGAGAAATGCGCAAACAGCTGAAAGCAAAATGCAAGCTGAATAATTGAAATAAATAAAAAGGGGCTGATGCCCCTTTTTCATTGCAAATTTATTGTTAAATATTCTGTTTTTCAATCCAGTGAATGGAACTCACACGAAATAACTCACATGCGCCATCACCCACTCCACCTGGGGTTAAAGACGATTTCCATACCAAGTCCTTATCTCGGACCTCGACCAACTCACCTTTGAGTTGAACCAAGTCACCACGTTTCACTTGCTTGATTTGTTTGGCAATCTCTGGATTGGCAGGAATAATATGCATATTGGACACCAGTTTGATCGCTTGATCGGGTGGCACAGGCAGTGTATTCATTTTCCAATTCAAATAACGGTCATATTGACGTACATCAATCGTCCGTGCGATCGCAGGATCAGTAAACAGCCCCAAACTCACCGCATAATCGATCGGAGAAAATTTGGCTTGCTCATCGTCATGATAGACTTTTGAACCGAGAATACGGAAATTACCATCAAAAGGTTTTAACACCGAAATCGATTGATATTCCACAACAGGCGCTAAGCCATTGGCAATGTTATATTCTGCCTGACCGGTTGATGCATGTGTTTGCCCAATTGCAGCCACCATGCATAAACTCATCCATAGACGTTTTTTCATGGCTCGATTATCCTCGAAAATATTAGAAAAGCCTTTCTCTTGATAGTATGCTGAGATGGTGAAAAAAAGTGCTTTTTTTGGTAACAGTCAAACTCACTTTAGTCATATTTTTGTGCTGTTAGTAAATTATCCTTTTTATTAAAACCAACGAATGGATCTCTATGATTTACCAATTTTACCAACGTCACATCTTTCCCCATTTGCTCAATCAGGTCATGCAAACCGCCAGCTTGATGGACCGACGTCGTGAATTATTACTTCCACTCGAAGGTGAAGTACTCGAAATTGGTTTTGGTACAGGGCTCAATATTCCGTTTTATGGCAATGTTGATTCAGTGTACGCCTTAGAGCCCAATCCTGATATTTATCAATTGGCCGTTGACCGGGTACAACATGCACCTTTCTTTATTAAGCATGTGCAATCCAGTGCAGAGAAATTGCCTTTCGCAGATGCATCTTTAGATCATATTGTGTCGACGTGGACACTGTGTAGCATTGCTGATCTTGAACAGGCCTTAGCCGAAATACATCGGGTACTCAAACCAACAGGCACCTTTCATCTGGTTGAGCATGTCAAACATCCAAACTCGACAAAAATCCAATCTTTGCAAACGCTGCTGACTCCAATTCAAAAACGTATTGCCGATGGTTGTCATCTAAACCGAGACATTGAACGCCAGCTCTTGCAAGCCAAATTTAAATTCAGCGAAAAACAATATTTTGATGCAGAAGGTATTCCTACCATCGCACAAACAATGCTGTTAGCGCGTGTACAAAAATTTGAAATACCTCATTGACCTTCAAAATCGATTCGCAAGGTCTCAAAACGAATACGCCCTTCTGTGACCGCTTGAGCAATCGCTTGCTGCCCTTTGCTTAAGCGTGCACCACCGCTTTTAATATCCAGTAAAATCACTTCAATATCTTCGGCTGTGCCATCGCCATCTCGAAAGTCGGTATAACCATCAAAAATAACGTAGTCGACAGGATCACCTAAAAACTTGGCATCGCTGGGTAAATAACGAAACTCTGGTAGGATCGGTGCAAACTGCTCCGCCATTTTGCCTTTCAATACCGCACGGCTGGTATTCACACTGCGCTTCTGCGCATCAAGCAAAGCCTGCTTATGTTCTAACTCTAGTTCAGCAATATATTTTTCATACTCAGCCTGAATCCGACCATTACGGGTGCTGGATAAAATAATCGTGGTGATCACGACACCAATACAACCACCAATCAGCATCGCCAACCAAACCGACATAGCAACTTTCCTATTCTTGAATGCAGCTATTTAACTGCAACATTAAACTTTTGTCATGTGTAACACACTTGACCGAAAAAGATGCTAAGGTATAAACGAATACGAGAGCCTAGTTAATAAATCTAATTTCATGAAAACCATATTAATCGCAAATCAAAAAGGTGGCTGTGGCAAGACCATGACAGCTATTACATTAGCTGCAGCACTATCTCAAAAAGGGTATAAGGTTGCGCTGGCTGACGCTGACAACCAAAAATCGTCTTTGCAATGGCTCAAGCAACGTCCTGAAACCGTCACAGGCATTCAGAGTCTGGATTGGCGACATGAAAAATCGATCGGTGAAGCGCCAAAGAATTTAGATTATTTAATTATCGATGCACCTGGTGCACTTTCAGGTGAACATGCAGAGCAATTGGTCAGCGAAGCGCATGCGATTGTGACACCGTTGCAACCATCGTTCTTTGATATTGACAGTACCCGTCGCTTCTTAAAACATTTACAAGACATTAAACGTATTCGTAAAGGCAAAGTGCAAATCCTATTGATTGCCAATCGTGTCAAACCGAACAGTGCCAGTTCCAAAGATATTCAGGACTTCTTTAGCAAGATTGAGCAAGATCCTGTGGCATGGATTTCAGAACGAAGCGCCTACGGTACATTGGCAATGCAAGGGCTGAGTGTGTTTGATAAAACCCAGAAAAATTTTGTCAGTATCCAAAGCCAATGGCAGCCTGTTTTAAACCAGTTGGTCGATGATCCAAGCGAGTGGTTCTAAGGCTTTGCAAAGAAACGTAATCTTTTGATATCAGATATTAAAACAGGGAAATGAAAATTTCCCTCGCCTACTTTTTCAGTTAAGATGGTTTTATTCAATTTCTAGCACTTGAGAAATACTATCGTGCAACAATACGCTCCCATATTACAACGCGTTTTGCTGTTTGGACTGTTCTTTGTCCTGCTCTTTTTGGGATTCAGTATTCTCAAATACTTTATTGTCCCTGTTCTTTGGGCCGCAATTATTGCCTATATGACTTGGCCCTTATATCTATGGGTACAGCGTCGTTTCTTTGGTGAAAACCGACCTACACTGAATGCCACCCTGATGATTAGTTTGGTCATTATCGTGATTGGTGTGCCATTTATCTGTGCAATCTTTATGTTGCAGCTTGAAGGTCGTAATTTATATTTTAATTTACAGCGACAACTGTTTTCAGGTCATGTTCAAGTTCCTGAATTTATCAAAAATCTACCAATTATTGGCAAAGACATCAGTCGTACTGTCAATGAACTGAGTAGTGATCCGAACAGTATTACCAAGAATATTGCTGAATGGATTCAGAGCCATCTCAGCTATGGGCGTTTTGTGTTGAGCGAGATTAGCCGTAATTTGGTCAAACTCACATTTGCACTGATGACTTTGTTCTTCTTCTACCGTGATGGACAAATGATTTTGGCACAAGTGAGTCGTGCCTTGGAAATGGTGATTGGTCCACGTGTGCATCATTATTTAGATACCATTTCGGAAACGACTCGTGCTGTCGTATACGGCGTTGGTTTAACTGCAGTTGCACAAGCCCTATTAGCTGGCCTCAGCTATTTTGTTGCAGGCGTTCCAAATCCAATGCTGTTGACCATGGTCACCTTTATCTTGGCGCTAATTCCTTTTGGAACACCTGTTTCATATCTTGGGGTAGGCCTGTGGTTATTTGCTCAAGGGCAAACCATGGAAGCCATTGGTGTTGTGGTTTGGGGTGTGGTGATTGTGAGTAGCTCGGACAATGTGATTCGCCCATTGGTAATTTCAGGCGCGACCCAGATTCCATTTATCTTGATCATGTTCGGGGTATTAGGTGGTATTGCCAGCTTTGGTCTGGTCGGCCTATTCATTGGCCCAGTGATTTTAGCCATTCTGTTGGCGATCTGGCGTGAATGGCTGCATGAAAACGTCGATGAGCCTGTTGCGGCTTTGGAAGCTCCTCCCGAAACCAAGTAGGTTTGTTTTGTTTAATTTTTTGTCATGAATTGATTAATGTTGCTTGCGAGATATCGCTTACTTTGTTTGAATCGTCAAATAAAGATAATTTATAAGGATATCTTCGCAATGACTTCAATGCTTCAAAAAATGTCTCTGCTCGGCTGTCTGAGTTTCAGTCTCGCAGCCTGTTCTTCAGTTTCTCTCGATAACAATGCGGCTAAAATCCAGACCAAGACCAGCACAACGGATCAAAAGCAATTGATCCAAGTCTATCAAGTCGATGCCAATGGTATTGGTGCTTCAATCGGAACGGTTGCTTTTCAACAAACGCCTAAAGGTTTATTAATTACCCCTGCGCTTTGGAAACTTTCTCCTGGCGAACATGGTTTCCACATCCATGAGAACCCATCCTGTGAAGCTGCATTAAAAGATGGAAAAATGGGGGCAGCCTTGGCAGCAGGCAGTCATTTAAATCCTGAAAAAGTCGCGCATCATGGTACGCCTGAAACGGGCCACTTAGGTGATTTACCGGTATTGGTGGTGAATGAAAAAGGCTTTGCAACCACACCTGTGATTGCGCCACGTTTAAAACTGGCTGATATTCAAAATCGTGCGATCATGATCCATGTTGGTGGAGACAATTATTCGGATACACCAAAACCATTAGGTGGTGGTGGTGACCGTATTGCCTGTGGTGTGATTAAGTAATCTAAATACTGTGGGTATCTCTCAAGTTATCCACAGTTGCTTTGCTTTTAGTCATTTTTTATATGTTCTTTAATAATCTCATCATAACAAAATACAACTGAGCACGAATTTTGCATCTTATCTATTATTTGAAAAATCATGCAAATATTGATGCTAAAAAATAGTGCTACTTGTTGGTTAACAATGCTTTCCTTTGGGAAATTTATTTGTATGATGAATCCAGAACATATTAAAGAATAAGAATCGTGAAAAATTTATCCCGCCTGTTCAATCGCTTTCGCTCCAACTCAATTGTTCTTTATTGCCTACAAATCTTGATTGTACTTTGCGGTACAACATTAGGCTTATATCAGCTTGGATTCGGGCAACTGATTGTTCCTGTCACCTTAGGCGCAATTGCGACCGCACTGACCGACTTTGATGATCGTCTCAGTATCCGTTTACGCAATCTGATCTATGTCTGCGTGCTGTTCTTTACGGTCAGTACTATTTTAGAGTTTCTCGCCCCCTATAAATTTTGGTTCATCGTCTATCTCAGCCTCTCCAGTGCAGCGCTGGTCATGATGGGTGCACTTGGGCAACGCTATGCCACCATTTCCTTTGGTACGATTTTACTGTCGATCTATACCATGTTCGGTCTAGGTGAATATCCAGCTTGGTATCAGCAACCGAGTTATTTTGTATTGGGTGCCTTGTGGTATGGACTAACTTCAATCTTATTTTTTGTTATTCGCCCAACCTTACCTTTACAAGAAAAGATCTCTACTATTTTTCAGGATATTGCTGAATTACTTCAAGCCAAATCACGTTTATTCGACCCAGATAATATTGATAATGTCGAAACACTGCTATTCGAACTTTCTCAAAAAAATAGCCAAGTGGTCAGTAGCCTGAATCAAGCCAAAAACTCCTTACTGACGCGCTTAAAAGCGTCTCGGGTTAACAACACCAGTATTTATTGGCTGAACTTATATTATTTTGCCCAAGACATGCATGAACAGGTCACGTCCAGCTATCTGCATTATGAAAAAATTCATCAGAATTTTAGCCGCAGTGATTTAATTTTCCGTATTCAAAAAAATATGCAGCTTCAAGCCTTGGCGTGTCATGATTTAAGCCAAGCAATCTTACATCATCAAAGCTATCAGCCCCGTGAATCTGCCAGTAAGGCATTAGAAAATCTAGAATCGTCAATGCATGATTGGGTGCAACAACATCCCCATAATCTTGAAGTTAAAAATCTGGAATTGATCCTCAATAATTTAAAAAGTGTGCACGAGCAGTTTGCTCAACTGAAACTCAATCAAAATATTGAACAGCTTTCACCGCAGCAACATCAGGATCATTTGAACTTACTCGATGATGATATTCAGGGCGTTCAAGATCTGATGTTAAAAATCAAACAACAACTCAGCCCGCAATCGGCGCTGTTCCGCCATGCCGTCCGTTTGGCTGTGATCTTTGCAGTAGGTTATGCCATTTCCTTATTGCCTTTTGCCCAAAATGGCTACTGGATTTTACTCACCAGTTTATTTGTTTGCCAAATCACCTACTTTGCCACCAAAAGCCGTCTCAAGCTCAGAACCATCGGCACTTTACTCGGGGTGTTATTAGGTATCCCCATTCTTTATTTGGTACCAAGTATTGAAGGTCAATTGCTATTAACCGTCATCTGTGGGGTCTCATTCTTCTATTTAAGACAAAAGAAATATGCACTTGCCACGGTTATGGCTACTTTGATGGTGTTATTGATTTTTAATTTAAAAGGTGCAGGTTTTAGTATTATTCTGCCACGCATTATTGACACTTTTATTGGCTGTGCGATTGCTTGGCTGGCGGTCAATTTCATTTGGCCCGATTGGAATTTTCGCAATATCTCCAGCAACATTAAGAAAAATAATCAAACCACCTTCGATTATTTTCATGTAGTGGTACAGCAGTATCATCAAGGACGTGAACTCGATCTGGAATACCGAACCACTCGACGTGCAGCACATAATGCCCAGATCGAGCTGTCGAATATGATCTCAAGTCTAAGTACCGAACCTCAGCCTAATCAAGAACTCATTCAGCATGCCTTTCGCTATTTGGTCTATAGCCATAGCCAACTCAGTTATGTCTCAGCCTTGGGACATCAACGGGAAAAAATTGAAGATCAGGCGTTGTTAGAACTACTGGATAAAATTGAGAATTTGCTCAAGCAAAGTCTGATCGAACAAGCCGCTATTCCGCAACAGCAAGTAGAACGCTTACTCGAAGATATTGATATCCTCAATCAACAGCATCAGGTCTCCGCAAAGCACCCGTTGCTGTTAAAACAAATGAGTCTGTTACTCGAAACTTTGCCTGAGTTAGTCCTATTAAAAAATAAACTGCTCGCCTTAGAAATTAAGTAAGCAGTCAGTGGGATAAAGTTAATTCAACCCGTCTTGCTGACGTGCCCGCATATGTTGTTTCAAGGCATGACGTGGTGAACTAAACCAGAATAAAATCAAGATCAGACTTGCTAAAGCAAAGGCCCAAATATGGAAATGCGTATACAGCACACGAACCAATTCAATCACGACAAAATAACTGATCATCATCAACATTGAGACTGCCGCTGCGACTGTTCCTTTTGATACTTCAGATGACATCAATGCAAAACGGTACATCACCGAGAAGCTAATCCCCTCACCCAAACTGATTAAGGTCATACCAATCAATAAACAAGGCACCAAATAGCTTTGCCAAATAACACCGAGCAGCAAGAATGCAGTACCCAATAACATGATCGGCAAACCAAACAGAATGGTTTTACCTAGCGGGAAACGATCAATAATCTTGATCAGGATGATATTGCCTGCAATTAAGCCAAAGAACACAGGAAACTGTGCCAAACCATATTGCACACTGCTCAATTTCAGCTCATCTACCAAAATGATTGGCGATAAAGCAATCCATAACATCAACGGCATCCCCACCATCGGTAAGGCAATGCTTAGACCCAAGAAACGACGGTTACTCAATACCTTTTTAAAGTCATCAAAGATATAGCTAAAAGGCTGCTTCGGCTGTTTACGGCTTTCCTGTGTAGCTGGCATAAATTTTTTTAAGCCAAACCAACTTATAAAGGACACCGCAGCAATGGCAACGAAACCCCAATGCCATGACACATAATCAATCAGAAATGCCCCCAATACTGGACCAAGTAAAGGTGCCAATAGGGAAATATTCGCCATTAGTGCCATAACTTTGATCGCATCACGCTCTTCAAAAGTTTCTTGAATGGCTGCATAACCGACCGCAGAAATGACGCTCAGCCCCATTCCCTGCAAGAAACGCAGCGTTAGGAATTGTTCAATATTGTGCGTCAATAAAATCAGCAAACAACACAGTGTAAAAAATGCCACACCGGCCAAGAGCACTTTTTTACGCCCGAGACGATCCGAAAGCGGTCCCAACAGCCATGCGACACTGGCACCACCCAACAAATAAAATGACATTGACGACGGTGCCCACGTTGCACTGACTGCAAATTGTTCTGTAATCGACAACATCGCAGGTTGAATCAAGTCATTACCGATATAAACTGAAAATTCGAATAGCACTAAAGCTAAAGGAAACATGAGCGTTATACGGTTTAACGTCATGTTCTGATTATTCGTCATCATGTTTTATTCACAAAAATAACCAACTCGTGTTCGTCCCATTTTTCAAAACGAAAAAGGGATCATCACCACAAGATTTTATGGCTTAGATTTAAATTAAATTTTGATTTCATGCTGTGAGAAAGCATGTGATAAATGTGAAAACACCGTATTCACTAGGTGTATATAAGAAAAACAATTTATTTACGTGAGATTGGTAAATATTTTACCGTTTGGCTAAATTGCCACGCGCAACTGTAGCACTTTTTCAAAATGACCGCAATTTAAACAGCCGATAACGCTCATATTGAGATGTGCATAACCAAAAAGTTATCCACATCTTTGCCGATATTTTATTCACTGTTTGATGGTGCATCGAATTATGGGCATAACTCGAATTGGAAAGTTTCGGTATTCTCTCCTCGGGCACATTGATAGCTTTGCTTTTTATTGACCACTTTCCAAACATCTTGATTTCGTTTCAATTGGTATTCTGTCCGTACCGCGATCACAGAATCATCTAATTGTGCTTGCTCAACCGTGACCTGTGCATCGGTTGGATTCTCGGCACTATTGAATTGCTGATCTATTTTTAAATTACTGTCTGCATGAAATAGGTCGGGCTGATCCGATAAGATCGCATGCATCACCGTACTCTTTTGCACGGCTGCTTGTTGCTGCGATGGTGCTGTTGGTTGATTACATGCTGTCAGGAATAAAGCAGATCCCAAGATCATCGCAATTTTATACATTTTGTACCCATCCAATCCATTTAGCTCATTTATGCTACTATGCAAAACTGAATGGCCGCGCAACAAAATGTATGTGGCGTGCATTATATTTGTTGTCATCATTCAAGATGATGATCATAACAAATGATTAAAAAAACACAGTTTATAACATCAAAATCACCTTACTTTGGACATGCCGATATGTCAGATTTAGCGAAAAATTTAAGCATTATTTTAATCTTGGGCAGTACGTTGGCTGCTTGTTCCAAACATCCAGAAGGTGCAGCAAGCGATGCAGCTGTGGCAACTGAAAGTGCTGCAATGGACAGCACTGCTGTTCAAGAAAATGCCGTTCAAAATCCAGAACAACTGGTTAGCAATCAACAGAGTGCTTTGGAACAAAATCGTCAATTGGTCAAAAGCGCACAATTGCAATTTGAAGTAAAAGATGTGTTAAAAACCACATCAGCACTAGAACAGCAGTTATTGCAATACAATGGTTATATCGAAGAAAAACAGATTAATTATCAAGTCAGTGACCGATCTGAGCGTGATCGTATTGATGGCAGTGTCGATATTTATGAAAAGATCACCCCCACAGTCCAGCTCACAGTACGTATTCCCAATGCGCAGGTAACTACCTTCTTAAATAATTTATTACCACTCATGCTGAACTTTAATAGCCAGAGCTATGAAGCCAAGCGTTATGAATTAAAATTGCTCGAAGAAAAACTGAATACTGCCAATCAAAGTAACAGTGGATCAAATGCGGTGAACAATCAGCTACAGCAACTGACCAATTTAGAAGTTAAAGACCGCTTGGCTTATAGCACCATTCGACTGGAATTCTTCCAGCAGTCACAAGTGCGTAAAACGCATGATCTGAATATCAATCGTATAGCCACCTTAGACAGTGATCCGTTATTCAGTCGGATTTGGGAAGCGATTAAAGTGGGCTTGTACGGCTTTAGAGAAACCATCATTTGGCTGGTGATGCTGTGGCCGCTGTATGTAGCGATTGCGATTTTATGGGGCATTCGTCGTTGGTATAAGACTAAAAAATCTAAAGCTGAATAGTACAATTATTGATTTTTGATCAATAGTATTTTGCTCATTTATGCATTTTTACTCATGAATAGATTTTCTAAAATGCTTTCCAGTTTTTAGAGATTTATTTTTGAGTAATCGCATGAGCAATATTTTAATTATTAATGGCGCCAAACAATTTGAACATTCGAATGGTGAGTTGAACGACACCCTGACCGAGTTTTCTCAAGCACATCTAAGCACCTTAGGCCATCAGGTACAAGTCACCCGAACGGACAGTGACTATGACATTCAAGCCGAAATTGCCAAATACCTATGGGCAGATGTGGTGATTTACCAAATGCCAGGTTGGTGGATGGGTGCACCGTGGACCATGAAAAAATATATCGATGATATCTTCACCATCGGACATGGCTCGCTTTATGCCAGCGATGGCCGTAGTCGTTCAGATGCCTCTAAAAAATATGGCTCGGGTGGTTTAATCCAAGGTAAAAAATACATGTTGTCTTTGACATGGAACGCACCGATGGAAGCCTTTACCGATCCAGACCAGTTCTTCCACGGTGTTGGCGTGGATGGCGTTTACCTACCTTTCCATAAAGCCAATCAATTCTTGGGTATGGACTCACTACCAACATTTATTGTGAATGATGTGATCAAGGCGCCAAATGTGCCAAGTTATATCGAAGCGTACAAAGCACATTTAGACCAACTTTTTGCAGCAAGCCATTAAGTGAGAAAATAAGATGCTAACCATTATTGCTGAAATTTATACACATGCAGGTGCTGAACATCGCCAAGCGGTATTAGATGCATTTGAAAAAATCATTCCAACGGTACTGGCAGAAGATGGTTGTCATGGCTATGAGCCTTTGATTGATCATCTTCCTGCAATTGAGATGCAAGCAATGAATGAGAATACGATTGTCATGTTAGAGAAATGGCAGAGTACTGCTCATTTAGAAGCCCATATGCAAACTGCCCATATGCAGCAACATTTTGAAGCGACCAAAGACCATGTTGCCGATGTGAAAATCCGTATTCTCAACAGTGGGATTTAACAGATAACCCCATACAGCTGAGTCCGACAAAATATGAAATCATTAAATATTTAAGTCGAACCCAGCGGATGAATAAATGCATGGTTCTACTGATAGTAATGCTGTTTTAAATGACGGCTATAATCTGTTAAATACGCTTCCAAACTGGTACGACGATCCACCTTCTGCATCGATTTTTCTGCCAATTGCTCTATCTTGCTTTGCAACAGTTGAAGAATCGCAGCTTGTTCCGCTTGGGGTAGCTGTGCTTTTTCTTGCTGCTGCTTTTTAATCGCCAGATAATCTTCTGCCCAATGACGTAATGAATCATTTACATCCACTTGCGCAAACAAATCGGTAATCAATAATTCAGGCATCTGTTCTTGGGTCGCCAATTCAGCTGACATCAAGCCACGAATCGAATAAAACACTTTTTTATAAGTAAAGTTATCTGCTGTTTGCATCACTTTCATGCCACCATTCGCCAATGATAAATAGTGGTGATACAGCGCGCTATAGTCGATTCGCTCAAGTAACCCATCACGGAAGACCTGCCATTCTGGGAAGACATTAAAATAGACAATATGTGCTCTGACCCACTCCAAAACAGTAGGATTACTTTTTGCCAATAACCCAAACATTTTATCGAGGTCATAAGAGACAAAATCAAAATCGCCATCCATGATCTCGATCAAGTCACGATGCTTTTTATAATCAAAATATTGGTCTTTACTCGGTAGATGAAAACCGCGTACATCGTAGTCACTATCAGGACTGGCCATGCCCCATAAACGGCTGCCACTTTCAATATAAAATAATGGGATATCTTGGCGTTGTTGAAATAGTTTTTCGATTTCGTGATGGATATTCATTGCAATGACTACATTATTTAAAAATTTATACTTGTGAGAGACAATACTATTTTTTATCGTACTCATTCATTTGATTTTAAAAAAATTATCGTTTGATAAAATCAAGCTCTATTCAATATAACAAATAGGACCATGCATGCAACTGACTTATGCGGGACAGGTTTTCTTGGTGGTGGTTGCGATCTTGTGTGTTTGGTCTTTTGTACTGACAAAGTTTTGGCTAAAACGTTTAGCTAAGAATCGTGACAGCAGTAAGTTTGAATTTGCTTATTTATTTGTGGTGGTGTTTAGCATCAGCTCCCTATTTTTCTCTTTTACTTATTGGGTGTCGCAAGCTGTATATGGCTTAGCAACCAAACCGAGCTATGATGCAACCATCGTGAGCTATAGCTCTGAATGGGTCGATACCGAACGTACGGATTCCAATGGGCGTAAATACAAAACCAAAACCTTAATGCATACGGCTCAGGTTCAATTCAAAGATGATCAAAACAGAACATTAGTCTTGGATAATTCAGTCCGTTCAGGTGATGTGCCTGTAGTCGGAGATCATATTCAGGTCGTTTATGAGGCAGGTGATCATTCTGCTCAGGAAAAGAGTTGGCGCACAGGTCTACTGTTTGCCGCTACCCTATTTATGCTGTTTATTATGGGCTATATCTTGGTCATGATTATTGCCTATGCTTTGAATCGAAACATGGATCCTTATAAAGCCTTTGCTAACGTCTTAATTTTTAGAATTACCCTTCCACTCGGCACAATGGCGATGTTTGGGATGCTGTCTTATTCGGTTTTTGCTTATTTCTTTTTAGGCAATCCACAGAATATACCTGTCTGGGCTGCTGCGATTTGTGGCTTCTTTTCACTCTGTCTTTTACCGCTGATTTATCATATTTTGACAGGTTGGAAAGCGTATAAAAAATAAAAAAAATGAATATCGTTCAAATAAAGGAATGGAAAAGGAAATAGATCACTCCCAACCTAAACAAGATTGAGGCATGAGTTTTGGGATGTAGCCCCAAAGTTAAGAAAGATTGGGGGGGGGAATAGAGAATTTACTTTAAAGTTGAGCAAGGAACATCAAATATTCTTTTATCTTGACGGGATAATAAACTTTCCCATTTTTGTTGTTTTTTACTAAGCCAACCATAGAATTCTGTATAAACATCCCCTTTTAAGTTCAATGCATCTTTATATTTATCTGAAAGTAAGAATTTTCCCATTACACATAGGGAATTAATTTGGGTGATCCCTATATCTTTTTCGAAGTCATCATTTTCACCAGAATCATTTAAAAGCCTTTTAAAAAACATTGCTTTGGATATTGAGGAATCATAAATACTTTTTGTTAAGTCAGATGGTTGTTGTTGTAATGCTTTCGCATAAACAACACTATCAAAACCAATTAAAATAGGAAGCAATGGTATTTGCAATGCAAGTTGTTCTTTTGGAGGTGTTTTATTACTACAACCACTAGAAAGTAATAAAAGACATATGAGTATAATTTTTTTAGCAGCTAACATATTACTTGAACCTGTATCAGTACCTGAGGGTATAAATAATTGATTTAAAAATCACTCGCAAACCTCTACAAAATTCTTAGCAGTCTTATCTTTCCTATCACGCAGTTTGATAATTTTTTGTCTTTCATTATAAAGATTATGAACATCATTTAAGGTTTCATCTTTAAGATCTTTTTTGTATTGCCCTTCAATATTGTTTACATAGTTTTCCATGAAAACAGTCATCCAACACACAGTGTTAAGATCTCCATAGTCATAACCATTTTTCTCCAAACCTTCAATCCAATCAGGATACTCTTCGTTTAAAAGACTTCGAGCCGTTTCTAACTTAACATATGTATTGTTAAACAAGGAGTTTTTCAATGCTGGCTCAGTATTTACGTTTTTATTGGCTTCAATAAACAACCTATAATTGTCTGTTGCATAATTTTTTAAATCTACTTTCACATAATTATCAATATCTTCTTTATCTGTCGATGCCTTACATGAAGTTAAAAAGATACAGGAAAGTACCAATATTGGTAGTAAAGTAATTTTCATAGTGAGAAGCGGTTTTTAGGTGGTGTGTATAGGTAACTCTGAATATATTGAGATACTGTTGCTCTATCATATGGGCGACCAAAGACATTTTGATACATGTATTCGTTGATTCCATATGGTCCATTGTTAGTAAAGGTCGCCAAAGCATTGGCTGCCAATACTGGTTTACTGGCATTGGATAGTGCTATATCTATAACTTTACCAAAACTCTTTTTAGCAATTGCCATACGAGCAGTAAAACTATCTTTTGCTAATTCTGTAATCATCTTAGCCCCCTTATTCCTTGAGTGTTTCTGAGCATAAAGTGTGAACTTTAAATACATCATTGTATGGAATGAATAACGTTCTAATACTGCATCTGTAAATTGACGTAGATCATACTCAAGGCCGAAACGAATAGCCAAATCATGTTCAAAAGGATAATTTTTCTTTACCCAATCCCATTGGGCTTGGTTCATCATAAAGGTGTAAGGCACTGTAGTATGGTAGTTAATTACTTTAACAATGCTATTGCATAATAATGGGTCTAGTAGTTCATCAGCATGACATACCTTAATTTCATTATCTAGAGATGGAATTAGAGTTGGTGAAAAAACTTTATCTTGTGACATTTTTGGCCCTTACTATAGTGATGGTAGCGGCTGAGATGCATCAATTGTTTGAAACTCCACTTCATCAGGGCTATTTGCATTGATTATATGGGTTTTACCTTCTTTATCTGTCCATCCTGTTTCAACTTCACCAGTACTTTTATAAATAATAGAGTATGGAATATCATCAAATATTTCCTGTGTTTGTTCATCTTTTAATTGGAATTGAATTCCATATTTTGTTGAACTATCTTCTACAAAATTATTTTGTAATGCTGCTATTGTTTTTACTGAGGAATATGATGAACTAGAATAATTAGCTCCTTGGCTTTCCCCTACAACATGAGATTGTTTCGGTAAAATTTTAGCACCACAAGTAAGCTGATCACCGACATAAGCAACAGCTTTGCCATCAAGAATAATATGATCATGACTTTTAATAATCTTTGACCAACATTTACATTTAGGGCAAAAATGACCATCACCTGCTACCAAAAATAAGTTACCCATTTGAGAGGTTCTCATTTGGGTTGCAGAAATGATACCACCATGATTTGTCATCGAGTTATGAATTGCAAAGCCTACAGCCATGATTGTCTCCTAAGAAATTTAGTCATGACTGAGAAAACCTTGAGGAATTTCTTGATCAGCATACAAACGATACTCAAATACAGATTGTAGGCTTTCGATGATTTCATCACCATTTTCTAAACGGCTACCAACAAGTGCAATGTCATATCCTTCAATTGACCCTGCCTCGCCAGCACCCGAAATAATTTTAGAAGTTGTTCCATCCTCATAAATGGCTTCATCACCAACAACAGCAATAAGATGACCTTGTACTTTAATTTTTTGATTAATCATCGCTCTGATTAATCCACCATTTTTTGTTTTAGAACCATGTGTCGCTGCAAAGAACTTTTTATGCTTCTGTTTATTCATAAACTCTTGTTCAGCAGCAATACGTTCATGAATTTCCTCTATAGATAAATTGGATACTTCATCTTGAGATAAATGTTTTTTAGGATTCACTTATATATCCTCATTCTTATTTAATTGAACAATTAATATTAAATACATTATTTTTCTTTATTTATTCAATAAAAACCATATACAACACTTATAATTGGCATGTAATGTCAACAAATAATGATAATTAAGTTTATATATTTACATTTTGTATTATAAGAAAAAGTACAGCATTAACTTTTGATTTACAGAAAATAAAAAAGCGCATCTTTCGATACGCTTTTAGCAAAACTTCTTTTATCTAATCAAGCATTAAAGATCAAATAATTTGCCTGGGTTCATAATCCCATTCGGGTCAAATGCCAACTTCAATGCTTTCATATATTCAATTTCTTCAGGCGAACGTGAATACTCTAAATATGGCTTCTTAGTCATACCAACACCATGCTCGGCAGAGATCGAACCATCATATTTTTTCACGGTATCAAATACGTATTTATTCACCACCTGGCACTTGGCAAAGAATTCATCTTTGGTCAGATTTTCAGGTTTTAAGATATTTAAATGCAAGTTACCATCACCAATATGACCAAACCAGCAAATCTCAAAGTCTGGATAATTGTCAGCAACAATCGCATCAATTTCCGCAATAAATGCAGGTACATGGGTAATTAATACAGAGATATCGTTTTTGTATGGAATAAACGGCGCAATCGACTCTGAGATATCTTCACGCAAACGCCATAAGCTTTGAGCTTGTTCTAGACTTTGGCTCATCACGCCATCAATTACCCAGCCTTGTTCCATACAATGCTCAAAAATCTGCATTGCCTTGTCCATGATTGGTTCATATGGTGCTTCAAATTCCAATAACACATAGAACGGACATTGCGTTTCAAATGGACGCTGTACATGACCGCGATCCAACACTTTCTGCATTGCCAATTCACCAAAGAATTCAAAAGCAGTCAGGTCAATTGCGTTTTGGAAGGCATGTAATACAGGCATCACTGCTTCAAAGTCAGGCACACCCAAGACCATGACTTGTAAGTTTTGTGGCTGACGCTCAAGCTTGATTTCAGCTTCAGTGACTAAACCAAGTGTACCTTCACCACCAATAAACAAGTGTTGCAGCGAATAACCTGTCGCATTCTTAATCATGCCTTTGTTTAAACGCAGCACATCACCTTTACCTGTCACCACGGTTAAACCGAGTACCCAGTTACGGGTCATGCCGTACTTGATGACTTTAATACCGCCCGCATTGGTACCAATATTGCCGCCAATCTGGCTTGAACCTGCTGAAGCAAAATCGACTGGATAATACATGCCTTGTTCTTCGGCATAATTCTGTAATTGCTCAGTCACCACACCTGCTTGAACACGGACCATACGATCTGCTGGGAAGAACTCAAGAATCTGGTTCATCTTGTCAAAGCTAATCACGATCTCGCCATTGGTTGCCACAGCACCAGCAGAAAGGCCTGTACGACCACCTGATGGGGTAATTGCGACATTAAATTGATTGGCTAGTTTGACAATGGCCTGAACTTGTTCAGTGCTTGAAGGGAAAGCGATGACTGATGGGTTCGGATCAAAATGTTTGGTATGATCTCGCCCCCAATTTTCCAAACTGTCGGCATCGGTTTTAATTCGGTTTTCACCCACAATTGCCGTTAATTGGGTCAATAACTCAGGTGTTAAAGCGACTGAAGCATTCATCGTTTACAGGCCTAGCAAGAAGTAAAGATAGAGCATTTGAATAACAACACAATATTTTTCAATATCTTAAAATGCAGTATTCAACATATAGAAACTCGGCAGAACAGCGCAAACCTGATGTTTTCAGATTTGACTATCAGATCTCTGCATTTTACATAGAAGCAGGCATGGGATAAAGCTTAGGATAAAGATACTGTAATAACAAAATGTGTATAACCAATAAAATTCAGCTTCAACTGAAAAATTATCAATAATTCTGCTGTGCTAATTTTAAACCAAATATTTATATCTCAAAGCTCTATGCTATAGTACTGCAACTAAATTTTGGCCTTTGTAGCGGAGCCGTAATGAGCCAACATCTATCACTACCTAAAGACAAAATCCGTTTCCTTCTGTTAGAAGGTGTGCATCAAAATGCCATCGATACTTTAAATGCAGCGGGTTATACCAACATCGATTATCACAAAACTGCGCTTGAAGGCGAAGCTTTAAAAGAAGCAGTTAAAGATGCTCACTTCATTGGTATTCGTTCCCGTACGCAATTAACTGAAGAAATCTTTGAAGCTGCGAACAAATTGATCGCAGTCGGTTGCTTCTGTATTGGTACAAACCAAGTCGATTTAAAAGCGGCGATGTCTCGTGGTATCCCTGTATTCAACGCACCGTATTCAAATACACGTTCGGTTGCAGAATTAGTTCTTGCTGAAACAATTCTGTTGCTTCGTCGTGTACCTGAAAAATCGAAAGATACACATGCGGGCGGTTGGAATAAAGCTGCGGTGGGTTCATTTGAAACTCGTGGTAAGACTCTAGGTATCGTCGGTTACGGCTCGATCGGTTCACAACTTTCTGTATTGGCAGAAAGCTTAGGTATGAAAGTGATCTATTTTGATGCTGTGACTAAATTACCTTTAGGTAATGCACGTCAAGTTGGCTCTTTAGATGAACTTTTAGCAACTGCGGATGTGGTAACGCTACACGTTCCAGATGTTCCGTCTACGCGTAACTTCTTCAAGAAAGAACAATTCGCGAAAATGAAAAAAGGCTCAATCTTCTTGAACGCAGCACGTGGTACATGTGTGGTAATTGAAGATTTAGCAGATGCAATCAAATCAGGTCACATCGCGGGTGCAGCGGTTGACGTATTCCCGAAAGAACCAAAAGCCAATGGTGAAGAGTTCCTATCTCCACTTCGTGGTTTAGACAACGTGATCTTAACCCCACACGTGGGTGGTTCGACCATGGAAGCGCAAGCAAACATCGGTTTAGAAGTAGCTGAAAAATTCGTTGCGTATTCAGATAAAGGTATGACTCTTTCTGCGGTAAACTTCCCAGAAATCGCATTACCACTTTCTGATGGTCAGCACCGTTTGCTGCATATCCACAAAAACGTTCCAGGTGTGTTATCGAAGATCAACACATTGTTCGCTGAACAAGGCATCAACATCTCTGGTCAGTCATTAATGACTAAAGGTGATATTGGTTACTTGGTGATGGATGTTGACGCATCTGCATCTCAAGAAGCACTGGACACATTGAACCACGTTGAAGGCACGATCCGCGTTCGCGTATTGTTCTAAGCAATATTTAGAATAATGTCGAAAAAGCCACAGTTGATGCTGTGGCTTTTTTATGGGCGTTTGACTTATTATGTGAATATTATACCAACTGTTAAATAATAAAATGTCTACCCCAATG
This sequence comes from Acinetobacter higginsii, assembly GCF_000369845.1. Classification (NCBI taxonomy): domain Bacteria; kingdom Pseudomonadati; phylum Pseudomonadota; class Gammaproteobacteria; order Moraxellales; family Moraxellaceae; genus Acinetobacter; species Acinetobacter higginsii. The sequence goes on along the minus strand of NZ_KB850215.1, from coordinate 401,582 downwards.
CTGAAAACACCACTGCATGCTTTATTGCTGTTGATGATTGCCATGTTGTGTGTGCAAGGCAGTGGTTCCTTGGCCAAAATTCTATTTCAAAGCTTTCCTGTATTAACCGTTTCCGCTATGCGCCTATTTTTTGGTGCGATCATATTGGCGGTGATTTTTAAAATCTGGACCATCAATTTTAAAGTGGTGCGCTGGAAAGCCATTCTCACTTATGGGATGGCACTTGCAGGCATGAATGCGCTGTTCTATTTATCACTAGAACGCTTACCGCTAGGCCTTGCCGTTGCCTTTGAATTTATTGGTCCCTTAAGTGTCGCGCTGTATCATGCTCGACAGAAATATGACTTCATCTGGGTTGGCTGTGCCATTCTGGGCTTAATGCTGCTCTTTCCTTTGCAACAGGCACAACAAGGTCTCGACATGCTTGGTGTATTCTTTGCTGTGAGTGCGGGTGCGTGTTGGGCCCTATATATTATTGCGGGGCAAAAACCGTCAGGCATCTCAGGCAATCATACCGTTTGCTTAGGCATGTCGATTGGTATGCTCTGCTTGCTGCCTTTTGCGCTATTTTCAGGCGCCATCGATCGGGTGTTTGAACTACCAAATTTATACTATTTTATCGGGCTTGCGATATTAGCCAGTGCCTTACCCTTTACCTTAGAAATGATTGCGCTGCGTAGTTTAACCCCGCTGAGTTTTGGCACCTTGATGAGCTTAGAACCTGCGGTTGCTGCCCTTTCAGGCTTTATCTTCCTTGGTGAAATGCTGCTTTGGAATCAATGGTTAGCGTTGGGCACCATTATTATTGCTTCGATTGGTTGTACCTTTACGACACAACAGGCTCGACAGCAAAAAGAGGCAAAATAAAAGATGTTGTCTCAAAATCAGAAAAAAACTCTCGCTTATCTTGGAGATCTTAGATGAAAAATCTCCAACTGGTCGCCGTGCTGTACATGGTATTGTCCATGCTGTCTTATCAGATCAGTGCATCCTTTGCCAAGCAATTGATTGCCACGCTTGATCCATTGACGGTGACAATTTTAAGACTGTGTTTTGCAACCATTCTGGTCGCGATCATGTTCCGTTCATGGAAAATCATTTCCAAATTGAAAGAACTGAAATGGCGAGATCTCCTCTGTTATAGCGCAGCATTGGGCTGTATGAATATTCTGTTCTATACCTCTTTGGGTAAGTTACCTCAAGGGATTGCGGTGGGCTTAGAATTTATCGGTCCACTCGGCTTAGCATTGCTGTCAATTAAACAGCGCAGTGATTATATTTGGGTGGCATTTGCGATTTTAGGCATTGCTTTAATGGTGCCTTGGCACGATGCTCATGCACAGCACTTTTCCTATATTGGCGCAGCCTGTGCACTAGGTGCAGGATTCTTCTGGGCCTTATATATTTATTATGGACATCGGGTCGTACAGCAAAATATTGGCATGCATGCCTTGACCATTGCCATCGGTTTATCTGCACTGACCTTACTTCCTTTTGGTCTATGGAATAACGCGCCTGTACTGCTAGATACCCAGTATTGGGGCAAAGCCCTCGTGATTGCCCTAATGGCAACTGCAATTCCTTATGCCTTGGACTTAATGGCACTCAAACGGCTGACCAAACTGAGCTATGGGACACTTTCCAGCCTTGCGCCTGCATTGGCGGCCTTAGCTGGTCTGGTGCTGTTACATGAGCGCATTAGCTTGATTCAATGGGTGGCATTGGCCTGTATTATGGTGGCTTCGATTGGTGTTACCTTACGCGGAGGGAAAGCATAATTTTTTAAGGAAAGTCATTAGTAACGGAAGATTGATATGGAAATTGATGAAGAACTCACTCTAAAAAAAATACAAATATTCTTGGCTTTTATGCGCTGTGGAAATCTTTCCAAAACAGCAACTGAAATGCAGCTCAGTAATGTCAGTATTCATAAAGCCTTACACTCCTTGGAAAGTGCTCTACGTTGCCCACTTTTTAAAAATGAAGGTCGTAATTTAATTCCGTTAAAAAGTGCTTATGTATTTGAGGAACGTGCGCAAAAAATCGTACAGGACATTTTTATTACGGTGAATAAAACCAGAGAAGCTGCGGGCTTTGCAGCAAAAGTTCTACATTTAGGTTCTCTTTACTCTTTAACCGTAAAAACGATTCCCAATGTGATTAGCGGACTTAAATTAAGACGTAGTGAGCTCGATATTCAATTACTTCTTAGCTCCAATCAGGATCTGGTTAAAAAGCTTAAAACGACAGAGCTTGATGCCATTATTGTGGCACTCAATGAAACAACGCAAGACGATGACTTTGAAATTTTGCCTATGTTCTGTGATGATATTTTTTTAGCGGTAAATAAAGACTCTAAATATGTTGATTTTGAGGAGATTGATCTCAGTCTACTCAAAGAAGAAACTTTTTTAACTTTAACGCAAGGCTTTGCCACCCATAATGACAGTGATTTCATTTTTAAAAAGGCTGGTTTTTCACCTAAGGTTGCCTTACAGCTTAATGATATCTTTACTTTAATTAGTATGGTCAGTTCAGGCGTTGGTTTTGCACTTTTGCCCGGTCGTATTTCTGCGGTATATGAAAGCTCAGTTAAACTTATCCCCTTGAAACAGCAATATCATCTGCAACAGGACATTGGGTTGGTCTTTCTAAAAAGTAAGGAACGTGACCCCAATTTGCTGGCATTAATTGCAGAATGCCGGATGTTTGCCTCTCATGTACAAAAATGAATAATAAGCAACTTATAACAAATGAATAAGTTGCAAATATTCATGCTTTATCACTTATCCAAAAATCGCATTTACCGTCAGAAAAAATACTGAGGGCCCAAGTAAACAACCGAGACCTGTATAAAAGGTTGCCACTAATGCACCATAGGGAACTAATCGAACATCTGTACCTGCCAATCCTGCTGCTGTACCACTTGTTGTCCCAGCTAGCCCACCAAATACCATGGCTGAACGTGGACTTTTTAGATACATGAATTTTGCAAGCAATGGTGTGCCGACCATAAAGAACACCGATTTGATGAGTCCAATTGCAATCGAAAGCGCGATCACATCAGAACTTGCACCAATGGCTGTTCCTGTAATTGGACCGACAATATAAGTCATAGCGCCCGCGCCAATCGTGGTCATGGAAATCGGATCTCTATATCCCATCATCCAAGCAACCATTGCACCAATTACAAAAGGAACAATACAGCCCAGCGTAAGCGCAATTAAGCCAATTTTTCCTGCTTTTTTGACTTCTTTAACATCCACTTCAAATGCAGTAGATGCAATTGCCAGATCACGGATCATTGCACCGCCTAATAGAGCGAAACCAGAGAATATAGCAATATCAGAAATCCCTTTTGTACCTTGTGTATACACCCCCGCAAAATAGGCCACAACAAGTCCCAAAGTAATTGCGATTGCAGAGCTTTGTAGTTTTCCTTTGGTCAAATATTTTGAAAGCAAGTGAGATAAAAACATCATCAAACCTGTGACCGCTAGTGCAGTCACCAAAGCATTTTTGGTGAGTACCGTAATTAAGTCTTCCATTCTTTAAATCCTTTTGTTATTCATTATCGTGATGCGGCTTTAAGCTACTTTTTCAGTTCCTTCTATTGTCCACTCATAGGTTTCATAATCACCACTTAATCGATTCAAATAACGAATGACTAAAACCGTCCCGACCAAAGAAGCAACAGAAACAATCAGACCCAACATACCTCCCGATAAAGCTGCAACCACATTTTGTCCCGCTGACATCGCCACCACAATTGGAATATACATACCGGACCAATATAAGATTCCAAATTGTGTTACCTGCGGTAAATAACCCTTTTTTGCTAATAGCTCTTTAGAGAGAATCAAAAGAATCATAGAAATGGCCACACCACCCACATTGGCTTTTACCCCAATAAGGACACCTAAGGTATTGCCAAGATAATCACCGAGTAAATGACAAATCGCTAAAATTGCTGTTCCATATATAATCATTGTAAATCCCTCATATCCTTGGATTACTTACGTTTTTTAAATCACATTCCCATAGAAATCTGACTTTCCTGTTGTTTTTGCATTGCCATTTGAATGCTATCGATGCGCGTTCCCTGAAATGACAATACGGCTCCTTCTTGAAAAGTTCGACGTGCAAGTGTCGTCAGTACCGTTCCGGGTAAAGCTTCAATCTGCAATCTGACACCTCGCTCCCATGCCGCCTGAATAGTGCTTTCCCAATCTACCGTGCGACTCATATTAAAAGCCAAGTCTTTACCAATCTGTTCTGGCTTACCAAGCGTGCGCGCCGTGGTACCACTTAAATATCGAATTTTAGGCTGCTTTAAAGTCACTCCCTCCATAGACGCTGCAAGCTGCTCAGCTTGCTGACTTAATAATTCACAGTGCGATGGCACCGATACATCTAATTTTTTTGCCACTACGCCTTGTTGCTTCGCCAAAACTGCAACTTGGTTCATGGCTTCAAAGCGACCTGAAATAACGATCTGATTATGTGCATTAATATTGGCGACAAAAACCTGTGGCGTTATTTCATAAACTTGTTTCACCCACTTCTCAACAGATGTGCGATCTGTACCGATTAATGCGGTCATGCCATATCCCGTTGGATAGGCGTTTTGCATGAGTTCACCACGATAGGCAACCAAGCGAACAGCATCTTCATAGCCTAAAACCCCTGCTACAACTGCAGCCGACCATGCACCAATCGATAGACCTGCGACATAATCAGGCTTTAACTTTTCGGCAGTTAATAGGGCTGAACTCACCACACCCGAAATCAGTAAACATAGCTGTACTGAACGTGTCGATTGCAATGCAGCCGAACTGTCCAACAACAAGACATCTTCTTTAAGTGCATCCGAGGCACGCCCAAGGTGTTCTTTAACCAGAGCGGTTTGAGGTAATTCGTGCAACATATTACTTCGTTGCACACCTTGTCCCGGATATACCCAAATCGAAGCCATGATATCTACTCCCTAATTCCATGGATTTTCGACTAAAACAGCACCATCAGGACGCTTCAATAGAACTTTCCCCCTATTCCCAGCCCATTCTCTTAACGCTAGACCACCTTTTGGCAGTTGTAGCTGTATATCCACATTCAGCCCTGCTTGCTGAAAAGTTTCGAGTAACTCAATTGCCTGCTTTTTGGCAAAAGGCTGTTCAGTTCTCATCAACAAATCGATGTCACTGTACAGAGTGACTGTTTCAATACCCGTTGCCAGCTCAAATCCGAAACTTCCTGTATATCCCCAATACCCTGAAAAGCTCTTCATGATGCTGGAAATACGCTGCAAACGTTCTGCCAAGTGTTCAAACTGCTCTATCCTTAGCTCAGTCAGCGCTTCGGGTTTAAGTTGTCTAGTAATGGCAGATCGTGGCATTTGAGTAGCATAACGTTGATGACGGAATTGCCCTCTTACGCCCACCGCGACCTGATCAACAGGAGTGATCGCCCGTCGTACCACAACAGGATCACCTCGCAGTAACACCTCTTTCACCCATAAAGGAGCATCATCAGCCAAGCAATCGACCGTCATGCCCCACAGTAAATCATGGGCTTCAGGATCAAGTTTCATGACCATTGCTCACGCAATAATTCACGCACCTGTTTAGACATCTGACGATTTTGACCATGAAGCCTTTGTTCCAGCCCTCTAGACGGTTCAGCATGAATCTCTTTAAATGCCTGTTCAACAGCCAGCTTTGCGAATGAAAGATCATCATTTGTCGGTTGTTCAGGGTTTTCAACAGATAACAGTTCAGATAACAAACCCAGTGTTGCATAACTCTCGATGTCATACGCCATTGGCGGAATGCTTGAGGCTAATTGTTCTAACTCATCAACCGACCGCAGAGTAACGCGTGCGGCAGATTCTTTACCCATTGCATGCACCATAACACCTGAGTCTTTTAAGGCAATAATACGATTGGCTTGGTAACCATGCGCCAAGAAAGCACCTGACATCGACTTCCCAACCAATAAACTCACAATAGGATGACCTGCCAATCTGGCTCTGGCATAGCTGTCTACTGCACCTGCTAAGGCTTGATGAATACCCAACAATTCTTCACGGCGTCCATAAGCCTGACTAGGCACATCCACCAGACATAAAATGCCACGTTTAGTTTCAGCGTCTGCATCGGCTTGAATCACTTCATCGACGACTCTTGCCAAACTCCAACCCTCAAGCAATCCAACTTCACCTTGTCTTGCACGCGGGAACAGATTATTGCTGTCTGGGACAACTGCAATGACCCGTACAGCTTGTTGACCAAGCTGACCATCTGCAACCAAAACAGAAGCAGGAAAGTCTTCAACCAATTTAAAACCCTGCGTGAAGGCCTTAAACCAAGCTGCACCCCGAGTAGACGCTTTTAATGTATCAATGGCGATATTCATGCTTGCTCTCCTTGATACAAAGCCTGAACCTGTGTTGGTGTGATCTGCTCAGTGGTATCGACCTGTTGTAGCTGTGCTAAATAGAATGAGTAATTTGAGCTCCGATGTTGAAGAGGCAAACCTTGCTGCAAATAATCAATCACTTGCTGACGGATTTTATTGCGGTCATCATCCACATAAGCATCGGCCAAACCACTGGCGAAGCGCTGATTACCACCTGTAACACTCCAAATAAATGGGCGATCTTTGGCGTTATATTCTTGTATGCCAGCTTCCTGTTCAATCACTTGCGGGCCATTCAGTCCCAATCGTCCTTCTTGCGTCATCACAATATAACTGCATAATCCGGCAGCAATCGACATACCACCAAAGCATCCAACACTTCCAGCAACCACAGCAATCACGGGTTGATACTGGCGTAAATTCACGATTGCAGCCTGAATTTCAGCAATTGCAGCCAAACCCAGATTTGCCTCTTGTAAGCGAACACCACCTGTCTCGAGTAGTAAAATTGCAGCAGTGGGAATACCATTAAGGTTATCTTCAACGGCAAGCTCTAAAGCGCCCGCAATTTTGGCACCACCAACTTCACCCAAGCTTCCACCTTGGAATAAGCCTTCAATTGAAATTAAAACCACTGGCTGTTCTTGAATAGAACCTTTTGCAATCACCACGCCATCATCGGCTTGCGGGACAATATTCTGCCGAATCAACCAAGGTGACATGACGCGTGCAAATGGATCAAGCAACTCTCGGAATGTGCCCTCATCTAACAATGCTTTGGCACGTTCCCTTGCGCTGAGTTCAATAAAATCCTGTTTATTTAACAAGCTCTCGATATCAGTCATGCATAATCTCCTCTAATGCTTGTTCCAGACGTAAGCGAACGACGCCGGGGGTTGCACCAAAGTCATGAATATCAATTTTGACCGCTGGCGGTGTCTGTGCAGTAAAAATTCGTTCAAATAGATTGTGCCAACGTGCCGCACTACCATCTACCGAAGTGACGACATGAATAGAAGCTTTCCCTTTCTCGCCAGGTTCCATCAAAATTTCTAAATCACCCGAGCCCACACATCCTACTAACGCTTTTTTTACAGGTGGCTCTGTCGCCACAAACTCAAAATGAAGAGCTTCCATCATCAAAATCCCTCTTTATTTTTTAAAGTTGACTGCTCAACATGATCTATAAACAAGGTTGCTGCCAACAAATCTGCGGCACCGCCGGCAGAAGCTTTCATACGAAGCAGATCAATCTCTAAAAGATGCAAAGCACGTCGGCCTTCCAAGCTTGAGCTTCCGCCCAAATCCAGTACTTGCTGTGCCCCTTGTTGCATACGCTTTAAACCCGATATTCCCGAGCGATAAAGCACGCAGGTATCGGTCAGGTCAGTCATCATGGCAAGCAAGGCATCTAGACGAGCGAACGCTTCTTTCATCGGTTTACTGCGACTTTGATAAAGCTGCTTTAAACCAAAATTCACAATCGTTGGAAAACCTTGTTGTGCCTGTTCTTTGGCACCTAAGATGCCTAATTTCTTCTGAACCTGCTGACCATGACTTAAAGCCTGCTCAGGAATAAAACGATCTTCAAGCTGGGCAAGCTGACCTGCTAACTGACATAGCTCAACAGCCGATACATATTGTTGATTGGTACGTGCCAATGCTGCCGCCGTCACCATTAAACCCAAGGCCCAAATTGCACCGCGATGTGTATTGACGCCACCTGTTGCCAACATCATGACTTTTTCACCTTGGCGACCAATTTCACCAATGTCTTCACGCAGAGCTAAACAAACTTTTCCGTGATGCGCTGCGGCTTGGGCCATTGCCTCGAACATGGGCTGTAAGCTTTTTGCAGAGCGCTCCATTAATTCCAAAGTCAGGTCATCATGTGCACCACTACCACGGCGATCAACCAAGGCGGGTTTAGGAGTCAGATTAACTTCATCAATCAGAGCATCTACCGCCATATCTGCCAGAAGCTGACTATCGCTTAGTGTTTGATATTGAACTTGTGCCATCATTACCAACTCCTGAATTTTGCAGGGGGTTGATATAAGCCATCGGACCATGTCACCAAGTCGGCAATATTTTTCGCAGCTAACAGCTCACGTGTTGCATCGGTGCGGCGAATACCTAAATCTTCTGGGAATACCACTAGACCTTCGCTTCTTAAACGTGCTGTTGTTTTAGGGTCCTGAGTTAAACCAATACTGGTCACGCCTGCAACCGCAGCAATCATGGCTTGGCGCTCTTCTTGGCTGCTTGCTTTATATAGATAAGCAATGCCTTCTTCGGTCAGAAAATGCGTGACGTCATCGCCATAAATCATGATCGGTGCTAAAGGTAGACCTGCTGTTTTAGCCACATCAATCGCATCAAGGCGTTCCACAAAAGTTGGTTTTCCACCTTCTTGGAAGGTTTCGACCATTTGTACAACCAGTTTTTTTCCACGTGTCAAATAGGTTTCTGTTTCATTGGCACCTTGCAATCGCATATCTAACCATGCAGGGGTATCGTGGCGACGGCCGCGAGGATCATGGCCCATGTTTGGTGCACCACCGAAGCCAGCCAAACGCCCCTTAGTGACAGTCGAAGAATGTCCCATACCATCGACTTGCAATGTTGCACCAATAAATAAATCAACTGCGTATTGACCTGCCAGCTGACACATCATGCGGTTGGAGCGTAACGCCCCATCACGGCCTGTAAAGAAAATGTCTGGCCGAGCAGCGACATATTTTTCCATACCAAGTTCAGTACCAAAGCAATGTACGCTTTCAACCCAACCTGTCTCAATCGCTGGAATTAAAGTTGGATGAGGGTTCAGTGTCCAGTTTCGGCAAATTTTTCCTTTTAAACCTAAAGACTCACCATAGGTCGGCAAAATCAGTTCAATTGCCGCTGTATTAAAACCAATACCATGATTGAGAGACTGTACATTATGCTTTTCATAAATCCCACGAATCGCCATCATCGCCATGAGCACATGAACGGGTTTGATATGTTTTGGATCACGGGTAAAGAGTGGTTCGATATAAAAAGGCTGATCTGCCACAACAACGTAATCAACCCAAGAAGCAGGAATATCGACACGTGGTAACTCTGATACATCATCGACCAGCTCATTCACCTGAACAATCACAATCCCATCGCTAAAAGCTGCAGGTTCAATAAGTGCTGGGGAATCTTCCGTACTTGGGCCTGTGTAAATATTGCCTTGACGGTCTGCCATAAAGCCTGCCGAGAGCACCACATTTGGAATAAGATCGACCACCAGACGTGAATACAATTCGATATAGGTATGAATCGCACCAACTTCCAATAAGCCATCTTCGATGAGTTGGCTAATACGCAAACTCTGAGGGCCAGCAAAAGAAAAATCCAGTTTTCGCGCAATGCCTTTCTCAAATAGGTCAAGATGTTCTGAACGACCTACGCTCGGCATGATCATATGCAGATCATGTAAAACATCTGGATTGGTTTGCGCTAAGGAGCGCGATAGGAAATCTGCCTGTTTTTGATTATTGCCTTCGAGGACAACTTTATCGCCCGGTGTAATCAATGTTTCCAAGACTTTAATAATGTCTTGAGTTGGAATGACCACACCATCGGTATATTGGTTTGCCATGTCCAGCTTTAGCTGTTTAGTATGACGCCGTTTGGTCCATAACCGTTCTTTATTCTGAACTGAGCCTTCCATGTGTGCTTACCTATAGATCACAGTTTTATTCTGAATCTATAAAAACGCTTTATGGAATTTTGATCAATCAACCTACAGCATCGATTATTAACTTGAAGTTAATGATTATTCAGTAATAGTAGGACTTAAATCTTTATTTATTAAAATATTTACGATGTTCCAATCAAAATCTGATAGCCCAAGCGACAGATTAAAATACTCACCAATATCAAGAATAAAATACGGATAAAGCCACTGCCGTATTTTAGAGCCAAACGTACACCCAATAACGAGCCTGCAATATTGGCAACCGCCATCATCATTCCCAAGGCAAAAAGCACATGACCTGTGGGAATAAAGAAACTGAGTGCTGCCAGATTGGTCATGAAGTTGCCGATTTTAGATAATGCCGAAGCATGTAAGAAATCGACCTGTAAAAAGCGAATAAAAAAGAAAATAAAGAAACTGCCCGTCCCCGGGCCAAAAATACCGTCATAGAAACCAATCGCTAGACTACCCATCGCAGCCAGCACCAGTAACTTTGGCGTGATTTTTTGATCGACGTGCACTTGCCCGAATTGCTTTTTCATAAAGGTGTAAATCGCAATCACGATCAGCATGACCAAAACAATCGGCCTTAGGATATGGGTTGGCACCAAAGATACACAGGCCGCCCCAATGAATGAGCTGATAAAGGCAAATAGTGCAATCACACCAAGTAATGACCATTGCAATTTGACACGGCGTACAAATGAAAAAGCCGCAGAACCCGTTCCGCAAATGGAGGCCAGTTTATTAGTTCCAAATAAGGTGGCAGGTGCTGTTTGTGGTAAAGCTCCCATCAATGCAGGAATCTGAATCAAACCGCCACCACCGACGGCAGCATCAATGGTTCCTGCACAAAAAGCAAAGAACACTAAGGTTAGAATCAGTTCCCATTCCATTGACGATACTCTTATAAATTTAACAAGCGTTTTGGTACTAGACGTTTTTTATCGGTGATTTCAGCCAAACCTAGACAACGTTCACCATCAAAAACTAACACTTCAGCAGCAGCCTCATGATCGATATTGCTTTCCTGACCGTTACCAAAATACTTTTCACGACCTTCAGGCAATTGCACCCGAGGAAAATGCTCAACTGGTGAATAGACTGACAGTAATAATGCATCCCGCTCTTCCAAAGAAAGGCTTTCGAGATATTCAATGGTGTAACTTGGATTAATCTCAAAGTGCCCTGTTTGAGTACGATGCAATTTAGTTAAATGCCCACCACAGCCCAAAGCCTCGCCAATATCCTCACCTAATACACGGATATAAGTGCCTTTTGAGCAAGTCACATCCAATGTCAAACTATCTTCAGTAAAGCCAAGTAAGCTTAAGTTATAAATGGTGACTGGGCGTGCCTCACGCTCAATCTCAATGCCTTGACGTGCCAACTCATAGAGTGGACGACCTTCGCGTTTCAAGGCCGAATACATCGGTGGCACTTGCTGAATATCACCACGAAACTGTGCCAGAACTTGCTCAATATCTGCTTCTGTTAAAGCGGGTACTTCTCTCTGCTGGAGAATTTCACCTTCAACATCACCTGTCGCTGTGGTTTGCCCTAATTTGACCGTGGTTTGATAACGCTTGGTTGAATCCAATAAATAATGTGAAAACTTGGTCGCCTCACCCAAACAAATTGGCAATAGCCCTGTTGCCAATGGATCGAGCGCACCTGTATGTCCCGCTTTTTGCGCATTAAAAAGTCGACGCACTTTTTGCAGCGCAGTATTAGAACTTAAACCTAAAGGCTTATTTAATAGGAAAACACCGCTTAAATGGCGATAAGAACTTTTTTTCATAAAAGAAAAGTCAAAGCATAAAGGCCTATTTTAGCAAAACTCGGCCTAGGATTTAAAAAAGGATTGGCTTTTAGCCGCAAACAGACATAAAAAAATGCGCCAAAGGCGCATTTTTTTGCTTTAAAACAAAGTTAAAATTAACCTTGTTTACGAGCTGGTAACTTTTCACGAATACGTGCAGCTTTACCAGACAACTCGCGTAGGTAGTAAAGTTTAGCACGACGAACGTCACCACGACGTTTCACTTCGATTTTAGCAACGATTGGAGAGTGAGTTTGGAAAACACGCTCAACACCAACACCGCTAGAGATTTTACGAACTGTGAAAGCAGAGTTCAAACCACGATTTTTCTTCGCGATTACAACACCTTCAAATGCTTGAAGACGTTCACGTTCACCCTCTTTTACTTTAACTTGAACGATAACTGTATCGCCCGGTGCAAAAGCAGGGATGTCTGATTTTAACTGTGCATTTTCAACAGCTTGAACTAAAGGATGTTTACCACTCATGTGGAATCTCCAATATGTGCGGGAGAGAAGAGGTCTCTGACACCGCTGGGAATAGAGGCTAAAGCGCATATCTCCCGTTTAACTTTCCCTTTAGAGCAAAATTGCCTTAAAGAGCCTATTTTTAACTTAAACCAAGTTTAAGTAAAACTCGAAGCAACGCTTCTCGTTGGGTGCGAAGACAAACTGATACCAGTTTAACCTTTCGAATCTTTTAGCCATTTAATTTGCTGTTTGCTCAACTCTACTTTTTCCACCAATTCTGGTCGACGGTCTAAAGTACGTTGATAACGCTGCAAAAAACGCCATTTCTCAATATTGGCATGATGTCCTGATTTAAGTACCTCAGGCACATCCAGCCCTTCGAAACAATCAGGCTTTGTATATTGCGGACAATCCAATAAACCATCCACAAAAGAATCTTGTATCGCCGATTGCTCATCAGACATGACATTTGGCAATCGACGAATAATACTGTCGAGCAATACCATGGCAGGAAGTTCACCACCCGATAATACGTAATCCCCAATTGACCATTCTTGATCAACATAATGCTGGATTAAACGCTCATCGACCCCTTCATAACGCCCACACAATACAATCAAACCATCATAATCAACGAATTGTTGTACTGCCTGTTCGTTTAAGGTTTTGCCTTGCGGTGACATATACACCACCGGGGCATGGACACAGCCTGCTTGCATTGCAAGTTGTTTAGCATGGGTAATTGCTTGTGCCAAAGGCTCAGCCATCATCACCATACCAGGACCACCACCGAACGGACGTTCATCCACTCGTTTATAGTTGCCCTCAGCAAAATCTCGTGGGTTAATGCAAGTCACTTGCACGATGTCACGCTTTGCTGCACGCCCGCTAATCCCGTGCGCTGTAATCGCTTCAAACATTTCAGGAAACAATGTGATGACTGCAAAAAACACCGCAGACTCCTTTATTTTCCTGCTGCGCTACCTTCCCCGAAAGGATTAGTAGTCTACGCCCCAATTGACGTAAATACGACCAGCTTCAAGATCAACGCGTTGTACCACATCTTTATGCCAAGGAATCATTCGCTCTTCAGCATCAATGCTATCAGGTGTCGCTTTTACGACCATGACATCATTGGCACCAGTTTCAAACAGTTCATAGATTTGACCGAGATTGACTTCTTGTTCTTCATCATCAAGACCTAACACCGTTAGACCTTTAAGATCAGACCAGTAATACTCGTCTACATCTGCTTTTGGAAGCTGAGATTTGGCAATCCAGATATTTGCGCCAACCAGATTTTCTGCACCAGTACGATCATTTACGTCCTTTAATGCAACAACCAAGCCTTTGCCATGTGGTTTCCAACGTTTTACATCAATAGTTTGCCAACCTGCCTTGGTCTCAATGTACCAAGGAAGGTAGTCAAACATATTGCTCATAGGTTCTGTATTAGAGTAAACCCAGAGCCACCCATTCAATCCATAAGCTGAACGTAACTGTCCAATCTGAATACGATCTTCTGGCACATTCTGTGTCGATGTCATGGGCTACCTACTACAATTATGCAGTAGTTGCAGCTTTTTTAGCTTGAGCAGCTAAAGAAGCAACGCGATCTGAAGGTTGAGCACCTTGTGCAACCCAGTGAGCAAAACGGTCAGCATCTAAACGAACTTTTTCAGCTTTACCTTGTGCAGTTGGGTTAAAGAAACCAATACGCTCGATGAAACGACCATCACGTGCATTGCGGCTATCAGTTACAATGATTTGATAGAATGGACGTTTTTTTGCACCACCGCGCGCTAAACGAATAACAACCATGAGAACAACCTTATAATTTTTACGGATTATCCCTGCGCCGACCATCGGCAACACTTCAAACCCCTTTCATAGAGGGCGATATTCTACGTTATATTTGCCTCGAAAGAAAGATTAAATTTTGGGTTATCCACAGCTCTGAATTTAATTTATAAAAACTGCTGAGTTACCAGTCTTCTGCATTATTACCACAGCTTGATGCCGTAATATTTGCAGCCGTTTTGGTCTTACACTTAAGGCCTGTGCTGGTTAATAACAAGGAATAATTCCTCGGACTTTGGCTCACGGCTTTTAATGACCATGCCTGAGTATTGACCGTTAAGCTTAATGTGAATTTTTGGTTACCACTCGTTGCTGTCAAAGGTAAAAGTAAGGTGGTGTTGGTCGCGCTAGGTACGGAATAGTAAGCACCTTGATTCGTCGCGGTTCCTTTCAGCACAAAACCATCATAACTAAAATTGCGTGCCCGATGTTTTTCCAAAAGCTCTGCAACTTTAAGTATTTCTTGTTGTGCTGTAGATAAGTCTGCACGGCGGATATAAGTGTCATAACTTGGAACCGCAATCGCAGCAATAATTGCCACGATTGCAACCGTAATCATCAGCTCAATTAGAGTAAAGCCTGTGCAACGTTTCCTCGCTATACAAGAACGCTTAGTAGACTGAAAGTGGTAAGAAACACGAGGTCGTACCACTTCCGAATCGGCACATCGACATAACTGCATTTTATTCATTACGTTCATACCAAGTGAGTGGTACTAATTGGCGGCGCATGGTATTCATTGGAAGTTTACTATTCCCAATTTTATCTTTTGCATTGGGATTCAGTAACTGACGTGTCAGACCATTTTTGTCACTTAAACCAATTCCGGCACCTACCATCGAGTCCACAATCCCATGCCCTGCACCAAAGCTCATAGTTACGTCTTTGACATCTTGTTCACAGACACCAAACGGTAAGCAGAAACGTTGAACTGTGGTTGCGCCATTGGCCTGAATTTTACAACCATTGCCTATAGTCGTATTCGGATTATAAACACTGGCATAAAGGCTCTTATTCATCACCACCATCTCGCTTAAGACCTTACTACCTGTTTGATTGGTGAGATTCACTTCATTACCTTGTGCATCAAGCTCTTTTCCAACCACGGTATTGGCCTGTGCATACCAACCATTAGGCAGCATCGCTTTGACTTGTACTAGATTTTTCCCTTTCAAATCGCTCGCAGTCAGCATCGCTTTAAGATCAGTTGGTAAGAGTTTAGGCGTGCTATTCCCCGTAGCAGTGAAATTTCTACGTATGACATCCTGATCAAAGAGGTTGTAAATTGTACTGCTTGAGCTTTTATCACTAAATGGAAGACTACGATTTCCCGATGCAATACTCACCACGGCAAGCGGTTGTTCATAACCATAAACACTAAAGTTTGGTGCTTCATAGAAACGACTACTACTATCTTTAAATAGCACAGTATAAGCTCCACAACTACCAGCTTTTGTACCAAAGTCCTTACTTAAATCCACACGCCAGACTTGGCCACCAAGGTCACCAAAGTAAAGATGGTCTGTAATGCCATCGCCATCGCGATCAACCGCATTGATACGACTAACAACGCTATATAGATCTTTCATTTTCAATCCATAGTTCGCATCATCTGGATTACATGATGTGGCTTGGCTATCTCCTCCTGCATACCAAATTAAATCGCCATTATCGGCATCAAACATATACACCATACGCCCTTTGGTCGCACCCGTAATCGTAGGTGCTGCCTTTTCATACTCCATGTCATAGCCGCCACCCACCAACATCACACGTTTTGCTGCACCGTTATACATAATGGTGGTGATCGTCGGTTTAGACCAACTTTGCCCCATGGAGGCTAATGCGGCATGAGTTGTAGTTTTATAGGTCCCATTCGATTGCAAACTAATAATACGGTTATTATCTGGGTCGATATGGAATTTGAGTTTTGGCTGGGTGATATCATTTAGATCCAAGGCATAATAACTACGCCCTCCCATACGTAAACCGCCATAGGCTATTTGCTTTCCTTTCGCGAGAACCTTACTGTCTTTTTTAATTTCACCAACCGTTGCAATGACCTCACTACTGGTACTACCGCTACTCACTGCTTTCATGCCATAGACATATTCACTATACATTGTCCATGCACCATCAATCCCATAGGCCATATTGGCTTTTACACCCGATGGTTTTTCCAAAAATGCTTTGCTTTGCTGTGAATTTTCGAGCATCTCATTCGGCACAAAGGCAAACATTTCCTCACCAGTTTTGGCATCAACCACATGTAAAAGACCTTGAGTGGTGCCAAACAACATATAGTCTTTGCGTTCTTTCACACTATTGTCTGTATTAAAAACGGCTTCCTGAGTCAATTTAATCGGAGTTGAATGTAGATTCATGCCCACTTGCCAATTAGTACGGTTTGTCTCAGTTAAATCAGCAGTTGTTGCGGCATTGCCTACGTTATAGCCCAACAAATTCATCAACAAATAGCCTTTTGCATCTGTAAAAGCAGAACTTCCAGAACCACATTGAATATCTAGATATTTCTTATCAATCGTTTTCAACCCACCCACTTCTGTAAATTGATACGTTGTCGTATTTCCAACTTGTTGACAATCTCGGTTAATCAATATTTTACGTTCTGTAATAATGGGTTTAGTTGGATCTGAATTATCCGTCTTGTTTTTTAAATTTTTAAGTTTGGCCAGTACCCCTCCCTTATTCCAGTCTTGTACATCGTAGCTTGTTGAGCTGGTATCCCATGCGTCTTTGAGCTTATTAATCGAATTATCAGTTTCTACATAATACTTTTTAAAGTTCCCAAACCAACTGGCTTTTTCCGTTGGCTCAAACATACTTTTATAGACTTCATTACTCATCCGATACGGTGTAAGCGGATCTTCAGGTAGTGTTTGTAAACCAATTGGGTCACCATCTGTTACCCCTAAATCATCATGAAAATCCTTGATACTTTGCGCGATATTTTGGCTATTCGCAGCGTTATACCAACCACCACCGCCGATCACGCCCCAACGTGCCATATTTTTAATATCTTCTGGATTTCTTGGTAATAAACGGTCTAACAGACTGGTAATCCCTGTGGTTAAACCACTGCCGATCAAACTATTCGGCAATAAACCATCTAAAAGTGCTCCCGTGGCGCCCAATAAATCACGCACTGCTTTCGGTACAATACCTGTTAACAGTTGATCCTGTGCCACATTGGTACTTGAGATTTGAGTTAGGCCTTTGGTATCAGTACTATTTTCCTGTCCCGCAATATATGCTGGAAGTTGTAAAAATGAGCGATCCAAACCGATCACTGCAGTTTTAATTGGGTTGGCTTTTAATGCCCGAATGTCACGTGCATAGGCACCAATACACTGCCATGTTGCAAAATCAGTATTATCATTTGAGTTTTTATTATTTCCTAACGTCGTAGATCTCAAATCTGTTGAATTACATCGAAAGCCCCAACTATCATTCAAACGTCCATCTTTATATTGCACACTTAGAGTCTGGCTATTATCCAATGAACGCGCCATCAAGCGTTCCATCGCAACTTTAGTCGCATCAGATTGACTACCTTGAGGTTGCAATAAAGAGTCTGTTAAAGTCGGGGCAATGGTTGGTACTCCACCTGCAATCACCATTAATCCATTGGCATCACATTGCGGCGCGGTTGATGGTGCTTGATAAAAATTACCATTACTTTTAATCAGTGGATTAATACTACTATTATTATTTTGGCTATCACTAAAACCACTATATTTGGCATCTACATCAGCACGATATTCATAGAAAATTTCTTGCTTACCCACTTGCAAAACACCTAACAAGTTTAATAAATTCCCATCAACTTTTTTATAGCCATTGGTATTTAGCAGACCAGCATATTTCCAATCAGCACAGGTCATGCCATCGGCTTTCCAAGTCTTACATTCATAATCAGTCCATAATAATGGTGCGCCAAATAACCCTAATAAAGCATTACGTTTAGCATATTGTCTTGCACCTGTCCCCTTGGTGGTATTCCCCAACAAATAGGCGCCTGTTTCTGCATAGGTACTTGCCATTGGATTATTACCACCAAGTCCCAACATCGTGAGTACATCATTTAAGGCATTATTGGTATTTTCCAGATTTAATAGTTCACTCACCGCATCAAGTGGGTTACTTAAAATTTTCCCTAGGGTGGCAACCACATCATTCAACAAACCAGTGATTAGCTTCGGTGCAATCGAGAGTAAGCTTTGCAAATTGAACTCACCCTTTGAATCCATATTTGAGCTAGCGATATAGTCAATCATATGCTGGCGATGCGTTTTCGTTTTCCCGTTATACAAATAAGTATCACTAAGTAATTTGGGTTCAAATACAATTGCACCAGCACGATCATTCACGGTTTGGTTATAAGGTGAAATAGATAACCCGACCATGGTGCTATCAGGAATTTGATCTATATCAGGCAGACCAACCTCACCTTTTTTACCTTTCAAAACATCGGTGAGCGCCATACGGACACGTGAATTTTTATCATAGCAACGATAAATCCCTACCGTAGATGAATTGGTAATCGATTTAAGCAAACTAATATCAATCAGCGGATCACAAGTTTCACGGATATATTGTTCAGCAGATAAACCTGTTTTTACTCCCAATAAACCATTGAGTAAGTTATCTAGTAACTTAACCGTTGCATCCGTAGTGACTACCGTACAAGACTGACGTGGGAATGGATAAGCCGTACTCGGCTGCTCTGTTTTAATCTCAGCAATGGAATCTAGTATTCCTTGGCCTTGTCCATTACCGAGTAGCCCTTTCAAGATCAACTGATTCACTAAATCAGTTGCCTCTTTAGTTACATTGATCAAATCTGTTTGACCTGCGACTTTAATCCCCAAATTCAAACCATTTTTGCCTAGTACATCGGTAACCCCTTGATCGATACACAAGGGATAATCTTTCACCAAGTCCAAAAGACCTGCACCGCCCATACTACGAGACTGATCGACCATCAACATGAGACGTTTTTTATTGCCTGCTGCTGGTTGGTAAATCTCAATATCACTGGCAGAAGCCACTGATGAAAAAATCAAAAAACTAGATGCGATCGTACAACTCAACAATAATGCTTTGGTTCTGTGTTCTTGTAGATGCTCATGTTTAAGCTGTTTTTTTATCTTATTATTATTCATGACCTTTCTCCCTTATGAACTCGAAGGTTCAAAGTCAGACAAGAAACGATATTCTGCGACTTGTATGTTATATATCGGTTTTTCTGTATTTTGTTTTAAGCAAGTAGCAACATCATTTGCGCCGTTGTTATCAATACTTTTGGTTAAACAGCCCTTTTTAATATCGTTATCTGCAGTAAACAGAGCATCAGAGGTGAGTAAGCCCTGCATGACAGATACAACATAGACACGTAAGCGAATATTATTTTCAGTTTTTGCACCCAACACCTCTGTCCCACGGGACAAATCTGCAAAAGGGACTGTAGATCCGATTTCTCTTTTAATATAAACCTGTGTAACCACTTGTTTACGACCACTCGACTGAGATGCTGTATCATTCGTGGCATTGCTAGGATCAACTTTACAAGCACCACTATTGCTTGACATCGGCTCAAAAGTCGTACTATTTAAGCGGTAAGCCGCTTTACTTAATGCAAATGGTTCTGAACCCGAGAAACAAAACACCAATTCCGCATTTTTGTTATTTTCATTTTTAAAGAACCCGACAACGCCATTGGCCGAAGCCAAATTCTGCTGCGTATTTGGATCTTGAAAATACATCAGTGCAGCATCTGCATTTTGCGCCAATAGCGTTTGTATTTGATGATTACTCACCAACTTGAGTGAACTGATACTTTGACGGATCGCCAATGTCCCCACAATCGTGATCATGAGTACGATCATCAATACAACGATCAATGTTGAACCGCGTTGAGCATATCTCATGTGCCAGCCCCCCCATTTGTGCAACTTGTGCTTTTACTACTGTCACAGCCTTCTGAAACCCACCCCATCGCATTTCTTAAAGCAATCGTTTGATCAACGACCTGTCGTAAATAGTTATCCTGAGAAGCTGGCGTGAGATTGACTTTTGTTCCAAGAATCTGGAATGGCTCTTTATTTCTTTGTTTAATGACTGACTGATTGCCAGTTTTATCATCAGAGCGAACTAAAACGCCAATTTGAATCGCATGGACATAAGGACGAACCGTCTGTGTTACTCCATCTACATTCTTTTTGGCGGCCGTCAAAGCCATATAGTTTTTAACATCCGTATAGGCCAACATGCTGTTCGCACTGTTGAGATCTCCATCCATATACCCCAAACGAATTTGGAAAAGATCTACATTCGGCAAAATCACCTGACTTGTACTCCAAGCGAGCTTCAAACGATCTGTTGTGGTTTTGCTATCAAGTACTGCTTGCGTATATTGTGCAGCCTGACAACGTAAAGATTGACGTGCATCCGTTGAGGTCGAACCAACATAATAGCGCTGTACCACAAAAGTTCCGCTTGCAACATCCTGTCCCGAGCAATCAATCCCACCTTGAGGTGCCTGATAACGAATCAGCAATTGGTCATTGGTTAGTCCAGTAACATTGGCATTACCAAAACTAGCAATCTGATTATTCGAGAAACAATCCGTACAATTCAGGTCAATTTTTTCACCCACATTATTTGAGCTGAGCAAAATTCCTGCATAACTTGTTTGATCATTAATCGCAGGCATAGGTGAACTGAGATTGGCCTTACGAATATCATCCACAATGAAATTTAAACCCAGACTGGCATTATCTTGGATATGTGCCATCGCTTTTTGTAGCTTATAACTGGTGATCCCTGTAATAAAAAGTTGAATCGCAGCAGCGACAATCAACAAACCCAATGTCAGTGAAATCATCAGCTCGATCAGGGTAAATCCTGCCTGACCCTTACTATGTTTTAGATTTAAGAGGCCTATTTCCATTTCAATATGCCTCCAAGAACAAACAATGTGATCCAGAAACATAAGCACCGTCTTTAATACATGCTGCGATGCCTTGATCACCTGCTAAATTAGTCTGATCCCACGCGACATAAATACATTGCCGGTTATTTCCTGTTGGGCATTGATCGACAGCAAGGTTCATCCCATTATTTTTTGCTTCCAGTGCCGCATTCTGTAAATCTTGTAGGGCAATTTTTTCAGGTTTGTCTGCTACCATTGAAACATCAGTTTTAGGAACTTCGACTGCTTTAACCTTATATTTTCCTGCACGAGTTGCTTGTGGATTCGCTCTCATACGTTCTGCAAGATCCCGCGCGATAGTTGTGGCCAAGACCTGTTTATTCGCTTCAAAACTGGAATCAATTGCTCTTAACTGCAAAGCAGCAAAACCCAATACACTGATTGCCAATAAAACAAGAGCAACCAATACTTCCACCAGCCCGACACCGCTATGCTTTTGAATATTCATGTGCAAGCTCCTTCTTTAACTGTTGTATCTCCAATCACCCCGACCTGAATACAGTAAGAAAGATTTTCCCGTTCTAAAATAAAATTCTTTTGTGCTGCAAGGCTGCCATTTCGTCTAAAGCTAAGATTGGTCGAGGAGCTATTGGCACTGGTCACACCATGATCTAAACGTGCAATAAAGATTCGTTGTGTTTCTGCTTTTGGAATGGCAATGGCTGTAGCACAATCGTCGTCGGATAAAGAGGCTAAACAGACTCCCGTACTTTGTCGTAATAAAACAGCTTGACTACGGGCTTCTGAAATTTTCATCACCAGTTCACGTGCTGAAGACTCAAGCTTTTGTCGGCTATACATGGTTGCAAATGAAGGAGCTGCCATTAAAACAATGATGGCTAAAACAGCGATCGTGATAATGAGCTCAACCAACGTAAATCCTGAGATAGGAAACTGTCGAGTATTACTCGATCCTATCGCAAGACGAGAAGCTAGGCTTCGAGTACGAAGATGAACAAAGCTATGCTTTGTCTGAGTGCAAGATGGAGAGCTACGCTCGAAGTTGAACGGGTGATGTTGGACAACACTCGACCCTATCATAAGACAAGAAGCTGTAGCGCGAGACTGTAAGTCATCATGTGCTTGTTGCATACAGTCCTCCATATGCACAAATCTTTTTGTTTTAACGAACATTTTGATTAATTTTTTATTAAGCATTGATTCTACAAATTATTTTTATAAAACCCTTACAGGTCTTTAATTTTAAATCAGTAAAATCAAATCGTTATATTAAGAAGATGAACGTTATTTTCGTGATTGTTTTCATGTTTAATACCAATTTCCGTCTAAAATGCACCAAAATCCACCTTTAAGAGATAAAAGGTAGGTAAGGGCAGATAAATGATAAATGGGTCACATTCATTAATTATTGTTGTTAAAAATATTAAATAGTTCACAAAATCAACTGCCATTAAAAAAGCAAACACTGAGGTTTGCTTTTTTTATAATAATCAGGAAAAGAAATCAACGACCATCCCAGTTAGAGGTAGGAGTCAAACCACAACCTGAGGCACGATGTTCCCAGAATTTTTGCCCTTCACTATTTAGACAAATATCCCCATCCTCCTCCATACTTCCCATAGGTACCGCTCGTAATTCCCACGTTGCAACATTAGCATTTGCTGCTGTTAATAATCGGCCACTAGAGTCCCTTACCGTAATCGAATAGAGTTGCTCTCCTGTCTTCGGATAATTGGCTCCACCAATATTTACTATTGTGACATTGCGATAACTTCCATTTACCACTTTATATTTTGCTAATTGATTCGCCATTTCAATCATATAAGACTGTACATTAGCCCTATTGGTTCTTTTGACATATTTTTGGTAAGAAGGGTAAGCGATTGCTGCTAAGATCGCAATAATCGCGACAACAATCATAAGTTCAATCAAAGTAAATCCATATTTATGCTTCATTACCAATTCTCCCCCCCCGCACCACAACCTATCTCATCAGGATGTTCTAGATCAGATCCTGGATCAGTGTTGATATTATCAGGACTGATTGTTCTGCATTTCAATCCTGAACTAGTTATTAAGAAAGAAAAATTTCTAACATCACTACTAACCGCTGTAATCGCCCAAGATTGTCCAATTGCATTGGTTGAGTTTAATGGAGGATTACCGTTGCTTCCGTCCAGAATAGTGACCGTATATTGTGTTGTTGCACTTTGTAACGGCAAAGTGAGTACTTGTACTATTGGATCAAAACTATCAATTAAAGACCCGAAAGGCAATGGATATAAATAACTAGCATTAAACCCCTTATAACTAAAGTTTCTAGACTTATGCCGCTCTAATTGCTCAGCAAGCTTCTGCATTTCCTGCTGCGCCTGTGCTGCAATGGCTCGGCGTGTAAAATGCTGATAACTTGGAATCGCAATTGCCGCTAGAAGAGCAATGATCATAACCACTGCCATCAATTCAATTAAGGTAAATCCTCGATTGAACTGATAGCCCAAAGTGCATGAGCGTGGATTCTTCATAATCATGTTAATTGGCCTTAGCATAGCGTTCGTACCACCGATTTGGAATAAAACGCATATTCCCCCCAGCAAAAATAAATTTCTGGTTTGTGTTACATGCTGCACCACGGCAACCGACTCCAATATCATCTGGGTCTGGCACAACGACAGATTTAGTACTTCCTCCATCAACAGAACCAACATTTAAACTGACAATCCCAGCACCAAGATTATAAATATAATTTGCATCTTCAGCGCAAACACCTGTTGGCAAGCATAAGCGTTGCGTAAAACTATGTCCTTTAACCCCTGCACCACAGCTCGATGACGTCCCGTTATTCGACGCATCATACATAGTGACGTATAAGTTTCCTTCCATAGCGATTAATGGCGAAAGCCCTTTTATTATACTTGCACCTGCATTATCACGATCGTCTGGATTAATTGATGTTGGATTAAATTTTTTGTCAAAGCGGTAATACCATCCCCCCCAACCTGTATCAGCATTTGCAACAGCACCTTTCACTTGCACATCATCATTGTCACCTCGTGCAAGAGCGGCGTTACCAATATATTTTAATTGGCTCGTAGATGCTGTCGATGCATCTGTTGCAGCCAACGTTCTGGCTGCAATATGTGTTTTTGGATAAAAAATACCATCTGGGTGAATATCATAATCATAAATCGCATACACACCATCATATTGTAAACCATCTGAGTTTTGTTGCCCTGTTGCAACTGGTGAATCAGTCGTTGCTAACAATGGTGAGCTTTTGTTCCCAGAGATGAAACTTACTACAACAACATCTGCTCCTTCTTTACGATATGAGCTGTGATGTGCTGTAAATACAGGGGATAGATAGAAGCGAGGACTCGTACCATCACTTTTATGTAAATTCAGAATTTTTGTGCCTTGTGTCGTAAATGCATCCTTACTACGTCCAAAATCGATACGGAATGCTTGACCGGCTAAATCGCCAAAATAAATGTGATCAACCATCCCATCATTATTACGGTCTACCGTTTTAATTTCACTGACAACACTGTATTTCAAATCATTATTAATTAAATGGGGCATTGCAGCTGTGGTAGATGTTTCAGATCCAGATGCTGGTGTTTCAGGATCGGGGTCTGCATTAGCATCGGCATACCATAATAAATCACCATTATCTGCGTCAAACATATAAACACCCGCACCACGTTTATTGTCTTGCTGATAGTTATACCTCTCATACCCGTCATAACCCGTACGGATACCATTTACCCATAAACCATCTCCATTATTTCCTCCAGCATCATACCCGCCACCAACAAACATTACTAACTTACGCTTTCCTTTCCAATTCACGTAATCTAGTTTTGGTTTAGACCAACTCTGCCCCATATTTGCAATTGCAGAGAAATCTTTTCCTTCAGGGTTACTCTGGGAATATACTTTGCCTGTGTTCGGGTCAATATGAAACTTAAGTTTAGGATTCTCAATATCAGTCAAATCCAAAGCATAATAGCTACGTCCCCCCATACGCATACCACCATATACCCACTGCTTCCCGTTTAGGTTTTCTTTTTCTTCTTTGGTGGAGCCAATGACATTACGTACTGCGCCTTGAACTGTTAGCTTTCCAGAACTATCTGTAACATAAACGGTATGTGCAACCCATTCACCATCCATCCCATAATAAAGCGCATTTTTCCCACCCGATAAATTACCCGCATTTTGCTTAAACGTTTCAGCCTGACGCTCAATCATTTCACTCGGGACAAAACTAAACTTCTCCACGCCAGAGTCAGCATCAACAACACTCAATAATCCCTGTGTTGTACCAAACATCACATAATCATGACGACCTGTTGTACTGATCTCAATTTTTTTAGTCGTGGCATTTCGAGTCGCTACAGACTTACCTTCTTGGGTTAATAATATAGGTAAGGAATGATAAACACTTCCCATTTGACGTAATGTCGCACTATTATTTGTTAAAGCTAGTCCGTCAGTTGCTGTATCAGAGTTAATATTATATCCCAATAGAGCCATTAACCCCCGAACACGACTGGCGTTATCAGTTCGCGTTTTTGCATTGGTAGTATAGGTATAATCGATATGATTTAAGTCAAAGGTTCGACTGATTTGTTCACCATCAGCTTTTGTACCGTCAAATACATAATCTGTTAATAACTTACGACCAGCTGTGGTACTTTGCTGATTTTGATTATTTGTTGTGGTAACTGTACCCAGTAATAACTGACTTAACGCTCCACCTTTTTTATAAATAGGCGTATTTTCAGGGTAAGTAATGTCTGAGTTAGCCCACTGATCCGTCAAATCTTGTAACTTACTTCTTAAAACAACCGTATTTGTAGCTCCTCCATTCGGATTTGAATAAACGCCATTATTCACAACATAATATTTCTTGACGTTTCCAAACCATAGTTGCTGTGTATCTTCTTTTTTAATCTTTGGTTCAAACTGAGGAAAATAAGCATAAGGCTGAATAATTTCAGGATTTAATGCATCCATAGGAACGGTAGATGAACCTGTACTCATACTCGGTATATCTTTATTAAGCTCCTTAATAAATTTATTTATACTCTCTACAACAGCCTCTGAGTTTGTTCCAATAACCCAACCACCTCCCCCCAATGTACCCCAATCTTTAGCATCTTGGACATCTGAACCAGCAGTTCCAGAAAAAGTGCTACCAAAGCCAACCATAACCGTTTTGATCGTTAAACCAAGAGGGTTTTTTGTTGGATCAAGGAGCGCCCTCGCATAATTACCTATGCATGACCAACTATTGATATTATATCTGTATGGGCCTCTATTGCCTAATGAGCTATTTGCACAACTAAAACCCGCACCTTTAGTGGATAAAGACTTGGTCATTAAATTATAGGCAGTACCAGTTTTACCATCTCGACCAACCTCTGTACCACCAGCGTTAGGTTCACCATCAGTTAGAAAATAAATTCCCTGCCCACTACATTCTTTTTTAGCCTTCGCAGACTCACTATCTCCTAATTGAGCTTGAATAGATGCAGGCGCCTCATAAACATTACCATTCTTTGTGTTAGATGCTGATTGCAACCACCCTGAATATGTATTTGGATCAAGTTTTGCTCCACTGTAATAGTTACCACTATACTGCCCTACTCTCCCTGAACCAGTCTTAGTATATTGACTAGAATAGGGATAACTCTTAGTCCATTGCGACCCCCATGTGGTACATGTATTTCCATTCCATGCTTGACATGTCAAATAATAATTATCGCTTGGATCAACAAAATAAATTTGAAAGTTCCCACTTTCATCCAAGGTTGTTGTACCCATTATATATGCTCCTGCTTCCGCATAAGCATAGGCAGTTGGTGTACCCCCTCCTGTCTTCATACCTTTTATTTCTGCAAGCAATGTATCCCTATGCGTTTCATCCCTCATTTTAGGAATATTTTCCCATATAGAGATACAATCACTATAATCACCATATTTGCAATCTGTATTTGTATTTGTGATAAACGGACTTGTAGTTTTATAACCATTAGGTTGATTTGATGTTTCTGTTGTCCAGCTTAAACAATCATAATTATCAGCGTATGGTGGCTTACACTCAATATAGAACCTAGTTTTAGTATAGATAGGTTTTCCTTTTTTATCAGTTCCAGTTTGAATATTTCGATTATAGGATTGCCAACGTGGTTTTTTAAAAAACTCTCCTGTTTGTACTTCTCTGCCCGTTTTTTCCCCTAAAGCCTTTGCTGGTATACTAATGCGACCGTTATCACCTTCAAAAACAGATAAACCCATAACAATTTTATCATCCACCCTTGGAACAGTAGGAGTTCCAGATAGCACATCTGTTAGGCCTTTCTTGAGAATACCTAGACGGCTATTACTAGTGTTACTAGTGTTATTCCCAGCCATATCCCATGCCATACTACCGGACAAATCAAGCATCATCATCAAAGTAGTCGCGCCAGTACTATCCTCAGGAATCTTATAAATCTCCAAATCTGCTGCATAAGTCGTTGTGCAAATAAAAGTCGTAATCGTCGCTGTCACGATTGTTACTTTAAACTGGTTTAACCAATAAAGTCTCTGTGCCCCTGATTGTGCATCATCTGGGTAAACCTTTTTAATTTCTAGTTTTTTCATGATTTGTTCTCCTTATGAGGATGCACGTACAGTTTTTATGGTGTATTCCATTTGCTGGGTGCTATATGGAACATTTTTTTCAGACAAACAATCTGTAACGGTTTTATTGGTTTTTAAGGCTTCATCAACAAAACTGGTATAGTTCGTTAAACAACCGTTAATTTCTGAACTAGAATGATCACTCAAATTAGGTAAAATAGAGGTGGCTGTAATTGCAACTTTTTGAATACCTGTACTTTTTGAGCTTTCCTTATCATCCCCCTCCATCATATGCTCCCAGTCTCGATCATTTGATGCGGGTCTCACCGAAACCTGTGTCATTACAGCATTGCGCCCACTTAAAAAGTCCATTTGACGATTGATTTGGCAAAAACCATTTTTTCCTTCTTCTGTGTTATTGATTGTGCCGTTATCATTCCAATAGGAAACACTTGCAATTCCACTACCAGAAAAATTATTACTCACATTGCCACGAATACAGAACACTAGCTCCTTCCCTTTATTTTCAGGCCTTAACGCATAATTCAGCATCCCTTGCCCAATACGCATGTTTGTGAAAACGACTTCATCATCTGTTTGATTTTCTAAAGTAAAGAAAACAGAATCACTTGTTTGCTTTAAGAGCGCTTGAGCTTGAGCATTGGTCGCAATTTTGAGGGAAGTAATGCTTCCTCGTATCGCCCAAGTTCCTGCTAAGGTAACTAAGACCAGCATTACCAACACAACGATTAACACCGAACCAACTTGTGATTTCATTTTGATTTGATTCATATGATCGTCCCTCTCACTCAATTCCGAAACCATTACGGATCGCAATAGTTTGTGTGACTACATTACGGAGATATAGCTTATTGTTATTATCACCCTTCAACTTTGCATCAATATTTAGAACGCTATAAGTTCGATTTGCATCAAAAAATTGATTCTGACCAACCACATCTGTGGAACGCACTAATACACCAATTTGTACAGATACAATTTGTGGTTTTTTACCTGTTAACGCTCGATAATCTTCGATATTCATATAGCTAAAGCAGTCTAAACGACTATCTTGCTTCAGATCTGTCACAACACTGCTTGCATCTGTTTCCGTTATGGCATCGCAATCAGAATTCGCGCCATCATAAGCAACGCCTAAACGCACACTGAAATGATCAACTCTGGGTATGATAATTTCACCGTTTCCAGCTAAACCTAAACTAGTATTTTCCTTCGCTTCTTTCTCGTTATAACGTGCAGCTTTACAGGCCAAAGCCAAAGGTTGATTAGGATCATTACGATTAGTATCGGCGCGTAAAAAATAGCGCTGAACAACATAAACATTTTCAGGCAAACTTGTGCCTTCACAATCAAACTGATTTGGGGTATTGACGCGATATTGAATAACCAATTGGTCACTGCCTAATATATGATCATCAGCATCCTTGATATCTAAGTTTGTAGGGCCAATTGCACCACGAGTTAAAAGGTTTTCATCGATAGAGAATGCAGGGGGAGAACTTGCTAAATTCGCTGAAATATTTCGCTCAGATAACACGATCCCCCCATACAAAACGTTATCATCAACAAAGGGTACTGAAGAGTTTAAGTTGGCCAACCGAATATCATTGACCATTGTCCCCAAGCCAAAAAGGGTGGTATTTTGTAAATTCATCATCCCTTGCTGAGTGGTAATACTCCGTTGACTCGTTAGAAAAAGCTGTATTGCAACTGCGCTCACAAGCAATCCCAACGTTATTGCTATCATCAGTTCTATTAAAGTAAATCCTGATTGAGACTCTCTAGCATAAGATCTTTTTTTACTAAAGGGCTCAATATCAGCAGAAACAGTTCGGCCTTTAAAAAAATTTATTTTTTTCATATTAAAATGCCTCCATTACAAGACATTTGGCTCCAGCCACATAAACACCCGTAATCGTATTAACACATTGGCTGACATTAGTTGCTGTAATCGTTGTGTCTCCCCAAGCCACGTAGATACAATTTAAAGAACTACCAATACAATTCGCCACAATAATGGTCTGCCCTTGGTTACGTGCTTTAGCCAAAATTTCTGTAGCATCATGTTCCGCCATCACTGTAGGACTACATAGCGGAACTGCAAATTTATTAGCGGATTTATCTTCTAACTCATTTGTGTTGATACAACCTGTTTCATCTGTTGTTTTTGCATTAACTGCTGCTTCGTAGTCCCCTAAAGCCGTTCGATTCACACGCATTCGTTCTGCTAGGTCTCTTGCTGTATTAATCGCTACTGATTGTTCTGTCGCTTCTTGTGCTGCATCCATTGCGCGAAGCTGTAATGCGGAAAATCCTAAAACGCCTAGCGCCAAAATTACTAAAGCCACTAGCACTTCAATTAAGCCTACCCCTTGTTGAGAAATCCTTTTCATGAGCAAGTTCCTGATGTAATACCGTCTACAGTGCCAAATTTAGACACTGTAATCGTACGACTTTCTTCGATATCTGCATTACAAAGCGTAAATACTAATGGGACTATTGCTTCTACTTTACTCGGGTTAGCATTCGTCGGTGGATTCAATTCCAGACTATCAGCCTGATTTTCATCAAAATTTTCATTTGCAACCATTTTTGTTCGCTGTTTAGCTATTCCTAAACCGGTAAAAGTCACATCTATTGCATCACTAGTCATTTCAATATCATCATGCGGTGAAATCCAGAAAAGGGTTGCTGAAGTATTTAGACAAGATGCTGGTGATGGCGGACATTCAAACTTAATCGTAATATTCTTGCCTAATGAAATGGCTTGTCCTCGCGCCTCTCCAAATACCAAAGCCAACTCTTTTGTTGTTGTATCCAATTGCTTCTTTGCAACCAAATTACCAAATGATGGGATAGCCATCATCGCAACAACAGCCATAACCGCAATTGCCACCATCAACTCAATTAAGGTGAATCCCCGAGTTTTCCCCATTTCCCCAGCACCTAATTATTAAAATTCACTACTCTATATTAAATTGTATTTTTACAGAACCAATACAAAGCAGATAAGCACCAAAAAAAAACGGATGGAGTGCAATCCATCCGTTTCCAGTTCACATTTTTCTAATAAAATTAGGCTTGTATCACTTGGATACGCAACTCTTTTGGTAGACTAAAAGTAATATTCTCTTCACGTCCTTGTAGTTCTTTTGGTGGCGTCGCACCCCAATCTTGTAAGCGCTGAATCACTTGTTTAATTAAAATTTCGGGCGCAGAAGCACCTGCGGTGACACCAATTTTACTCTCTGCTTTAAACCAATCTTTTTCGAGTTGATCCGCATTATCGACCAAATAAGCAGACTTACCCATACGTTCAGCCAACTCACGTAAACGATTCGAGTTTGACGAGTTCGGAGAACCAACTACAAGAACCACATCACATTGTTCAGCTAGATCACGCACTGCATCCTGACGGTTTTGGGTGGCATAGCAAATATCATCTTTACGCGGGCCTTGAATTTTTGGAAATTTAGTTCGAAGTGCATCAATCACTTTAGCCGTGTCATCAATTGAAAGCGTGGTTTGCGTGACAAAAGCGACTTTTTCAGGATGTCTTACCATTAAAGCATCAACATCTTGTTCATCTTCAACCAGATAAATCTCACCACCTCTAGATTTATCATATTGCCCCATCGTACCTTCCACTTCTGGATGACCTTCATGTCCAATCAGGATAGCTTCAGTCCCTTCACGTGCATATTTGGTCACTTCAATATGCACTTTAGTCACTAATGGGCAGGTCGCATCAAATACTTTTAAACCACGGCGATCGGCTTCTTGCTGTACCGCTTTCGATACACCATGTGCACTAAAAATCACAATGGAATCATCAGGAACCTGATCTAATTCATCGACGAATACAGCACCACGCTGCCGTAAATCATCGACCACAAATTTGTTGTGTACGACTTCATGGCGTACATAAATAGGTGGGTTAAAACATTCCAGTGCTCGATTGACGATTGCTATAGCACGGTCAACTCCAGCACAAAAGCCTCGTGGATTGGCCAACACGATTTCCATAACATCCTCTCTCATGATCTGAATTTTTACACCAAACTATTTCGTTTAATGACACGCTACACTACAATAGCCAAGATATTTTATCATATTCAGGAAAAATATCATGTCGGGTCTATTGTTTGTCGTTTCTGCAGCCTCAGGAACAGGCAAAACATCTTTGGTCAAAGCCCTACTCGATCGAGTCAGCAACTTACACGTTTCTGTCTCACACACTACACGCGGTCAACGCCCTGGTGAACTTGATGGTGTTCACTACCATTTTACCAATAAAGAAAGCTTTTTAGCACAAGTTAATGAAGGCGGTTTCATCGAATACGCAGAAGTTTTCGGAAATTATTATGGTACCTCTCAAGCCAAAGTCAAAGAACAACTGCTACAAGGACATGATGTTTTACTCGAAATTGACTGGCAAGGTGCTGAACAGGTTCGTCGACTTTTTCCTGAATCAAAACAAATCTTTATTCTCCCTCCAACACAATATGATTTAAGGCAACGTCTTTCAAATCGTGGTACAGATTCTGTTGATGTCATTGAACATCGTTTAAGTTGTGCAGTTGAAGATATGCGTCATTTTGCCAGTTTTGACTATGTTATTATTAATGATGATTTCAATAAAGCGGTACATGACTTAGAAGCAATTATCGCTGCAAATCGTTTGGTTACTTTGCAACAAAGTGTGCGTCATCAACAATTAATCGAAAACTTGCTTACCCTTGATCGTGAATAACTTGAGTCTAGGCTAAAAGCCTTTTATACTACTCAGTCTTTTCAAATGTAATGTTCAAACGAGACAACTTATGGCACGTGTAACCGTTGAAGATTGTTTAGACCATGTAGATAACCGCTTCGAGTTGGTACTGGTGGCGAGTAAACGTGCACGTCAATTAGCACGTCAAGGCATGGAACCCACTGTAGAATGGGACAATGATAAGCCAACAGTGGTTGCGCTGCGTGAAATTGCAATTGGTCATGTGACTAAAGAAATTTTAAAACAACGCGATCAAGACTACCAAACATCAAACCTTGATATGGTACTGTCTACAAATTCACTAAACTTAGAAGGTTTTACTTTCTAAATCGAATTTGTTATGCGTAAAGCCCATTGTGAAGACTCTGGGCTTTTTTCTTTCTTGCAAAATTCAATGCATATTGATAAAAGCAATATCCGTCATTGAAAAAAATTACGAGTTTTTATAATGAACAAATTGACAAGTTTCTCAATTTGCTTTTCATTAGAAGATAAGCGTAATGTTTGCGAACACTTGCGATCAGTGTAAGTTTTCAATGGGATCAAATCTGGTTTTACGACATTTAATTCGCATTGAATAGGTGAACCATCAACGTAATATATCTTTATATCGTTGAAGTATCAGCAGACATAGCATTTCTGAATTTAGGTTATAAAAGGTGTTATATGCCAGGCGAAGAGGTCAGCCAAGCCAAGCAGCAGCTCAGAGCAATTATTGAGGCCTATCTTAATGATAGTGACGTTCAACGAGTACTTGCGGCCTGCGATTTTGCTGATTTAGCCCATAGTGGCATCACCCGTAAAAGTGGTGAGCCTTATGTGTTGCACCCGATTGCAGTAAGTTGCATTTTGGCGCATATGCGTCTTGATGCAGATACACTAATGGCGGCCTTACTACATGACGTGATTGAAGACACTGAATTTACCAAAGACGAAATTGGACAGAAATATGGCTCAGTGGTCGCAGAATTGGTCGATGGCGTCACCAAACTCAGCCATTCCAGTGATAAAGAATATAACAAAGCTGCATCCTTCCGAAAAATCTTGCAAGCAACGCTACAAGACCCTCGTGTCATTATTATTAAATTAGCTGATCGCTATCACAACATGACCACCTTAGGCGCATTGCGTCCAGATAAGCGTGCTCGTATTGCACAAGAAACGCTGGATATTTTTGTACCCATGGCTCGTCTGGTCGGTATGAATGAGATGGCGGATAACCTTGAACATCTATGTTATCAAAATCTTGATTTAGACATGTTTAATGATGTGCAAACTGCACTGCTTGAAACCAAGCCGAAGCGTTGCGAATATCAAGCGGTTTGGGAGCAAAAACTTTCTGAACTGCTAAAAGCCTACGACCTCAAAGGCCGAATCAAAAAGAAAAACAACAACATCGAGTTACTGCGCCATTTTATTAAAAATGAAATCGACTTAAATGAACTCAGTCACAGCCATGCCTTTGAAATTATTTTACAAAGTATTGCAGACTGTGACCGTCTAGTTGACGCACTGAAAGACAATTTCCAAGTTCTACAATATAGCGATCATATTCGCCGTCCTTTACCTGGTGGCAACCAATCACTCATGATCCAGTTGAAAGGTGAAAAGACCACACTTTCATTGACGATCCAAACTGAGCTAATGCGTAAAGCAGCGCGTTTTGGTGTAGTGCTTGGCGAAAATGCACCGCAAGCCTGTCGCTCGGCCATTCAAGCGTCTATGCAAAACTTAAATACCCTAATTGATAGTGGCTGTGCCAAAACCACCTTTAGTGATTTGCTTGATTATCTTCACCAAGAAAAAATTTGGGTCTATACCCCGCATGGGCAATTACATGAATTACCACAAGGCGCAACCGTAGTTGATTTTGCCTATTCAGCTAGCCTATTTTTAGGTAACCACGCGGTTGGCGCCAAAGTCGATGGTGAAATTCGCCCTCTATCAACACCATTACACAGTGGACAAGTGGTTGAGATCATTACCGATGTTTTAGCAACTCCAAATCCAGACTGGCTCAGCTTCATTAACACGCAGAAAGCACGTCGTGCACTGCAAAACATGCTTAGAGAGCAGGATATTGATGAACAGCGTTTAGTTGGTCAGCAAGCGCTAAACCGTGCATTAAAACTATTCCAGCGCTCAATTGATGATCTATCGCCAACTGATTGGACAAATGTGCTGGAGTGGCGTCATTTAAGTAGTAAAGATACCCTGTTCGAACAGATTGCGGTGGGTGATCTATTACCACAACTGGTCGCAAATCATTTATTTGCTCAGGATTATCATTCACAGCATCATGAAGCATCTGATCGTCTGATTTTAGGTACAGAGGGCGTTGATGTAAAATATGCGCATTGCTGCAACCCAGTCTTAGGTGATCCAATCCAAGGACACCTCTCTCGACGCGGTTTGATCGTGCATCGCTCACGATGTCGTAATTTATTACATGAACAGCACCTTCACCCAGAAAATATCATGCCATTGCATTGGCAATCCGAAGAAATTGATGATGTCCGTTTCAGTGCTTATTTATGTATTCACATGGCAATGAACGATGAGCAGATCTCTGATTTAATCTATCAATGCCGTAAAGCCAAAACGGGGGTAGAAATGGTTCATTCACAAGACCAAAAAACCTATGTCAACATCGTAGTCAGTAACCGAAATCAAATCGCCCAAATTATCCGAGATTTACGCATGAACTTTGGCTTCCCTCGTATTGAACGTCTAAATATGCCCATCGTACAGCCTGAAGTCGCAAAATTGGCAACCACCCATTAAATACAAGCACAGCTGTGAAATGAATCTTTAAAGCATTTCATCGACATAAAAGTTCTAATAAGATATCCATGCAACTGCGACTAAACAGTACTCAAGACTTTCGCGCCTGAATTTTTGTGTTAAAGTCGCATGGTTTAAGATAGAAAAAACAACCTAGGAGAGCTAAATGTCACGCCAAGTTATTCATACTGAACACGCCCCTGCTGCTATCGGAACATATTCTCAAGCAATTCTTGTTGGCAATACACTCTACCTTTCAGGTCAGATTGGTTTAGATCCGTACAGTATGGAACTTGTAGAAGGCATTGAAGCTCAAATCCGCCGCGTATTTGATAACCTTAAAGCCGTATGTACTGCGGCTGGTGGCAGTTTAGCCGATATTGCCAAACTCAATATCTTTTTAACCGACTTGTCACACTTCCAATTAGTAAACCAAATTATGGGCGAATACTTTGCGCAACCCTACCCTGCACGTGCAGCGCTTGGTGTTGCCAGCTTACCAAAAGGTGCTTTGGTGGAAATGGATGGGATTGTAATTATTCCATAAGCACTTTTTTAAATTTATATTTATCAAAAAGTTATAAATCATCAAAAATATCGCCGATCAGGCGGTATTTTTTTATTCAAATTCCCAATAAGAATATACTCATTGTTGGAATGAAATTCATTGACAAACGATAATAATTATCAATAATATCAATTATCGCATTTATATTTGTGGCTCACTCCCATGTATGTTTGTTTATGTCGTGGAATTACAGATCAGGATATCAAAGACGCCGTTGCAAATGGCGCTGAGAGCTATCGTGAAATCCGCGACCTACTCGATCTAGGAACATGTTGTGGTCGTTGTGCTCCAGAAGCCCGTGCTATTATCAGCGATGAACTTGCTGAAATCGTCGCACGTATTTCTATAGCTGCCTGATTTATCTTCAAAATTATTCCTCCAATTCAATTCGTGTTTTACGACTCCACCGCTTCCTGTAGAACTTAAAAAGTTCCTCATTTAAGCGGTTTTTTTATAAAAATCATAATCATATCAGGATGTTTTTGATTGTGATTTTCATTTGCCGTTCTATAAATTACTCGCCAGATGCTTCTTTGTTGATTAAGATAAGATAAATTGCCTTAGCAACTAGGGCATCGTGTGGTGTTTTTGGAGTAAGCGCAATGAAAGGCAATCGCGAAGTTATCAATCAGCTGAATCAGGTGCTGTACCATCATTTAACTGCGATCAACCAATATTTCTTACATTCTCGTATGTTTAATGACTGGGGAATTGAGCAACTCGGTTCAGCCGAATATAAAGAATCTATTCGTCAAATGAAACATGCTGATAAAGTGATTGAGCGTATTTTATTTTTAGAAGGCTTACCGAATTTACAACATCTAGGCAAGCTCTATATTGGTCAACATACTGAAGAAGTTCTGAACTGCGATATCCGTAAGGTCAAAGAAAATATTGAAGCAATTAAACAAACTGTTGAACTTGCTGAAGCAGAACAGGATTATGTGACCCGTGATTTGGTCCAAGAAATTTTAGAGAAAGAAGAAGAGTACTGGGATTGGCTCGACACCCAACTTGATCTGGTTGAGAATGTAGGTATCGAAAACTATATTCAAAGCCAAATCTAATTCTTCTCTTCAACCCAAACTATTTATTGGGTTAAATCAAAAAAAGCCCTGATTAGGGCTTTTTTTTATCTCGCTTACTTATTCATTTCATTCACTTCTGGCAGGCTGAGTGTTTGTCCATACAGCTGCTGTAAAATAAAGAGTTGCTGTTCTGCTTCTTCAAACTTGTGATTATAAACCAGTACCTGTGCATACTTTTTCAGGTTATAAGGGGTTGCTTTATTTTTGACGAAAGCATCAATCCACTCCAAATCCGTATTAGACATTTGAGTTTGAGGTTTTAGATTGATCCATTCTAGTCGCTGCTGAAATTGCGTTAGCAGCAGAATTTTAGAACTTCCCAATATCTCTACTGTTGGTTGCTGCTTTTTAAAAATTAAACGACTGTTTTCCTGAAATAGCTTGTAATCACGCCAGATCAATAACAACAGTACGATACCAATCAGCCAGATTACGCGAATGACATTTGTATTTAAAGTCACTGCTTTTAGCTGAGGTGTTTGTGCTTGAACTAGACCTAATAAAAAGCCCATAGGCAGTAGGAAATACGCATAACGTTGCGGAAACTCCAGCATGGCATGAATCAAAATTGCAGCAACCATCATAATTGCAATCACCGAAGTGGTGTCTTTGGCATTTCGGTCTAACCAGAAAAACCAGACTGCCATATAGCCAATAATCAATAACCCAAGTGGCAAACCATTCCAGACCAAGATATCCAACAAAACATTGTGCGCACTGATCACCCACTCATGTGAAGGATGTAAATTAAAAATACTAATCTGCGCGATACTTGTTTGATTCCACCCATAACCCAGCCAAGGCTGCTCTTTTAGTGCCAAAAGCATCTGTGTCCAGATATCAAAGCGTAAATAGCCTGAACTCGCCCGTTCAGCCAAACTGGTTGTTTGGATGACTTCAGAGTTTGAGAGCGTTTCAATGACATTTGTGAGTAGTGGCAAACCCCACGCTGCAATCACAAAAAAACCAATGCACCAAATCCAAAGCTGAGGAAAGTTGAAACGTGGTTGCTGCTTGTATTGTTTATACATCCAATAAAACAGAATAAATAAACAGACTACCCATGAGGTTCGAGACTGAGTTAAAGCAATGGTAAATAGGATCAATAGACTTGTTGGTAACAACCAGAATGATGCCACAACTCTTTTCTCATATAGATATAACGCCCCCATTAAGCCCATGATCAAAAAGGTTGCCAAGTGATTTGGTTGACCAAAGTTTGCATAAGGGCGATCGCCTTTTAATTGCATCACCCCATTAATAACGCCACCTAAGCCACACCATTGCACAATTGCCATGACACTACAAACAATTGCAATACCAAATAGCAGCTTAGAGGTCTCTTGTATCAGCAGTTCACGCTGATCCGCCTGCACCGAAAGGTTATAACCAAGCACGATCATCAACCAAAAAGCGAATACATACAATGAACTTAAAAGTGCTGTACTAAAGTCATTCACCAACCCAAAGCCCCATTGTAGCAACGGAACCGCAATAATCGGTGCAATCCAGAGTTGTACTCGTGGGATAATAATTTTTTTATTGAGAAAAACAGCAAGTAAAACTAAGCCAGCGGCAAAGCTAGCAAGTTCCCCTGAAAAAGTCACCCAAGGATAAGTATGAAATGGAGACAGCCAAGCAAAGCTAATCAGCGCGCTGGCAAGAAAAAAGCATAAAAATTGCATAAGGTATCTTAGAAAAGCACTTATCTCTATAATACAGCAAAGTACTTTATACAGCTTAAACAAGTCAGATAAACTATACTTCTAAACTAATCTAAGACCACACTGATTATATTTCTATTTAAGAAAATTATTTATAAGATTGAGTTTTTTTATACAACCATACACATTAGAATACACTTATATTATCAATACTTTATCGATATGAAAACCGAGTCTAAAAACAAAAACATGTCACATCTTTACGCTACGATTAACAACAAGATCACAACTAAGCAATTAACCATTGCAGTGATTGGCTTGGGCTACGTCGGTCTACCGCTGGCCTTGGCCTTTGGTAAAAAATTTAAGGTTATTGGCTATGACACTAATCAAAAAAGAGTGAGTGAACTCACAAATCAACAAGACTCTACTTTAGAGATCAGCCGCACAGAACTTGGTAATTTGTCTAATCTTCATATGAGTTCTGATCCAGATGAACTCACGGAATGCGATATTTTTGTCGTCACAGTACCGACACCAATTGATCATTTTAAACAACCCGATTTAAATCCCTTAATTCAAGCGTCAACCACAATTGCAAGACATTTAAAAGCTGGCGATATTGTGATTTATGAATCCACAGTCTACCCTGGTGCGACCGAAGAGGTTTGTGTTCCAATATTAGAAAAATATTCACAACTCAAGTTTAATCAAGATTTTTTTGTAGGTTATAGTCCCGAGCGTATCAATCCTGGCGATAAAAGCAAAAGTGTTACGACCATTAAAAAAGTTACGTCAGGTTCAACACCAGAAATTGCCGATTTAATTGACCAAATTTATTTAACTATTATTACCGCAGGCACACATAAAGCTGCCTCTATCAAAGTGGCGGAAGCGGCAAAAGTAATCGAAAACACACAACGTGATGTTAATATCGCCCTCATCAATGAGCTTGCCCTTATTTTCAATAAACTTGGCATTGATACTGAAGAGGTATTGCAAGCTGCATCGACCAAATGGAACTTTTTACCTTTTCGTCCAGGACT
Source organism: Acinetobacter higginsii (assembly GCF_000369845.1). Lineage (NCBI taxonomy): Bacteria > Pseudomonadati > Pseudomonadota > Gammaproteobacteria > Moraxellales > Moraxellaceae > Acinetobacter > Acinetobacter higginsii. Next base: position 361,729 of record NZ_KB850215.1, on the reverse strand, counting down.
CGTTGGTGGACATTGTATTAGTGTAGACCCGTATTATCTTACCCATAAGGCCCAATCTATTGGTCTACATCCAGAAATTATCTTAGCGGCGCGTCGATTAAATGACCGTATGGGTGAGTATGTTGCGACACAACTCATCAAAGAAATGGTTAAACAAAAGATCCAAGTTGTCGGGGCAAATATTCTAGTGATGGGACTGTCATTTAAAGAGAACTGCCCAGATATTCGCAATACCAAAATCATTGATCTGATTCAATCACTCAAAGAGTATGATTTGAACCTTGATGTCTATGATCCTTGGGTTGATCCATCAGAAGTCATTAAAGAATATGGCTTGGAACCTGTTCAAACCCTTCAACCAGCTCATTACGATGCGATTGTACTGGCTATTGGGCATCAACAATTCAAGAGCATGAGTTTTGAGGAACTTCAGGCTTTAGGTAAGGAGAACTTTGTTCTTTATGATCTCAAATATATCCTCCCTCCTCACCAGTCCAATCTCAGATTATAATTTAAATACCTCTACATACTGAGGGTAAAAACTTTTGGGAAATCTGTGGTGATGCACACTCCCAGTGTGCTGATCGATTACTCGCATAATTCATCATCGCAAATACCAGCGTTTTACCAGCCACCCCAGCACTCATTCCTGTTGTTCTAAATGTAAACTCATATGCGCACAAAGCTCCTGTATAGCTTACATTGCCTCGAACACTCTGCACATATCTAGCATTAATCATACCAGACGAACTTAATCCCAATTCAGCTAGAGTAGTTGGACATGTACCACTCTCACCATATTTTTCAAGTAACGCAGCCTTAATTGTATTTGCCATGTTAAGTGCTTCTGTTACCTGTGCACGGGCCATATAATTTTGATAAGCTGGGATAGCGATGCTCGCTAAAATACCAACAATAGCCACAACAATCATAAGTTCAATGAGTGTAAATCCTTTGGCTTTTAGCATAACAAGCCCCCTTAAATACTATCTTTTATTTATGTATTCAAGAAACATGCCACAAAAAATAACAATACATATCAACAATTTAATATTAACCCACCAAAAAAAATGCCAGATTTTGTCATATGCTGACATACACAATCATTTTATATTAGGAAATGTTTATTAAAATAATTAAAACTCAAGAAACTCTTACAAAATAAGAAAATATTCAATATGATACTAAAAAATAGGTCTTCTTTCATACAAGCTTCTAATATGAGTAGAGTTTAGCTCCATATAGGAAGTGTATTTTAGAACTTTATTCAAAATATATTTCTCTATTAAGTACCTGGCTAATTTATGAATCAAAAAAAAACAATATTAGTACTGGCGTCAACTTATCCACGTTGGCCTTCTGATCCAGAACCAGGCTTTATTCACGAATTATGTAAAAAACTCACATTAACATTTAACGTTATCGCCCTAGTTCCCGACTCAGTAGAGGCAGATCCAGATGGGTTATTCGAGGATGTAAGCATTATACGCTATAGATATGCCCCAAAAAAATTACAATCATTAGTTAATAATGGAGGAATTGTTAATAACCTAAAAATGTACTGGTGGAAATGGCTTTTGGTACCAGGGTTCTTAATTGGGCAGTATTTAGCAATTAGAAAAATATTAAGAAGTAATAGTGAGATTGATCTAATTCATGCACATTGGCTTATTCCTCAAGGCTTTTTTGCCCACTCCTTTTCCAAGCGCTTCAATATTCCATTTGTTGTTACGTCACACGGTGGAGACTTATATGGTTTACAAGGTAAATTTTTAACTCATCTAAAAAAGCAAATTGCTGAATCTGCAGATGCAATGACTGTTGTAAGCCATGCAATGCAAGATTATTTGAAACAACAAAATATTTACCCAATAAATTTAAGTACAATTCCTATGGGAGTCGACTTACATAATCGATTTACCCCGAATTCTCAGATCAATAGAGAAAGCAATCATCTCCTTTTTGTTGGTAGATTAGTTCCTAAAAAAGGTGTTCACCTTTTGCTTGAAGCACTTCCATTAATACTCAAGCAAAAGCCAGGAATTCGGTTATCTATTATCGGATTTGGTCCTGAAGAACAAAATTTAAGAAATAAAGTACATGAATTAAAAATTGACAACCATGTCATTTTTTTAGGCGGGCTCTCACAAGCGCAACTTCCAGAGTTCTACCGAAAGGCAACTCTTTTTGTAGCACCATTTACTCGTGCTGCAAATGGAGACCAAGAAGGCTTACCAGTTTCTCTGATGGAGGCCATCGGATGTGGATGTCCTGCTGTTGTAGGTGATGTACCAGGTATTGAGGATTTATTGGGTACTGATATTAAGGACATGGTTGTAGATTCTCAAAATATTGAGCAACTCGCGTCTACAATTTTATTCACTCTAAATAATATAGATTTGGCCAACCAAAGAGCAATGTACATTCGTGAAAATGCTCTAAATTTTGTCGATTGGCATAGTGTCGGTCAGGCTTATACTAATATATTAACAAATTCTCTTAACGACTTTAAAAAAATATAGCTTTTACTATAATTTATGCAGTAGAAGCTCTAATTTATTAATAATCACAGCCCAATCATCAACTGGTATTTGAATAGAAATCGGTTTTTCAATTTGATGTGCTATTTTAGATACTAAGTCTTCTTTATCCCCCACTTTAAATAAACAGTCAGGATAATCAATGAATACATCTTTCATTGCCCCTACATCAGCTACAACAACCGATAAATTACACGCAAGCATCTCATATGCTTTTTGTGGAAAACAATACTGTCCGAATGGCGTATCGAGAATAGATATTAATCCAATATTTAACGCTCTGAATAATATTGCGATATCCGAATGAGCAAGTGATCCCAAATAATGTACTTTAGCCCCTGTAGGAGGTGGCATTTCTTGGTCATAAGGACCAGCCAAAACTAAATGCACATTATCATATTTTTGCTCAATAGTTGACCATGCTTCATATATCGCTCCGATACCTTTATCTTTGTATAAACCACCTGCAGTCCCAATGAGTATTTTACTTTCTGGTAAACCTAGATGTTTTCGAGCTTCCAATCTCTCACCTAATTTAAAAACACTCAAATCCACAGTACTTGGCATAGAAAAAATTTCTCCAGTAGCTAAATACTCATATTTGATTAAATCAGCCAAAGGTTGGCTTGTTGTTGTTATCAAATCTGCACTACGCACACCATATCGCAACAAATTTTTCATACCTGGTATTTTCGCTTGACCAAAACCCTCAAAATTATCATAAAGATCCGCAACAAATGGTATATTAAGCTTTTTTGCACACCATGCGCCTATAGCAATATGGGGAATATCAGATGCGGCGATAATAAGGTCAAACTGAGTATCTTTTAGTTTTTTTAAAAGTAAAAATGGGTAGCCAAATATACCTATTTTTCTAAAACCTACATAACTTTTTGAATGCCAAGTCAATGATTTAAGGTCATTGGACTCAGACCAAGTCCTCTCCTCATGAGATTGATAGCTCAGACAGAAGCATTCAACCTGATGCCCTAATAAAGAAAGTTGATTCGGTATCTCATATAAACGAGCATATCTGTCCAAAATGACATCTTTAGACATATATTGTCGTTTACATAAGAATGCAATTTTCAATTATTTTTCTCCAAAATTTTATCAGCCGCATTTAGAGCAGCACCTACGACTTGATCCATGTTGTAATAACGGTATTCAGCTAAACGTCCAACAAAAGTGACATTTTCCTCTAAATTTGCAAGATCCTGATATTTTTTAAATAATTTCTCATTTTCAATACGAGGAATTGGATAATACGGATCACCATCAGCTATTGGATATTCTCTAACAATTGAAGTTGCAGAGTGATTCTGTCCCGTTAAATGCTTAAACTCTGTAATACGGGTAAAATCAAAATCATTTGGATAATTCACAGTACCTACACTTTGACTCCACTCTACTTTGTCTAAATGTTCATGTTCAAAGCGCAATGATCGATACGGTAACTTCCCAAATTTAAAATCATAAAATGCATCAATTGGTCCTGTATATACGATATGATCAAACTCATATTGCATTAATACATCTTTGAACTCAGTTGCAAGCTTCACTTGAATATTAGAATGATCCAACATGTTCTCAAACATTTTCGTGTAACCATATAATGGCATCGCTTGATAGGTATCGGTAAAGTAACGATCATCAGTATTCGTACGTGTTGGAATACGAGCCGCTACCCCAGCTTTTAATTGTGATGGTTCTAACCCCCACTGCTTCTTTGTATAATTTAAAAAGAATTTTTCATACAAATCTCGCCCTACAGAATTGAGAACTACATCTTCACTCGTTTGTATGGGATTTCGAACTTCTCGTACTTTTTCGAAATATTCAGTGGCTTGTGCTTCTGTGAGTTCTAAGTTATAGAGCTGATTTAAAGTATCTCGATTTATAGGAAATGGATATTCTTGCCCATTAACCACGCCGCGAACCCGATGCTCATAATTTCTCCACTCAGTAAATTTTGAGAGATAATTAAAAATTCGTTCGCTATTGGTATGGAATATATGTGGACCATATTGGTGTATTAAAATCCCATGTTCATCCTTTACATCATAAGCGTTACCTGCGATATGCGGACGTTTATCTATAACTGTAATACAATGCCCTGCTTCAGCAAGCTCTCGTGCTATTACTGCACCTGCAAAACCTGCACCTATGATGAGAATATTATTAACCATAAATTAACCCTCTCACTTTTCTATAAAATATTTTAAAATATTCATAAAAAACAAAGAAAAAAACATTATGAAATAAAATAATAAATATAAAATACTTGATTTTTGATTTCTTGTGCAACTCAGACATAAAATATGCTTTCCATGGTGCAGTTAAATAACCGATTACTGAAAAATTGGAAAACTCTATTAAATTTGATTGTAATGATGCATTGAACCCTGCTGAATGTGATAAATTAGAAAAAGCAGTAGAAAAGTCATCTTTAATACACATCAAATTAGTATAAATTAGTTGTTTAACAGATTGTTCAACATAGTCAAATTTAAAGTTAATTTGATTATTCAACTCAAAAAAATCAAGCAAAAACTGCTCAGCACCAGCCTTTATTCGTTTCCGTGAATCTACTTGAAAATCGGACTCATCATCCGTAAATGTAAAGAAATAATTATCATCCATTTTTTTTATTTTTTGTAAACTACGCTTTGGCTCAGTAAATAAAAATTCAAACAATGAAATACATTGCATAACATAAAAATATAAATAGTATGATTTTTTATTATTAAATAAAAAACCTTTCTTTTTACTATGTTTATTTACCATCCCAACATACAAACCCATAACATCAATAGAATTATCATTAAAAATTATATTTAATGAATCTTGAATACTCCCTTTCCAACCAAGATCAATAAAATAAACATTTTTATTGAAACCATTTGACGCAAGGTACTCTTTAACAACTAAGGCATCTTCCTTTAATTTTTCATTAAAATCTCTATGATGAGTCAAAAAAAAGTTAATTTTCTTTTTATGTAGCCAAACTGATTTTCCTCGCAATGATTCTGGACAGGGCAAATCAATCCGAGAGAAAAAATCATCACAATACATTGTTTCAAAAAAAAGCCTCTCATAACTTTTAGAAAAATAAACTTCTGGCAAATAAACCAACTGTCTAGAAATACGAGTATAAAATGTTTCATAATGCTCATCTTGATTAAAAAACAGTTCAAACGCAAATTTAAACAAATAAGAATCTCTTGCACCAAAAACAATATTCTTTCCTTTTATATTATTATTTATGTAATGAGAAAAAATATAAGCTATCTTCCCACAAAACTCATACCCTAGTTTGTAGTATAAATCTTCTTGAATTGGAGATTTAAAACAATCTAAAAAACCATGACTTTCACGATATTGAGCAAAACCAACATGCACAACTGAAACCCCCAACCTCTTAGGCACATTAATATCAGAGTGAATATTATCACCATAATGAATTATTTCTGACAATTCAATTTCATTATGTTGTGCAATGAATTTGAAAATATTTCCACTTGATTTTGTTAAACCAATTTCAGAAGAAATATAAATCAAACTTATACTTATTTTATTTTTTTTTAGAATTTTTTTTATTATATTACCAGTAAGATACATATCAGATACAATACAAATACGTTTTTTTTCTAAAATTAGTTCATTGAGTTTTTTTATATTTTTCTCTAATGGATATATGACACACAACTCTATTTCAATCTCTTTCCGTAGAACCTCTTTAGGGTTTTTAATAAAAAAACCTAGCACTCGATAAATATCAAAAATATTAATATCTTCTTTCTTATTTTTTTTTAAAAAACGAGAAAATTTTTCAGAAAAAACTCTCAATACTTTAAATGTAAAAAATACGTTTAAAAAAAATCTAAATTTTACAACTCCTGTACTTTCGACAAGAGTGAAGACATCTTTAGGATGGTTTAATTTTCTTGTTACCAGTGTATCAAACAAGTCAAATGAGTACAATTTATTCATTTCAAGCAACTATCAACTTATTCTAGAATTTTCTGACGTAAGATTTATTATATCCAAAGTTAATTTTTAACTTTCTAACAACATGATTAAGCCATCGCTTAGGTAACATTAACCATTCAATCATAAGAGGGTGAATCCAATTAGGTAATTTATGAAAAAAAGGATCATTAGGTTTTGATTGTGGATCAAGTTTTCTAACATACAAAGCAACATCTGTCCAAAATACTGGAGAAAAATAAAATCCACCATGAATACAAGACCATAAACCGCCAGAAGCGGCTCTCAATCTTAAAGGTGTCATTCTATTATTAGCTATCAATTTTTGTAAAGTTTCTTGAATAGATTGCTGCCTATTTTTAAAAAGCTCAGGGTGTACATAAGAAGCAGATACAGAAAGTCTATCCATATCATGCTGATACCATACAGCTACCACATTATTACTTTTAATCCATTTAATTTCTGCATTTGCTGAAATTGTACGCATCCATTTTTCATCCTCTACAATAGAAATCTCTTCATCCCATTTTAAATATTTAATAATTTTATATTTATAAATTGATATTAATGGTAATCCTACGAAATTTTCACTTAATGTCGCAACACAATAATCTTCGACATCTATTGGCTCAAGTACCTGATAACGAGTATTATCATCTTCGACAGCTACAGAATAAGTCGATAATTCTGCATCTGACTGATATAATTCCAAATACTGCTGATAAGCTACATCAGGATATAAATAATCATCATCATCTAAAAATCTAACTAACTCACCTTGAACTAAAGATAGACCATAGTTTCTTGCTTTAGATACATTGCCATCTTCTATTTTATAGTATTTAACTAAAGTGTGTTGAATACAATTTCTAGTATCAAAAGCTAATCCATTTTGACCATTCAACACAACGATAATTTCCGTCTGAATTTTTATATCATCAATTAAAGCACTTTTAATCGCTCGCTTTAAAAGTTCTGGGCGACGACCTGCACTAGGAATAATTATAGATACTCTTATAGTCATTTGTAATTTTCCTTATGAATTTGCTTATAACCTTTCAAAAGTAAAGACCACCTATAAATATCATTCCTAATACGGTTATAAACTTTCCAAAAAACACCTTGTTTATATATTCTTTTAAAAAAATTTTTCTCTTTTAGATAAAATACTTTTCGCTCCATTTCAATATGACTATTTTTTAGATCTTTAGGATGCTGAAGTAAAGCAGAATAAAGAAAATCAACATTATAATCTTTAAATAAATTATACCAAGCATCTGCTACTTCAAAACCATGCTTATGTTTATCCAAAATAAATTTAGCCAATTTTCTATTTACAATGTAACAACATGTCCGGAATAGGAATTTCATAGAAAATTTTGGAATATAAAAAATGTTACTTTCTAATTCTTTGCCTATAATATATTTTTCGAAATACAATCCATCTTGCCCACCACATAACATAAACTCATTTATAAATGAGTTTTCTATCATAGAATTTAGCTTTCTTATATCCTCATCACAACCAGTAACATCGTCTTCTAAAATCAAGCAATAATCTTCACCTTTTTTTAAAAACTCCTCTAATGCTTTAATATGACTTAATGTACATCCAACCTCACTTGGTGTAATCAAATTTTTATGGTTATTAAAATATTTTTGAGCATAAGAAAAATATTCTTTTGCCGATAGTTCTTTTCCATTTACAGCCTTGATCCATTGCATTTTTGGATAACTTTGAGGAAATCGTTGTGCTAATTCAGCACGTCGTTGAGTATCTTGTTCGAGTGAAATAAGGTAGATTTCCATATTTTACTCCTAATTCGTGAGAAATATTTTATACAAGATATCATCTACTTTTATAATATTTTTATTTTCTTCATATAACTTTTTAACATGTATGTACTCTAACTCAGCATTATGGTCTTTGGTTACTACCTGATTCATCCGCTCTTCCGACATATTTCTATAAAGTTGATTATTTGGTGTTTTATAAAAAGTGAATCCTGTAATATAAATTTCTTTAGGTTGACAATTAAAAACCGTATTTATAGCAATCAGACCAGTTGTCGGTCCAAAGGGAGGCAAAATAGCTTTTACATTTTTATCGTATAAACCTTTAGTTACTTGTGTAAATTTGTATTTCCATTTTGTTGTTCTTAAAAAATACAATAAATTTGATAATGCATAATCAGAACATGTATAATTATATGCATAGACTACCCTACCCACCTTATTTTCATTCCATAATTCTACAGTAATAGGGCTACTTCCATCACAATTCTCTTTCACATAAAAAGCATGAAATAAGAAATCTGTTTTTGTTCCAACAAATTCCTGTTGTTTTTCTATTATTTCAACACCTTTATTTGTTCGTACAACAACATCAAAGCTATCAATATACTCACCTAACTTTTCCTGTAAAACAGAATCTGCACCACCAATAATAGCAATTCGTTTATCTTTGAACCAAGTTTCATCAAAAGAAATCAGTATATCTCTCGTATAAAAAGCTGCTTGAAACATATTAATTTTTCTTACAATCATTTTAGCAATACGATGAAGAATCATTTAGTCACCCTTGACTATTTCAAGTTAAATATTTTTGAAGCTCTTTTATATTTTTCACACTTTGTATGGCTTTAATGTCTACCCAATTTTTCCAGTTTTGCATTTCAGTCCAACCATATACAAAGATAAAATCCAACCCAGCTTTGGTTGCTGCCTCATAATCATATCTACTATCACCCACCAGTAAAGCCGATTGCTTTATATTTCCATTTTGAGCTTCTCGGGTAAGAATTTCATCCTTTGTATCTGGACTACCAAATATTCCTCCATCAAACAACTCCGTCAACCCGCGCATAGCAAATATTTCTCTTAATTCCTGTTGATCACTACCAGATACAACTAGCCAGTTGGCATGTTGTGTTTGTTGTCGTAAGGTATGCAGATTTTCTGCAATCTCACATTGTAGTAACTCTTTCCTAACTTGTTTAGCATATTCGCTTAATAATTGTTCTACATCTAAATCAATAGGATTTTCCGTTAACTTAGGTACTATCTTATCCATAAAATATTCAAATTTTTTATAACGGGAAATACCCCCATTTTTAATATGATAATTTACGAAAGCTTGTGCAGCAGTTTTACCATAGGGCAGAGCGCTTTGATAAAAAGCTTTTGTCTTGATTATATTTGAATTAAGGAGAACTCCATCACAATCAAATACAATGGTCATATTATATTCTTTAATCATAAAGTTCTCATGTTACGCAAAGCTTCTTCAACTTGTAAAACATCTTCTGGAGTGTCAACAGCAAGACTGCCTGATTGTGTTTCCACCATTTTAATTTCTTTTCCTAATTCAAAAAATCTCAATATTTCAATATCTTCACACTCTTCTAATTCACTTTTTCGACCAAAGTTGAAATAACTTTTAAGTTCATCATAAGTAAATGCATAAATACAAACTTGTTTTTTATATTTTAATGGCTTATTCCTAATATCCTTATATGCTGGTACTATTGATCTAGACATATACACTAAAATATCATTTTCATTTGTAATGGCTTTAGGAATATTAATATTACCAACGTTCTCTTTTTTATTATCAATCCATGTAAAACCATTAATAATATTATTAAAATATTTTTTCTTCGCTTCTAATATTTTTAATATATCATCTGGACTAACTAAAGGTTCATCTCCCTGAACATTGATATAAATATCTGCTTCTATTTTTAAAGCAGCTTCAGCTATACGATCTGTACCTGTTAATGCTTCTTTTGAGGTAAGAATTACATTAAATTCTTCTGCAATTACGACCTCGCAAATTCTCTGATCTTCAGTAGCGATATAAACATTTTCTTTACCAACAGCTTTAGCAGATAACTCTGCCACCCAAATAATCATTGGTTTACCTAGTAAACTAACAAGAGGCTTTCCAGGAAAACGACTTGAATCATATCTTGCAGGAATAATAACAACACTTCTCATCAGAATCTCACTAATCTAAAAACCATATAATGATAAAATTGTAATGTCATACTTTGTATTAGTTAATGAATATAAATCGACATAACTGGGGCTTTTTTTGTAAGATTTTAGCACATTATTCATCTCTAAACTTCTAGGGTCATCTGCACCATAACCATCAAAACCAGCTAAAAAAACTTTAGATGCTTTCCCACTTGTAATAATAGCTAAAGCATATGCTACAACCATTGATGTTGGTAAAACACAATAATCATTATGAAATTTGAAAGTATCTTTTTCTACAGTCAACCCAAAGTCTAGAACTTGTTTATCTTTAAATGCATCTTGAATATTTTTAGGCAACATCGAATAAGGTGTAATTAATGGCTGTGGCAATGCTGCATGAATACTACAATCAGCAAGCAACCGAATTGGATGGCAAGCAACACGATAATTGATTAACTCTGCCGAAATTGAAATCTGCGTATTTAATGCTAAAACAATTGGCTTATATTTGTGAATATATCGTTCTAATGCAGCTTTATGCTCAATTACACTCGGACCTGTGCCCAAAATTAGAATATCTTGATCTTTAAATACTTTTTCCGACGACCATGTACCTTTCGGATCACCTTGGTAAAAATGGCGGGCCGCATCCAAAGTATTTAAGCTAAATTTTTTCCCACCTTCACAACGCAAGTATTCTATAACTGCTAAAACATCTTCTTCACTATACCTTGAATCACTCAACATCTCCTGTATATAGGTTGGATGAATTCCATATTTTCCTGCTAAATAATAATATGGATTTGTACCCCAACCATACTTTTGCTGCATTGGTTTAAAATAGTCTTTAAGCAACTGCATTAATGGAATAATATTTATAGTCTGCTTTCGCCTTTCAGATAGTTCTATTGCCAGTTCCTCAGTTCTAGCATTACCAGGCCCTCGCCCCATTCCTGTTACAGTGGAATCAATCCATGTGACCCCTACACTTAATGCACATAACGTATTAGATAGTGCTAACCCCATATTATCATGTGTGTGAACGCCCACCCCCCCATCCCATTCACTACGCAGCCATTCAATAATTTGTAAAGTCTGAGTTGGGTTCATACTACCCATAGAATCTGCAAAATATAATACGTCCAAAGGATAAGATGATGCCTCTTTAGCTAATGCTTTAATCTCATTTTCTGTTCGATCAGCAATCTGCATAAGATTAAAACCAACGATATATCCTTTCTGTTTTAACCAATTTGCAGCAGGCAATGCTTCTGAAAACTCATGTATATGACTAGCAATACGCACAATCGAGACAGAAGATTTACTAGCAGGATTTGGAAATAGTTTTTGTAATACATTCTTTTGTTCATTAACACCAACCAATTCACTAGCATTCACCATAACCGCAATTTTTAATTTTTTTGGAATATTTAAACTAGCGATAAACTCATCTGTTGTATATGCACAAGCACCTTTAAATCCCCCATTGATTAAAGAACGCAATCCGAGTTCTATCACATTTATACCGGCAGTAGACATTGCTTCCAAGTATTGCTGAATTAAAGGTTGCGAGAAGTTCCAGGAATTATAATAACCTCCATCACGAAGAGTACAATCTAAAAAGACTAATTCAGACATCCAATTACCCCTTAAATGCATTATGATTTTTTATATTTCCTTTTGATAAATAAATATTTTCACCTCTATACCATTCAGTCAGAAACCCATCTGTATTACTATAAAAGCTTCGACTACATCCTTCTTTTATGCGATCATGTAGTTCTACTATTAAAGCATCTACTTGATTTATCCATGTGCTTGTATCAAAAAAAACCTCTTTTTCTGCCCCCTCAATATCTATTTTTAAAATATCTATTTTATCTAAATTATATTTACTTAAAATATCATTTACTGTGAATGCCTGTACATCATGTTCAATTTTCATATTTTTACTCTCATGATTTAAATCTTCTGTCATGAATCCCCAGTCCCCCAGTCCCGCATTACACAAATTAATTCTTGTATTTTTATCCCATAAAGCAGCTTCAAGTGGGATTATATTAGGATAATTTTTTATATTTTCACATAACAAATTAAAGTTGTTTCTTTCTGGTTCTAGTGCAATAATTGTTGTATTGGGAAATTTTTCAGAAAAGTAAATTGAAGTCAGCCCAATATTGGCCCCAGCATCTACAATCACTTTAGGCTCAATGATTACATCAAACTTATACTCATCATCTACAAATATTTGTTTATACACCCAAACATCTGATGATGGCATTCTTAATTTAACCGAAAATTGATGCAGATTACTTTTTAATTCAAAAAAAGATTTTTCTTTCATCATTTTTGCTTTGAATAAATTTAAAAGACCTTTTAGACCTACTATATTTATATAATCAATAACTCTGTCAGTGTATCCAAACATATTTCCACCTCATTAGAAAATAACTCAAGATATATCCACACAACAACTAGATTACTCCACTGTTTTAGTTAGAGCATTTGTTTACTTCCAATGTACTCCTTCACTAATTGCTATCAGTGAATATATGGTTTTCATAAAATGTATTTTACCTCTACCATTTTCGCCAACGAATAAGTTTAAACTTGTTGCAAACTCACGCCTGTGCTTATCTGAAAAAAGTGTCAATTTTTTAGATTGAGTTATTTGAGTATAACGTTCCTGACTAAATTATAATGTGAGTATCCGATCACACTTAGCCACCGCACTTTCTCTATGTGCGATAATTACCATAGTCATCTTTCCATTTAAGCTCTGAATCGCTTCATTTACTGCTTTTTCCGTTTCAACATCAAGCGCACTCGTTGCTTCATCCATAAATAGAACCTGTGGATTTTTATACAATGCTCGAGCAATTCCTACACGCTGCCGCTGCCCACCAGATAACATTACACCTCGCTCCCCAACAACTGTGTCATAGCCTAGTGGTAATTGATTCATTATAAAGTCATGCAATTGAGCTTTTCTTGTAACACTCTCGACCTGTAACCGATCAATCTGGCTTTTGTTCACACCAAACGCGATATTTTCAGCAATCGTTTTATCGGCTAAATAAATACTCTGTGGTACGTAGCCGACTATCCCATACCAAGCTTGAATATTTTGTTGTGTGAGATCAATCTCATCTACAAATATTTTGCCATTCTGGGGATGAAGTAACCCCAACATTATATCCATCAGTGTACTTTTACCACTGCCACTCTTTCCTACAATACCTAAACTAGTATTTTTTTTAATTTCTAAGCTAAAGTTATTAAATACTGGCTGTTCAGGTCGATTAGGATAAGCAAAGCTAATATTTTCCAGTCTGATTAAATTTTTAAATTCAAAATGTTGACGGCTTCCAACTTCTACTGCCTCATCTAGATCATTTTTTTCTAAAGAGAATTCTAGTCTGAGTACAGATAACACCTGTTCTGAAAATTTAATTTGAGAAATTGAACGATATATATTTTGAGCTGCTGGTAACATACGATAAGCAGCAAAGCCATACAAACCTAATACTGGTAAGATATGAGTAACCTCTTTACCTGAAGCTGCTAAGATCATGGCTAAACCAATTAAACAGCCATACCCTACGGTTTCAATAATATTGAGTGGGACTTGTCCTAATGTATCTCTTGTTGCAATATGTCTTGCAAAAATTCTTGACGACTGTTCAAATTGATCAATATAGCCCTGTTTAGCATTATTAATCACAACATCTTTGATACCTGCTAATGCTTCATGACAAGCTTGATAACGTTGCTTATTTGCTTGAGTGAACTCTAGGCCAATGTGAGTTAATTTTTTACGCACTGCAAGATAAATTACTGAGTAGAACAAACTGAGTACAAATGCGGTAGCCACAGCCATCAATGGATCATAAAGTAGTAAAATTCCGATCATCGCCAATAACACTACACCATATGACATAAGCGTCAAGGCAGGTAAAATCATAGTCCAAATCAACTGATCAACTTCGGATAAAATATTTTTAATAAGTGTTGTGCTATTACGCTGGATAAAAAACTCATAATTTTGTTGTAAATAAATTTTGAGCAGCCTTGTAGCAAAATAATGACGCTGTAAACTAGCGAACCGATTTACCGCATATTGAGTAATCACTTTAAAAATAGTTGAAAAAACAACAATTGTTAAAGATAAAAAACCCAAATAAATAATAAAGTTTTGCTTATTCTCAGCGCCTGTTAAGTCATATATTTCTTTCAAAAAATGATTTGTTTCCACCACATCAGGATTCGATAAAACAGCGAGAAAAGGCATGATCGAAATAACACCCGCTGACTCAATAAAAGCCATCCCCATGACTAAAACCAAGACATAAATGACTTTACGCTTGTCTAAGGGTGATAAAATTTGCCAAAGCTGCTTTAAACTATCTAACACAATCAGACCTATTTCTCTTTATACATGAGCGCAGTAATTTGCTCTGAAATTAAGCCCATCAAAAAGATCATAACACTGCCTGTATAAAGTAGTGCGCTCATATTAGTGAAACGATGAAACTCATAAAGTGTATAGCCATACCAACTTGTAGCCATTAAAAATAAAATGACAGCAATAGGTAAGAACATTTTTAGAGGTGAAAATAAAGTTGCAATCTTAAAAATAATGAGAAAAAAGCGCACTCCATCTTTTACCGGATTAATATGACTTTTCCCTATTCTTTGTGCTGCATGAATTGGAACATATGCTACAGAATAGCCTGCTCTAAAGAATGCCATAGTACTGGTCGTCGGATAAGAAAAGCCATTCGGTAACAAATAGAGAAATTCTCTAAATTTTTCTGCTCGCACTGCTCTAAAACCAGAGGTCAAATCCTCAACTCGATGCTCAGTCATATAAGTTGCAAGATGATTATATAATGTATTGGCAATTCCTCTCCCAATACTTGCTTGTGAACCTTTTTGTCTTGCACCAACAACTAAATCATAACCTTGTTCTATCTGCATCAACAGGTGCGGAATATCATTTGGATCATGCTGCCCATCGGCATCCATAAAAATAATCACATCACCTGAAGCAGCCCTAGCACCAGTTTTAATTGCTGCCCCATTCCCCTTCGAATACGGATGAGAAACAACTTTTGCACCAGCCAGTTCTGCGAGCTCTTTGGTACAATCTGTTGAACCATCATTAACAACAATGATCTCATAAGCAAGACTAAGTTGCTGAATTCTTGAAACAGTTTGCCCTATTGCCCCTGATTCATTTTTAGCAGGGAGAACAATACTCACTTTAGTTTTATGAATCATTATTTATAGCCCAAATCATGTTCTAGCCTAATGTTTAAATTATTAAATATATGAGCAATATGCTTATTCTGCTGCAACTCAGAGGATATGTACTTATCTTTTACCTCTTGTAAGAAATGATAAGCCATTTCATGATTATCAACTTGAGTAAATTCCATAGACATAGCTATCGCTGTTTCGGCATTATTATAAATTTTTAATGATTCAAGAAAAGTATCATATCCTTTCTGATAATTATGATTTGATAGATATACTTTACCCTCTAAATATAAAAATAATGCTCGCCAATTATTTTCTCTCCAAGATGATTGTGGATCATTCTCCATAGTTTTTAAAACATCTATCATTGACTTGCTGTACATTTTTACTCGTTCATTATCTGCTCGAATCTGTTCAACAAAATATCTTAAATCTAAAGCGGCTTGAGGTTCAGGGCGTTGTTTAATAATTGTATTTTTCATCCATAAAAAATCATTTGTAGATAACTGATCCATATCTAGTTTTTGTCTCATAAGTCGGACTGTAAGCAGACTGCTATCCGGTCTTTTCTCTAATGTTTGGACTATCAGTTGATTTGCTTTTTCATTTTCACCTTGTGCTAATAAATAGCGTGCAAAATCCACTTGTGCTCTTGGTGAATAAGGATTATTTTGTGCCCAATAAATTTTTAAGCGATTTGTGTCTGACCATAAAATAGCTCGCTGTAATGTCATAAACGAAAAGATCAGAATTATTAAAATAGCGATACCAAATGCTAATTGTGGCTTTATAACGTTTGCAAGCCAGTAAATACTTGCAGCAAAAGGTAAAAAAATAAAAATTCCTGCTGCATAATTACGGTGCTCAAAATAAAGTTCTAAACCTAGGAATGTAGATTCCATCCAATGTGCAGCGAAAAAAAATAGAATAGCTAATGCATAAAGTGGATACTTGGTCTTAAAAAATATCGCTGATAAAAAAAGAATACTCAGAAAAATAATAGAATATAGCGTTGAAATAGGATTAGTTAAAAATCGTGAAACTTGATAACCATCCTGATAAAGACCTTGTCCCTCAATTTGAGGTATATATAATCGATAAAGATACTCTGTCACAATCCTGGCTTCACTCATTAAACGCTCTAATTGATTAAAATTTCGTGCAGGCCAAGGGTTTTCAGAGAAATTAATCTCCTTTAAAACAATATATGCAATAAGTATAGAGGGTATACCCAAACACACAAAACGCCACTGCCATATAGGTTTATTTTGTTTTTCTGGACTACAAAATTCTATAACTAAAATTAGTAGAGGGAGTAAAGCCCCATTTTCTTTACTAAATGTTGCTAAAATAGTTGCTAATCCTATAGATATTGTCATCCAGGCATAGGATTGTATTAACTTCGTGCTAAGTAATGTACGTCCATATAAATACCCCCATATTCCCAATAAACTAAACAAAAGAGATAATTGTGTCATACGTTGTACAACATAAAGTGTTGTTGAAACAAACATAGGATGCAATAACCATAGACTCATCGCTAATAAGGCTATCCACTCACTTTGTTTTTTTTCATATTGGTATTGCCTGAGAATATAAAGCATCACAACATATAATATTAGCCCACATAATAAATGTACGACTAAATTAAATAACTTAAAAGGAAAAGCATTCCCCTCTACCCAACTAGGTGCATTAATCCAAAAGCTTGCTAATGAGATAGGACGTCCTGTTGGGCCAGAAAAACCATTGAAAATAAATTGCTTTGCATTTTCCCAACTAGAGATATCTCCATATCTCGTCATATCTCCAAGATTCGGAATATCATCAAATAAAAAACCACCGTTTAAACCAGTGCTATAAACCAATATTGTAGAGATAAAGATAAACGTAATACTAAAAAGTGTTTTTTTATTTGCAATCATCATTCATATTCTATATGTATATAAAAACACCCCTAAACAGGGGTGTCTTTATAAAAACTAATGTTTAAGATTAGTTTACGCCTTTAGGAACATATTTATCAGCTAAGGTACCACCAGTTTTTTTCAATGATCCATTACCTTGAACACTTAATATAATAGTCTGACTGTCGATTTGTTTAGAAACACCACCTGTTTTATATGTAACAGTCATTTGACATCCAGTAGCCACATCGCCTGTAGCAGTACTTGTTACATTTCCGCTCACTACAACAGATTGAGTATATTTACCGCCTAAACTACTATTTCCACATACGCCTGTTTGCATACTATCAGCAACTTCAGTTTTTAAACCACCTGCTAATGATACACCTTCAGATGCTTGAGAACGAGCGATATAGTCCTGATATGCAGGAATCGCAATTGCAGCCAAGATACCAATGATCGCCACAACGATCATCAATTCGATAAGAGTAAAACCCTTTTGCATTGTGTTCATAACATTTCTCCAATGGATATTTTTTTATAAGCTTTTTTCAGCTATTTAGTAATTAGCATGTTTTATGCCAGTCCTTAGCTTAGCTAATTTTAACCTAAAAAAACAGGGACTTAAAAAAAATTCATGTTGGATAAAATGAGAGCAATTCAGACATTTTAAGAAAAAAAATGACAAATAACGTCATCTTTACTGCTTAATTATTCATTTTTTTTGCTAATGAATTTGATTACTTTCTACTTGTATGTAAATTGAGCGACTCAATTCACAGAAAATTTATTGATATTTTTTTTACCGCTTATCAGAAGATATTTGGCACAATCGACCGATAATAGATTAAATGTACAGAACATTCTGCACATTAATAGATTTTAAACAAAACAACAAGCCCTATTTTTAAATGACAAGGCAGTGTTTTAATTTAGAATAATCGGCTCATTCGGCAATTCATTTTGATCGTTCAAATCTGTTTTCACATAATACTGGTCTAGCACCTGTCCAATTTCCACAACACCATTATTCACGGCTTGTAAATATTGCTTTTGAGCCAATAACTGCACAATGCTTTGACAGATCCTATTCCAAGTTTCAGTCGGTGTGGCATTTTTTAAACCACGATCAATCACAATTTCGACTTTACGTTCGCATAGATTGAGGTATAGCAATACACCACTATTCAGTTCAGTATCCCAAACTCCAAGCTCGGCAAACAGTTGCTGAGCGCGTAAACGGGTATTTTGATGGTAGGCTTGCGAACAGGGAATATGCCCTTCGATCACCACCTGAATCTCCCCCACATGCCCCTTTTCCGCTTGCTGTACCGCTTTGGCAATCTCGGCTCGATCTTGCTTACTAAAGTACCGATGTGCTGATGAGACATAGAGGAAATGCTTAAACCAACGCTTCAAACTTGGCTGTACATGCTCATCTAGTTTAGGCTGAGTAATAATCTGTGTTGTATCTGTCTTGGTTACCATGAGCCTGATGCTCCTCCCCCGCCAAAGCTACCGCCACCGCCGCTATAACCACCGCCACTGCCGCCGCCAAAACCACCTCCGCCGCCACCGCGACCACCACCCGATAGAAAGGCTTGGAAAATCAGTTGCGCCAACGAGGTGATCAATAAAAAGAAAATCCCGACACCGAGTAATAGACTCATCACCAGACCTGCACCGTTGACCAAACCCGCAACGGTTGCCGCCACAGCTGCAGTGGAAGCACTTAAACGATTACCGACAATAAATGATCCGACTACACCTGCGATCAAGATAAACAGCGCCATAGTTAAAGTATTGTCTTTGGCTTGCTGTGCTTGTATTGCTTGCTCATGCCGATCTTTCAATTCTTGTGCGGCTTGCTGCGCAATCTCTGGGTCTAAATTGACGATACGACTGATTTCATCTAATCCCGCAGAAATACCTTGTGCGTATTGCCCCTGTTTAAAGTAGGGTGTGATTTGATTACGGATAATTCGACTCAGCACCACATCAGGCAGTACGCCCTCCAAACCATAACCCGTCAAGATCTGGATATTACGATCATTGACTGCAATCGCCATCAATAAGCCGTTATCACGTTTTGCTGAACCAAGCTGCCATTTTTCACCCGTTCTCAAAGCAAAATCAAAAATGGCTTCCTGCCCAGTGGTTGGTACGATAATCACCCCGATTTGCGCTTTTCCTTGCTGATACAGACTGAGAATTTTCTGATTGAGTTGCTGCATTTCAGCAGCACTCAATACTTTGGCCTGATCAATCACAGGTTGATTTAAAGTTGGCAAACCACGAATCGATTCGCCCTCTGCCATGTCATTAGCCACTTGGGGCAATGCAGGCGTTTCAGCATTTGGCGAGGATGGTGTAGTGGTCGTTTTATTCTTTTGCTGTTCTTGGATAATTTTACCCACAACAAGCACATCACTTTGATCGGTTGCGGTCGCGACTTCAGCCCAAACCGTATGTTGGAAA
The DNA here is from genome assembly GCF_000369845.1 of Acinetobacter higginsii. Classification (NCBI taxonomy): domain Bacteria; kingdom Pseudomonadati; phylum Pseudomonadota; class Gammaproteobacteria; order Moraxellales; family Moraxellaceae; genus Acinetobacter; species Acinetobacter higginsii. The sequence continues at coordinate 341,568 of NZ_KB850215.1, read as the reverse complement.
AACAGTGTCGCAAAAATAATAGTTAAAACAGGCAAAATGCTCTGTTTCAAGTTCTGCTTCAACATGTTCAACATACAGCGACTCCTCACAGTTCAAAACAATTTCAGATATTAATTAAATGAAACTGTTGGCGCTTGCTGTGCAGACTGTTCCGCTTTAAAGTTTTCTTTGGTTTTCATGCCAATGACTTTAGCCGTCAACGCTTGAGGGAATTGACGTACATAGCCGTTATAATCTTGAACCGTAGTAATATAACGGTTACGCGCTACCGCGATACGGTTTTCAGTCCCTTCAAGTTGTGCTTGTAAATCACGGAATTGCTCATTGGCTTTTAAGTCAGGATAATTTTCTGAAACCGCAATCAAGCGCGATAATGCCCCCGTCAATTGGCTTTGCGCTTGTTGGTATTTCTCAAATAGCGCTGGATCTTCCAACACTTCTTTATCAACTTTTAAGCCCGCAACATTAGAACGTGCTTGTGTGACTTCAACCAAAACCTGCTCTTCATGTTTGGCATAACCTTTCACTACATTGACCAAATTCGGCACAAGATCGGCACGGCGTTGATATTGGTTTTGAACTTCAGACCAAGAAGCAATCACAGCCTCATCTTTGACTTGCAAGGTATTATAACCACAACCGGTAAATAACAGTGTGCTTGCCAATACACTTGCCAATGCGGTTTGTTTGATGATTTTCATAAAAATTTATCCTCAAGTTTTTCTTTATATTTTTGCGATAATTCATTGTAATGAGATTTTTTGTCGGCTGTGTAACATTTATTAACGTTGCTTTATCTGAATTTAAATAAAAAAGGCATTACTCAAGAATCTTGATGTAATGCCATGCTAAGCAACTTTGATGGTATTGGATGATGATTAACTATAAATTTTAGAAGCAGTTTCTTCTTGGAAACTTGCCATACCATATTCATCTGCCATGCGTGCTTTCCAGTAATTCACCAATGCAGTGTAATCGTGTTTGGCAGGATGAAAATCAGCTTGATAATAAGATAAATACTCAGGAATCAACTGTAATAGCATTTTACTCAGTAAATACATACCAAACAGATTGCCACCCAATTTCGGCAAGCTTTTCCACTTATCTTGCCAGATTAAACGTGTGGTGGCATAAAACGTCAGGCTGGCAAAGCCTGTCGTCACACTCCGCATCAGTAAACGGCGAATACGATCATCACCATATACTTCTTGGTAAACATCAAATGCCACCGAACGATGCTCGATTTCTTCAATTGCATGCCACACCCAGAGTTTCATCGCATCATCATCTAGCGTACTGAGAATCTCTGGGTGTTTTAAAATATAACCGCCTAACATCGCTGTGAAATGTTCGAAAGCGCAAGTTAAGGCCAATTGCAATTTCGGGTGAATATTTCGCAGCATATCATCCCGTTTTGCCAACCATGCCTGAAAACGATCCAGATTATAATCCTCACGTCGCCAAGCATCGTTAAACTCGGTATGTGCTTTGGAATGCATCGCCTCTTGCCCAATAAAAGCCGCAATCTGCGCCTGTAATTGTGGATCTTGCACTTTATCTCGAACATTGCGAACACTATTCACAAAATACTGTTCTCCAATTGGAAATGTTGAAGACAGTGCTGTTAATAGATGTGACATTACTGGAGAATTTGCAAAATAATGACGTTTGATTTTTTTCGGATTAAATTGCAAACGTCGTACTGTAATCCCTAATGCTTTAGGGCGGTTTAAATAGGTTTTTTCCACATTCACATTTGCAAGAGCCATCTCGATTGCCTGCATCATTTCCTAGACTGAGTTCGAGTATTGCGCTGGGAAAATGGCAAAGACAGGGCAAAAAAGCTTATAAAGTTTGCCAAAACTACCAAAATGATGATTGGTCTATGACGATGAAATCGGTGCGACACATTCTTCTTGTTTAATTTTTCTCAAGCTCCATATGGCTGCAATAAACAGTCCGCCCATGATGGCGACCACACTATGAAAAGCCAATAACTGGGCCTGAGCCATCGAATAATGCAGTGTTTCAACGGTCCATTGAATGATAAATGCAGTCAGTGTCCCCAATACCGCGATCCCAAAAGTCAATCCAAGTTGTCTGAGCATATTTAAAATTGCCGCAGCAAAACTGGCATCGGCCTGCGATACCGCATGTAAGCTCAAGGAACTTGAACTGGGTACAATCAATCCAATGCCTGCACCCATCAGGCCACTTAAGCCAATAAACAACAGATAAGATGAAGTGCTCTGGAAACTGACCATCGCGATCAATGCAACGCCTGAGATCAGTAAACCGATCCGAAGCAATGACAATGCTCCACAACTTTGCTGTAAACGGCCAAAGCAAATAGAAACCAGCGCCTGCATCAGAAATTGCGGAGCGATCAACCAACCCGCTTGCGCTGCACTTAAATGAACTTGTTCCTGATAAAATAAAGCAAAGACAAATAAAGAGCTATAGCCTGCAAATCCCAATAAAAATGAAATCAGGTTAAAACGCAAAAAAATGCGGTTACGAAATAAATGACGTGGCACCAGAGGGTGCAAGACTTTATTTTGATGTCGAATAAAAATCAGAGCAAAGACAATCGAGATGAGAAAACTAAAACTGATCAAATAACCGATATGGGCCTGCTGTACCATGATAATGCTATAGGTCAATGTTGCGATTGCAATCACGCTATAAATTAGCCCTAAATAGTCAAAACTTACTTTTTGCTGGCTTAAATCTGGTTCAATCCCTTTCCAGCCTAAAAACAAGGCCAATAATCCAACGGGTAGATTTAACCAAAAAATACTCTGCCAGCCTAGATAATGCACCATAAGGCCACCCATTAGTGGCCCAACAATCAAGGCAAAAGCACTGAATGAACTCCAGTTACCAATTTCTCGTGCCTTGCGATTGGCTTGGGTAAAGTGATGTACGATGATTGCAAGGGTTAAAGGAATCAGCATCGCCCCCGCAACGCCTTGGATCACTCGCCCAACAATCAACAAGCTAAAATCTGGCGCAGCGGCACAAATCACCGAACCAAAAATAAAGATCACGACACCCGCCAACCACAGACGTTTGCGCCCTAACCATTGACTTAAAGCTCCCACCGCCAGCATTAAACTCGACATACTCAGTGCATAGCTATCAATCACCCATTGTAAATCGGCAAGATGACTATTGAACTGGGTTTGAATTGCGGTTAAAGCCAGATTGACACTGCTCAAATCGACCAAGCAAAGAAAGGTACTGGTATACAGCGCAGCAATTAACAGCCTGTCATTGAGTTTCGATGTCATTATTTTATCCACTCAGCACAACAAAAATGAGAATTATTATCATTAATAGCATAGCAATTTATTGACTGCTTGTTAAAGTTTTATTTTCTTTGGGCATAAGACCAAATACCGTCAACCATCTACAAAATAAAAAAAATGCCCAAGCACTTGGCTTGGGCATTTAAAACTTAAATACTGAAAGAGAGCTTACACGCCAAGGTAGTCCAAAATACCTTCAGCTGCTTGGCGACCTTCCCAAATTGCAGTCACAACCAAGTCAGAACCACGTACCATATCGCCACCCGCAAAGATTTTTGGATTCGAGGTCTGGAACTTAAACTCTTGTTGTTCAGCCGCGACCACACGACCTGAACCATCTAGTCCAACATTTGCAGTGCTAAACCAATCTGCTGGACTTGGACGGAAACCAAATGCAAGTAATACTGCATCTGCTGGCAACACTTCCTCAGAACCTGGAATTGGTTCAGGGCTACGACGACCACGACTGTCAGGTGCACCCATTTGTGTGGTTACAACCTTAACGCCAGTCACTTTGCCATTTTCACCAACAATTTCAATTGGCTGACGGTTGAACAGGAATTTCACGCCCTCTTCATAAGCATTCTTCACTTCACGTGCAGAACCTGGCATGTTGCTTTCATCACGACGGTAAGCACAGGTCACATCATGTGCACCTTGGCGTAATGAAGTACGGTTACAGTCCATCGCGGTATCACCACCACCTAGAACAATTACTTTTTTACCGTCTAGATTGATGTATTCGCTTGGATCTTTTTCCCAACCTTGACAACGATTCACATTGGCAATCAAGAAATCCAGAGCATCATGCACACCATTGAGATCTTCACCTGGGAAACCACCTTTCATATAGGTGTAAGTTCCCATTCCCATAAATACAGCATCGTATTCAGTCAGAAGTTGTTCAATCGTTACGTCAACACCAATCTCGGTATTTAAACGGAACTCAATGCCCATTCCTGTAAAGATTTCACGACGACGTTTCATCACATCTTTTTCCATTTTAAATTCTGGAATACCAAATGTGAGCAGACCACCGATTTCAGGGCGTTTATCAAATACCACTGGTTTTACGCCACCACGCGCAAGAATATCTGCACAGCCTAAGCCTGCTGGACCTGCACCAATGATCGCAACTTTTTTATCAGTCCATTTAACCCCAGACATATCTGGGCGCCAGCCTAATGCAAAAGCCGTATCATTAATATATTTTTCAGCATTACCAATGGTCACTGCACCAAAACCATCGTTTAAGGTACAAGCACCTTCACACAAACGGTCTTGTGGACAAACACGACCACAGACTTCTGGCAAGGTATTGGTTTGGTGGCAAAGTTCAGCCGCTTGGAAAATTTGCCCTTCTGCAATCAGCTTTAACCAGTTTGGAATGTAGTTATGTACAGGACATTTCCATTCACAATACGGGTTACCACAGCCTAAACAACGGTGGGTCTGATTCGCAGCCACTTCCGCAGTAAAAGGTTTATAAATTTCCACAAACTCTGCCTTGCGGACAGTAATATCTTTTTTCTCTGGATCTTGGCGTGCTACATCCAGAAATTGAAAGTCATTATTCAGGCGCTCTGCCATGTCTCTCTCCGTGGGTAGGCGCAGCGATGTCCCTCATCTCTGCACCTGCCTATGTCTATGCAGTCGTGGAATTATTGTGGATCGGCTTGGGTTGTTTTCAAAAGCGTTTGTAAATTAGCAGCTTTTGGTTTCACCAGCCAGAACTTACGACTATAGAAGTCGAACTCATTACGGATCTTGTAAGCCCATGCACTACCCGTCTCTTGAATATGTTCGTCAAGAATACGCAGTAGGTTTTCTTTGTGGTCTTCCATCGCCTCTGTAGAGATACGATTTAGATCAATAAGTTCGTGGTTATAGTAGTCGACAAAGTCATTATCAAGGTCAAGTACATAAGCAAAACCACCGGTCATACCTGCACCGAAGTTATGACCCACTTTACCTAATACTGTTACCACACCACCCGTCATATATTCACAACAATGGTCGCCCGCACCTTCAATCACAGCAAATGCGCCTGAGTTACGTACCGCGAAACGCTCGCCCGCAGTTCCCGCAGCAAAGACTTTACCGCCAGTCGCACCATATAAGCAGGTGTTACCAATGATCGCAGTATTTTGCGTTTGGAATGGCGAACCTTTTGGTGGGAAGATCGATACTCGACCACCCGCCATACCTTTACCGACATAGTCGTTGGCATCACCTTCCAGTTTGATATGCAAACCACCCGCATTCCAAACACCAAGCGATTGACCTGCTGTGCCGACAAGGTTCATCACCACTGGGCTGTTTTCCATACCCAAGTTGCCATAACGACGTGCAATTTCACCTGAGATACGTGCACCAATCGAACGATCACAGTTACCGACGGTGAAGTTGAATGAGCCACCAGCACCTGCTTCAATTGCCGGTAACATCTCTGCCACCATTTTCTCCGCCAACACACCTTTATCGAATGGTGCATTACCTTGAACTTGGCAATATTGTGCCTTGCCTTCAGCAGAAGGATGCGACGTTAATAGTGCACTGAGGTCAAGATGTGCGTGCTTATCTGTTTCACCAGGTAAAACTTCAAGTAAATCGACACGACCAATCAAATCTTTCAATGATGCAACACCAAGTGCAGCTAACCATTCACGTGTCTCTTCAGCAATAAACTTGAAGAAGTTGATCAGCATTTCTGGCTCGCCAATATAATGCTCTTGACGTAAATGATCTTGTTGCGTTGCAACACCAGTCGCACAGTTATTTAAGTGACAAATACGCAGGTATTTACAACCTAATGCAATCATCGGTGTCGAACCAAAGCCAAAGCTTTCAGCACCTAAAATTGCTGCTTTCACCACGTCTAAACCTGTTTTCAAACCACCATCAGTTTGAACACGGACTTTACCACGCAAATCGTTCACACGAAGTGCCTGATGTGCTTCACTTAAACCCAGTTCCCACGGTGAACCCGCATGGTGAATCGATGAAAGTGGCGATGCAGCGGTACCACCGTCATAGCCAGAAATGGTAATGAAGTCGGCATAGGCTTTTGCAACACCTGCTGCAATCGTTCCAACACCTGGCTCAGATACCAGTTTGACCGATACCATTGCTTGCGGATTGACTTGCTTCAAGTCAAAGATCAATTGCGATAAATCTTCAATTGAATAAATATCATGGTGCGGTGGCGGTGAAATCAAGGTCACACCTGGTACTGAGTAACGTAAACGCGCAATTAAGCCATTCACTTTACCGCCTGGTAACTGACCACCTTCACCTGGTTTTGCACCCTGTGCAACCTTAATCTGCAACACTTCAGCAGAAGTTAAGTACGCAGGAGTGACACCAAAACGACCAGATGCAATCTGTTTGATTTTCGAGTTACGAATCGTGCCATAACGCGCAGGATCTTCGCCGCCCTCACCTGAGTTTGAACGACCGCCAATGGTATTCATAGCAATTGCAATTGCTTCATGCGCTTCTGGTGATAATGCACCTAAAGACATACCCGCAGAGTCAAAGCGTGGCAAAATATCTTCAATCGTTTCAACTTGATCTAATGCAATCGAATTTGTTGTTTTTAACTTAAATAAGTCACGGATCGTTGCTACAGGACGGTTGTTGACTAGTTCTGCATATTCTTTAAAGTCAACATATTGACCAGAACGTACCGCTTTGTGCAATGAATTGATCACGTCAGGGTTGAACGCGTGGTACTCTTTACCAAATACGAATTTAAGCAAACCACCTTGATCAATCGGTTTACGATGCTGCCAAGCTGTGGTTGCTAGTTTTTTCTGATCTTTCTCTAAATCTGCAAATGTTGCACCTTGAATACGGCTCGGTACACCAAGGAAACATTTGTCCACCACTTCAGATGATAGACCGACCGCTTCGAATAACTGACCACCGCGATAAGAGGCAACGGTAGAGATACCCATTTTAGAAAGGACTTTGAGTAAGCCTTTTTCCATCCCTTTACGGAAGTTTGCTTGGGCCTGAATTGGATCACCCAATAACTCGCCTTTTGCAACCAAATCATTGATCACATCATAAGCCAGATATGGATAAACCGCTGTCGCACCAAAGCCAAGCAAAACTGCAAATTGATGTGGGTCACGTGCAAAACCAGTTTCAACTAAAATGTTCGCATCGGTACGCAAACCCGTTTTAATCAAATGATGGTGTACCGCACCTGTTGCCAATGCTGCGTTTGCAGGTAAGAAGCCTTCACGGAAATTTTTATCCGTTAATACGATTAAGGTTTTACCATCACGTACAGCCTGTGCTGATTCTTCACAGATACGTGCGATTGCTGCTTGCAGCCCTTCAGCTTCAACATAGTTCAGATCAATATCTACAACGCCATAACCTTCGCGCTCTTTTTCAACATCGCGAAGCTGCTGCATTTTTGAATTAGACAATACAGGGCTTGAAATGATGATACGGTCTGCATGCTCTGGACCTTGCTCGAACACATTCTGTTCGCGGCCCAAACATGTTTCCAATGACATCACGATCGATTCACGTAATGGATCGATTGGTGGATTGGTCACTTGTGCAAACTGCTGACGGAAGTAATCAGAAACATGGCGAACTTGACGAGACAATACTGCCATTGGCGTATCATCACCCATTGAACCCACTGCTTCCTGTCCACTTTCAGCGATTGGACGTAACAGTTGATCGCGCTCTTCAAATGTCACCATAAACATTTTCTGAGCTGCTTTTAATGCATCGCCAGTTAAGCCTTGATCAAGCAATTGCTCTTCAAGCTGTGGATTGGCTTGTAAACGAATCGCATGATCACGCAACCATTCACGATATGGACGCATATTTTTTAAGTGATTGCTGACATCTTTAGTCTCAAGCACTTTGCCTGTTAAAGTATCAATCACTAAAATTTGACCTGGACCAACGCGGCCTTTAGACACCACATCTTCAGGTTCATAGCCCCATACACCAATTTCTGATGCAAGCGTGATGTAATCATTCTTGGTGATCACCCAACGTGCTGGACGTAAACCATTACGGTCAAGCATACAGATCGCATGACGACCATCTTGAATCACAAGTCCTGCTGGACCATCCCACGCTTCCATATGCTTAGAGTTAAACTCATAGAAAGCACGTAAGTCAGCATCTAAAGTCTCAACGTTTTGCCATGCTGGTGGAACCAACATACGTAGTGCACGGAACAGGTCCATACCACCACCAACCAAGATCTCAAGCATGTTATCCAAGCTTGATGAATCCGAACCAGTACGGTTCACAATTGGATTTAACTCAGTTAAACCTGGTAGTAATGGGTTTTCAAATTTTGGTGTACGTGCCAATGCCCAGTTACGGTTTGCAGTAATGGTGTTGATTTCACCATTGTGCGCCAAATAACGGAAAGGCTGTGCCAATGGCCAACGTGGTAAGGTATTGGTCGAGAAACGTTGGTGGAATACCACAATATGTGATTTTAATCGCTCATCCGCCAAGTCAGTATAGAAGTCAGCAATGGCCGCTGGCATCATCAGCCCTTTATAGGTGATAACAGTCGTTGCTAAAGTCGTTACATAGAAAAGTGGATCATTTTGTAATTGTTGTTCTGCACGACGACGAGCCAAGAAGAGCTTACGATTAAACTCAACTTCAGTTAAACCCATCGGGCAGTTCACGAGGATTTGTTCAAATGCAGGTAAGGATTGTAGTGCAATCTCACCCAAAGCATCATTATTGGTAGGTACAACACGCCATGCTGCAACAGTTAAACCTTCAGCAGCAATTTCTTTATTCAAAATATTTTTGGCATTTTGTGCTAAAGCAGGATCAATATTTAGGAATACCGTACCAGCAGCAAAAATCTCAGTCAGGTTACTGCCTAATTTCTGTGCTTCTTCACGGAAAAATTGTTTTGGCATCGCCAATAACAATCCGCAACCATCTCCTGTCTTACCATCCGCGGCAATACCACCACGGTGCGTCATGCAACTTAAACTGTGAATCGCAGTTTCGACCAGATGATGGCTTGAGTCACCCTTCATATGGGCAATCAGACCAAAACCACAGTTATCCTTAAACTCATCAGGCTGATATAAACCTTGAGCGGGAGCTACAGTATTAGGCGATGGCATGTGCATAGCGTACCCTTCTTTCAACATGGCTCTTTCGAGCAACAAACAATCAATTCATTTTCTGCGATATTGCCGATTAACTCATACAAAGTTCAATGCTTCGCGAAAACATTTTTCATGGCGAATTTGCAATATACGTCTTTCCTTTACAAGATTGCACCCTATAAAGTGTTTTCAGTTATTACACCTTCACCTAGGTTTGTAAAGCACAAAAACTTTCCATTTCACCCAATTAATGAACTGTTTAGCACAAAACAGGGCAATGAGCAGACAAATTAGCACCACGAAAAAGCAAAAAACATGCCATATATGCATGTTTTTACTAAATCATTAAAAAAGTTAAAATAACATCAAGATACGCAGAAGAATGCACTCATTTTTGCGCACAAAAATGCACCAAAAACTTCCACGATGCTATAAAAAGAACCACAAACGCACAATTATGGTGCGGTACTAATTAAAAGGATCACTCACTTCACGCTTTGAAGCATCTGAATTTTCTTTTATTTTTTCAGCAGTTGCAGGTGGTTTTGGTGCCGATTGAGTCTGTTTTACATTGACTACATTACCCTGCGCATCACGCTGTGTAACTGTGGTCTTCACCGCCGATGGTTCCGTGCTACGTACAGCAGTTGTACTCTGAGACGCGCTGCTTCCCATCAGTAAACTCTCATCTACCCTAGGCAATGCCGCTGGTCTTAACTGAACTGCATAAAGTTGATTGGTTGCTGACTTCATTTCGTCAGCACCTAGATCGTTCACTAAGGCCGTATAACTTGAGAATTGATGAGCCGTTGGCTGAACAGATTCTGGTAGGGCTAGATTTAATTGTGCAAATTGGCGGCTTGCATCTTCAGCACTACCAAACACACCATACGCAAGCACATATTGCTCAACCTGATCTTCACCACTCAAACGAAAATACACGAACTTTCTGCGATCTTCACGGTTCAATAGAAAATTTTTAACAATCGCTTCGTCTGAACTACGGAAAATTTCCATGGTCCATCGCTGCTGATTTTCTTTAATAAATTTAGTGCCGCGAAATTCAGGTGCATGATCATTGGAAACAACGACACGCGTGGTTAAATCCAAGGGCTTAACTTCGTCCGAAAGAGCGCCTAAATGAGCTGTCGCAGCAACCTTTTCTGGCTGAATTTGGACTTGGGTTTCGGTTTGGGATGGCTGCTCTTCTTTGACCAACACCTGACTATCGGTAATACCCCAAAATATCAATGCAGCTATTAAACAAGCGACGGCAAAAACCAGCCAGCTATATTGTTGAATATTTTGCCAAATTGATCGTGATACAGCCATGCTTTTCCCAAATGATTAATTATGCAGATTGATTTGCAAGAATAGATTGTTTCATCAGCTCAACATCAAAATCTTTGGTAATCACTGCTTGCCCTAATTTCTTCAATAAAACCAAGCGCAATTGACCATTTAAGACTTTTTTATCGTGCGACATATAAGCCAAGAATTCATCTAATGGAATTTTCGGACATGATATCGGTAAATGAGCACGTTGAATGATATTTTTTGTACGTTGCACATCCTCCACAGAGATCCAACCTAAACGCTGCGACAAATCTGCAGCCATCACCATCCCTGTTGCTACCGCCTCACCATGTAACCAGGTACCATAACCTAGATAGGATTCAATTGCATGGCCGAAAGTATGCCCAAGATTGAGCAGCGCACGCTCACCCTGTTCTTTTTCATCATTGGCTACGATACGTGCTTTATGCGCACATGAACGAAAAACTGCTTCAGCCAATAGATTTGCATCACGAGCAACCAAAGCATCCATGTTTTGCTCTAACCAAACAAGAAAATCAGTATCGCCCAATAAAGCATATTTAATCACTTCAGCCAAACCCGCAGACAGTTCACGATCAGGCAAGGTATCCAGTTGCGCCATATCTGCTAGTACCACTTGTGGTTGCTGGAAAGCACCCAACATATTTTTACCTAAAGGGTGATTAATTCCCGTCTTACCACCGACACTAGAATCCACTTGTGATAATAACGTGGTGGGCACCTGAACAAAATTCACACCGCGTTGGAAGCAAGCCGAGGCAAAACCCGCCATATCACCAATCACGCCACCACCTAAAGCCAATACCGTACAATCACGGTTAAACCCCGCTTCGAGCAGAGCATCGAAAATTAAATTCAAGTGCTGGATATCTTTATATTTTTCACCATCAGGCAAAATGCATTGCGCCACTTGTTTATCCAACTGGGTTAATGCATTCACATAATGTTCGAGATATAACGGTGCAACAGTGGTATTGGACACTAACATGACTTGTCGGCCATGTAGATATGGCTCAAGTAAGCTTTTAGGGTCTAAATGACTACCAATAAAGATTGGATAACGGCGATCACCTAACTCAACATGTAACGTTTGCATAAACTTAAACCAACCAGAGACTACTTAACTTGTTTAGATAAAATGACGTGTAAAATACGTTGCGCTAAATCCCGTGCTGCACCTTGATTTGTTTCAATTATATAATGTGCAACCTCGCGATATAAAGGATCGCGGATCGTCAGTAGATCACGTAATTTTTGCTCTGGATTTTCGACTTGTAATAATGGGCGATTTTTATCGCGATAGGTTCGCTGTAGCTGTAGCTCTACAGGCGTATAAAGATAAACAACGATACCACGTTGTTTTAAAAATTCACGATTCTTCGCTTGAGTAACAACTCCACCACCGGTCGCCAACACTAATAATGGACGGGAAGTGAGATCATTTAAAACATTGGTTTCACGCAAACGAAATCCAGCTTCCCCTTCTTTTTCAAAAATCCATGGAATGGTCGCGCCTGTTTTGCGTTCGATCTCATGATCGCTATCAATAAAATCTCGGCCTAACAATTCTGCTAAATGTCGGCCAACTGTTGTTTTCCCTGCCCCCATCGGCCCTACCAAATAAACATTTGGTAGGGTTTCAAACGCTTTGCTTGGCAACGCGCCACCTATATTCATTGCAATTATTGAAAATATATTAATGATTTCTAGTCAAAGTGTCATTAACAATTCTCGGCGTCACAAAAATAAGCAGTTCACGTTTATTATCCGTTTTCATATCTCTACGGAATAATCGCCCGATATATGGTAAATCACCCAAGAAAGGCACTTTCACTTGAGAAGTGATATTTTCCTGTTCAAAAATACCGCCGAGAACCACCGTTTCACCATTATCGACCAATACATTGGTATCAATTTGATTTTTATTGATGGTAAGTTGCCCAGTCGGTGTTGGTGTACTTTGCGAGTCTTTGGTAATGTTCAACTTCATCATGACTTTACCCTCAGGCGTAATACTTGGGGTAACATCTAGACTTAAGGTTGCATCAATAAACTCGGTTTTCGGCACTGCATTGGCGCCACCACCCGTAGAAGAGGTATAAGGAATTTTCTTACCTGATTCGATTTTTGCAGGCTGCTTATCTGCAGTCATGACTTTAGGTGTTGAAATCACCTCACCATAACCATCCGCTTGAACAGCTGATAACTCCAGATCCAACATAAAATCAGATAAACTAATCAAACCAAAAGCAATACGACTTGCACCAGGTGTCACCGCACCTAAATCCACATTGAGGTTATCAGGACGCTCAATTTCATATTTCCACCCCCCCGTATTACTGTCCTTAGTCGGTTTTCTCAAATCCCATAATGTCTGATCACTACCACCAACCAAAAGATCATTATTATTTGTAATTCCTTGCGATAAAATCCCCCACTTCACCCCCATTTCTCGGGTAAAATCGGTACTAGCGCTGACAATCCGTGCTTCAATCATCACTTGCTTAACCGAGACATCAAGTAAATCCACCATTCTACGGATTTTATCAATATTCTGGGCAGTATCATTAATAATCAGGGTATTGGTTCGTGTATCAGCAACTGCACTGCCTCGTGAACTCAATAAACTTTCCAAAGCTAAAGCATCTGTATTTGCATTTGCCGCTCTACTCCCTGATGCACCCTTACCATCACGGGCATCCTCTATTAATTTCAATATATCAGCAGCTTTAGAATAACTTAGTTTAATGTACTCAGTCTGAATCGGTGCTAGTTTCACGCTTTGCGCAATCGCTTTAGCTTCTTCTTCTTCCGCCTTAATCAGTTCAGATACTGGTGCAATCCAGATTACATTACCATTACGGCGTTTATCCAGATTTTTAGTTTTGAGCACAATATCGAGGGCCTGATCCCATGGCACATCCTTAAGACGCAGTGTGATATTGCCTTGTACCGTATCTGCTGCCACCATATTAATACTGGTAAAATCAGCCAATAGTTGTAACACTCGACGTACTTCAATATCTTGAAAATCTAAAGAGATTTTATTCCCAGTATACGTTTGTGTCTTGGCTTTGGCTGGAGAATTATCTATAGGGCGTTTCAGACTAATAGTGAGCTTATTCTCTGCCTGATAAGCCATATACTCATAGCTACCCGCAGATTGAATGGTAATGACGCCATTGCCTTTATCATTATAAGCATCAATACTGGCCACAGGTGTTGCAAAATCATTGGTATTTAAACGACGGGCTAAATGTGTCGGAATTTTATTCCCTGCTGTACGCACGACAATTTTACTGCCTTGTTGTTGCACATCCACAGGAGTATTATTCCCCAGCAAATCAATCACAACCAAGCCTTCACCTTGGTTGCCTCTTTGGAAACCAATATTTGACACACCTTGCTGTACCTGGCGCGCAGCGGCAGCAGGTGTATTTATAGCAGCAGGTTTGGCTGAGTTAATTTTAAGAACAAAGGTATTGCCTTCAACACGTGTAGTAAATGCACCCGCATCTTTTAAATTCACAATCACACGTGAACGCTGATCATCCGATGCAACCTCAATCGAACTCGCTTCAGCGGTTGATACTGGAATCGAGTTTTGCTTTAGACCCTGTTGTGACTTATCAAAGTCCAGAATCAAACGAGCAGGTTGTTCAAGTTGATAAGCTTGCGGTTGTGGTGGAAGGCCATTAAACATCACACGAATTTCCGTGCCTTGATCACCCAAACTCATTGGTACGATATTGGTCATACTCACTTGCGCTGATGCCACTTGCATCACCGCAATCGCAATCGCACCCATAGAAAATTGACGGAATGCATGATTCATGGTCTTCGCTTCCCCAAATAAAGAATCTTTAAACTGTTTTTTCATTTTTATTCCCTTAATCTTACGGCGCTGGTCCAATTAAAACGAGTGTACGAGGTCTCTCGACATAGCCTTCTCGACCATCAGGTACAATCTCCACCAAATCGATTTGGGTTGGGCTAATTTTAATAATACGCCCTTGATTCATCCCCAAATAACTTCCGACCTGCACACGTTCAATTTGACCGTCTGGTGTCTGAATCAGGGCAATGGTATTGCTGGTTTTACCACGCAGACTACCCTTCATATTCAACGATTCCAGCGCATAACTTTCTAAAGGCTGTGGCTGGCGATTAAAATTCGGATAAACCCGTTTCCCCGCCATAATCTTCAATTCAGCAGCCAATGAGCTTGGCATAAATGGACTTTTAAGCTGATGGGCTGAGTAGTTAAACAGAGGCACAGGGGTAAAAACAGGTGCGGGCTCAATCGGCAAAGGCGGCTGATTACGAATGTCTGCCATCTTTTGATTCACTGCATCAATACGTGAATCACACCCAACCAAACTCGCTCCAATGAATAAACCCAGTAATAATTTATAATTTTTCACTACTATTTCCCTCCTTGTGCAGGTGGAGTAGTTGCTGCTTTAGCTGTACCAACAGTATTCTTTGTTTGCTCATCCGCCCCAACATAACGATATGTTTTTGCTTTAACGCTATAGTTCACCACAGGGATATCAGATTTCTTTTGGGTATCGGCTGTCGCAACAACCGTAAAATCATGCAAAGTTACAATTCGTGGCAATGCTGCAATACCCGTCACAAAGGCACCAAAAGCATGATAATCACCTGTGGCATCAATACTGATTGGCTGCTCAATAAAAAACTCTTGTTTGATTTCATTTTCTAAACGAATATTTTTAAATTTCAGTCCTGAATTCACACCGGTTAAGTTGATATCCTCAACCAAACTCGGAATTTCAGTTTCTTTCGGTAATTGCTCTAACTGTTGATTAAAGTTGGCTTCCATTTCTTGCAATTGGGCTTGATATTGTTGCAAATTACGTAACTTTGAATCTTTTTCTTTAAACTCATTCAACAAGCTCTGTTCTTTAGCCTGTTCATTGGTAATCGATTCAAGTTGTGACTTAATCACCACAAAATAACCCAATGCTGCAACCGCCAAGAAAACAAAAATCCAGCAGGTAATTTTGACCGATAATGGCCAACTGCCATAGTTATTCATATCCAGCGTATTAAATTGCTGGAAGAATTGGTCTACCGTCATTTTCTTTTTCTTCACAGCAACGGTGTCTTGATTTAAATCATCCGATTTATCTAACTTCATTTTGTCACCCCTACTGCCCCTGATGCTGCAACGTCTGACGTTGGTTCAGCCTCAGCAGTTGTCCCGATTTCACCTAAATCTACAGTGACAACAAAGCTTCCATAATTTTCCTCAACCCGAGGCACCAAAGAACTTGCTGTTTTGTCTTTATTTTTGTTTTCATCCACGGCAAGGAAGGAATTCATAAAGGCATTGCGATACCAAGGAGAAGCTTCTAGATTACGTAGAAGTTCAGCCACCGTATTTGGGCTTTCAGCTTTTCCTTCAATCGTGAATTTATCCCCTATACGACTAAACTTGGTTAAGTACATGGTTGGAGGAGTGACCCGTACCAACTCATCAACCAAACGTACCGTAACAGGACGTTGTCCTTGTAAACCTTGAATCAGTTTCATGCGTTCAATAATCGCATTACGTCGTTCTTGTAGGCCATCCAATGCTTTTAATTGAGTATCTAAATTCTGATTGGTACTCACAATCAGTTGATTGGCTTGTTCCTGATCATTCAATTTATGATCAAAATATATCCATCCCGAAAAAACTGATGCAACCCCTAATGCAGCAACCCCAACACAAAATGCGACAAACTGTTTCTTTCTTTGTTCTCTTAGCTCATCACGCCAAGGGAGTAAGTTAATCTTTGCCATTAATCAAAACTCCTCAATGCCAAACCACATGCAACCATCAAAGAGGAAGCATCGTTTTCAATTTTTTTAATATCAATTTGGGGAGAAAAACCCATTTGTAGGAATGGATTGGCAATGGTGACACGATAACCGAGTTTTTGTTGTAATAGCTTAGCTAGGCCTGGAATATTGGCATTCCCACCAGCCAGTAAAATATGATCAATTTCATTGAATTGAGAAGATGAAAAGAAGAATTGGAGTGAACGTGCGGCTTGTTGTACGACGGCGTCCAAGAAAGGTTCTAGGACTTCTGTGTCATAGTCATCGGGCAAGGTTCTTTCTTTTTTAGCACGACCAGCTTCTTCAAAAGAAAGGCCATAGCGACTTTGTACATCTTGGGTCAATTGGCGGCCACCAAACACTTGCTCACGTGTATAGATGATCTTGCCTTTTTGCATGACAGATAAGGTCGTCATAGTATGACCAATATCCAAAATGCCCACCGTATTTGCGCCCATTGGTAATGTATCTGCAAACACACTGAACGCACGTTCCATAGCATAGCTTTCAACTTCTGCAATTTTTGCAGTTAAACCCGCCAGTTCAAGCACTTCTACACGCGTGTCTACATTCTCGGTGCGCGTTGCAACCAAGAGCACATTTACCCGGTTTGGATTGGCCAAACGATCAGGTAAAACTTCAAAATCTAGGCTCACTTCATCTAATGGGAACGGAATGTATTGCTCAGCATCCATACGAATTTGAACTTCTCGTTCTTCATCCGTCATGTCAGCATCCATCTCGATGATCTTATTAATGACCATCGATGTTGGTACTGCAATCGCAACATTCATGGTGTGAGGATTTGCAAGGTTTACCACTCTCTCAAGCGCATCCCCTACCGCCTCTGGATTCAGTATGCTTTTTTCAACCACGCTGCTTTCAGGCAATGGCATCACTGCATAACTTTCAACCCAATATCTACCGTTCTTTACAGAGAGCTCCAATAATTTAACAGTTGTCGAACTAATATCGACACCCGTTAACCCCTTATTTGGTTTACGATATAACCTGAGCACAGTACTTTCCTATTTATTTTTTTATCCCCAAAAATACAACACACTAATTTGTTTTGGTCTTTAATTGCTACGGATACAATAACTCATCTAACAATCCGCATGTCTAAAGGATATACTGACCACAATTAGTTTGCCATTCGCTCTTATTAAAACTTACTTATTATGAAAAAGCTATCCAGTTCTGGTATTGTTCGCCCATTTTTTTTGATCATTATTATTATCTTAGTCTCACTTCCAATGGGATTTTATGGCATGTATCTCTATCTCGCACCTTCATTGCCAGATATGAGTTCACTTAAAAAAGCGCCTTTACTAAAACCATTGCAAGTTTACACGGCAGATAATCAGTTAATTGCAGAATATGGCGGAAAATTATCCATTCCAGTTAAGTATGAGCAGATTCCTCCAACCTTTATTCATGCTTTTTTAGCAGCGGAAGACTCATCCTTTTTTGAACATAATGGTATTAGTTTTAAAGGGCTTGGGCGAGCACTTACTGAATCTGTTACAGGGTCTGATGTCCAAACTGGGGGCTCAACCATTACCATGCAGGTGGCAAAGAACTATTATTTAAGCCCAGATCGAACACTTCGACGCAAACTAACTGAAGTATTTTTGGCACGAAAAATCGAGCAAAACTTAACAAAACAAGAAATTCTAGCTGCTTATGTGAATAAAATTTTCTTAGGTAAAAATGCCTATGGTATTGCTGCTGCAGCACGTGTCTATTACAACAAAAATATTGGCGAGCTGACCACAGCACAAATGGCAATGATTGCAGGTCTACCGAAGGCACCTTCAAAATACAATCCAGTGGTTAATCCTGAACGTGCACTTGAACGTCGCAACTGGATTTTAGGACGTATGCTACAACTGGGCTATATCAACCAAAATCAATACCAACAAGCTGTTGCAGAACCCATCAACTTAAATATGATTGATCGCTCGGTCAGCAATGTATTCCCCTATGTCGGTGAAATGGTTCGTTCAGAACTGGTCGAACATTTTGGTGAACAAGCAGTTGACTCAGGTTATAAGGTATACACGACTGTTGACAGCAACCGTCAACGTTATGCAGAGCAATCCATTCAAGATGGCTTAGAGGCTTATGATCGTCGTCATGGCTGGCGTGGTCCCGAAGCACATGACAAACCACTCAAACAATTTATTGCTTATGCAAACACTTATCCTGCCCAAGTAATCAAGGTCAATAACAATTCTTTTGATGCCTTGATGCAAGATGGCTCAACAGTAACGGTCAACTGGTCTGGGATGTCATGGGTTCGCCCATACCGCAATGCCAATAGTGTCGGTGGTGCACCATCCAATGCCTCACAAATTGTCAAAGTCAAAGATATTATCCGTCTACGTCCAAATGAAGGCAAAACGGTTTGGTCTTTGGTTCAAGTTCCAAAAGTCCAAGGACAGCTTATTGCAATTAATCCCAATGATGGTGCAATTGAAGCCGTTGTGGGTGGATATAACTTCTATCAATCTAAATTCAACCGCGCAATACAAGGTTGGAGACAACCTGGTTCTACCATTAAGCCTTTTGTCTACGCATTGGCTTTGGAACGCGGCATGACCCCATACAGCATGGTCAATGACAGCCCAATTACCATTGGTAAGTGGTCTCCAAGAAACTCTGATGGTCGCTATTTGGGTATGATCCCTTTACGTCGTGCGCTTTATTTATCCCGTAATACCGTTTCAGTGCGTTTATTACAAAACGTTGGGATTGAACGTACCCGTCAACTATTTATGGATTTTGGTTTACAAGAAGATCAGATTCCACGTAACTATACCATTGCGTTAGGTACACCGCAGGTACTGCCAATTCAAATGGCAACAGGTTATGCAACTTTTGCCAATGGTGGTTATCGTATTCAACCGCACTTTATTACACGTATCGAAGATGCGGCGGGTAAAGTGATTTATGAAGCAAAGCCTGAGTATGCGTGTATTCCATGTATCAGCAATCCAAATACGAATACCGAACAGCAAACAGTGAAAGCTGATGAATCTAAAGACAAGGTGACAGAAGTTAGCAACCAAACTTTAGATGAAGTCTCTGCTGCTTCTGAAGCACAAATAATGCCTGCTGATGCGGCACAAACAGCAAAAGCCAATAGTGATTATCGTCAAGCACAACGTATTTTAAAATCAAGCTCTGCTTACGATATGGCCAACATCTTACGGGATGTAATCCAACATGGTACTGGTCGAGCTGCACTTAAAATTGGTCGTGATGATCTCGGTGGTAAAACAGGAACAACCAATGATGCTAAAGATGCCTGGTTCGCAGGTTTTAATGGGAACTTAGTTGCAATTGCTTGGGTCGGTTTTGACCAACCGCGCACACTGGGTCGTCGTGAATATGGGGGTGTTGCTGCACTTCCAATCTGGACCAACTTTATGGGTAAATCTTTAAAAGACACCCCATCAGCTTGGGTGCGTTTGGATAAAGAAGCGAAAGATCCAATCTCTCGTGATAAGTTACAAATCCAGCAAAGCGAAGATAAAAAAGAGTATCGTGCCTCTCCACCATTGGCACGCCCACTTTATCGCCCTGCACCACCTGCACCAGTTCGCTCAACACAAAATGATTTCTCAGACCTCCCTGGAACAACGCCAGTGACTGATGAGCAGCCTATTGTCCCAGCGAAAAAACAACCGCCTGCAATGGGTTCAAATTCACAGAATCCACCACCAAAAGAAAAGGATGGGATTGAGCATTTGATCAATCAAATCCAGTAAAAAAGAAAGAAGCCATCACATTGATGGCTTCTTTCTTTTTTGGAATAGATAAATCTGAAAGGCGGCAGTCACTGCAAATTGCTGCACTTGCTCAAGTACTTTGCGTCGTTCAGGGTTTGCTTTATAAGCATAAGGCGTCATCGCAATTAAATTCTTTAATGCTTGTTGATCCAACTGTAGCAGTGCTTCAACAACCTGTGCCTGCTTTAACTCAAACTGAGCATCTAGCTGTTCTACAAATTTTTGTGGTTCATGCAAATTCACTTGCTCAAACAATGCCTCACGTAAATCATAAAGATGTTTAGGTGCAGGTGTTGCCACAATTAAATAACCATCATCACGCAAGACTCTGACGATTTCATCTTGTGGAATCGGACTAAATAGACTGGTACAAATGTCAATGGAATGATCTTGCACGGGTAAGGTTGCACCTGTTCCCACCACCCATATAACCTCTGCATTTAACTTTGCTGCGCGCTGGACAGCTGTTTTGGCAATATCCACACCGATACACTGTTGGGTATGTGCTTGCATAGCACTGGTGTAATACCCCTCACCACAACCAATATCTAAAATGGCTTGAGGTTTAAGTTGCTGTAGAATTTCAACTACAGCTTGCTGCAAGGGCTGATAAAAACCTGCTTGCAAAAATTCACGGCGTGCCAGCACTGACTCAGGGGTATCCCCTGGGCTTTTACTGTGTTTATGCTGCACCACATGTAAATTGACATAGCCTTGTTTGGCTACATCATAGTGATGTCCTTTTTCGCAACGCCAAGAATTCTCAACCAAATTCAAGGATTGGCGACAAACAGGACACATCAACAAACTCATCTATTTTCTCCAAACATAAAAAAAGCTGGTCAATACCAGCTTCTTTCTTGAATCTTGGTTTAACGTAATTTTAAGGTCATTAAGCCTAACACGACGAGGAAAATCGTGATAATCCAGAAACGAATCACAACCTGAGTCTCTTTCCAGCCTTGCTTTTCATAATGATGATGCAAAGGCGCCATCAAGAACACACGCTTATTCCGCATCCGTAATGAGCCGATTTGCAAGAATACAGAAATCGCCTCCATCACAAACACACCACCCATAATGGCAAATACGATTTCCTGACGAACCATCACCGCAATGGTACCAAGCATCGCACCAAGTGCCAAAGCACCGACATCGCCCATAAAGACTTGAGCCGGATGTGCATTGTACCAAAGGAAGGCCAAACCAGCACCAACCATGGCAGAACAGATCACCACCAGTTCAGAGGTATATTTTACATAAGGAATATGCAAATAATTGGCAAAACGAATATCACCAGATAAGTAAGCAAATACGCCTAAACCCGCTGCGACCATGACAATTGGCATAATCGCCAAACCGTCTAAGCCATCGGTAAGATTCACCGCATTGGATGCGCCATTGATCACCAGATAAGTAAATGCAATAAAGGCTAAACCTAACGGCACAGCTGAAAGCGGGATAGAAAGATTCTTAAAGAATGGAATCAACAAATCCAACATATTGGCTGTATGCTCGATGCTGTCCTGTTGTTTTGCAATCACATATAGTGCAATACCAGCTCCCAAAGAGGCAACTGAGGTCCAGAAGAATTTTTTGCGTGCAGGTAAACCCGCATTGTCCTTATAACGAACTTTAATCCAGTCATCCGCCCAACCAACAGCACCAAACACCACCATGACACCCAGTACAATCCAAACATATGGGTTAGATAAGTCAGCCCACAGCAAGGTACTAATCCCAATGGAGAGTAAAATAAGAATCCCGCCCATGGTTGGGGTTCCCATTTTTTTGGCATGGTTTTCAGGCGCAAAAGAACTCACAGCCTGACCATATTTTAATGCTTGTAATTTACGAATCATCACTGGTCCTAAAACCAGTCCGATCGTCAAGGCCGTCAGTAAGCTCAACAAAGAGCGCAATGTTAAATAACGAACAACCTGAAACGAACTGTTATAGTCCGCCAATTGCTCAAATAACCATAACAACATTTAAATTTTCTCCATCAAGTCAGCCATCAACGTTTCCATATGGGTATAACGAGACCCTTTGAATAGGAAACTCATTGACTGGGGTTGATGTGTTTGGACTAAATTAATTAAAAACGGTAATGCTTCTGCCTGTGTTGCAAAGGCATGTAACTTTTCTGAATGAGATGAACCTTGTTGCGCTGCTTCAGCGAATTCACCGACGACAACCAGATGCTCTAACGGTAACGATGCCAAGTCTCGGCCGAGATCATGATGCTCTTGCCAGCTACTGTCACCTAGCTCACCAATATCTCCCATCACCATGACTTTTAAGCCTTGCTGCTGCAAGAGCACCTGTGCTGCTGCACGCATGGAGGTTGGGTTGGCATTATAGGTATCATCAATAAACAGGTGATTCTGCTGCTGAATAAAGTTCAAACGACCTTTGGCACCTTGTGCCTGCTCTAAGCCTTGCACAATATCATCCAATGCAATACCAATCGCTAAAGCAAATGCGGTCGCTGCTGCTGCATTCTGTACATTATGCGCACCCGCGAATGGTAAATTTACCGAACGTTTGCCTTGTGGAGTATGCAAATGAAATTGTGCCGATTGAGGATGAAGCTGAATATCGGTCGCAAAGACATCACCACCTTCACCAAAGCTCAGAATCGAGTGTGCCTGTGCATTTGCACGAATAGTGGCTGCAAAATCATCTTGTGCAGGCACGATCGCAGTGCCTTGAGGCAAAATATGCGCATAGATTTCTGATTTAGCGCGGCAAATACCTTCACGTCCGCCAAACTCACCCAAGTGCGCTGTACCAATATTTAAAATCCCTGCCACATGTGGCTGAACCAGATTGGAGGTGTAATCAATTTCACCTTGATGGCTAGCACCCAGTTCCATTACGGCATACTGATGTTCAGGACGCAGCTCAAGTAACATCATCGGGACACCGAGATCATTATTCAGGTTGCCACGGGTAATTAAGGTCGGCGCCAAGCGAGATAAAATACTACCCAACATTTCTTTGGTGGTAGTTTTGCCACTACTGCCTGTTAACGCAATCACTTTCAATTGAGGATTATGTTGGCGACGATAAGCACCCAACTGCCCCAAAGCCAAACGCGTATCTTTTACGATCAACTGTGCAATATCCGCATCGACAGGATGATCAACAATCACAATTTGGCACCCTTGTTCAGCGACTTGTGCGACAAAATTATGCGCATCAAAACGTTCACCCTTTAATGCAAGGAAAGCATCGCCAGCTTCTGCATGACGCGAGTCCGTTAAAATACGTTTAATTTCACCTTGTGGAATATTCTGTTGAAACCACTCGCCTTGGGTCGCTTGCTGTAATTGTTCTGCGGTCCAAGGTTGTAATGGAACAGTACTGGTCGTTGAAGTATGCATACGCTTTATTTACCTTTTAACCTTATTGCGCAGGATAGGCTGAATCGACAGGATGTGGCTGTGCATCAATCGCAGACTGCACTTCAACCACATCATCAAACCAATGGCGAACCCCATCAATTTCCTGATAGTTTTCATGTCCTTTGCCCGCGATCACCACAATATCACCTGCTTGGGCTTGCGCCACCACAAATTTAATCGCTTCACGACGATCATGAATTTCATGCATCTCATGTTCTGCGAAATTGATGCTTTGCTTCATATCCGCAAAAATCTGTTCAGGATTTTCAGTGCGCGGATTATCCGAAGTAAGCACAACGGGATTGGCATGATCAAGTGCAGCTTGCGTCATGAGTGGACGTTTGCCACGATCACGATCGCCACCGCAACCAAATACCGCCCATAATTGTCCAGTCACATGACGTTTTAAGGTCGTCAGTACTTGGATCAAAGCATCAGGTGTATGCGCATAATCAACCACAAATAGACGCTCAGCATCTTGAATGACTTGCATACGACCTGGTGCACCTTGGAGCTGCGGTACAAACTGGACTAAGTCAGCAAGCGTAAAACCTGCATATTCAGCAGCAATCAGGCTGGCCAATAAGTTCTCAACATTGAACTGTCCGAGTAATGGACTTTGAACCACATAGTGACCCGTAGGAGCGATTAATGTAAAACTTGCTCCACTCAAGCGATATTGCAAATCCACAATATGATAATCTGCTGTCGTCTGAGTCAAAGAATACGTCAGAATTTTAGGTTGTGCCGGATTCGCCTTTGCAGCATTCAACATGAGATGTGCATGTGCATCATCCAAGTTGATCACTACAGCTTTTAATGTCTTGAATTTAAATAATAAAGCTTTGGCTTCAGCATAAGCTTCCAAAGTACCGTGATAATCCAGATGGTCACGACTTAAATTACTGTACACCGCAATTTCAAGCTCACAACCATTAAGACGCCCTTGCTCCAAACCATGTGAACTGGCTTCCAGTGCGACAAAGCTCGCGCCTTGTTTGGCATAGTCATGTAACGCATGCTGTAGTTGCAGTGCATCCAAAGTGGTATGTGTGGATGGGGTTAAATTTGGCAGAATACCGTTACCTGTCGTCCCCATTACTGCACAGCCTTTACCTTGTGAACTAATCAGCTCCGCAATGAGGCGTGAAATCGTGGTTTTGCCATTGGTTCCTGTCACCGCAATACCACGTAAAGGCTGAACAGGATCAGTCGCTTGTAAATACTGCTTCTGCCATTCGCCCATTTGATAACGGACATCAGCACAAACCCATTCGTTTGCGAGACCCAATGGTGCCTCACTGATTACGGCCAATGCACCTGCATCCAAAGCATTTTGTGCAAACTGGCGTGTTTTTTCAGGTTGGCTATAGCTATTTAAAGCAATAAAAATTTGCCCTTTCTCAACCTTGCGGCTATCCAAAGAAAAACCCTGAAAAGGTTGGGTATACCAAGCCGCATCTATGCTGATCGGGTGTATCTGTTGAAAACGAATCGACATAATTTACCTACGGATTGGATTTTATAGAAGTATCAAGTGGTTTATCTAAAGGCACATTCAAAAGGCGTAAAGACTCTTGCATGATACGCGCAAATACAGGTGCCGCTACCAAGCCGCCGTAATAACGACCTTGTGGGTTTTCAACCACGACAATCATGGCTAAACGCGGATCACTGATTGGCGCAACCCCTGCAAATAAAGCACGATACTCACTGTTTGAGTAACCTTTACGGTCTGCACGTAATTTATGGGCTGTTCCTGTCTTACCCCCAACGCGATAGCCAGGAATTACCGCTTGTTTCGCTGTACCACCAGGCATGGTCACTTGTTCAAGCATGGTCAGTACTTGATCGGCAATTTTAGGACTCAATACCTGTGTGCCTTCTGGGGCCTTATCCAATTTCCGCAAACTCAATGGCATTTGTACGCCATGATTTGCCAACATGGCATAGCCTTGTGCCACCTGCAAAATTGTTGCGTTTAGACCATAACCATATGCCATCGTTCCCAACTGCGATGGATTGAGTTTATCGCCAGAATAAAGCAAACCAGAACTTTCACCTGGAAATTTCACCGCTGAACGATGGCCGAAACCTGCACGTCTAAAGAAAGATGGAACGGTATCTTTTGGTAAAGACAGGGCAATTTTTGCCGAACCGACGTTCGAAGATTTAATAATGACGCCTGAAACGGTTAAAGCACCATAGTTATGTGTATCACGAATGGTATGCCAACCTAGGCGCATCGATCCCGGTGAAGTATTAACAATCGTATTTGGCGTGTATTTACCGCTTTCCAAGGCAGCAGCCACTGTAAATGGCTTCATGGTTGAACCTGGTTCAAACATATCAATCGCGCCACGGTTACGCATCGCATCTTTATTGCTGAGACCATTCTTATCGTTCGGGTTATATGACGGCCAACTGGTCATCGCCAAAATTTCACCCGTTTTGACATCAACCGCAATTGCTGTTGCAGAGCGAGCGTTATTGGCCACACCCGCAGCAGTCAGTTCACGATACATAATATATTGCAAACGTGAGTCGATACTCAGGGTGACATTTTCACCTGATTCAACTTCTTTAATGACTTCAGAAACTTTCAGACGATTACCCTTTTTATCGCGGATAATTTTCTGCTCGCCATCCATGCCTGACAACTGTTTATTCAGTTGCATTTCCAAACCTTCAATCCCCACCCCTTCACTATTGGTCAAACCAATAATCTGTGCATTCGGCTGCGGTTGTGGGTAGTAGCGTTTATAACTTTTCTCTGCATAAACGCCTTGGAAATTACGCTTGGTAATCAAGTCAGCTTGTTGTGGTGGAATTTCTTTTTGCAAAACTAAATAACGTGAACGTGGACGTGCCTGCATTTGTTTCTTTAAATCTGCACGATCTACACCCACTGCATCTGCCAATTCATCTAGGTTCAAGTTTTTATCAGGCAATTGACGTTTTAATTTACGATTATTCGGGTCTTTTTTGAGTTCTGCCGTGATGTCATCAAATTGCTGTTTGGTTTCCCAATAATCCCTTGGGTCCATCACAATTTTCATGATCGGGGTACTAATCGCCAAAGGTACGCCATGGCGATCACTAATCACACCACGCATCGCCTCTAAACGCTCAGTCCTTAAAATATTGGCATTGGCCTTATTTTGCAAAAAGTCTTTATTGACCACTTGCACATAGAACGCACGCGCAATCAACACAACAAAACAAAGGAGTACCGTTCCCCAAAGCAGATAAAATCGCCACATATCCAAAGCAAGGGTCGGTCTTTCAGAAATAGACTGCTGTTTTTTTCGTATTGGTTTACTTCGCTTATCTGCCATACAGCATGCCTTATTTATCTTGCTTTGAAGTCATAGGTAAAGAAATCACAACCGTCTGCGTGGCTGGAGGTGAGAACATACGTAGTTGTGTGACTGCGCGAGAACCAATCTGTGCGGTTGCACCAAAGGTTTGCTGTTCAATCAATAAACGCCCCCATTCAGCGTTTAAATCATCTCTTTCACGCATATATGCACTCAAGTCGCGATAATCATGACGGTATTCAAATACTTGGAACACCACCATCATCGCACTTGTAAACACCAATGCAACGAGTACAGCATACACAACGACCTTTTTCAGTCCTTTTCTGCTGCTTGGTTTAACGTCGTCATCATTCTTGTTGTTCATTCTCAGCCTTTTTGCTCTAAACGCTCAGCCACACGCAGCCATGCACTACGCGAACGAGGATTTGCTTTTACTTCTGCTTCACTCGCACGAATACGAGAAACTTTCTTTAAACGTCGAGTATCGACCTGTGCTTGAGGCATCCCCCAGCCAGTGTCTTCAGCCAAACTCGATTCTTTTTGAATAAACTGCTTGATTAAACGATCTTCCAAAGAATGAAAGCTAATCACTGCCAGCTGTGCAGTTGGTTTTAATAATGTGACAGCTTGCGGTAAAAATGTCTCGATATCATCGAGTTCTTTGTTAATAGCAATACGAATCGCCTGAAAAGTACGCGTTGCAGGATGCTTATGCTTTTCCCATTTTGGATGTGCGGTTTTAACCACTTCTGCCAGTTGGGCAGTCGTTGTCATTTCACCTGCCAGTTTAATGGCTTTGGCAATCCGACGGCTATAACGTTCTTCACCGTATTGGTAAATAATATTTGCGAGTTTTTCTTCTTCAATTTCAAGCAACCACTCAGCTGCTGTTAGACCTTGCGAATTATCCATTCGCATATCCAGCGGCCCATTTTGCATGAAGCTAAAACCACGTTCAGCTTGGTCCAGTTGTGGTGATGAAACCCCTAAGTCAGCCATAATGCCATCAACTTCAGTCAGACCAATTTGAGCTAACTCGGATTGAATATCTGCAAAACTGGCATGAATAATTTTAAAACGTGAATCTTCTTGTTCTAATTGTGCTGCAACTTCAAGGGCTTGCGGGTCTTTATCGAAGGCGTAAACACGTGCATTTTGGTCTAATTTTGAAAGTAACAACTTGGTATGCCCACCACGACCAAAGGTCGCGTCGACAAAAATACCAGTATCGCGACCTGCCAATACGCCATCAACGGTTTCATGAAGTAAGACAGAAATATGCGACATAAGAAATGAATCAACAGCTGAAAATGTAACTGCACATTATCACCTTGTTTTATGCCAGCACCAAACGACTTTTTGTAGAGAATTCTTAACTTTTCATAGATAAAACCGTTTTCTTATCATTTTTCACTCAATAAAAAAGCAAACACCTTCGGTATTTGCTTTTCGATCGTTCTCTTTAATCTCAGTAACAACTAGATTTATGGTTTTTCCGCATAAATCTGGTCAAAAATCGCACCATTCACAAAATGTGTTTTTTGTGCTTTTGCCCAACCACCAAACACATCATCAATCTTGAATAGTTTAATCTTTGGAAATTGTTGCGCATATTTAGCAGCAACCTGTGGATTACGTGGACGGAAATAATATTTCGCAGCCAGCTCTTGCCCTAAAGGCGAATAAAGGAAATTTAAGTAACCACGCGCCAATTGACGGTTGCCATTTTTATCTACGGTTTTATCAACGATTGCCACAGAAGGTTCAGCCAAAATCGAAATTGAAGGATACACAATTTCAAATTTATCTTTCCCTAAGCCTTGAGTTGCCAATAATGCTTCATTTTCCCAAGACAACAACACATCACCAATGCCGCGTTCAGCAAAAGTGGTGAGTGAACCACGTGCACCTGAATCCAAGACTTTGACATTTTGATAAAGCTTTTTCACCAATTCACGCGCCTTGGCATCATTACCACCCGGCTGTTTCAATGCATAACCCCAAGCCGATAAATAAATCCAACGTGGTGCACCACCGGTTTTTGGATTTGGAGTGATAATTTCCACACCTGACTTGGTCAAATCATTCCAGTCACGAATATTCTTTGGGTTGCCTTTACGCACCAAGAACACCACCGTTGAAGTGTAGGGTGCCGAATTGTCTTTAAATTGTTTTTGCCAGTCTTTACGAATTAAACCGGCATTGGCAATTTCATCAATATCATTGGCCAATGCGAGCGTTACGACGTCTGCCTGTAAACCATCGATGACTGAGCGCGCCTGTTTACCCGAGCCACCATGCGACTGCTTGAAGTCAACATCTTGCCCTGTTCTCTTTTTCCAGTACTGACCAAATGCTTGATTGTATTCTTGATAAAACTCACGTGTTGGATCATATGACACGTTTAAAAAAGTAGTTGCCGCTTGTGCTACACCATTTAAGCCCAACGCCAACAATGCTGCTGCGATGACAGTTTTCATTTATTGTTTACTCATTTCGCCCCGTTTGTCACCACTATATTTCTTTAAAAATAATTTACAATCATATAGTTATATCAATAAATTTATTACTATTCTATTTTTAAGATATAGTACTAGCGCGTATTTTTTGTATTAAAACAATACTCAGCCTTTTATTTTATGGCAAAATGAGAAAAATTATCATTCTCCACTTTTTCTACACATTTGCTTGCTAAATTCAACTTGCACACAAAGTAGCCATTTTGCTATAAATACATGTCAAGATGTGTCAAATTTTAAGATTTTTGTAAAAAGTGTGACGTAGTTATACTTTTTTATTAAGATTTATGTTTAAATCGTATTATTAAAGCAATACTATAGTTGTTTGGTTAGTCTTGTAGACTCAGAATCATGAAGGGGATGTGAGCAATGCGAGCATTAAAATTGAAAAAAGCACTATGCTTAAGCTTATTTTTAGCAGCTTCTGTTCAAATGGGGCATGCGGCAGCAATTAAAGAAAGCAATAACATAAAAACAATTGATAAATCATCTTCAAGCTTAATTGTTAAAGCGCTTGACCAGCAAAAACGTAATACCGGTTTATTACCATCGTCAGACGATGAGTTAAAAATGTTGAATACGATTCGTACCACACCAACGCAAACGTTCTTTGCCAGTCAACATGAACGTTTTTCACGTTTCGTTCAAACCATATTCCAGCCACATACTTCTTAAATTTTAAATATGTGCCCCTTCACATGTTTAAATCAAGCCTAGTCATGCTGTGACTAGGCTTTTTCGTTATAATAGTTTCAATTTAAATTTAAGCTCCGATCATTTATGAAAGTTCGTACCCGTATTGCGCCGTCTCCTACAGGTTTTCCACATGTAGGCACAGCTTATATTGCGTTATTTAATCTATGTTTTGCCAAACAGCATGGCGGTGAGTTTATTTTACGTATTGAAGATACGGATCAACTTCGCTCAACGCCTGAATCTGAAAAGATGATTTTAGATTCTTTGCGTTGGTTAGGTCTGAACTGGTCAGAAGGTCCAGATGTGGGTGGCCCACATGCCCCTTATCGCCAATCAGAGCGTATGGGTATTTATAAGCAATACGCGCTTGATTTGGTTGAAAAAGGTCACGCTTTCTATTGTTTTGCAACCGCAGAAGAACTTGATCAAATGCGTGCAGAACAACAAGCGCGTGGCGAAACACCTAAATATGATGGCCGCGGCTTAAAATTATCACAAGAAGAAGTACAACGTCGTCTTGCTGCTGGTGAGCCACATGTCATCCGTATGAAAGTACCAGAGGAAGGCATTTGTAAAATTAATGACTTACTCCGTGGTGAAGTTGAGATTCCATGGGCACAAGTTGACATGCAGGTGCTGCTCAAAACGGATGGTTTACCAACCTACCACCTTGCCAATGTTGTGGATGACCACTTAATGGAAATCACTCACGTGTTACGTGGTGAGGAGTGGTTACCATCTGCACCCAAGCATCAATTGCTGTATCAATATTTCGGTTGGGACATGCCAACATTGTGTCACATGCCATTATTGCGTAACCCAGACAAATCAAAACTGTCTAAACGTAAAAACCCAACCTCAATCAACTACTATCGTGATATCGGTGTTTTACCAGAGGCATTATTAAATTATTTAGGTCGTATGGGCTGGTCAATGCCTGATGAACGTGAAGTATTCACCCTAGAAGACATGATTCAAAACTTTGATGTACAGCGTGTTTCGCTGGGTGGACCAATCTTTGATGTTGAAAAACTCAACTGGCTCAATGGTCAGTGGATCAAAGGATTGACGCCAGGACAGCTTTTAGATCGTTTATTGGCATGGAAAAGTGATCGTCAAACCCTTGAAGATATCGCTGCTGCGATTCAACCGCGTATCAACTTGCTCTCTG
The DNA here is from genome assembly GCF_000369845.1 of Acinetobacter higginsii. Lineage (NCBI taxonomy): Bacteria > Pseudomonadati > Pseudomonadota > Gammaproteobacteria > Moraxellales > Moraxellaceae > Acinetobacter > Acinetobacter higginsii. The sequence goes on along the minus strand of NZ_KB850215.1, from coordinate 310,028 downwards.
AAGCCGTGAATTGGGCTGGTTTTTACTTCAACCATATGCCACAAATCAGCAAAGAGCAGTTTGAAAGCAAAAAATTGACCGAAGAACAAGTTCGTCAGAGCCTACAATTTGCAATTTGGCGTTTAGAAAGTCAGTTTACTTGGAATAACGACACTGTCAGCCAAACCTTGATGGACTTGGCGAATCAGATGGAAATCAAATTACGTGATTTCATGCCAGCCTTCTTTATTGCGATTGCAGGTTCGACCAGTTCAACACCTGTCATGCAAGCGATGGTTACTCTCGGCCCTGATTTGACTTTTGCACGTTTACGTCACGCCCTAGAACTTGTCGGTGGACCAAGCAAGAAAGAGCTAAAAGTTTGGGAAAAGCTAAATGAATCACTAAAATTGCCGAAAAATGATGCAAATAGTGAGACTTAATTCAGTTTAATGATTGACGTGTGAGCGCATTCCCCCTAATATTGCGCTCACACATTCTGGGGTCATAGCTCAGTTGGTAGAGCGCTACAATGGCATTGTAGAGGTCAGCAGTTCGATCCTGCTTGGCTCCACCAGATTCTCGAAATCGCAATGCTTTTCCGAGATGAAGTTAGGCTTTCAGTCATGTATGTGTTGCCTCATCTGTCCCTATCGTCTAGAGGCCTAGGACATCGCCCTTTCACGGCGGTAACCGGGGTTCGAATCCCCGTAGGGACGCCATATTCTCGAATATAATAATTATATTTTTCTAATAATCTTTCTCAAGCAGATTGCACATTTTCGAATTTTCCATAAAATAGCCGCTTCTCTATGCTTGGACAAATTGTCGTATGCAATCTTCCAACTCAAATGCGAATTCAGAACCAACAACGCTAAAGCGTGCCATGAGCACTCGCCATTTAGTCATGCTTTCTTTAGGTGGCGCGATTGGTACAGGTCTGTTTTTAGGTTCTGGCGAAGTTATCGCTCAAACCGGCCCTGTGGGTGCAATTATTGCCTATGTTTTAGGTGGCTTAATTGCTTATATGGTCATGCTCTGCTTAGGTGAGCTTGCAGTACACATGCCTGTTGCTGGATCTTTTGGTGCATACGCTCAAAAATATATTGGTCCAGGCACAGGTTATATGATTTCTTGGGTCTACTGGCTCACATGGACCGCAACTTTAGGTACAGAATTTACCGCTGCGGCCTTGCTGATGCAGGAATGGTTTCCACACATTTCCATGTGGATCTGGACCATTATCTTTGCAGTCACCATTTTGGGATTAAATCTCACCTCAACCCGAATGTTCGCCGAATCCGAATTCTGGTTAGCCTTAGTTAAAGTAGTCACCGTCATTGCCTTTATCATTCTAGGCTTGATGGCTATTTTTGGTTTCATTCCATTCCAAGGCTATGAATCAGCACCACTATTTCACAATTTGACCGCACACGGTTGGTTCCCGCAAGGGCTTATTCCAATCTTTACCACCATGTTGATTGTGAATTTTGCCTTTTCTGGCACAGAATTGATTGGTGTTGCTGCAGGTGAAACCAAAGACCCTGCTGAGAATGTTCCAAAGGCAATCAATGCCGCGATCTGGCGTTTATTGATTTTCTTTGTCGGCACAATCGTGGTGATCAGTGCTTTACTTCCATTCCAAGTCGCCGGCCTAGGTGGTGAAGGGGTGAGTAGCAGTCCTTTCGTAACGGTATTTAACTATATTGGTATTCCTTATGCCGACGACATTATCCGTTTCGTGATTATTACCGCACTCCTTTCTGCTGCAAACTCAGGTCTTTATGCTGCATCACGTATGATGTGGTCTTTATCAGATCAGCGTCAGTTACCAAGTGTATTCTCGCGCTTATCAAAAAGTGGCACCCCGATTATTGCATTGGTCGTGACCATGTTTGGTGCGATTCCTGGTCTGTTATCAGAGCACTTTGCCCCTGAAACGATTTTTAAGAATTTATTAGGTGTTGCAGCATTCACCATGGTCATTGTCTGGATGAGTATTTGCTGGAGTCAATTTAACTTTAGACGCCAATGGTACAAAGCGGGCCATACCGCAAAAGACTTAAAATTTGCTGCACCGCTTTATCCTATCGTACCCATCTTAGGTTTTATCTTCTGCTTTATTACTGGCTTAAGTATGGCGGCAGATCCTGAGATGCAAGCAGGCTTTATCGGTTGTTTACTGTTTATTGCTGCATGTTATCTAAGTCATTATGTTTTCTATCGAAACCGTAAATAATCAGATCTCAGAAAAAATGCAGCTTAAGCTGCATTTTTTATATCTACCAATAAACCATTTGTTTGATGATTTTTTCGCTTAACTGCTTATTTTTGATTATTTATTCTGCAATATGTTTTATTTTTAGACACTTATTCACTTTTTTTAAATTTTATTCAGAAAAGTGTTTGACACCCTATCTAATTCACCCTAATATACGCCCACCTCTGAAACGTCCCTATCGTCTAGAGGCCTAGGACATCGCCCTTTCACGGCGGTAACCGGGGTTCGAATCCCCGTAGGGACGCCACTAAATTCGAGGAAAAGCAAAGATAAAATCTTTGCCGAGAATTTAGGCCTAGCGATCAATATGTTTTACATACGACGCTCAGGTAAATTTCCTCAGATATGTCCCTATCGTCTAGAGGCCTAGGACATCGCCCTTTCACGGCGGTAACCGGGGTTCGAATCCCCGTAGGGACGCCAAATTCTGAAAAAGCCACTGCATTGACAGTGGCTTTTTTATTGCCTATTCACTGCCAATACCGACCTGAACTTCTAGACGTCCAGACTGCACACGTAGGCCACGGATCTCGAATTGATCAACCAGTTGTTGTACCAACTCACGACTTTCCTGCAAGATATTTAAACCTGGTAAAATACTAAAATCGGTCAGGTTCAATAACTTATCCACCATCCACGAACGGTTATTAATGAAATCAATAAAACCCGCTTCTTCCAGATCGATATACCACAAGCGATGCCCTTCTTTTTGAATCCCTGGGACATCACGAATCAGATGATTGATCAAGAATGGAATCGGCAAAGAATTAATTAATTCAAAACTGACATTGCCCACTCGACGTGCAGCCCAATTGGTTAAGGTGCCGCCATGGCGAATTTGTAGATCAAGATGCTCATCGACTTGACGCAGACGCAAATACTTTTCCTGCCCAATACGACACTCTAAGACATTAAATTCGAGCGAAAGTCGATACAGAAAACGATGATAGTGTCCATCGAGTTCAATATGGAACCGATCATTACCACATTCAATTTTAATATCATCAATTTCGCTGCGATCCATTCTTTTACGAATTTGATTATTCAACAGCATTTCTGGTAAATATAAGGTGAGACTGCTTTTCCCCAATGATGTTCTTGCCATCGCCAAAGCAACCTGACGTGCGACCTCGCTCGTTTCTGACACCATATCGCGTACCGTATTACGCACTCCTTCAACACCGCGCTTGGTCTGGTGTGTGACATGATCTAAGGCATCTAGTGCAGCATCTGCCACACCTGCAATGTTACGAGAAGTATCGCTGGCAAATTCCACCGCATCTTGTGCATGTTGCAATGTTTTATTAATTAGTCGACGTGATAATGATGGTTTATCATCAGATGAAGATACATCTGCTGGCATAATATCGAACATCGCCTTTTTATCATCTTGTCGATTCAAGATGCTCTCCCTCTTCCCTTTGCTACTGGCTCATTTTTCTTATGAGCGTCGATCTGCTTTCTGAACTTATTAGACGTTTTTCTGTAGATTAGCATGCTCTGCACAGCAATTTGCTTATTTTTGTTGCACAGCTTCAAATTATTTATTCTTCCAATTCATTTCATCTTTTTCAGAAAACGCTACCACTCATCAACTTGCTTCAGTTGTTGTTCATTCTCAATTGCTGTAACGAGAATCTGACTCGAACGCAACGTTTTATACTGCTCTAATGTGGACTCAAGTCGCTGCACTTTCTCCTGCCCACCACCAAAATTCGAGCATTCACGTAACGCCACCCAAGCCGCTTGCATTTGATCAAATTCATTCCCTTTTACCAGTTTTAGCGTCATCCAATCAGCGAGATCCTGCACACGTTTTTGTATTTCAAACTGCAAGGCAAATAATCCACTACTTAAAGCCGATCCATCCAATAATCTCAATCCGTTTCGTACTTGCTCAAACTGCTGGCTTTGTTGTTGCAGATATGGAGCTAAAACCTCCTGATTGAACCAGACGGCAAAAGTAATCATCTCCTGAACAACCACATCACGTTGCGCATAGAGTGCATTGCGCTCAGGATGTTGTTTATTCAAACGGATGTCTCCTAAATACGCCATCAGCCCTTGTTCCAGAATCATCTGAATATGCCCCAGATCAAAAGCAGGCTTTGGCTTCGATTCAATTGGAGTCAATTGAGCAAGCAATTCCTCATGGTGAACAGGTTGCTGTAATAGACACAAAATCTCTGCATTCTGCTGCATGGCTTGCCATAAATAAGTCAGCGGTAGATCAGCTAGCCCTGTATTGGCCGTACCTTGCTCCAGAAGATGCTGCCAGGCGACTTGCATCGTGTTTTGCTGAACTAAGCTTGAGAGCACACACTGTACTGTTAAAAGCTGCGGTGCGGTTGCAATCACCTCCTGACTAAAAGGAATATGCGATGGCTTAGCCCCAAAAATGCTATTTAAGGATTTCCCTAGTGAATTTAGGCCACGTCCCATATCTGCCAATAGATTGCTATTTGAAGCTCGTGTCCGCAGTATCGACTCAGGTAATAACAAACTGACCGCACGCTGTAATCGTTGAGTCTGGTTGTTCTGGTCAATCGGTTTCAGATGATGGAGTAACAAATGCAGCGCATATTCAACATCACTCAACTGTGGCTGATATTCAGGCTGATTACGACTCAACAGACAATCAATATAAGCATAAAAGGCAGTTTCATTACGCTGTTGCGATTGTTGTGCCGCCCATTCATAGTATTCAATTGCTTGACTGTATTGTGCTGCCCCTGCGTAGGCTTTGGCTAGCGCAATCGCATGTTGCGCACTTGGATAATGCTGTTGAAAGTAATGCAAAAGATCAATTTTCGGTTGTTGATCCAGACAGCGATCCAACTGACGTAGATAGCCATTGATATGTTGCTGATTCGGCTGAGTCTCAATGAAATTCAGACGATAGACCAAACATTGCTCATACCATGCATACTTACGCGCATGCGACTCATAAGCACTCAGCAGCTCATCTTCAATCAACTGAATCAATTGGCTGGCATAGAGAATGTCTTCATCATCCTCATGCCTGAATTTCCATTGCTTGGGTAAAGTCACCTTAAATAAACGTAGTAGGAAGTGCGCACTGAGATCAGGGCTTTGCATCGTCACCAACATCAACTTATCTTGGCTGGATAAATGTTCTTTGCCCTTCTGAATGCGAGATAAACGCAACTTTAGAATCTTGGTGCTTAACATGCGTTTCCTTTCGCATTATTCAACCCACTCATCTTGCAACTTAGCAGACTGCCCTGACTTTTGCGAATGGCTTTAGACGAGCTGTAGCAAGCTTTTCAAGCAAATGTAAAAATCGACTTTGTGGCATCACAAACAACAAAATAAGTAAATTTATGTATTTGAAAGGCTCAAGATTTTTGCTTTTGCATAATTTTCGCTAAAATGGACAAAACAGAATAGGAATCCTCTATGCAATACCGTTGCCCTAAATGTCAAAGCGTGAAAATTATGCCTGCCAGTCAGGGTGCCAACAGCCCTCGCCCTAACGTACCCAAAAGTTTGGTGCTTCTGGTTCCTGCCATTTTTATTTTATTAATTTTGGTCTTGATTAGCGTTGCGATGTGGATTTTTGGCAATGGTGCAGGCCAAGGTCTGCAAATTGCGACCGTCGTGGTGTTTGCGATCTGTGTGATTGCAGGGGTTTTATTCTGGCGTGATCTACCTGATTTTAAAATTTCAATGCAAGCGTTTATGCAGGCACAAAAACATTGGAAATGCCGTGACTGCAACAACGAATGGCAGAATTAATCATTATTCCAAAACAAATCTTCACATCAGCTTAATGCTGATGTGAAGGATCATGTTCAGCTTTCTCATCGTGTTGATGGGTATGCTGACAATTCATTTCTTCATCATCTTCAATTTGCAAGGTCACTTCAGCAATGCCATGCTCATGCGATAACATCTCAATCGCAGCACGGTGCAATTGATTACGATCAGCTCTCGGTGCAAACAGATGCACAATCAAATGAATATTCTTCGAGGTAATCGCCCAGACCTTTAACTGATGGATACTCTCAACCCCATCCAATCCCAGTAGATCATTGCGCAGCTTTTCAATATCGACCTCTTCTGGCACACCTTCCAACAAGATATTGATACTCTGCTTGAGCAGAATCCATGTTCTCGGCAATACCCAAAAACCAATCGCAACTGCAAGAATGGTATCGACCCAGTACCAATTGGTGAAATAGATCACCACAGCACCCACAATGACAGCCACTGAACCTAATGCATCACTCAGCACTTCTAAATATGCACCTTTCATATTCAGGCTTTCAGCCGCACTAGACATTAACAATTTCATGGAAATTAAATTAATAATCAGGCCCAAACTCGCCACAATCAACATACCGACACTTTGAATTTCAGGCGGTTGCGTAAAGCGCTGGTAAGCTTCGTACAGAATGTACATTGCCACAAAAAACAGCATCGAGGCATTAAATAAGGCTGCCAAAATCTCAAAACGCTGATAACCAAAAGTACGTTTGTTATCTGCTGGACGTTTGGCAATTTTAATTGCCACTAAAGCAATCGCTAATGCAGCGGCATCGGTAAACATATGTGCTGCATCGGACAGTAACGCCAAACTCTGGGTGATTAAACCCGCAACCACTTCAACCACTAAGAAAGTTGAAGTCAGTATCAACGCAATGGTGAGTTTTTTGATATTACCTTCAGTGACCGCTGCATGACTATGGTCATGCCCTTGATGTCCACCCATGTTGGACTCCTTATCATAATTGAATAAGACCTGTTGCAGTCTTAAAGTCAGCCAAGGCGAAAATCGCTTTGGCTGGTTCAGATTCTTCTTAATAAAGTGCTTCATTAAGAAGATAGCATAAACAGATTAAATTGCACTTTCCTGACGTTTGCTCTGTTTGGCTTCATTCATCCAACGATACACCACGGGCAAAATCAGCAGGGTCAGCAAGGTGGATGAAATAATCCCGCCAATCACCACGGTTGCCAGTGGGCGCTGAACTTCTGCACCCGTACCTGTGGCAATTGCCATCGGGATAAAGCCAAGCGATGCGACAAAAGCAGTCATCAAGACAGGGCGTAAGCGTAATACCGCACCATGCCAAGTAGCGTAATGAACATCATATTGCTCTCGTAACTCTTTAATAAAGCTCAGCATCACCAGACCATTCAGCACGGCGACACCAGAGAGCGCAATAAAACCGACACCTGCCGACATCGACAAGGGAATATCGCGTAGCCACAGCGCCACCAAACCGCCCGATAGGGCAAATGGTACGCCACTAAACACCAGCAAGCTTTCTTTAAAGTTATTAAACACCGCCATCAACAGAACAAAGATCATCAGCAACGCCAATGGCACCACAATCTGCATTCTGGCTTTTGCCGAGGCCAGATTTTCAAACTGACCGCCATAACCAAGCCAATAACCGCTTGGTAATTTTTGCTGAGATAATTTTTGCTGCATCTCACCCACAAATGAACCCAAATCACGATCGCGTACGTTGGTGGTGACCACAACACGGCGCTTGCCATTTTCACGGCTGACTTGTGCCAAGCCTAAAATGTTCTCCACTTTTGCCACGTCTTGCAGTTTGATCAAACCACCATTCGGCAGTTGAATCGGTAACATCGCCAATTGCTGCGGCGTACGCATCCCATCATCCAAACGCACCACGAAATCAAAACGACGGTCACCCTGTAATATCTGCCCAACACTTTGCCCACCAATACTTGCAGCAACCAAATCCTGAATGGATTTCACTGATAAACCGTATTGCGCAGCCAATGCATGGTCGATATCAACATTAAGTAAAGGTAAACCATCAGTTTGCTCAACCTTCACTTCACTCGAACCTGTGATGGTTCTCAAGGTTTGAGCAACTTTTTCTGCTTCTTGGTTCAATACCTGCATATCATCACCAAAAATTTTCACCCCAATATCACTACGTACACCTGAAATCAGTTCGTTGAAACGTAATTCAATTGGCTGAGAAAACTCACTGTTGTTACCTGGAATTTTCTCCACATAGGCCAACATTTTGGTCCGAAGCTCGTCGATGGTTTCCGATTTATCGGGCCATTGATCACGCGGCTTTAACAAAACGATTGCATCAGAAATATTAGGCGGCATCACATCCGTTGCCACTTCGGCTGTACCCGTACGTGCAAAGATTGCTTTGATCTCAGGAAACTCTGCGAGTAATTGCTTCTCAACACTTTCCTGAATCTTCAGTGACTCTTCAATTCCGGTACTTGGTGCACGCATCAACTGTAACGCAAAGTCACCTTCACTCAGTTGTGGCGCAAACTCACTACCGACACGCGAACCAATCGCAGCTGTGAGTATCAAAATAGTCACTGCACCCGCCACCACCACATAGCGGAAAGCATAGGCTTTATCCAGCAAGGATTTATAACCGCTTTTTAATGCCGCCATCCAACGGCTTTCTTTTTCTTTTACCTCACCCGTGACAAATAAAGCCACCGCAGCAGGAACAAAAGTCACTGATAAAATAATGGCGCCGATCAATGCCAAGACCACGGTCATTGCCATTGGATGGAACATTTTCGCTTCTACACCTGCCAGTGCAAAGATTGGCAAATACACCACCATAATGATGATTTGTCCAAAAATCAGCGGACGTCTTGCCTGTTTTGCCGCCAAGAAGACTTCGGTAAAACGTTCAGAACGGGTCAGGAGTCGACCTTTATGGTGTTGAGCCTCTGCCAGCCGTCGGATACAGTTTTCGACAATCACCACCGCACCATCGACGATAATCCCGAAGTCCAATGCGCCTAAACTCATCAGGTTGGCACTGATTTTTTGCTCCGCCATCCCTGTCAGGGTAAACAGCATGGATAAGGGAATAATACAGGCAGTAATCAATGCCGCACGGAAGTTACCTAAGAACACAAACAGGATCACAATCACCAAGATTGCACCTTCGATCAGGTTTTTCGCCACCGTCTTAATGGCTTTATCAACCAAGTTACTGCGGTTATATACCGTTTCGACCACCACCCCTTCAGGTAATGAACGTTTGATTTCCTGCATTTTGCTGTCGAGTGCTTGAGCGATGGATTTACTGTTCTCACCCATCATCATCATCGCGATACCCAGTACGGTTTCTTCACCGTTATAGGTGGCACCCCCTGTTCTCAGATCATGTCCAATCGAAACTGTTGCAACATCGGCAACACGGATCGGCAAACCATTCTTGGTGCTGACCGTGACATTCTCAATGTCTTGTACGGTTTTCAACATCCCCGGAATACGTACCGTCAGCTGTTGTCCATTTTCTTCAATAAAACCCGCACCGCGGTTTTCATTATTTTCAGTGAGTACAGTTTGCAAATCGGTTAAGGGAATTTGCAGTTGTTGCAAACGTTTCAGGTCTGGAGAAACCACATAGGTCTTGTTATATCCCCCAATGGTATTGATTTCAGCAACACCCGGCACACGTTGTAATTGAGGACGAACAATCCAGTCCTGAATTTCACGCAGGTCCATGGCCTGATAAGGCGTACCATCGGCCTTTTTGGCATTCGGTTCAGCTTTGATCACCCATTGATAGATCTCGCCTAGACCAGTTGAAATCGGTGACATTTGTGGATCAATATCATCAGGCAAAGCACTCTTGGCTTCCTGTAAGCGCTGGTTAATCAGCTGACGCGCCCAATAGATATCGGTACCATCTTTAAAGATCACCGTGACTTGGGACAAGCCGTAACGGGAGATGGAACGGGTTTGTTCCAAGTTCGGAATACCCGACATGGCATTTTCAATCGGATAAGTAATCCGTTGTTCAACCTCAGGGGCAGTGAATCCTCCCGCCTGACTGTTAATCTGCACCTGCACGTTGGTAATGTCAGGTACGGCATCAATCGACAGTTTTTGGTAGCTATAAATACCGACCCCGATCCATGCCACCACAAACAGCATGACCCAAATCGCATTGCGGATTGAAAACTGAATAATCCGATCAAACAGGCCTTCCGCGGGAGGAAGCTGCAACTTATCTTTAGTGTCCATGCTCAGCCTCTCCCTTCTCGATCTCAGATTTCAAAAGGAAACTGCCTTGACTGACATATTGTTGCTTTTCAGTCAGACCCGATTGGATTTCCACCCACTGCCCATCACTTGAGTAATTACCTAGTTGTACAGGTGTTGGAGTGAAATGCATTTGGTCTTTCTCTTGCTTAGCGACAAAAACCGTGGCTTTACCCTCGATCTGCTGAATCGCCCCTTTGGCAACACGAAGCACAGGCTTCTTGTCCGTGCCATCTAATAACACGTTTACCATCAAATTAGGTCGAAGTTCTTTGGCTGGAGTTAACACTTTAGCACGCACCTGCAAACGACCTGTCTGCGTATCTGCTGCTGTGGTCAAAGTCTGGATTTGTGCTTTAAAGCTATTATTGGTTTGCAGCGACTTAAACTCAATCTGCTGATCCGGTTGGACATTGATGTTATTGACGCTTGGTAAAATAAACTCAATCCAGAGTTGATCCAGCTGATCAATCACAAATAACTGCTTATCTGCGGTAATTTGCTCTCCCACCACAATATCTTTCAGACTCACCACACCGCTTAAAGGTGCAGTCAAGACATAGCGACCCTGACTACCACTAGATGCACCCAAGGCAGATAACCGGCTACGTGCAGCTTGTACCTGAATCTGTGCCTGACGATAGGCATTGTAGGCACGTTGATAATCCTGACGTGCAGAAACCCCTTGTTCCCAAAGTTGTTTTTCACGTTGATAATCTTGCTGTGCAAGCGTTAAAGCTTCTTGTGCAATACTTAAATTAGCCTGCTGATCTACCAGATCAGGGATAAATAGAGTGGCTAAAACTTGCCCTTTCTTGACTTGTTGGCCAAGTACCGCATTAACACTTTCCACACGTCCGGCAAAGGTTGCTGAAACATGCGCTTGCTGATCGGTATTGGTCACCAGTTTTGCTGGGTAAGCAAATTGCTGTCCGACTTCACCCACACCAACCTGAGCCAGCTTAACCCCATATTCAGTCATCTGTTTTGGGCTGAGATTTAAGCTACCTTCCTCACTTTCAGCCTGCCCAGCCTCACCTTCTGTATGTCCTTCCTCACCTTCGCCATGACTATCAGCTGCTGCATCACCGCTGGCTTTGTTCTTGCCAGTGAAAAATAATAACGCGCTCAGGACTAAGCCAACGGCGATAACCAGAATGACCCAAAACCACTGCTTTTTAGATTTATTTGTCGACATTATTCTGCTCCTACTACAGCGGGAAGGTTATTGGTATCTTTCCAGAGGGTTTGATTAATCTGATTTAAGGCATCACTTGAACTCACCATACTCGGCTCAATTCCCAGTGCTAAACTTTCTGCATCAATTTGCTTTTGCCATGCACTCTTAAGTAACTGCACTTTATTTAAACGTTGATCCTGCAATTGCATGGTGGCTTGCTGCACATCGGTAATGGCATATTTACCGACTTTGAAACCGAGCAACATTTTCTCTTGTACCGTTTCAGACAATGGAATTTGTCGTTGATTGACGAGATCGAACTGTTGTTTCAATCCCGCCAACTCTGCTGTTAAGGTCTGAATCGCATTCAAGTTTTGCTGTTTGTAAAACTGTTGCTGTTTGACCAGTAAATCTTGTTTGGCATTGGCAATTCGCAATGAATACTGTTGACGATTGAAAATATTCAACGGGATATCGATGCCCACTCGGAACTTGTTATCGGTCGAATTGGTTTCTGCGCTTTTACTTTGCACCATGCCTAAATTGACGGTTGGATTTGGTCGGTTGGATACTTTTAAATAATCGATATTGGCTTTTTGACGCACGATATCGAGTTGAATAGCACGCTCAAATAAATTGTTCTGCAAATAATCTTGCAAATCATTTTGTTGTGGCCAGACATTGCTTGCCTGAGTAGAGAAGCGGTTATCGGTACTGCCCCACAGATTTGCCAATTGACGCTTTGCAGTGGCTAAAGAGAGCTCGGTTTGTTGAAACAACCGTTGATTTTCAATATGCGCCATCAATGTACGATCTAAATCGACCTGCGCAATGCTGCCCGCTTTGAGTCTTAAGCGCGTTGCATCCAAAGTGTCCTGACTGGTTTTTAACTGTGCCTGAACCACATCATGTTCCAGCTCTAGCACCACGACTTGCGACCACAGATATTTAACTGCTAACTCAAGTTGCGCATTGTAGAGTTCCTGATTAAGGCCCACTTGAGATGCTTGTACATCGGCAAGCTTAACCGCAGCACGACGTTGACCAAAAATGTCTAATTTTTGTGAAACACCAAATTCCAACTCTTTGTCTTTGCCTGACCTAAAGTCGGTTTGCTGAATAGAAATACTTGGATTCGACCATAACCCCGCTTGTTTCACATTGGCCTCAGCGATTCCTTGCTGCGTTTGCCACACCCCTGTGCCTGCCTGATATTGTTTCACATCCTGCAAGATTTGCTCAAAATTCAGATTACGTTGTGCAGCCTTGGTTGCAGGCTGATTTGCATCAAGTAAAGATTCTGCGGCAATGGATGGACTCAAAATAGCAGTGCTTAAGGCTAGTGCCAACACTGACCACTTCAATGACAATTGAGTACGATTTTTTCGCGTATGCTGCTCAACTGCATGAATACGCTGATTTAAACTAGAAGACATATAAAGCCCCGCAAAGTAATAAGAATGCGGTGGGCTATTTTTCGGCTACCCCACCTATAGCGGGGTTGATAAAGGCGGCGGATTTAGCCCTGAAAGATGTGGAGACTGATAGAAGTTGGACCAGTAATATTTTTGTTCTACGTCCTGACTGTGCAACATCGGTTCATTTACACGTTGCTGAACTTCAGCCACCACCACATGAAAACAAGATGGCAGATGGTCATGATGATCTTGCAAGCTTAAAGGCATCGGTAAATCTGCTGCGACTTTATCAAAGACAGCACCTTGTTCAGAACTGTGTGTCTTTTCAGCAACATGATGCCCAAAATGATTCAATGTACTGTATTCACTGACCCTCTCATGCGCGCAAAATGCTGCCGCCACATTCCAGAAACTTTGGAACATGAACAAACTCAGCAAGACGGTCACGAAAACAGTTGAGCGTTGCAACAGCACACCCTTACAGTAAATTGCATAAAGGCACTATAGCAGGCTATGCCAATGTAATAAAATTACAAAACAATTTTCAGTCAATTTCTCACTGATTTAAAACGTTTTTTGATTCTCATTCATGATAATAATGTTCTCTGTTACGGGTATTTTATGTATAAAATCTTCTCTCTTTGGATCTTAGCCATGGCATTAAGCGGATGCGCAACCAGCCTACTTTCCACAGCCTTACCCAATGAAAGCTCACAGGTTCAAACCACCACACTGAAAACCGATCAGATTCTGGCGCTTGGACAAGCCATTCAAAATGAAAAAAGCCAAGGCCTGATCTTTATTGGAAAAGATTTCAATTACTTAATGACCGATGGTAGTACTGAACTCCTAAAGCTTTTGCATGCCATTCCAGCCGAGCAACGCAGCTTTAGTCATTCTAGCCCACTGGTACTGACCATGGATGACCCGAATCATTTTCGTGGCGTATTACAAATTCGCTATCACACCCGTATGGTGGATCTCAATCCAAAGCAAAAAGAATTATTGAAATCCTTGGGTTTTAGGCAAAATTTTGACTTGATTCAAAATCAAGAAACTGCGCCTTATCCTTATATCAATGTGTTTTTTAAAGGGCAGCTGTATCAAGCACTCGATCAGCAAAAAATCCAACAAAAATTGGCACAGCCCTATCCAATTACCTTACAACAAGAGACCACCATCACCACCAAACATCCAGTCAAACGCGCAACCCGTATGGTGCTCTATCCTTTGGCAATGGTCTTCGATGTGATCACTGTTACACCACTGCTGATGTGGTCTGATCTACGAGGTGATTTTAATAAATAGACACAAATAAATGGGTACACCTCAATAAGCCAATGACCTAAACAATCAGGTATTGGCTTATTTTTTATAGCATTTCTCCCTGCTATGGAATACACAAATAGAACAATAGCTGCAAAGAAAAAACATATATTAAAAACATAATAATGAAAAACTTAGCTCAAGGAGTTGCATGATGAATATTGCAAGTATCAAACAGCGGTTGCATTCCTATTGTTCTGGTTTGGTTCAACAGAACATCATCTCTGAGTCTGAACGAGAAATTCATAAAGCCGAGTTTTTTCAAACATTGGCACACCTTGAACACGAACAAGATAGCCACCTCTTTATTTCAGCCAATGACCGTAATGCGGTTTGGTATTTCCTGCGTGCGGCCCTGCGTGGTAATGCAGATGCGGCTTTTAAACTAGGTGAAAGCTATTTGCATGGAGAACTCGGTTTAGATAAAAATTACAGCAAAGCACAATATTGGCTAGAACGTGCGGCCAACTTAGGACATCCTGAAGCGAAAGCCTATTTATATACAGCATTCAGCGAATTGGCTTTTTCTTAAGCATAAAAAAACCAGCTCGAAAGCTGGTTTTTTGATTTACAGGAATTAACCTGTAATCTTTTTATATTTAGAACGTTTTGTTGCTGCCGCATCACCTAAACGTGACTGACGGTATGCTTCATATTCAGCATAGTTACCTTCGTAGAACTCAGGCTGTTCATTTTCAAATGACAAGATATGCGTTGCAATACGGTCAAGGAACCAACGGTCATGCGATACCACCATAACTGTACCTGGGAATACAAGAATTGCATCCTCAAGTGCACGTAAAGTTTCGATATCCAAGTCGTTTGATGGCTCATCCAGTAAGATAACGTTTGCACCCAACTGTAAGATTTTCGCAAGTTGTAAACGGTTACGCTCACCACCTGATAATTCGCCTACACGTTTTTGCTGATCTTGGCCTTTAAAGTTAAAGCGACCAATATAAGCACGCGATGCAATTTCGTATTCGCCGATTCTCAGGATATCCAAACCGCCAGAAACTTCTTCCCAAACGGTTTTATTATTATCCAAAGTATCACGGATCTGACCCACGTAAGCCACTTTAACTGACTCACCTAAAGTCACAGTACCCGTATCTGGTTGCTGTTCGCCAGTCATCATACGGAATAGCGTGGTTTTACCCGCACCGTTCGGACCGACAATACCAACAATCGCAGTTGGTGGTATTGTAAAGGTTAAGTCTTTATAAAGCAGACGACCATCAAATGATTTGCTGATCCCTTCAACTTCTACAACTTTATTTCCTAGGCGCGGACCAGGTGGAATATAAATTTCAGAAGTTTCGTTACGTTGTTGGAACTCACGTGAGTTAAGTTCTTCAAAACGCTCCATACGCGCTTTGTTTTTCTTTTGCTGACCTTTGGCATTTGAACGAACCCATTCCAGTTCTTTTTTCAATGCCTTGGCAAAAGATTCTTCTTGCTTGTTTTCTTGCTCTAAACGCGCATTCTTTTGTTCTAACCAAGAAGAATAGTTACCTTGATAAGGAATACCCATGCCACGGTCAAGTTCAAGAATCCACTCAGCGACGTTATCTAAGAAATAACGGTCATGCGTAATCGCAACGATTGTGCCTGGGAAGTCTTTCAAGAAACGCTCTAACCAAGATACTGATTCAGCATCTAAATGGTTCGTCGGTTCGTCAAGAAGCAACATATCTGGCTTAGAAAGCAATAAACGACATAATGCAACACGACGGCGCTCACCACCTGAAAGCAATGATACATCTGCATCCCAAGCTGGAAGATTCAATGCATCAGCAGCAATTTCAAGCTGGTTATTCAGGTTATGCGCATCCCAAGCATGGATGATTGATTCTAATTTTTCCTGCTCTTTTGCAAGCGCATCAAAATCTGCATCAGGCTCAGCATATTCAGCGAAAACTTGATCAAGACGAGCTAAAGCATCAAGTGCTTCACGTACGCCATCTTCAACGTTACCACGAACGTCTTTGGTTGGATCGAGTGGCGGTTCTTGTTCTAAGTAGCCGATCTTGATTCCTGGTTGTGCACGAGCTTCACCTGAGAAATCTTTATCTACGCCAGCCATAATACGGAGTAAGGTTGACTTACCAGCACCGTTCAAACCAAGCACACCAATTTTTGCGCCTGGGAAAAATGATAAAGAGATGTCTTTTAAGATTTCGCGCTTCGGCGGAACCATTTTCGACACTCGATTCATCGTATAAATATATTGGGCCACGCAGGACTCCTCAAGAAAAACGAATACATCGCAAAATAGCGAATAAAATAATCGGCGTATTATACGCTGAAAATCCAATTGACTTGAAGTTAAGATGACATTTGTTTGTCTGGATCAAAGAATTTTCTTTTGCAAGACATTACAGGTTTGAATTATTTCGTCATTTTCAAAAACAATTACGACCGATAAAGACTCGCTATATCATTAAAATCACTATCAAGCGCAAAAATTATGCACCATTTTGGATAAAATATACGCTAGACTCGATCAATATTTAACACACGTAGATGATGTAATTATGACTTATAAAGATGAAACTTTAGCCATTCATGCGGGGTATTCACCAGAAGCAACCACCAAAGCAGTGGCGGTGCCGATTTATCAAACCACCTCATATGCCTTTGATAATACGCAACATGGGGCAGATTTATTTGATCTTAAAGTTCAAGGAAATATCTATACCCGTATTATGAATCCAACCACGGCCGTACTTGAACAGCGTATAGCTGCTCTCGAAGGTGGTATTGGGGCATTGGCTTTAGCTTCTGGTATGGCTGCAATCACTTACGCGATTCAAACCATTGCCGAAGCAGGTGACAATATCGCGTCAGTGTCTACCTTATATGGTGGGACTTATAATTTATTTGCTCACACACTGCCAAAGCAAGGCATTGAAGTCCGCTTCTTCGATTATCAAAATCCTGAAGCATTGCGTCAGATTATTGATGAAAAGACTAAACTGGTCTTTGTTGAATCGATTGGTAATCCCCTTGGCAATATTATCGACCTTGAAGCGATTGCCAAGATTGCCCATGAGTATGGCGTGCCTGTTATTGTTGATAATACCGTAGCGACACCTGCCTTATTAAAGCCATTTGAATTTGGTGCGGATATTGTTGTGCATTCTCTGACCAAATATATCGGCGGACACGGTAACAGTATTGGTGGCGTGATTGTCGATAGCGGCAAGTTTCCTTGGGGCAAATATCCTGAACGCTTTAAAGCTTTAAATACACCTGACCCAAGCTATCATGGCGTGAATTATGTCGAAGTATTGGGTGAAGCCGCTTTTATTGCGCGTGCGCGCGTGGTGCCATTACGTAATACCGGTGCGGCAATTAGTCCATTAAGCGTATTCTTAATCCTACAAGGTCTGGAAACCTTAAATCTGCGGATGGAACGTCATACCGAAAATGCCATCAAAATTGCCGAATATTTAAAACAACATGCAAAAGTGAAGTGGGTAAATTATGCTGGTCTAAAAGACCATCCACAGCACCATTTGGCACAAAAGTATGTGAAAGGTAAACCTTCCGCAATCCTTTCTTTCGGTGTTCAGGATGGTCTGGCAGGCGGCACCCGCTTTATTGATGCATTACAGCTGTTTACCCGTCTGGTAAATATCGGAGATGCCAAAAGTCTAGCTTGCCATCCAGCGACGACAACCCACCGCCAACTCAATGCAGAAGAGCTCAAATCAGCAGGCGTCAGTGAAGACTTAGTGCGTTTATCTATAGGGATTGAGCATGTCGATGACCTGATTGCCGACCTCGAACAGGCCCTTGCACAAGTTTAATTTGAATGAAATCAATAAGCCCCTGAATAGGGGCTTATTTTTTGTGCGAAATCACAAAATTTTTATTGCTTTTTCAACTATTACAAGACCTTGTTTTAGAGCTTTTACTCTAAAAAAGACATTATTTTTCAAATATTTACACTAGACAAACAAAAAATATCGGTTAATATTACACCAAAATAAAGTGCAGTGTTTAATCGTAATAAGAAGGCATTGCAAACAACAGCGTGATTAATGTAGGTAACTTACATGAATGCAAAACTCAAAAAACTTTTTCAGCAAAAAGTCGACGGTAAAACAATCATTGTCACTGGAGCATCAAGTGGTATTGGTTTAACGGTTTCAAAATACCTTGCTCAAGCAGGTGCCCATGTCTTATTGCTCGCTCGTACCAAAGAGAAGTTAGATGAGGTCAAAGCTGAGATCGAGGCTGAAGGTGGAAAAGCGACCGTATTTCCATGTGATCTCAATGATATGGAATCTATTGATGCAGTTTCAAAAGAAATCTTAGCAGCAGTGGATCACATTGATATTCTTGTGAATAACGCAGGACGTTCAATCCGTCGTGCAGTACATGAATCCGTGGATCGTTTTCATGACTTTGAACGTACCATGCAGTTAAATTACTTCGGTGCAGTACGTTTAGTCCTGAATATTTTACCGCACATGATGCAACGTAAAGATGGCCAGATCATCAACATCAGCTCGATTGGTGTACTTGCCAATGCAACACGCTTCTCAGCTTATGTGGCATCTAAAGCTGCGTTGGATGCATTTAGCCGTTGTTTGTCTGCCGAAGTGCATTCACACAAGATTGCGATTACCTCTATCTATATGCCTTTGGTGCGTACACCAATGATCGCACCGACCAAGATCTATAAATATGTACCAACACTTTCACCTGAAGAAGCAGCTGATTTAATTGCTTATGCAATCGTGAAGCGTCCAAAAAAGATCGCGACCAATTTAGGTCGCCTTGCTTCGATTACTTATGCCATTGCACCAGACATTAACAACATTTTAATGTCGATTGGTTTCAACTTGTTCCCAAGCTCTACCGCGTCTGTCGGTGAGCAAGAGAAGTTAAATCTGATTCAACGTGCTTATGCGCGCTTGTTCCCAGGCGAACACTGGTAATCTTTTTAGCTAAATTCAGAAAAACAGCCAATCTTTTGATTGGCTGTTTTTTATTTGAAGGAAGCTCTAACTAGCTTGATTGATCCAGTCGGTAGTTTTACGGATCGCTGCTTCTAAATTTCCCGTCGAAATCTGCCAACGCTGTTGAAACTGCGTCAATCGTTCTCGATCCAGCTGTTCTGTTCTTAGAAAACTCAGCATTTCCGTAGACATCTCTAATTTATTTGCCAACCATTGCCACTTTAAAATAAGCCTTAGCAGTCCAACTGGTACATGTCTAGTTGGTGCACTTACCTGTAGTTGATCTGCAATCATTTGAGTGAGTTGATGCAAAGCCAGATTGTTTTCACTCACAGCCAACATCACTTGATTCGACAAAGCCATATCCACAGAAGCACTGACCATTATCCGACATAGGTCATCGACACGGATTAAAGGTAGATAATGCTGAGCTGTTGCAGGGATGGCACTCATTTTTCTCCGTTTGAGCAAATCAATCATTTGTGCGATTGGCTGATTCGTGGGAATTTCACCAGATACATCATCGCCAACAACTGTTGCAGGATGAATGATGATCCAATCTACGGATAGCTGCTGTGCACGTCGTATCCATGCAAAATGCGCTTCTATCTTCGATGCTTCATAAGCCCCCAGATGCTGATACACAGATTGCCATTGGGTACGCTCAGGTTGTTCAAGACAAATCCCAGCCTGCTCTAAATGACTCGTGATCGTCAACATATAACCCGAAACATGTACTGCGCGCTTCAAAGCACAATGTTGCTGAACACAAGTCAATAAATTCAATGCACCCTCAACATTTACGGCCCGCGCTTGTTGCATACTCAGGTTCCACGCAAACAACGCACTACTATTATATAAAGTATCCACTGCGCTTAGTTTTTTCCAATCTTGCTCGCTGATGGCAAGCTTAGCCTGTGTCACATCACCTTGAATAAAGCTCAATTGATTCAAGGACACACCTTTTTGACTGAGCCAATTTGTGAGTACGGGTTGTTGTTTAGCTTGATTCCGGACTATGGCAAAAACCCTATGTCCTTGTTTTAATAATTCTAAAATTAAATAACGGCCAATAAATCCTGTCGCACCTGCGACCAATGCGACTTGTTGATCTTGCTGAGTTTTTAAGTTGTTATGCGCCATCTCATATGCTCTTTTGATTGAATGTAGGCATAAGCTAAAGGATGGAGTACACTCAATGGTCAAGTCATTTTTTAGACATCTTCAAGAATAATAAGGATGATCGCCATGTTAATTGGACAATTGGCAAAACAGACGGATTTAAGTCGGGATACCATTCGCTTTTATGAAAAAATGCAGTTGATCCAGTCCATCACCTGTAATAATGGCTATAAAGATTATTCAGAACAAACCCTACAACAGTTACAACTGATTCGTACCGCAAAAAATCTTGGATTCTCACTCAATGAAATTAAGCAGATTTTAGCGATGACAGCCCAAGATGAAATCCCTGCCCCACAAGTACAAAGCATTTTCCAAGACAAGTTAGATTTGATAGATGAGAAGATTGCACAGCTTCATCAAATCAGAACGATGTTAAGTCGATTTACTCAAGGTGAAGCGTGTCCATTGAGAAAAGATTGTCCGATTCCAGACCTCAACCAATTGCTTTAAAAACTTTCTAGAATGACCGCAACCGCCCATGTGTATAAACTAAAACTTATCCACAGCCTTGCTGCATTAATCATCAGTAACGTCTATTAATTTTGTTTCTAGCATATTTTCTGAATCACTTATTTCCAATGCGATTGCCACGCTCACCTTTTAAGACAAGCACTCCATGTCTTGAATTGAAAATAAAAAGATGAAAATCCTAAAATGCCTTCATTACAATCCATTTACATAAAATTAGCCTGTTCTTGTTCCTAGATTGTCTCCTGATACAGCTCAATTAATTGCTTTTAAAAACATTAAATTTTCAATATTGACCATTCTGACATTCTTTATCTGTCAATGATTTAGCTAAAAAACCAGCCTTATTCTCCCTATCTAAAAATACATTCATAAAAAGCATACAAAATAGTGTCATTTTCATGCTTCTTTAGCGGTATATAACATTCTGTAAAGATTCAGTTACAGAATCTTGCTTGGTTGAAAAGGAACATATATGAGTCAGACATATAGCAAGGAAGAAAAAAGAAGTCGTATCAAAGGTATCGTCGGTGCGGCATCAGGGAATTTAGTTGAGTGGTTCGATTTCTATATTTATGCCGTTTTTGCTGCCTATTTTACCCATGCATTGACCGCTCCAGATATGGATCCAACCACCAAAGCCATTTATGTTTGGGGGGTGTTTGGCGCCAGCTTTTTCATGCGCCCAATCGGCAGTTGGCTATTCGGACGTATTGCTGACCGCCAAGGCCGCAAACAATCAATGGTCATTTCAATTTGCTTAATGGCACTCAGTTCATTCCTGTTCGCAGCCTTACCGACTTATGATCAAGTCGGGATGTGGGCACCCTTTTTACTGCTCATGGTACGTTTACTGCAAGGCCTCTCCGTCGGTGGCGAGTATGGTGCTGTTGCAACCTATATGAGTGAACTCGGCTTAAAAGGGCAACGAGGCTTCTTTGCATCATTCCAGTACGTCACGCTTTCAGGTGGTCAGTTACTTGCCAGTTTACTCGGGGTGATCTTGCTCGGGTTTATGACTGAACAGCAATTGAATGATGGTGGCTGGCGTATTCCTTTCGTCATCGGCGGTATTGCTGCATTATTATCTTTGTTCGCCCGTAGTCGTTTAGAAGAAACCTTGTCACATGAAGATGCTGAACGTGAAGAATCGGGTAGCTTAATCGCCTTGCTTAAACAGCATTGGAAAACGTTCTTACTGGTTGTCGGCTATACCTCTGCGGGTTCACTGACCTTTTATGTAGTGACGGTTTATTCAAAAACCTACCTCACCAATATTGGTATGGATGGCAAAACCGTTGGCTTTATCATGACCACGGCGCTATTTGTCTTTATGTTGGCGCAACCTTTATTTGGTATGTTGTCAGATCGCATTGGCCGTCGTGCTTCCATGTTGGCATTCAGTTTACTCAGCGCCATCTTTATTTATCCGGTCATGGTCACCGGTATGCGCAGCTTTGCTGACTCCCCTGTCATCATCACCCTGTTACTGATTTTCTTGATGATGTTGCTGAGTTTCTATACCTCGATCAGTGGTTTGGTCAAAGCTGAAATGTTCCCGCCGCATGTCCGTGCATTAGGTGTAGGTTTCTCTTATGCAGTGGGTAATGCCTTATTTGGGGGTTCTGCACCTTCAGTGGCGTTATTATTTAAAGATGCAGGCATTGAAAATACCTTCTTTGTCTATGTCATTATCATGCTATTAATCTGTTTCATGTGTAGTTGGGCCTTACCGAAAAAGCCTGAATATCTGGAACATGATCACTAAATAAATTGTGCCCGAAATCTAAACCACTTTTGTAAAAGCAAAGGTGGTTTTTTTATTTTGAGCGTTATTGCACATAAGGATTGAAATTCACAAGCTGCTTAAAGCCACTCTGCACTAGCATGGCAGTACGAGATCGAGGACGTTGCTGTGCTTCCTGTTGGGTAAATTTAATCATGATCTGATTAAAATCAAGACGAGGGTATCTTTGCTGTAATTGCTGTCTAAACTGTTCTGAAAACTCAAAACCACGGCTGCCGATGACGTCACAACTGGCCGCTTGCTGCAGCAAATGCGCTTCTATCCCCTCATCGCGTCCAACATAAGGATTCATATGCATACTGATCACATCAAACAGTTGATCTGCACGAGGGACTAGCCAACCTTGTTCGAGCGACCAATCTCTTGCAGCATAAGCGCCCTGTCCTGCAAAACAACGACAATGTTGATGATGCTGATAATGTTGTTCAGTCATCCCTAAATCATGCAATAAGCAGGCAACTGCTAATAATTCATCATCACGTTGCATGTTTTGCATCTTGGCAAAAGCAATGGCATAACACCATGTACGAAGACAATGATTTTGCAGAGACGTTGAGCTACAGGACTGCATCTCCTCTAAAGCCCGTTGCACATCTACGCTATCAGGCAAGATAAGATCATCCAGACACAATTCATGTTGAACAGTCGGTCTGTTGTGATTCGCCAAACTGTACATTTTTATACTCTGTTTTAACACAGGAAAAAGGCTATGGTGCAACAGCAGCATACGATCTTTTAAGGATAAATCCCCTGAAGTCTGCGCCATCCAAGCGTGTCGACCAATTTGCATTTTCACCTCTTTTTTAAAAATTAGAGTAATTGCTCTAATTTATGTTGTACTGCAAAAAACGACCGAAGTCAAAATCAAGTCATTTCATTTTGATTGTTCTCAGCACAGTATTTTTTAGAACGTTGGTGATTAAATCTACCGCTGCCATCTTCTGTTATCGCTCTAAATTTGGCTACTTTTCATTAAAACCATCATTTTTCTATGACAAATTTTCCAGAAAAATTAAACAAAATGCTCGTTTCTCGGCCTGTTTGTTTAGTTTTTATCCTTAATCTTAAGAACCAATTAAGTTTTTATGCATAATGGTCGGCGCTTTAATTTTTATTTTTGGTGTATTTTTAACACTTTTTTATGTCAAGAGGTTACAACTTTAGGGAGTAAATAATGCTGACGCTGATAGGTATTCTAATTATTGTGACAATTGTTGCGCTACTGATGTCTGGTAAAACCAGTCCAATTGTTGCGATGTCGATTGTTCCTCTTATTGGCGCGCTCATTGCTGGTTTTTCGATTAGCGAGATTTCTGGTTTCTTTGAAGCCGGTCTAGCCAAAGTGACCAAAGTGGCGACCATGTTTTTATTCGCCATTTTGTTTTTTAGCATTTTAAAAGAATTACATGTCTTTGACCCCATGATTAAACGCATGGTGCAAATGACCCGTGGCAATGTCGTGATCGTTGCTGTGATGACCACCCTGATTGCTGCGATTGTGCATTTAGATGGTTCAGGCGCTGCCACTTTTTTAATTATTATTCCAGCCTTATTACCACTTTACCGTAAATTGGGCATGAGTCCCTATCTGATGCTATTACTCATGGCAGGCAGTATGGGCGTAATGAATATGGTGCCATGGGGCGGACCTTTGGGACGTGCTTCAGCTGCGACAGGTTTAGATGCTGCCACACTCTGGCATAGTCTGATTCCCGTTCAAGTGGTGGGTGTTGCAGGGATGATGGTGTTTGCCGTATTTATGGGTTTACGTGAGAAAAAACGTATTCTCGCAGCACAAGCTCTCGGTACCACGCCTTTTGAACAAGACTGCATGGCCAAAGACCTGGCCGAAGATGTTCAGGAAGATGCCAAACCAAAGAATCTATGGTTTAACCTCGGTCTGATCGTTGCTGCCATTATTTGTTTAGCTTTTGGTCTGTTCTCTGCACCTTATGTGTTTATGATTGCCCTTGCCTTGGTCTTGATCGTCAACTTCCCGCAGCCGAAAACACAAATTGAAGTCATTGGCCGTCATGCACCACAAGCTCTAAGCATGGTTGCCATTATTTTTGCGGCAGGTGCCTTCCTCGGAATCTTGTCTGAGTCAGGTATGTTGCAATCGATTGCCCTAGATCTCATTAAAATCCTACCAAGTACATGGATCGGGAGTTTGCATATTCTGGTGGGAATTTTGGGTGTACCAATGGACATCTTTACCAGTACCGATGCCTATTACTTTGCGCTATTACCGATTGTGCAAGAAGTTACCGCTACCGCTGGGGTGAATGCTGATTCGGTCGTGTACGCCATGGCGATTGGCAACAATGCAGGAACCTTTGTAAGCCCATTCTCGCCAGCAACTTGGCTTGCAGTTGGACTGACAGGCACCGATA
Organism: Acinetobacter higginsii; assembly: GCF_000369845.1. Taxonomy (NCBI): domain Bacteria; kingdom Pseudomonadati; phylum Pseudomonadota; class Gammaproteobacteria; order Moraxellales; family Moraxellaceae; genus Acinetobacter; species Acinetobacter higginsii. The sequence continues at coordinate 284,971 of NZ_KB850215.1, read as the reverse complement.
TGGGACGCCATTTGCGCTATTCATTTGGCTGGATCTGGTTATTCAGCTTCTTTACCTTAGGCGCTGGCTTCTTACTTGGTCTTTATTAATCCTTACCAAAATAAAAAAGCATACTCAGGTATGCTTTTTTATTGCCTGCATACTTCATCACCCACCTAAATCGCGCATCCGCTTTCCGATTACAGTTTGGTTTTTAACAACTCATCTAACCAGTCAATAAAATCCTGAAAATATTTAGGACGATATTGGCGGTCGGTTAACAATAGACTGACAGGTAACTGTAAACTTGGAATATCGGTAAATAATTGCTGTAACTGTCCTTGCTGTACATAAGGCGCTGCATCAAATTTAGGAATTTGAATCATGCCAATGCCTGCTAAACCTGCCTGAATATAGGCCTCAGTATTCTCAACCAATAAACGATAAGGCATTTTGACTCGATGCGCTTGGAATAAAAGCTCACTCCACTCTCGATAATGTTTAGCGACATGGTAATCCACGGCGAAGTGCTGTTGTAGTTCTTCAAAACGTTGAGGTTCGCCAAACTCTGCCAAATATTGCGGTGCTGCCACAGTCCATATTTCGGTTTGGCTAATAGGACGAATCAGCAGATATTCATCCTGAACTTGTCCGACACGTACCACACAATCCAGCTGTTGCTCAATCAAATTAGAAAAAACATCACTGCCATTCACCAACACTTTTACTTTGGGGTAACGTTGATAAAATTCAGATAGATGAGGAATCAAAACTTGTGTAGCTAAGCGTTTCGGCATACCAATGCTGATCTTCCCTTCCTGACTACGCACATGGGTTTTAAAACGATTCAGCTCTTTTAACTGTGCCACCAAACGCATGGCTTCATCGTAAAATAAACTCCCTTCATGGGTTAAAGCCACTTTACGCGTGGTGCGATAAAACAGTAATACCTCATACTCTCTTTCCAGTGTTTGAATCGCATAAGTCACATTGGAACGCGGCAAACCCAATTGTACTGCAGCTTGTGCAAAAGACTGCTTCTCTGCCACCAAACAAAAGATTCTTAAACGATCAATCTTATCCATTTTATTGTTCAACTTTTTTGCACAATCAGTTCAATACTAACAACTATTTCAAACAAATAAATTCAATTAGTATGTTTTTTATGCAAAACAACATCAGGACAAATACATGTCACAACATCATTTAAATGGAAAAACCGTACTGATCACAGGCGGCGCAAAAAACTTAGGCGGTTTAATTTCACGCAAGTTTGCTGAACAAGGTGCAAATTTACTGATTCATTACAACAGCGCTGCCACTCAAGCCGATGCCGAACAAACCTTAAAAGACGTACAGGCACTCGGAGCAAAAGCAGCGTTGGTACAAGCTGATTTATCCGATATTCAAACTATTGAGCAGTTGTTTATCACTGCTAAAGAAAACTTTGGTGGCGTCGATATTGCGATTAATACCGTAGGCCGTGTGCTGAAAAAACCATATTTAGACACCACCGAACAAGAGTTTGATGGCATGAATGACATCAACAATAAAATTGCCTATTTCTTTATTCAATCGGCAGGTCGCCATCTGAATGACAATGGAAAGATCTGCACTATCGTAACCAGTTTACTTGCAGCGTATACGGGACTTTATTCAACCTATGAAGGCTTAAAAGCACCCGTCGAGCATTATACCCGTGCCGCATCCAAAGAGTTTGGTCAACGTGGCATCTCCGTTACTGCGGTCGCACCAGGCCCGATGGATACGCCATTTTTCTACGGTCAGGAAGCACCAGAAGCCGTGGCCTATCATAAATCAGCATCTGCTTTAGGTGGCTTAACCAAGATCGAAGATATTGAACCTTTGATTCGCTTCTTGGTGACAGATGGCTGGTGGATTACTGGACAAACCATTTTTGCCAATGGTGGTTATACCACCCGTTAAGTCGGATACTAACAACGGTTTGGGCATTCAAGCGCAATGCCCAAACCCATTAAGGTAAGAAAAACACCAAAGCATAGAAACAGGCCAAACTCAGGATAATGGTCAATAAGGTATGTTTCACCTTATACGCAATGATGACAGTTAAAATCGTGGCCAAAAAATACGGATTCAATAACGTCGAACGGAATGCGCCCTGCTCATCCATAAACACGATCGGCGTTGCAATCGCAGTCAATAAACATGGGGCAGAATACTGTAAAGATTGTTGAAACCATTTCGGTAAGCGCAACGGAATATTCGGTTCTAGCAAAATATAGCGGTTCATAAACACCACTAAAGCAAGAATAATCAAAAGGAACCAAGTCATGCCACACGCTCCCGTAAATTCTGTAAACACGTCGCGGTTAGCATCCCGATTACCCCTGCCAAGATCGCGGCACTTTTAATCCCTAGACTCAGAAAAACTAAGGTCAACAGCACAGATACCAACACACCGACCAACGTATTTATGTTTTTAATAAACGGAATCACGATGGCGATAAAAGTCGCAACAATAGAAAAGTCCAAATGATATTGATCAAGATTCGGCACCGATGAGGCAAGCAGCACGCCACAAACGCTAAACAAGACCCAACACAGATAAAAACAGCTTCCTGCACCCAATAAATAGTAAATATAGTGTTGTTGCTTTTTAATACTTACCGCAAATAATTCATCAGTCAGCAAAAAGCCCAATAGCAAGCGATGTTTTAAAGGTTGTTTGGAAATATCTTCACGCAGGTACAGGGCATATAGATAATGCTGTGTGGTGATCAGGAAGACTGAAATAATGATGGTCAATGCAGGCGTTCCTGCCATTACTAAACCTAAGGTCATCAACTGCGCTGCACCTGCAAACACCAAAGCCGACATACCAATCGCTTGTGCAGTACTCAGCCCAGCCTGAATCGCCATCGAGCCTGCCAATAGCCCCCACGGCAATACTGCAAAACACAGCGGTAGTATTTTAATCACCCCATTGAGAAATGCCCGTGATACCGTCATTGGCCTATCATCGGTTATGCTTTCACTTAACATCAAAATCACAATTGCTCATAAAAGACCCTATCACTATGCCAAAAATTGATAAGAGAGAATTGTATAAAATTGCTGTTTTATTTGAGATAAGAAATATAACCACCAGGGGTAATACCAAATGTCTGACGAAAATGACGACTAAAATGACTCTGATCCGAAAAACCACATTGTTGTGAAACTTCAGATAACAGCAGCCCCTGTCTTAACAGTTTTTGTGATTTTTGCAACCGAGCCTGTACCAACCATGCATGCGGTGATAGCCCGACGTGTTTTTTAAATTGGCGTAAGAAATGCCATTGGCTGAGATTAGCCATTTCTGCAAGTGTAGCCAATGAAAACTCTTGCTCAGGCATACTCGCCATCAGCTCTTTGATATTGAGGATACGTTGCTTGGCATTACTCAGATCAGTAATCTGCGGTTTCACCTAACTATATTTCGATACCAACCAGGCAATGGTCGAAAGAAACAAGGTCTGTTTTAATAAAGTGTTATGCGGTTGTTCCAATAAATCGAATAACAGGCGGAATTGCTGCGCCAACCCTTCATCATGCAATACTGCCTCTCTAAACCACGGTGCTGTGCCATGTATAGACGTGAGATCTCGTGTCAATTCATGAAATACTTCTGGGGTTGGATAGATGGCGCGATAGCGCCATCCCGTTTCTACAGCAGAAGATCCGGTATGGACCTCATCGGCATTAACCAAAATAATATCGCCCTGTGGTGCAACATGATTGCCCCCTGTGCGATAGAAACGTTGTGCTCCCTCTTCGATCACGCCGATACAAAATCCTTCATGAACATGCCGTGAGAATTCCTGCTGATAGTAACTTGCTTTCAGCATTTCTAGACCACCTAGTTCTTCTAGATGTAAGTAATCGACTTGTTCACGAGGTCTTCGCGACATCACGACCTCCTTTGAAGTTTTTGCATCTGGTCAGATTAACGTGATTCAGATAGATGTATAGAACAAAATTGCTTTTTGTTGATTTTATCTGAATTCCTACATACTTTCTTAATTTACAAAGAATGCGATGATTGAGCTAAGTGACATACAGATCTCCACGCTCTGAACAAAACACAATAATATGCTCAAAATAAAAGCCTCCGAAGAGGCTTTTATTCATTTAATTAATTACTTAGAACCTTTAATCCCGGCTTGTAATAACAAGGCACCTAAACCACCAATTTTTTGCTCTTGTGGTTTTTCAGTTTTTGGCTTGTTATTTTGTGGACGCTTAAAGTCACCCTCTTTACGCGGAGGACGTTGGCCTTGTGGTTTACGATCTGAACGTTCAGTACGATCTTGTTGCGGACGTTGCTGACGTGGTGCTTTCGCCGGTGCAGAACCTTCAGCACGCATACTCAAGTTAACACGATTACGTTCCACGTCCACTTGCATCACACGTACTTGCACAATTTGACCTGGTTTCACCACTTTATGTGGATCAGAAACAAACTCATTGGCAAGTTCAGAAATATGCACGAGACCATCTTGGTGTACACCCACATCCACAAAGGCACCGAAGTTGGTCACATTGGTGACTACACCTTCAAGTTGCATGCCTTCAGTCAATTGCGCAACTTCGGTAATGTCTTCACGGAATTTCGCAGTACGGAATTCTGGACGTGGATCACGACCCGGTTTTTCCAATTCAGCCAAAACATCCTGAATAGTCGGTAAACCAAATTTGTCATCTACAAACTCATCAGCCTTCACTTGGCGAATGATTTCAGTGTTACCAATAATGTCTTTTACCGTGGTTGCTTTTGCCGCAACAATTTTTTCCACCAAGCCATAGCTTTCAGGGTGAACTGCAGACGCATCTAATGGTTCAGAACCATCTTGAACACGTAAGAAACCTGCAGATTGTTCAAAGGTACGTTCGCCCAAACGCGGCACTTTTTTCAAAGCTTGACGGTTATCAAAACGACCATTTTCTTTACGGTATTCAACAATTTGTTGCGCAATCGCTTTATTTAGGCCAGCAATATAGGCCAGAATCGCTGGAGAAGCGGTATTCACATCCACACCTACAGCATTCACACAGTCTTCAACCACAGCATCCAATGTTTTTGCCAAACCAGCTTGGTTCACATCATGTTGATATTGACCTACACCAATCGATTTAGGGTCAATTTTTACCAACTCGGCCAACGGATCTTGTAAACGACGTGCAATTGAAACTGCACCACGAATTGAAACATCCAACTCAGGTAACTCTTGTGAAGCCAATTCACTTGCAGAGTAAACAGAAGCACCCGCTTCACTTACAGTGATACGTGTCAGTTGCAGATCAGTATTAGCGGCCATCATTTCTGCAACCACAGCTTCAGTTTCACGGCTTGCGGTACCATTACCAATCGCAATAAGTTCCACGTGGAACTCTCGACATAAACGAGCAAGTTCTGCAATAGAACCCTCTTTGTCTTCTTTCGGTGCAAATGGATAAATCGTGCTATGCGCAAGAACATCACCTGCATTACTTACCACTGCTAGCTTCACACCTGTACGAATACCAGGGTCAACACCCAAAGTCGTACGACCACCAGCAGGTGCTGAAAGTAATAAATGACGTAAGTTTTCAGCAAATACATCCATTGCTTCAGCTTCAGCAGCCAAACGTTTATCGGTTAATAAGGAATGTTCGATTTGTGGACGAATCTTGCCTAACCAAAACAGTTTAGCTGTTTGCTTTAAATAATCTTGACGCGTTTGTGGTTGAATTTGTTCAAGATTGTATTCAGTTTCAATACGAGCCAATGGTGCATCATCTTCACCATCCACTTTCAAACCCAATACATTTTCTTGACGACCACGTAGCATCGCCAATAAACGATGTGAAGGGACTTTATTAAAGTTTTCTGAGAATTCGAAATAATCACGGAATTTTTTACCAACTTCTTTTTTCTCTTCAGAAGCCACCGCGCTTTTCAATACCGCAGTTTTAGCAAAAGTCTTTTTTAATTCAGTGGTTAATGCAATATTTTGTGCCCAGTCATCAATCAAGATATGCTGAATCGCATCAAGTTGGCTTTCTGCATCTGGGTAGTCTTCATGACTAAAACCAGCCAAGGCTTCAGTTGGATCAACTTGGTCTGCAATAATTTTTTCAGCAATAGCGCCAAGACCTGCTTCTTTTGCTTTAAATGATTTACTGGTACGTTTCGGGCGATACGGTGCGTAAATTTCTTCTAATGCATTTTTAGTCTCAGCTGCATTTACACGCGCCAATAAATCATCGCTTAATTTATCTTGTTCTTGTAAAGATTGGATCACCTTCTCACGACGCTCAAATAAATCACGTAAATAAGTTAAACGTGTATCGAGTTGACGTAATTGCGTATCGTCTAAGCCTTGCGTGACTTCTTTACGGTAACGTGCAATAAAAGGAACGCTAGCACCTTCATCAATTAAACGAATAGCAGCTTCTACTTGGTTTGGACGTACGGCAAGTTCATTTGCCAACTGCTGAACTAAGTCAGTCATCGTGATTGATTCCACAAGGGTTAAGTCTAAAAGCACTGATTATAAAGTTCATGGCTATAAAATCCACCATTGTTTTTTTGAATATTGTGCAAGTAGTTTATGCAAATCGCTGAATGTTTCTAAAATACCAAGATTTTTTCGCCTAAATATTGAAAAATAGATTGATTGTCATCATTTTGCCTGTATATATTTGGTATCTATCTCTTGATTTTATTGGCAATATTTGTTGCTTTATAACATAGCCAAAACTGTGCAATGAATCGTATACTCAAAGGTCTATTGATATTTCACAATCGCATTGCATAAAGACGATGACAATAAACGATAAAGGAGCACATCATGAGTTTAGTTGTACCTGCCGAATCGACGGAAACTGTACACCATGAGACAGACCGGGTCGAACGCATCTTAGTGGTCGATGACGATGTGCGCTTGCGTACGCTGTTACAACGCTTTTTAGAAGACAAAGGCTTTGTGGTAAAAACTGCCCATGATGCAACTCAAATGGACCGTTTACTGCAACGTGAATTGTTCTCGCTTATCGTGCTCGACTTTATGCTCCCTGTCGAAGATGGTTTAAGCATTTGCCGTCGCTTGCGCCAGTCAAATATCGATACACCGATTATTATGCTGACAGCACGTGGTAGTGACTCTGACCGTATTGCAGGTCTTGAAGCAGGCGCAGATGATTATTTACCAAAACCATTCAACCCAAATGAATTACTGGCACGTATCCGTGCAGTATTGCGTCGTCAAGTGCGTGAAGTACCTGGTGCACCAAGCCAACAAGTTGAAGTGGTGAGCTTTGGTCCTTGGTCTTTGGATTTATCAACCCGTACTTTAACTCGTGAAGGTCAAGTCGTTACTTTAACGACTGGTGAATTTGCGGTACTGAAAGCACTGGTTCAGCATCCTCGCGAGCCACTGACACGCGATAAGTTGATGAACTTGGCACGTGGTCGTGAATGGGGTGCAATGGAGCGCTCGATTGACGTCCAAGTTTCTCGTCTACGTCGTTTAATTGAAGATAACCCTGCTCGTGCACGTTATATTCAAACCGTATGGGGCGTGGGCTACGTTTTTGTTCCAGATGGTGCTGAATAAGCTTAGGAAATTAAACGTTGAAACTTGAACCAATTGATCCACAAGAATTTACGGATTTCGCGGCTTATTCTGAAAGACCACGAACCAAATGGGAACGTTTTTTAGATAAAATTAAACCGCGTTCCGCAGCCATGCGCACCACCATTCTCGTGTTGTTCATGGTGTTTTTCAGTCTGTTTATGTCCTTGTGGTTCTTTTGGCGCACACTTTATCTTCCTGAGTTACAACAACACGCCCGCTACCTCGCGATTGAATTAGAATTGGTCAATAATCCAGATATTCGAATTTTACATCGCGAGAGTGAAGTTGATGTCGATACTTGGTTAAAGAATCGTATTGGCATCGAATATGTAACTGACCCAAACGAATTTCCTCGAGTTGAAGATAAATTCTTAGCGGAACTGTTTACCAATCAAATTGAGTCCAAACTGGCTAAAGAGTTAGGTGTAGAAAACGTCACGGTTTATTTTAAATTTAAACCGATTCCACGCATCTGGATTCAAACGCCAGAGATGAACGGGAACTGGGTTAGAGAACCTTTAAAAACCTATACCAACTATAGTGTTGAACTGATTGCCGGCTGGTTGTTTGGTGTTCCAATTGTATCATCCATCATTATCTTAATTTTGGTTCGGCAAATGAACCGACCTTTGCGTCGCTTACAAAATACAGCCAACAATTATAGTAAAACCGGCAAGGCGCCTTATCTCGACACCAATCATGGGCCACTCGAAATCCGTCAAGTGAACCAAGCTTTTAACCATATGGTGTATACGCTTGAACAAACCGAACGTGATCGTCAGATTATGTTGGCGGGTATCTCCCATGATTTGCGCACACCATTGACGCGTATTCGTTTGACCGCAGAAATGCTCCCTGATGAGTTCTTCCGTGAAGGTCTGATCTACGATGTAGATGACATGGACGCGATTCTAAACCAGTTTATTTCCTATATGCGGGATGGCTCTGATGAAGAACTGACAGAGACCAACCTGAATACGCTGTTGCAAGAACTGGTGGTCCAATTCAAACCGCTGGACATTCGTTTTGAAGCGCAAGAGTTGCCCATCATTCCAGCACGAAGCTTGTCTTTAAAACGCTTGATTGCCAATTTAATTAATAATGCCAAACGTTATGGTGCAGAACCGATTGAACTATCTGCCAGCCATGTCGATGATCATATTATGATTACGGTTGCCGACCATGGTGATGGCATTCCACCTGATCAAGTGGAAGAGTTAATGCAACCTTTTGTTCGTGGTAATTCGGCAAGAACGATTCAAGGCAGTGGTTTAGGCTTAGCAATTGTGAAACGTATTGTCGATATCCATCAAGGGCAGATTAACATTCGTAACCGTGAGCAAGGTGGCTTGGAAGTGGTGATTTCCCTCCCCATTCCTCCAGCGCCCAGTGACGAACCACAAAACAATGCTATCGACAAAATAAAGCAAACCCTAACAGGGCATTTTTAAAGTGATCAATCAGCATCCTCTTATCATCTATGCAGGACTCTTCGACTAAAGTCTTCAGCCCAATTGATGTTGGAATGATTGCTTTCGTTCGGTTTCACACTGATTCAAGCCCAAAAATTGTCCTTCCCTAATGTTCCTTTTCTGTATGAATTCAAGCAAATATCACACAGAAAATAAGCAACTGGAAAGCAGATGAATAAAGCGTATGCAGCTGTATTAGACCTTAGCCTTATTTCAATTCACTTTTCATGTTTTAGCGCTAAACTCCATATCCAATGAAAAGCAATATTGAGAATGGATGATGTCTTTAAGTCGTATTCGTCTTGCAGCACTGCATGACAAAGTGATGAGTGCAGAGCAGGCAGCTCAGTTTATTAAAAATGATATGACGGTTGGTATGAGCGGTTTTACCCGTGCAGGTGAAGCGAAAGCAGTCCCACAAGCATTGGTTGAACAAGCCAAAAAAAATCCGTTAAAAATCACATTAATTACGGGCGCGAGTCTCGGCAATGACTTAGACAAACAATTGACGGAAGCAGGGGTCCTTGCTCGTCGTATGCCATTCCAAGTCGACAATACTTTACGTCGTGCTATTAATAACGGCGAAGTGATGTTTATCGACCAACATTTGTCTGAAACCGTTGAACAAATGCGTAACCAGCAACTAAAACGTCCTGATGTTGCGGTGATCGAAGCGGTTGCCATTACCGAAGATGGTCATATCGTGCCAACCACGTCTGTCGGTAACTCAGCAAGTTTTGCGATTTTTGCAGAAAAAGTAATTGTCGAAATTAATACCTCGCTCAGCGAAAATTTCGAAGGGCTACACGATATTTATATCCCGACCTATCGCCCTACCCGTACACCATTGCCTTTAACGCAAGTGGATGACCGTATTGGTTCAACCGCGATTCCAATCGATCCAGCAAAAATCGTGGGTATCGTATTCAATGACACAGCAGATTCACCATCAACTGTGACTCCACCTGATGCTGAAACTCAAGGCATCGCCAATCACCTGATTAAATTCTTTGAAAAAGAAGTCGCAGAAGGCCGTTTAGCGAAAAACTTAGGTCCATTACAGGCAGGGATTGGTTCAATTGCCAATGCAGTTTTAACAGGACTTAAAGATTCGAATTTCGAAGATTTAGTCATGTACTCAGAAGTTCTTCAAGACTGTACTTTTGAACTGATTGATGCGGGCAAAATGAAGTTTGCTTCTGGTAGCTCAATCACCTTATCAGCACAATGTGGCGAGCGCGTTTTCGGTAATCTTGAACACTACAAAGATAAATTAGTACTTCGTCCTCAAGAGATTTCTAACCATCCAGAGATCGTGCGTCGTTTAGGGATTATTGGCATCAATACGGCGCTTGAGTTTGATATTTACGGTAACGTGAACTCAACCCACGTTTGCGGTACCAAGATGATGAACGGTATCGGTGGTTCAGGTGATTTTGCCCGTAATGCACACTTAGCGATCTTCGTGACTAAATCGATTGCCAAAGGTGGTGATATCTCATCAATCGTGCCAATGGTCAGCCATGTCGATCATAACGAACATGATGTTGATATTTTAGTGACCGAAGTCGGTCTTGCTGATCTTCGCGGCTTAGCACCACGTGAACGTGCCCGTGTGATTATCGACAACTGTGTACATCCACTGTATCAAGGTGCACTTAACGATTACTTTGACCGTGCATGCGAACGTGGCGGCCATACCCCACACATTCTTCGTGAAGCCTTATCTTGGCATGCCAATTTTGAAGAAACAGGCAATATGTTAGCACCTGCAGCTGTGGCGAAGTCTGCTTAACGCCCATATTATTTTTTATGGACCTTCCTTCTCTGGTAAGTCAAAAAGGTCTTTGCATCACGCAAAGACCTTTTTTATTGCCTGAATATCAAGCCATCTTGTTATTTTAATTAAAATTATAGAAAATCGATCATCCAATAAAAATCAAACCAAATACAATGAAAAAAATTACGCTATGGCTATTCGTTATATCACTCATTCTGATCAGCCTTGTAATATTCACAACCTTAATCAAAAGCCCGCATACAAGCCCTTATTTCATCACCATTTCAGGTAATCAATTACAGGAACGGGTAGACTTAGCTCCCGATCAACTTTGGTTTGATATGATTGCCAAAGGCAATGATCCTATCTCGAGTATCTCTTTTGAACTCAAGAATAAAAATATTACTGGTTGGATTGATCTCAACCTAAACTCAAATGTTGCCATTTTTCAACGGCTCGACGTTCAACAAGACCACGTTCCTTGGTCTGTTTATACGACCTCTACGTCAGAGAAAGCTATTGGAAGCTATCAAATTGATCAGCAAACATCACAGCAGAACTTAAATCTTCAGTTTCACAATACGCCTATTCGTTACCAGCTTGAGGATTCAGAACAACAAATCGTACAACTCTCTGGTCAATTACAATTTAAGCTCCCTTCACACTGGCCTGTTTTAAAATCCAAGCGTTTCCCTCAACTCCCCATACAAGGACAATTTATTTTCGATGAACAACCTTATCAGCTGATTCGTATGAATAGTGCCGTTTCTCAGCACTCTGCTCTTCATGACCCGATTTCTTATCAATTCAGCTTAAAACATCAAGATCAATGGATTGATTTCACTTTTCAACAAGACAGCACATCCTCTCAACCACTGGTACAAATCACAACTCACGATCAGCTTTATCAACTTAAGTCCCCAGCACCCCAAAACCTTTGGCACGAAGATGATAAAAAGATTGTGATTCATGCCAAGAATATTTTGCTTCAAGCCAAGTCCGGGCAAACTAAATCATTAAATATCAATCTTGTTATTCCTAAAAATTACGCTCACCTCAGCATAAATCATCAAGATGCAAAGCTCATTCCTACCAACTCTGAATTACTGGCTGAAGCTAGAAATGAACAAAAGATTTACCAACTCAGCTTTGTACAACAACATCAGCTACTTACACTCGAGCTCATTGAAGAAATGCAGGGTAATTTCAGTTTAAAATTCATTACGGAAGATGGAGAACAATACTTTTGTGGTAATACCTCAACAGCCTGCCCAGGTTTAACCATTGAGCCAAGCAAACAAACTTTCTTATTCAATCAAGTTAAATTAGGGTCGCATCTGTTGAATGGAAGTCTTTTTATCGCTGGCGTTTTATAGCGGCTTATTCCGACATGATTTTTTTATTTTCCTATTCTGATGCAGCTAAGCGCCCAACTCTCAGCAAAATTGGAAAGCTAATCCCAATCGGCTGCTGTATCTGTAAAATGTCTTGTAAGCTCGCCAAAGGATTGACATGCAACTGATCTTGATAATGCTTTACTGCAGACCAAGTATTGAGATAGTCCCACAACTGCGGCCCTGTCCAACCTAACTCGATCTGCAACTGCGGCATCGCGATTTCCTCAAAGGGAAATGGAATCGTTTGATAATGTTCATCAATATAACGTCGCTCTGCATCCCAAAAGCCCTTTAAAGTCTGATGATAGAGCTGATCAATTCGCTGATTTAAATCTGTATCATCTAACTGAATTAAGCCATAACCAATTACGGCAAAAAGACCATCTGCTTTCAGAGTTCGCTTCACTTCTACATAGAATTTTTCAAAATCAAACCAGTGAATCGCTTGGGCAACAGTAATTAAATCAAAAGACTGATCTGCAAATGAGGTCTGCTCTGCGGCTTGTTGTAAATACCGCACATTGGGTAATGCTGGGGCCTGATCTAGTTGATTTTGACTGAGATCAGTTGCAACCACTTGCTGAAAATAAGGAGCGATCAGTTGAGTCAGTTGCCCCGAACCTGCCCCACAATCCCACGTAGAGTCCAAGCCATTGAGCTGCTCTATTAAGCAGTTTACTAACGTTTGCGGATAAGTTGGCCGTGCCTGTTGATAAAGTTCACTTTGCTCAGAAAATAAATCTTTCATACTGGTCTATTCTTAAAATTTTTGACATCCCCCAACATAACAAACTTTTTGACTTAGAATTGTTCAGTAAAAGTTCAATCTTATAGCACTTGTACAATTCGGTAGCTGGCCTGTGCAATTGGTGTGAGCTGATCACGCATCTGATAGACTTTGACATCATATGTTCCCGCTTGCCATCCATTCGATGGTGTTGTGCTGACCCAATTTTGAGTAACATTTTGAGTGACTCGACGCGGTGTAAATAACAGCACTTCCCCTGTATCTCGATTGAGCCAACGAATAAAGATTTGCTCATCCGTGGGTGATTGCCCCATCGTATCGAAATGAGCAAAGACCTCTTGGAACTGATGTACTTGATGCAGATCTTCTGAAAGCTGTGGCATTACTGGCGTTAAGGCAAGTACCAGCCTACCAGACAATGCTTGCTCATCATTTTTTGAGCTTAACTCTTCTAAAGCACGCTGAGCAAATACCTTTTTATTCTGAATCATTGAAAAGTCTTGTCTCGGAAAAGCCTTTTTCAAATAATCACCCACCTGCTGCTCGGATGCCATTTCAATGATTTTTGCAATCTGCTGATGTTGATGCTCAGAAAATGTATTTAAATGTTCAGTATTTGCAGCAAGCCCTTGCGACGTCAAAACCGCGACATCTTGAGGATGATTTATTGAGGTTACGTCAGGTTTTGCTGTTTTCGTTATTTCTGGCGCGATAGAAGGTGACATCACCTGTTTGTAATCAGAAATCAAATACCCCAACCCGAATCCAAGCATTAAAAAAAGTAAATAAAGCCACTTTTCCACAATATCTTCTTCCAAAAATAAAGGTGACAAAGCCACCTTTAATCTTATTAATTCCTTAGATTTAAGAATTTAATTACAGCTGAACAAAGTCCCATTCATATCTAAACTACCATTCTTGGTTGTAAACGCCCCACCTTCACTCAGTACTTTTTGTTGAGTAAAGCCCGTCCCAGTGAGCATTCTCAATGTTGTTGTTCCTTGGCAAACATTGGTATAAATATTAGTACCGACTTTCGCAATACAACCATCTGCCGTCACTTTTACAATATTATTGCTACTAAGTGCACATTGAGCCGTAATTACGGTTGTTGGGGTATTCGATGATTCACACGCAGAACAGTTATTATTATTTTCACATGCATTTGCAGTGGAGTCTGATTTACAGGTATAGGTCACACCATTTTTAATAATCGTTTTAGAATAAGAGGAATTCGTACTGATATTACCATCACCACCTCCTCCACAAGCACTGAGTAAAATACAAAGTAATGAGGCAAACCCTAATTTCATGTTATTCAACATCGTAAAACCCTTATCGTTCTATTAATAATTTAATGTATTTAAAAGCCTTATTTTTGACTTTATATTTAATGATTTACATCTAAATGCAAACGCACAAATCTTAGCTTAAAGTACTGAGATGAATCAAATCATTTGAACAAACAATAAAAAAAGCCCCAAACTTTCGTTTGAGGCTTTTTGAATATGGTGGCGAGACCCAGGATCGAACTGGGGACACACGGATTTTCAATCCGTTGCTCTACCTACTGAGCTATCACGCCAATGGGGTGTATTAAGCCGTATCTCAGCTGAATAGTCAATAATTATCATGAGCTTTTGATTTGAATGCACATTTTTCAGGCAATCAATTTTCAGGCAAAAAAAATCCCTGATGGGATCAGGGATTGAAAATACAAATTTATGGTGGCGAGACCCAGGATCGAACTGGGGACACACGGATTTTCAATCCGTTGCTCTACCTACTGAGCTATCACGCCAAAGTGGGCGTATTAAACAATGTTTGTCTAAGCCCGTCAAGCAAATTTGTGGATTTTTCTCTTAAGCGCTTAATTTTGCTCCAAAGCAGTACGCTAAAGCTTAGATTTTGCCAAGATGTGATAAACAGCGATGGATTGCCCCACAACCTGGTTCAAACTGTTTAACCCCTTGCTCTTCTTCCATACGGCATACCTCTTCAACCAAGCGTTCTGCAACCCCACGCCCGCGATTGGCTGGATGTACCACAATATATTCCAAAACACGGCTTTCACCTTGTCCTGTCGCCCAAATTGCACCTATAATTTTGGTGTTAAATTCAGCAGTGTAAACTGTGGTATATTGCTGGAGATTTTGTTCAAGTTGTTCCATTGCATCTTGCCCATCGCCAAACTCTGGGCTGGTATCGTAAAGTCGCTCTAGCTGAGTACGAATTCCTAGATTATCCAGAGAACTGTAAGCATGTACGGTAATAGGCATTGATTAACCCTCCTGAGCAAACTATGATGCTGTCACTTTTTCGTCACAGCGAAACTATTGGTTTTTAATTCAATCATTTTTGACGTTTTTTGAGGAACGTGTCCATGACGCAACGTATCAGTGAAGTGGTAAGAAATACCAACGAAACAAAAATTCGAGTTCGTCTCAATCTCGATGGTACTGGTCAAGGCACACTCAACACTGGAGTTCCATTTTTAGACCATATGATTGATCAAATCAAGCGTCATGGTCTATTTGATATCGACATTCATTGCGATGGCGACCTAGAAATTGATGACCATCACACCGTCGAAGACTGTGGAATCACCTTGGGGCAAGCGTTTGCACAAGCTTTAGGTGATAAAAAAGGCTTACGTCGTTATGGGCATTTTTATGCGCCATTAGATGAAGCACTGTCTCGTGTTGTGGTTGATCTATCTGGCCGTCCGGGTTTGTTTATGGATATTCCATATACACGTGCCCGCATCGGAACCTTTGATGTCGATTTATTTTCAGAATTTTTCCAAGGTTTTGTCAATCATGCGCTGATGACATTGCATATTGATAACCTGAAAGGCAAAAATAGTCACCACCAGATTGAAAGTGTGTTTAAAGCTTTGGCACGTGCATTGCGTATGGCCTGTGAAATTGATCCACGCGCAGAAAACACCATCGCTTCGACTAAAGGTAGTTTGTAATGACCCGTATTGCTTTACTTGATTATGGCATGGGCAATCTACACTCTGCGGCAAAAGCCCTAGAGCATGTTGGTGCGACGGTTGATGTCACCAACGACCCTAAACTGATTGCCAAAGCGGATAAAATCGTTTTCCCTGGTGTCGGTGCCATGCGTGACTGTATGCAAGGCATGCGTGAAGCTGGAATTGATGAGGTGGTACGTCAGGCTGCTTTCAACAAACCTGTGCTCGCAATTTGTGTCGGTATGCAAGCGCTACTACAAAGTTCGGAAGAAAATGGTGGCGTCGAAGCACTGGGTATTTTTGAGGGAGTGGGAAAACACTTTCCTCAAATCCCAAATTTAAAAGTACCGCATATGGGTTGGAATCAAGTACATCAACTTGATCCAGAGCATCCGATGTGGAATAACATTGAGCAAGATGCACGTTTCTACTTTGTACATAGCTATTATGTGGAGCCAACCGATTCAGCAATTATTGCAGCGACCTGTGATTATGGCGTGAATTTCTGCACGGCGATTCACAAAGATAATTTGTTTGCAACGCAGTTCCATCCTGAAAAAAGTCATACCGCTGGCCTACAGCTGTTAAAGAACTTTGTGGAATGGAAGATTTAAGTCCACCTAATGCAGATCAAGTTTTTCGTTATCACTTGGTCTGCAACTCATAAAATAATTTAAGCTTTAATTTTGCAATTTTTTCTTTATTATTCTAAACGATACATTTTTCAATTTTTACAATCCCATAAAAACACCTAGATAGGAATAACAATGAATTTATCTACACAAAGCGTGGATCACCCACTGAGTCCCAAAGGTCGTTTTGGCCGACTATCCTATGCAGCTTGGACATTTTTAAGCTCAATCATCGCGATGATTATCATTGTAATTATTGGATTCTCTTCTGGGATATTAAATGGTCAAAACGCTGAAATTCCAGATTTCCCATTAGCTGCGATGATAATATTCGGAATAATTTATATTATATTTTTATATTTATCTTTCGTTTTTATCATTCGCCGCCTACATGATAGAAATCTTAGCGGATGGTTATCACTATTATATATCGTTCCTTTTCTGAACATCTTGTTTATGATCTATTTATTCTGTGTAAAAGGTACAGAAGCAACGAATAATTTTGGCCCAGTTAGAACAACAGCTGGATGGGAAAAAATCTTAGGCTGGATTTATATTTTATTAATAGTCGCTAGTTTGGTTATTGCTATTGTTACTGTGATTGCAATACCTAGTAATCAAGAAATCACATTAGAAAAGCAACAAACTCAGATTGAGCAACAGATCAGTCAAGCTTAATAAATACATCATTGTTACTAAGCCAAGTTTCGACTTGGCTTTTTTATTGTGACAAAACCCTTTAAGCTCAATCAAACGCTTTGAGCTTTTAATGCAAATGGATACGCCTCAACACACTCCCCTTTTAAGCAAAGAACAAATCCGCGCATTGCCTGTATTTCAAAATCTAAGCACAGATCGTATCTTGGTGATCCAAACGCTTGAACAATGTAAGACAATTCAAGCTGAACTCGCGTCTATTCAAGTTTTTGGTTTTGATACTGAATCCAAGCCAACGTTCAAAGTTGGAGAAAAATCGACGGGACCCCACCTGATCCAGCTCGCAACGCCAAACAAGGCTTATTTATTTCAAGTCTGTAATGAAATATTAGATTTTCTCAAACCGATTTTCGAAAATGAACAGCAACTCAAAGTGGGTTTTGGACTGAAGAATGATGCGCATATCTTTCGTAGTAAAGGTATTCAACCTAATGCCATGATTGACCTGTCCAAGAGCTTTGCAAGTTTTGGTTATCGCAGCCAAGTCGGTACTCAAACGGCAATCGCGCTGCTTTTTCAGCGTTATTTCGCCAAAAGTAAAAAAATCAGTACTTCCAACTGGTCGGTTAAAAATCTTAGTCCACAACAAATCAATTATGCCGCCGCAGATGCCTATGCAGCACTGCTTTGTTTCGAGCAACTGTATCAGCAACAATTACTCACAACACAATTATTGCAACAAATCAGGAGAATACTGGCAGGTTTAGCAGACAAGGCTTAGCGATTGATCAATATTTTGCTAATATGTAGCCAATTTAAACTCTATGATGATGCAAGGAGCGAAAGCATGCTAATCATCCCAGCAATTGACCTGAAAGATGGTAAATGTGTCCGTTTGAAGCAAGGACGTATGGAAGACGATACCGTTTTCTCTGAAGACCCTGTGGCAACTGCACAACATTGGGTGGATGAAGGCGCACGTCGTTTACATTTAGTCGATTTAAATGGTGCTTTCGCAGGTACGCCAATTCATAAACCAGTGGTTGAAGCGATTGCGCGTGCACAACCTGAACTTCCAATTCAAATTGGGGGTGGTATCCGTTCACTTGAAACCATCGAACACTATTTGGAAGCTGGCGTTTCTTTTGTGATTATCGGTACCAAAGCCGTGAAAGAGCCAGAGTTTGTTGACCAAGCATGTAAACGCTTCGCAGGTCATATCATTGTCGGGATTGATGCCATCAATGGCATGGTGGCAACCGATGGTTGGGCCAATGTGACTGACGTAAAAGCGACGGATCTGGCTAAACGTTTTGCCGATGCAGGCGTATCCAGCATTGTTTATACCGATATTGCACGTGATGGCATGATGCAAGGTGTGAACGTTGAACAGACCGTGAACTTGGCCAACTATTCAGGCCTGCCTGTGATTGCTTCTGGCGGTGTCACCAATCTGGATGATGTACGCAATCTAAAAGACAAAAAAGGAATCCTCGGTGCGATTACAGGTCGTGCCATCTATGAAGGTACTTTAAGTCTTCGTGAAGCGCAGTTATTGTTAGACCAACAATCACTCTAATCATTTCAGGCTCTAGTTATTGTAACAATCGCTAGAGCTTTTTTTCCTTGGGTGCTATGCTTGCCCCAGTTCAAATAAAACCCCTATCTTCTTACATGATGCTTACGCCACCTTAAGTTTTACATTTCCTATGTATTAACTCATCACTGTCTAGTGATGTGGTGTAGTCGTGTGTCTGTATATCACATCACTAGCCTTTAAAAATTCCTAAAAAATAGGCTATTTCTATGTTTTCCAATATTCGAGCGCAATGGTTCTCCAATATCCGTGCGGATATTTTGGCTGGACTGGTTGTCGGTTTAGCACTGATCCCAGAAGCCATCGCCTTCTCTATTATTGCAGGGGTCGACCCCAAAGTCGGTTTATATGCTTCATTCTGTATTGCCGTGGTGATTGCTTTCGTTGGTGGTCGCCCCGCCATGATTTCAGCCGCAACGGGTGCAATGGCTTTGCTCATGGCCAGTTTGGTTAAAGAGCATGGCTTACAATATCTGCTGGCTGCCACCTTGCTCACGGGTGTATTGCAAATTATCGCGGGCTATCTAAAGCTAGCGAAACTTATGCGTTTCGTGTCTAAATCTGTAGTGATTGGATTCGTCAACGCATTGGCGATTTTGATCTTTATGGCGCAACTGCCTGAACTGGTCAATGTCACATGGCAGGTCTATGCCTTGGTGTTATTGGGTCTGATCATTATCTACCTATTTCCGCTGATTCCGAAAATCGGTAAATTATTGCCTTCACCCTTGGTCTGCATCATCACGGTGACTTTGCTGGCAATCTACTTCGGCATTGATATTCGTACAGTAGGAGACATGGGTTCATTACCCGATACGCTTCCCGTGTTCTTAATTCCTGATATTCCCCTTAACTTTGAAACCTTAAAAATCATCTTTCCTTATGCTGTTGCTTTGGCTGCAGTCGGTTTGCTTGAGTCGATGATGACGGCGACGATTATTGATGAAATGACCGATACTCCAAGCGATAAATTTCAAGAATGCAAAGGTCAGGGTATTGCCAATATCGCCTCAGGTTTTATGGGTGGCATGGCAGGCTGTGCCATGATTGGGCAATCGATGATTAATGTAAAATCAGGTGGATTGACTCGATTATCGACCTTTTCAGCGGGAATATTCCTCCTCATCTTAGTCGTATTTATCAGCGACTGGTTAAAGGTGATTCCCATGGCTGCCTTAGTTGCCGTGATGATCATGGTCTCGATCAGTACCTTTGAATGGAAATCCATCAGTAGTTTTAGCAAGAATCCAATCAGCAGTAATGTCGTGATGCTTGCAACAGTGGTTGTGGTCGTTGCAACCCATAATTTAGCCTTAGGCGTGCTTACAGGCGTGTTACTGTCTGCTTTATTCCTTGCCAATAAATTAGAGCAAGATATTCGAGTTGAGCGATATTTTGAAAATCAGGCACGCGTTTATAATCTGAAAGGTCAAATTTTCTTTAGTTCTTCAGAAAAATTTATGCAAAGTTTTGATTTCAAAGAGGATGTAAAAGAAGTCATTATTGATTTGACCCATTCACATATTTGGGATGTCACTTCAGTGGCAATGATCGACAGTGTGGTGCAAAAATTCCAGCGCAAAGGCGTACACGTTATTGTGCGAGGTTTGAATGAAGCCAGCTCGATCATGATTGATAAATATGGAACTCATCAAAGCTCAAGCTAAGTCTGCATAAATAGCCACGAACTCTAAAAGTGCTTAAGTAATCCAGCTTAAGCGCTTTTTTTAGAGTTAATAAATTACGTTTCGGACAAAATGAACAGTGCTACTTCCTTGATTGAGATAACGATAATTGACAGAACTCTCAAATAAAAGCGACTCACCTGCTAGAAGCACTCGATTTTCTTGTTCAAACGAAATCGTCAATTCGCCATCGACAATATAAATCAACTCTTGCCAGCCTTTTTGATCTGGTTCAGCCTGATAGATCTCACCCACAGCCAAAGACCATGTCCATAATTCGACTTGTGTCTGGGTTGACACAGCAGCCAACAGCGTGGCATGACTTTCAGCCTGTTGACCCTGCCAAGCCAAGGTATTGACGATGGCAGATTCACTCAGCTCAGATGGGCTGACCAGCTTTTTAAAATCGACTGTTAAAGCCGTTGCAATCGCATCAAGTTTAGCCAGACTAATATTGACCTGTCCTGTTTCCAAAGCAGCAATGGTACGGCGACTGACACCTGCTCGATCTGCCAAATCTTGCTGACTAAGCTGACGTTCGGTACGAAACAGACGAATATTCTGTCCCACATCTTGCAATACCGTCTCTGAATGACTCATGCATTCCTACAGTGAAAATAAAAAATATGTGTAATATATTGCACAAAGCCAACAAGCAATGCAATATGTGCAGTATATTGCACGTTACTCATGAGGATGGCTGCGTTGACCGCTTTGTCTCAATCTCCTAAAGCCGCACAATTCGCGCTTATTTTTATTACCATGATTTGGGGTGGCACCTTTCTAGCGGTGCAATATGCCCTGAATTTTAGTAGCCCCATGTTTTTTGTTGGCTGCCGTTTTGCAGTCGCGGCTTTGGCAATCTTCTTAATCTCGCTCAAATCCATGCGTGGCCTAACCCTAAAAGAGGGCTTGGCAGGTACAGCCATCGGAATTGTGATCGCAATTGGCTATGGCACTCAAACCATTGGTCTACAAAGTATTCTGAGTAGCGAATCCGCCTTTCTTACCGCACTGTATGTGCCCTTAGTGCCCATTTTAATGTGGGTGATCTTCCAAAAGATGCCCTCAGTGATGACTTGGGTCGGTACAGCACTGGCTTTTACTGGTTTAATCTTGTTAACAGGCAACGGCTTTTCCAGCATCAACTTTAGTTATGGACAAGTACTTACCCTAATTTGTGCCTTTGTGATTGCGCTCGAAATTATCCTGATTGGTTATTTCGCGGGGAAAGTCAATCTAAGACGAGTCACGGTCATTCAACTGGCGGTCGCTTCATGCTTATCTTTTGCCAGTATGCCTTTGGTTGGTGAACACAGTATTCCTAACTTTTCATGGGGATTGCTGATTATTGCAGTGGCACTCGGCTTAGCCAGTGCATTAATTCAATTTGTGATGAACTGGGCGCAACGCATGGTGGACCCAACGCGCGCAGCGATTATTTATGCAGGTGAACCCGTTTGGGCAGGTGTGATCGGGCGTATTGCCGGAGAACGTTTACCATTACTGGCCTTGTTTGGAGGAGCATTGGTGGTGCTTGGAGTACTCGTCAGCGAATTAAAATTTAAATTCTTTGCGAAGAAACAACGACCAGAAAATTAATAGATAAAAGTGCACAACAGTTTTAGTTCAATAAAATCTATTGTGCGCTGAGATCACTAAGCTGGAATTTCTTTTTGATTCGCAGCAACAGGACTATTGCCAATCTGCCACACGTACGGCAAAGGCGCTTGATTGACTTCCCAATCTCCAATCACTTTCTGTTTATAGACCAATGGGTTGTGTGATGCGACCACACGAGCATTGCGCCAAAAACGGTCCAACTGCTTGTCGCTGCTACTTGCCGATGCACCCAGGGCATTAAACAGCTCGGTGCTCAGATTCAAGACCAACTCCGCAATCACCACTTGCCCCTGTGCCGATACTAATTCAGCACGCTCATTAGCCTCCAACTCAGCCTGCTCATCATTCTGAAAATGTTGTAAATACGCAGCATCCAAAGCTTCAGCAGTAGTTAATGCAATACTTTGCGCCGCATAAGCTTGTGCAGACGCTTTGCCAATCACTTGCAGGATTTGTGCATCTTCACGCACCAAACTGGCATTGCCATGACTATAAATCCGCGTCCGCTGACGCACTTCCTGCTTAAAGGTCTGCACTGCACTGTGTGCAATCCCCGCCAAAGTCGCGAGATGTACCACCTGATAAAATGCAGTTTGATATTTAAATCGGTTTTCAAACACCAAAATGTGATCTCGGGGAATTTCTACATTGTTTAAGGTCAAAGTTCCGCTGCCCGTGGTTTTTTGCCCAAAGCCATCCCAATCATCCACAATATCAATGCCTTCTGCTTGCGTAGACACCGCAGCAATCACATGCTGATTGGTGGTTTCATCCAAAGCAAAAAGATCAATCCAGTCTGCGAAAATCGTGCCTGTGGAATAATACTTCTGACCATTGATACGGAGTTTGCCATCTTGCGTTACCTTGACACGAGTCACCACATCTCCGATTTCAACTTTACCAATTTCTGTCCACGCATTCCCCACAATCTCACCACGGACAAAGCGCTCAAACCAGAGTGTCTGTGCTTCAGTTTTTTGTGCATTTAAGCGGTCTTCGACAAAGGCAAAATGCCCCCGTAAAGCCTGAACCACATTGGAATCTGCTTGAGCAAGTTCAATTAATAACTGAAATAGCTGCTTTTGCGAAACACCATCACCACCAAAAGCCACAGGTACACGTACTGCACCAAAGCCAGCCTGTTTTAACCATTGAATCGGTTCATAGGGCAAGGTTCGGCTTTTTTCCCGTGCTAAAGCACCTTCCGCAATTCGTTCGAAGATCGGACGGAACTTGCCCGCCACCTGTTCATAATGCGCACCCAAGGAGAGATTTTGATTCGTTTGACTGGTCATAATACTACCCTCCTAGCTCCACGCATGACGTGGCAGTGCCACACCATTCAAATAATAATTACCCACTAAATTGTATTTCCAACGTACTGGATCATGCAGGGTATGCGTGCGTGCATTACGCCAGTGCCGATCTAGATTCAACTCGGATAAGGTGGAACGGGTACCAGATAACTCAAATAATTTATTGGCTGCCAAGAGTGCGATTTCAGTGGTTAATACTTTCGATTCAGCCGTGAGTAAAGTTGCTTCTGTTACGGTATCTTCGTTTGGATTCGCCAAAGCACGATCAATCGCCTCACCTGCCAAAGCTAAAACTGCCTCTGCGGCACGCAATTTAATTTTTAGCTCGCCAATATTGCTAATGGTATAGGGATCTTCACTGGCGTGTTCCACACCTGAATCAATCCAAGGACGGGCATACTCACGCACATAGCGGATGGTTTCCTCAATGGCCCCACGCGCAATACCTGCATCGACAGCGGACTGAATAATTTGCGAAATTGCACCCGCTGCTGTTGGACGTTCAAAAGCCTGATGGATCGGCACTACATATTTTAAATCGACTCGAACATGATCCAGCTGCACGCTACCACTGGCCGTAGTGCGCTGACCAAAGCTGCTCCAGTCATTCACAATGGTCAAACCAGGCGTATGTTGCGGGACCAATGCTGCAAATACTTTGCCATCGTCACTCACAGCAACCACTGGAATCCAATGTGCCAATAAAGCACCTGTGGCAAAGAATTTCTGACCACTAATTAGCGCATAATCCTCTTTAAATTCAATTTTAGTGGTCAAATCTGCGACGGTTTTCGAGTTTTTTTCAGAGAATGCATTGCCTAAACGCTTGCCTTGCAGTACTTGTTCGAAGAAGAATTGCTGCTGTTCCAATGACGCATCCAAACGGATATGTTCTAAAAAGGCCCAATGATTTTGTGCAATTTGCCCTAAAGATGAATCTGCGCTGGAAATAATGGTCACCACCTCAGCAAGGGTTTTATAGCTCACCCCAGCACCACCGAACTGTTTCGGAATATTGATCCCCCACAGACCAGAGGCAGAATATTGTTGAATTTCCTGTAAGGGCAGCTTGCGCTCATGGTCACGTTTTGCTGCCTCTTTGGCAAAAGCAGCTGCTAGGCGATGGGCCACAGCGATGGCTTCTTGATCTGAAGCAATCACATGTGCTGGCGTATTATTCAAGTAAAAATCTTGCGGAATACTCTGTGCATCTTCCAATTTTATTTCTATTTTTGAGGTCATTATAAATACTCATTTTCCAGTTATAAAAAATAAACTAGCACTATTTTTATTGCATATTTATAAGTTAAATTTAGAACCTAATCTTTTTATTTAAAATAAACCCAGACCATTACTTATTTATTTAAAAAACAATTTAAAATCAAAAAGAAACAATCCTCTAAGCCTGACTTAGGCACCAACAAATTTCTCTCAATTAAAGAATAAAGTTTTGAATTTAATAAAAAATAATTTTTCAAACTACAATCCAAAATCACGTTAAATAGATTCATGATAAACATTTATTTTTTTATGATTAATCAATTCAATCTTTTTTAATTAAGATCAATAAAAATCTTTAATTTAGTAAAGAGCAATGAGCAAGCAAATTAGATTTAATGCCTTTGAAATGAACTGTATTGCGCATCAATCGCCTGGGTTGTGGCGTCATCCACTAGATCGCTCGACTGAATATAAAGACCTCGAATACTGGACCGATTTGGCCAAAATATTAGAACGTGGCAAGTTTGATGGGGTTTTTATTGCCGATGTGTTAGGCATTTATGATGTTTATCATCAATCAGCACAACATGCGCTCACAGGTGCCGTACAAGTTCCCGTCAATGATCCCCTACAGATTGTGCCTGCTATGGCGGCAGTCACCAAACACTTAGGCTTCGGTCTGACGACTTCAATTTCATTTGAACATCCTTATCCCTTTGCACGGCGCATGAGCACCTTGGACCATTTGACCAAAGGCCGCATTGGCTGGAACATCGTCACCTCATACTTGGAAAGTGGCTCAAAGAATTTAGGTCTTCAAACCCAAGTCAGTCATGATCAACGTTATGACATCGCTGATGAATATTTAGAAGTTCTCTATAAACTTTGGGAAGGTTCTTGGGAACAAGATGCTGTGCTGCGTGATAAAGAAAAAGGCATTTTTGCAGACCATCGCAAAGTCCATCCCATCAATCATCAAGGTCAATATTTTAGCGTTCCCGGCATTCATATTTGCGAACCTTCACCACAACGTACCCCTGTGCTCTATCAAGCAGGTGCATCTAGTCGTGGGCAGTTATTTGCCAGCCAAAATGCTGAATGTGTGTTTATTTCTGCACCGACCAAAGCCGCGGTGAAAAAACTGGTACAAGGCATTCGCTCCAACCTCGTTGAACAAGGCAAAGATTCTCATTCGATTTTGATCTACACCATGCTGTCGATTGTGGTGGATGAAACCGATGCAAAAGCCCAAGCAAAATTCAAAGAATATCAAAGCTACGCCAGCTATCATGGCGGCTTAACCTTGGCATCAGGCTGGTCAGGGGTCGACTTCTCGCAATTCCATGCAGAGGACAAAGTTGAATATATTCATACTGATGCGATTCAATCCATGCTCGACTCTTATGTAAAAGCCGATCCGAATCGAATCTGGACCATTGAAGAGATTGCCAAATTTATTAGTATCGGTGGCAATGGCCCAATCTTGGTGGGCTCAGCCACAACTGTGGCCGATCAACTACAGGCATGGACGGAAGAAACCGATATTGACGGCTTTAACCTGGCCTATATTTTGGCGCATCAGACTTTTGAGGATGTGGTGGAATATCTGGTGCCGGAACTACAGCAACGTGGCGTGTATCCAACTGAATATACCGAAGGGACGTTGCGTGAGAAACTATTTGGACAAGGTCCATTGCTGACAGAACAGCATCGAGGAGCAAGCTATCGCTATCATGCAACAGCGAAAACCAATAACAATAGAGAACTCGCTTAGGTTAATACACCACCCAGCGAGTTCTGGCCGGCCTTAGTCTTGATACATCGGCTTATTGTCATTTAAGGCAATCAAACCACGGATGGCACGATAAACAATCCAGATCCATGCACCAAAAATTACCGCAAAGGCAAAAGTGGTTGCAGAAACCGCAACGCCGGCAAAAGCCGTGCCGTTATCACCGGTAAAGAACAGGAACGAAAACGGAATAAAGGCAATAATATTCCAAGCCAAATACCACCAGAAAGTGCGGATTTGCCAAGTAAAGTGGCTTTCAAAAATCGAACCCTGTACATCACTGCGTTTTACATAGTTAATGATCAAGGCAATAATTGCCAACAGACCACCAGTAAAAATCGCAATGATATAAAGTACATACAGCACCAAAGTCAAAGTACGATTTGGATCTTGATCAACGGAATAATTCATTTTTATTTAATCTCCAGAAACAAACTCCCTCAATCAATAAAACACATTGAGCGGAGAAATTAACCAACATATCAATAGTATATGGAAGACTATGGTACAGAAATAAATCTTACGAAACGGTTGTTTTTGTGTTTTATGTCTCAGTTTTTGCTGAGCAAGCCAACCACCGCACCATCCACCCAAAGAATCCACGATATGCAAAGTCTGCTCTGGAATACGTCGATTGCCCAACTGAGCTGCTTCTTTATCTTGTGCATAGAGCCAATAACTCAATACATTCATCAAGCTAACAAATAATAAAGTATACGGCGGCAGCAATTTACTAAAGCTTGCGATCAGCATAAAGACAATATAAATCACGATACCAATCTGCATCGCAGACCAGAGTTTCGACGGTTGAGGCTGACTCGGACGAGCACGATGTTCAATCACCTGCGATGCTTTTAAATACGTCGCCTGTTGAGCGCGATAACGGCCGCGCTCATCCAGAATCACCACATATTCCAAGGCACAACCGACCAAGGGTCGCGGCCCTGTGCGAGCAAAGTCTTTGATATGGATAAAGACACGATCTTTTGCTGTGTCATTGGGTTGGATAAAGCCATAGCCTTTATCATCAAACCACTCAACTAAACGACCTTGATCTCGCATGTCTGTTTCCTAAGCTGTGATTCGTTGTAAACGGTCTTGTAACATCATGCGCATTTCCAGCGGATCTTTTTGCAAAATATCATCACCTGTGCGCCCTTGCTCGGCATTTTTCTGCGCCACTTGTAAACGCATACTCCAGAAACGGCACGCCGCCATCGCCAAGAAGATATTTAAACAAGCTAACTCATCAACGGTCAGTTGACGAATGCTTTGATAAGCTGCAAGAAAGGCATCGGCCTTGGCTGAATCTAAATGCGCTTGTGGATAGGCAGTACAGAAATCATTGATACTAATCGCAATATCAAATAACCATTCATCTTGATTCAATTCATAAAAATCAAGAATACCCTGTAGTTGATCGCCTTCAAACAAGGTGTTATCTCTGAATAAATCTGAATGAATAAAGCCCGTAGGACGGTCTGGATGCTGTTGGGTAATTGCCGCAAACTGCTGAAACACCTGAGCTAATAATTCCTGATCTTGCGCATTCATTTGTGGCTTAAGTTGCTCAGCGACATCTGACCAATATTGATGATTACGATTAAAATCACGTTCTAAAGGAAAGCCTTGTAAGGCCAAATGCAATTTTGCCTGTGCTTGTGCAATCGCCTGAATTTGGATAATGCTGGCGTCTTCCGGATGCTCACCCATCAAGCGCGGCGCAATTTGCGCAGGTTTATCTGCAATACTATGAATGGCCTGACCACTATGCTTTAAAGGCACCGCCACAGGCACACCTGCCTCACCCAAACAATCCAGTACAGGTACCAACTCACCTGCGCCTTCAGCATCTAATTCTTCAAAAACCGTTAAAACATATTGTTTCTGTGATTGATCCACCAAAAAATAATTGGTGTTTTGAATACCGCCTTGGATTGGAATCAGGTCAATCACCGCTAAACCATAAGGCTCAGCAAAGGCTTGAACTTCTTCTAAACTCAACGGGGTATAAACCGACATGGAAAACCTGCAAAAAATAGCTGTGAAGTTTGATAGAATACCTGTTCCCTCCATGAAGGTGTAGCACCCCTTTCTTTATTGGCGATTTTTTGGAAAATTTTATGCTCGCAAAACGTATTATCCCTTGCTTAGATGTTGATAATGGTCGAGTCGTCAAAGGCGTTCAATTCCTTGATATTCGTGACGCAGGTGACCCTGTTGAAGTCGCCCGTCGTTATAACGAACAAGGCGCCGATGAAATTACCTTTTTAGATATTACTGCTACCCATCATGGACGCGACACTACTTACCGTACCGTAGAACGCATGGCCGAAAGCGTTTTTGTGCCCTTAACTGTGGGTGGTGGTGTCCGTAAAGTTGAAGATATCCGTTTATTGTTGAATGCAGGTGCCGATAAAGTCAGTATCAACTCGGCTGCCGTGTTTACTCCTGAGTTTGTCCAAGAAGCTTCACAACGCTTTGGTGCACAATGTATCGTGGTTGCGATTGATGCGAAAAAAACCGGTGAGAACAAGTGGGAAATTTTTACCCACGGCGGTCGTAAACCAACAGGCATCGATGCGATTGAATGGGCGGTGAAAATGGCCGACTTCGGTGCAGGCGAACTGCTGATTACCAGTATGGATGCCGATGGTACTAAAGCAGGTTATGACATTGCCTTAATGCGTCAGATCAATGATCGCGTCAATATCCCGACCATCGCTTCGGGTGGCGTAGGTAACTTACAGCATTTGGCCGATGGCATCTTAAAAGGCGGTGCAGATGCAGTACTTGCTGCTTCTATTTTCCACTTTGGTCAACACACCATTCCAGAAGCAAAACAATATCTTGCTGAACAAGGCATTGAGATGCGTCTTTAATTAGATGAGCCATAAAAAAACCTCTCAAGCGAGAGGTTTTTTTATTTAAAAATAGCTGTATACAGATAAAAAAATACCTTGCTGAGCAAGGTATGGAAACTGCGTTATACAACGCTAGAGGGTAAGCACAATATCATCATTTTGAACAAATTCTGAGCATTTAAAATGCTTGAGCTAAATTAGCGAGAAAATGTGCAAAGATATTGACATTAAAAACCAATTTTATTGACAATTCACGACATACCCCTATTTTTGTCGTCATGATTTGTCAATAAAAGCCTGCTCAGCCCACTAGATCAATCGAATTTAAGCCACCGATTCTTGCGATTGTTTTTGCGGTTGCTCAGCTACAGGTGCTTCCACCAATTTTGGTTTTTGCTCGACCCATTTTGCAGGAAAAACGGATTCAATCGCTTGCGTCAATGCTTTAGACAAAGCTGCTGGCAAAGCAATACCTAATGGATTTGCCTCTTTTAAATCCGCAGAAGACACCACACGAGTACCCATCACATAATCAAACCATGGACGCGTCACACACCAGTTGGCATCTTGGTTTGAATTCATATGATGATCATAATGCCAAGGAATGGTTCGTTTTGCCCAATCAGGCTCTAAATGCGCACGACGATGTACATAATAATAGTTGCCTGCACTATACAGCGCCGCCAAAGACATGCCTTTTGAAATTGGATAAAACGCCACACTGGCAACGCCTGCCACGACAGCTAAGGACATGATTTCATTACGGGTACGCCAATGCTCCACACCCTCAACATAGCAATCATCCGAAAACTGCTGTTTACGTACTTCACGATGGTGCGCCCAGTGCGATTCCATGCTTTTCGGCACAGGGCTATAACGTGGCTGCCCCGGACGATGTACCCCATGCAAAATGTATTTATGTGCAAACCATTCAAAGGCATTTGCAACAGCCAAACCTGCGATAAAACCCTTAATCATGGTTTTCTCCAAATGTTTCCTTATTTTTATTAAAGATATAAATTTTTGTAGGCGAAGTATTGACGATACGATATATTTATATTGACAAAACACGACAATATCAGGAGTGGACAGGATGTCTCAACTCAAGAACTATACAGGCTCTGTTTTTGGTGGTTTGGGGCATTTATTAAAAGCCTATTGTGAAGCAGAGAACATCCATATTCCTGAACAATTACAACAGGTTCAAAACCTAGAGCGCTTTGATTATGTGATTTGGCGGGATCTGTTAGAAGATCTAAATCGACTACATCCAAATAGTGGTCTAGGCTTGGAAATCGCAGCCTATGTACAACCCAAACACTTAGGCATCATTGCCTATTTGGCTTTATCTTGTGAAAATCTAGGTGAAGCTTTGGCACGCTACCATGACTTCCATCGCCTGATTTATGATGGCAGCCCTTTGGTGGTTGAATTTAATCACCCTTATGCATCGATTCGTTGGGAAGCCCCTGAACCACATCCGACCCAGTTGACCGATGAAATCGCGATTGCCTTGATGGTGCAGTTCCTGAAACTGTTTATGTCGGGTGACACGATTCATCTGCATGAAGTGCATTTCGTCAATGCCGCACCCAAAAACATCAGCATTTATGAGCAATATTTTCACTGTAAAGTCCGTTTTGAACAGCCCAAAACCCAATTATTATTGCCCGTCAGCGAAGCTTTTAAGCCACTTAAAACAGGTGATCACACCTTACAACAACTGTTGTTACAGCAAGCCCAAGCCTTGCTAGATAAATTGCCCAATTCAACCCAATTGGATCAGCGGCTACAACATGCCATTTTGACAGGCCTACAAAAAAACCAATATCAAATCGATTTTATCGCCGAAAAACTGGGTCTGTCCGTACGCCAATTACAGCGACATTTACAACAACAAAACACCACCTTTCAGGAGCGGGTGCAGCAAGTACGTTTTATGCTGGCGACCGAATATTTAAAAGATCCTCATCTGAGTTTGCAAGAAATTGCGCTACTGCTCTGTTATTCTGAACAAAGTGCTTTTCAGCGAGCTTTTAAGATTTGGACGGGGCAAACCCCGCAACAGTGGCGAAACAACAACATAACTTACAATTCGTAATAAAAATACTGACGAACTAACGGTTTCGCAACTGACCGATTTTTTTGCCCGTTTTATATAAGAGCCTATATACCTATGTGAATTAGTTCACAATTTTTTCACGAGGGTTAAACATATCCATAATAAATTTTGGATGTTTGCTTTTTTTATTTTTTATAACTGATGTGGTGATAACAATGAACAAATATTTAGCAGAATTTCTCGGGACCTTTTGGCTTGTTTTTGGTGGTTGTGGTAGTGCTGTGCTTGCAGCTGCATACCCTGAACTTGGCATTGGTTTCTTAGGTGTTGCATTGGCATTTGGTTTAACTGTTTTAACAGGTGCTTACGCTTTCGGTCATATTTCTGGTGGTCACTTTAACCCTGCTGTCAGTGTAGGTTTATGGGTGGGTGGACGTTTTAACTCAAAAGACTTAGTTCCTTATATCGTGTCTCAAGTGATTGGTGGTGCGCTTGCAGCATTCGTGCTGTATATCATCGTACAAGGTCAAGCAGGCTTTGCAGGTACAGGCGGTTTCGCAACCAATGGTTATGGCGAACTCTCTCCAAACCATTTCTCTGTTGCGTCAGCATTCCTGATTGAGGTTGTTTTAACTGCGTTCTTCTTAATCGTGATTATGGGAGCAACGGATCGTCGTGCACCTGCTGGTTTTGCGCCAATTGCAATCGGTTTAGCTTTAACATTGATCCACTTGATCAGTATTCCAGTCACCAACACATCTGTTAACCCTGCACGTAGTACGGCAGTTGCGTTATTTGCTGAGACTGCAGCAATCAGCCAACTTTGGTTGTTCTGGGTTGCACCAATCATCGGTGCCATCATTGGTGCAGTGATCTACAAATTCGTGGGCAGCGAGAAAGACTAAGCGCATACATCCCCAAAAAAAACCAGCCTCTAACGGCTGGTTTTTTATTTATAGAAACGGATTTTCAATGTCCTGCTCAGGCTTTCTGTCAATTTGTTCAGGAAGTTGTTCTTTCTCCAAAGCGGAAACCACATCATTAATAAAGCTTTGCAATGCCTTTGCCGTTTTCAGCCCTGCCTGATCTTTGGTAATCTGTAAATTGCCATATAAGCTCACGCAATCGACCTGATTTTCCAAAGTCAGATCATAAATTGCTGAAGATTCATCACCCTGTTCAAAAGGCTTAAACATCTTTTTTCTCTCATTGTTGTTGTCTATCCCACAACATGATCCATGCAGGATGACTTTGCAAGATGTTCTACATTATCTCAACATTTGTAAGAAATACTGCAGCAATGCATTTACCAATTGATTGATCAAGGCTTGTTTGGTCTCTTCATCAATTTGTGGGAATTTGCTTTCAGCGGCCTCAGTTTGCTGTGAAGTAAATTCACGTTGCTGCACTTGAATGGCATCCGTGTTAGCTTCTTCCACACACTGACTCTGTCCATCCCAATGCGAATAACTGATGTCTTTATTCGGCTTCACTTGCACTGCAGAAAGTGGCAATTGATAAACATTACGCTTCTGTTGTTCCGTCAATTGAGGGAACAAGTTGATGCCAAGTTTCTCTTCCAAATAGCAAACACTGACCACTTTGACCTGCTGAGAATTATTATTTGGCGCATAGTAAGCACCAATAATCCCTTGCTTGGGTAAATACACCGCTTTATATACCGCAGTCGGCACAATCACGCCCTTACCAATAGTTTTCAGGCGTTTACCTTCAAATACTGGCCCTGTCAGTACATAGGCATCTTTATGTTGTTTGGTCACAATTGAACGTACCGCTTCTTCTAACTTACGCCAAACTTCCTGATTATTTTTAGGTGCTTGCGGAACCATATTGGCTAAAGAA
This sequence comes from Acinetobacter higginsii, assembly GCF_000369845.1. NCBI lineage: Bacteria > Pseudomonadati > Pseudomonadota > Gammaproteobacteria > Moraxellales > Moraxellaceae > Acinetobacter > Acinetobacter higginsii. Next base: position 251,663 of record NZ_KB850215.1, on the reverse strand, counting down.
AAGCTGTCGTACTGTGCCGCAGTATTATTCATATCACCATTGGGTGCCATATGCCCACGGTCATAGCCCGAACCGCGATAGTCAGACAACAAAGCACGATGAGCGGGCTTTACTCGTGTTTCTTCATGAAAATTATCTTCACGTTTAATCTTGATACTTAAACGTTCAGGTGTCAGATATTCTGCCGACCAAAGTGGTGTCTTGGAAATACCTGAATACATCACATTAAAATCATTAAAACACAAGGCATAGCTGTCTTTTTTTAAGCTGTCTTTGCTTAATAACGGTGGAACATCACGATAAAATTGCTTTAAACAAGCACCATTACTGGATTGAAATGGCATCAACTTCGAAATTTTTTCACTACCAAATGCGATCGCAAAACTTCCTGTCGCGACCAAAGCCAACACCATCTTTCCAATATTTTGGCTCAAAAAAGCAAATGGTGTTTTACTCTTTCGAGTTGGTCTCTTTGCCATAACTACATCAAAATCAATATGAACGCGCAGCTTAACAACTCAAAAGCCCTGTGTATATTGAGTTTCAGCCCAGAGCGACACTTTATGTCGCAAATCTGTACACTTGATCTACAGACAATAAAAAAGGCACGCTCAGGTGCCTTTTTTATACGTTTTTCTTAAATTTCGATCTGACTGCCTAACTCCACCACACGGTTGGTTGGAATCTGATAGAAGTCACTGACAGGACTGGTATTACGCTGCATCGAGATGAATAACTTTTCACGCCATGGTGACATGCCATCACCCACGGTATGCACAATACGATCACGTGAAATGAAGAAACTCATTTGCATCATATCGAATTCAAAACCAAGCTCCTTATAGGCTTGTTCTAATGCATTTGGTACATTCGGCTGATCTTTAAATCCGTAGTACATATAAATTCGATAAAAATGCTCATCCAGTTTTTCAACTTTTAAGCGATCTGCTTCAGCTACATACGGAATATCTTGAGTATAGACCGTGACCATCACATTACGTTCATGCAGCACTTTATTGTGCTTGATGTTGTGTAACATCGCATGCGGCACAATATTCGGTGTACCTGTTAAGAAAATCGCTTCGCCTGGTACGAAATGGGTTTCTTTGCTCATACCAATACTTTTGATAAACAATTCAATTGGCAAAGCATTGGTTTCCATACGATTATAGACAATTTCTCGACCACGCTTCCACGTCATCAAAATGGTATATACCACCACACCAATCAAGATCGGCACCCAACCGCCTGAGAGGATTTTCAATGAGGTTGAACCCACAAAAATTAAATCAATAATCAGGAATGGCACCGCAAATAACGCCACTTTCCACAATGGCCAACGCCACACCCCATAGGCCAAAGTCGAGATTAAAATCGTTCCGCAGAGCATGGTCATCGTTACCGCTACACCGTAAGCACTTGCCAATTCTGCACTGCTTTCAAACAGTAAAATCAAGATCACTACCGAGATAAACAGCACCCAGTTAATAAAAGGCAAATAAATCTGACCTTGTTCTACATCCGAGGTATGGTGCACGGTTAAGCGCGGTAAATAGCGTAATTGAATGGCTTGATTCGCCATCGAAAATACACCTGTGATTACTGCTTGCGAGGCAATCACTGCTGCTGCAGTTGCCAAGCCAATCATTGGGAATAAAGCCCAATCTGGTACTAATAAATAGAACGGGTTTTCAATGGCTTTGGCATCGCGTAATAGCAATGCACCTTGACCTGCATAATTCAGCAATAAACATGGTAACACCACCAAGAACCACGCCAGTTTAATTGGCACGCGCCCAAAATGTCCCATGTCTGCATACAACGCCTCACCACCGGTCATGGTCAGAATCACCGCACCCATCGTGATAAAAGCAACTGTCGGTTGATCAAAGACAAAATGGAACGCCCAATACGGATTGACCATCATCAAGACATAAGGCGTCTGGATAATGCTCCAGAGGCCAATCAGACCAATAGATGCAAACCATAACAGTGTAATCGGACCAAAGAATTTCCCCATAGTGGCGGTACCATGCCGCTGCACCATAAATAATGCCGTGAGGATACCTAAAGCAATCGGAACCAACCAACGATCTAAAGCAGGCGTCACCAGACTCAAACCTTCAATCGCAGACAGTACTGAAATTGCGGGGGTAATGATCCCATCACCAAAGAACAGTGATGCTCCGATAAAGCCCAATGCAATCAGAAAGATTTTATTTTTATTACTAAAAACCGAGGAACGCAGGTTGAGTGCGAGCAGTGACATGATCCCGCCTTCGCCATTGTTGTCCGCACGCATGATCATTGAGACATACTTAAAACTAATCGTTAGGTTCATACACCAGAAGATCAGTGAAAGAATACCTAAAATCGAACCTTCACTGATATCAACATGTCCTGTGACAAAGCATTGCCGTATTGCATAGAGTGGGCTTGTTCCAATATCCCCAAATACCACCCCTAATGCTGCCAGCGTCATCGCGGGCAATGCGGCTTTTTTTGCAGTACTTTGCATATGATGTTGTCTTCAAAATTGAACGTTATATGGCGCAATATTATCACTAGCCAAAAAGTTTTTCTGCAAATCTGTTCGACTACAACTTGGCAGCGTGCATTTTTTTGGGTACTATCGCACACCTTGGTGAGGTGTCCGAGTGGCTGAAGGAGCACGCCTGGAAAGTGTGTATACGTTTGCGCGTATCGAGGGTTCGAATCCCTCTCTCACCGCCAAGATTCTGTTTTAAAAATACCGAAACATACCTAAAAGGCTTAAACTACAATGGTTTAAGCCTTTTTTAATGTTCTTTTACATCCTTGGCTATCCTTGTACTCCTGAAACATCATGGGGGACAAGTGGGGGATGATTTGGTTATACTATAAATCGTCCCCCAAATCCTAAAGAAATAGCTAAAAATGCTGACAGATGCACACGTTAGAAAAATAAAGCCGCTTGAAAAGAAAAAGCGTTATGCCGATGAAAAAGGGCTGTACCTTGAGGTCACGCCTTCAGGTGGAAGATTCTGGCGATTGAAGTATCGCTTCAACGGTCGTGAAAGTACTTTAACCATTGGAAGCTATCCTGAAACCTCACTAGCTCAAGCTCGCCGTACCCGTGATGAAGCTCGTATACAGCTTTATAAAAATATTGATCCTAATGCCATAAAAAATAACCGCCTTCAGCAAATTGATGAAAGTAAGCTATTTAAAGTTCTTGCGATGGAATGGATGGAAGATCGTAAAGCCGTCATTAAAGAAGCAACCTATCTACGTGATTTATCTGTTTTTAAAAAAGACATATTCCCTGCATTGGGTAACATGCCCATTGATCAAATCAAGGGGAAAGATGTACTCGCATGTGCTAAAAAAATTGAAGCACGTGGTGCTCAAGAAATGGCGAAACGCTCTATCCCTTTAACTGGACGTATTTTCCGTTTTGCGATTCGTAAAGGATTGATTGAGAATGATCCAACACCTCACCTTCACGAAGCCTTAAAACCTCGTAAAGTGAAGCATATGGCTAGATTGGATATTTCGGAGTTTCCTCCTTTTCTTGAACGCATGGATCGTTATCATGGTAATCCTGTGATCAAAACTGCGATTCAGTTTATGACTCTAACTTTTGTACGGACTGCTGAACTCAGAATGATGGAATGGAGTGAAATCGATTTCGACAACAAGATATGGCGTATACCAGCCGAAAGAATGAAAATGGCTTTGCCTCATCTCGTTCCATTATCTACGCAAGCAATTGAACTACTAAAGAGCTTATTACCACTCACAGGCAAAAAACAGTATGTTTTTTATAACCACAGCACAGCCAACCCTATGAGTAGTAATGCAATTTTGTGTGTAATCCGTACAATGGGCTATAACGGGAAAATGACTGGACATGGTTTCCGTGGACTTGCTTCTACAACCTTACATGAACAGGGCTACATGCATGATGCAATTGAAATTCAATTAGCTCATAGGGTTGGTAATGCTGTATCGCAGGCTTACAACCATGCTCAACATTTAGAATATCGAACCAAGATGATGCAGGACTGGTCAGATTTTATTGATAGTTTACGTAATAAAACTGTGCCTTTTCCTAAACATAAAAGAGCTTAGATCGAAAGCCACGCTCTTACCAAAGTAATAGAATTAATATTAGAATTTAGGATTTATATACGAAAGGGATGTTATTTCTTTACCACAGTATGAGCATTTATAGATTCCTCTATATGAAGGAGCTAGATTTAAATGCTCATGTTTTTTCAAGATCTTGTTTTGCTTTTCGCCTATTAGGACATAATTATGCCCCAATATATTCGTACAACTCATCTTTGTCATTTTTTAGAAACCAAAAATTAATTTTTCAACAATATCATATTTATAATTTATTCAAACATTTATAAATACCATCTAAAACTTTCAAATATCTGATATTCTTCCTAGCACTGTGCAATCATTCAGATGAATGATTATAGAAGTAATATTATAAGGGTTTTGAGATTTCATTATTGGTTTACTCCACCAAATTGTGCATTAGAATAAGGTGTACTACCTTCCCCCCAAGAAATCAAACGTCCTTCAAACTCAGGTACTAAAAACTCAATAAATTGATTTAAATCATGATTATAAATTTTGGCATCCTCTGACTGTTGGGTATATTTTTTATAGCGTTCTTTCCATTTACCCGAACTATCTCTCTCATTCAATAAGTTAGCTTTTCCAGTTACTTTTAAAGTAAGCATAAAATGCTTAATGTAAGCTGGATGATGTTCCATCAAGTTATGAGCCACACTCACCATATCATTAATATTATTACCTACAGCATAGCCAAATTTTGCACTTAAAATTGAGTTAACCACTGTTTTATAGGGCGCATGTAAAAGATATTTAGGAGTACTAATTCCCATTAGCCCAAGCTCCTTACGAATAGAGAACCACTCATAGTTGAATTGATTGTCAGTAAGATAATGAGTTTTTATCCATAGTTTAGTAAACTCGACCAATAATTCAGATTTAGTTTTTGATGGAACTTGTGTTTCAAGATCAACCTGTTCTAGTGATTCGATATATTTTTGAACTTTTAGTTTATCTTTTTGATTCTTACTCTCTTGTAAATAACTATGTCGTAAGCCTAATTTTTGCTTTAACTTTCGATATTCAGCTTCATAATCAAAAAAGTATATTTGCTTTGTAAATTCGTTATGGACTAAATTCTGAAACTCAATGAACTCTTTATTCCATTTATTAACAATCTGATTATTCTGTATTTCAGGCTTTAGATAATGACACTCTAAAGTAAAAGCTTTTGATTTAATTGATTGCGCGACTGTAGAATCATTTACTACAAATGCATTTGCATTATTGTTGTAGTAAATATCTTGCATTGACTGCTTCTTCGCTTTTTCTGTTGGTTCAAAATGATTAAAAATCCATAGTAAGCAAGCATTGTTATCTTGATAAAAAATCTTACGATCAATAATCACATTCAAAAAAGTTGTAGAAAGTTGTCCTTCAAAAACAACTAATTGCTTTTTATATAACGAAGATACATCTGGTCTACGCCATTGCTTTAGGTCAATGCTTTTACGAACTTGTTCAATATGAATATCACTAAAAGATTCATCTACTTGTAGACTCTTATATATATTCTCTTTTAGCAATTTATGTTGTTGGGTTTCTTTCGCAATCTGATACTTTAAAGCAGTTTTTTCTTGCTCCGATAGCTTTTTAATATGCTTTACAGGACACTTGAAGTTTGGGGTATTTTCCAACTCAGGAATATGTCTGAAAAAGAATGTTGCCGAAGTGTTGATCTGCATGTGATCTGTACGTCTAGCGAGGGTTACAGGTGATTGACACCAAGCACATGTAAAATGAGGCTTGGTTTTATTCCTTTTATATTGCTCCCTTATTTGACTACGCCATTGTGTAAGTTCCATTTCAGATTGTTGAAAGAATACATCAACATCAATCCACATATTTTGATCGGTATCAATGATATGAATTAACTTCATGTACTCTCCCAACTATTACTTAAATTAGCTTAACAAGCTCTCAATCAGATCGAAGCGCTTATCTTTAATCATAATAAATTTACATTGTCCTTCTGATAAATTAGCCCATAGCTCCCCAATTTGGCGATCATCCTTAGCAGCTTTCCATTTATCAGCCCCTTTATATTCAACCACTAAAATTTTTCCATTAGGTAGTTTACATATAAAATCTGGATAGAAGCGACCATTTCCCTTTTGCAAGTAAAAAGAACAGCCTTCTTTACGAACTAAGTTTCTCACCCAAAACTCAATATTTCCTTTAACTGCTTGCTGATCCAACCAACATGCACAAGCAAACTCTTCACCACTATCAAAAGCCCCAATACGGCCATAATAATGTTTGTTAAATGCATAATATCCGTATTCACCATTATCATCGCGAGAAGGTGCATAAACATTTGGATGGAAATTAAACTGATATTCTTGTTCGTTTGAGACTGTTATTTGATGAAGCTCATCATTGCCAAATAAGAAATTTTGGTAAGCATCATTAACAGCTTCCTTTCGTAAAATATTAATTCTTTTTTCAATCAACTGACGAATTATATATTTCTGAGTATTTGTTCGAGCCAAATCAAAATCATCTTTACTTAACAAATCATTTAGCCACGCAAGAACAAAATTTCGTTTAGCCTCATGAGTTAATGATTCTTCTAAGATATTCTTACATAACCAAGTTGCTAATTTGACTTCATCCCAATTTTCAGGTTTATACACCAAACCTAAATCTCTCTGAAGTTTTGGAAGAAAAGTAACTTTTACCTTACCTTTAGTCTCATCAATATCTAAAGTTCCAAAATCATTTGAAGCATAAGCTGAATTTAAAATTGAAATATCATCATGCAAAACTTTTGCATCTACTGTTGTTAAATTCCAAGGATATTCAAGAACTTCTGGATCATCAAATAATTGAAGCTCGCCCTGAACCGATAATGCTAATAGTGGGACTTTAAACTCTTTACCCAATTCCGCAGGTGTCTGAAAATATTCGATAGATTGACGGCTAACCTCGGCCCCTTTCTCAATCTGCTGCACTGACTCTAGTTGTGAAACAGTTTTCGTTAGTTCCACAGTCTCTTCTTTAGTCAACGGGGTAATAATCGTCAATTCATTGGTTTTATTATTCCATTCTACTTTCTTTTTTACCGTAGGTGTAACAGACTTTAAATCTGGCTTTTCAGGTAACGGAATTGTTATTGGTTTCACAATAATTTTAGAATTTCCAAAGTCCAAACGAGCTTGCTCACCCGTACCTGCTTTAACAAATTCAGCCGCTTCTTTAGTATCAAAACCAGCCCCTTCAACTAGGCTATCTCTCAAAGTTTCAGCGGTGTCAGAAAAACTTTTTGATACAACATAAGCATAAGATTGATTTAACTGTTCACTCTGTCTATGTGATGCATTTGGCTGTCTAAGAATACGCCCTAATAATTGCTCAACTGCTGTACTTGATTGCACAGAAGCCATACTCACTAAAATATAAGCAAATGGGCAATCCCAACCCTCAGCTAAAGCTTTTTGAGTAATTACATACTTAATTTTACAAGCCTTATCTAAAATTCCTTTAGGATACTTTGCTGTAATTTCTTCAAGTTCTTTCTCATCTCCTGTAGCAAGAGCGATCTGCTCTCTTGGAATATTCTGATTATTTTCTAGTTCATTAAGTACAGCATAAATATCCAATGTTTCACGAACTTTACTTTTTGCTTCAGCCTGAATAAGTACTATCGGTCTCAGATATTCAAAACCCTGTCTCTGTTCTTCTAACGCTATATGTTCTAAAGACTCTCTTTTATGAATCGCATATGCTAAGCATTGTTGCCAATTTGATTCTGTTTCTAAAACAATCGGCAATTTAATCATTTGTTCTGCTTTTAATTCAGCAGCAGAGACGCTATGTAAAACATTGGTTGGAGTTCTCACTGTATCTGGTGTTGCTGTAAGCTCCATAATGCCACTTGGCTTAAAACGAGCTAACATATCAAAAGCAAGTTCAGTACGACTATTATGTGCTTCATCAACAATAATAAAAGGGCGATGTAATCTAAGAACGTTAGCTAAAGAATTTGGAACTATTAGATCACTCCCTTCTCCCTCTGTTAATAATTCTGACTTTTGTTCTTCTGTTAGATGCTCAAAATGATGCATTAGCGCACCATTATTTTGATAAACTTTTCTACTTTCTTCTTCTTCTACTTGAAAAGCTTGGCGTGTAGCAACAATAACAACTGTTGAAGTTAAAAGCGTTGAACGAGTAATGCTTTTTGCTTCTTCAATATCCATGACTGTGACTTCACCTGCTTCACGTAATGCTGATGAATATGGATGCTGTTTATTTTTTAAAGCAGTAATAGTTTGTTCACGTATCGTCTTACTTGGAACTAACCACAAGATGATACTTTGAGCTACTCTCAAAAAATGTTTATTTATTAATGCTACACTTTTACTTGCCAACCATGTCTTTCCCCCACCCGTCGGCACACGTAAACAAAAATAAGGCATCTCACTATTAAACCCATTTAATGCATTATAGGTTTGCCCCTTACCCCACAATCGTTCTGTAGTCACATAAAAGGCCGTAGATGCGTTTGCAAACTCATGACAGACTTGAAAATACGCTTTTACACTGTCTAATACTTGATCTTGATATTCTTTAGCAATATACGCAGTCATAGCTTAAACCTCTAAAGCATATGGTGTTTGTTTAAATACAATATTTTCACGTTTAGCCTTGCCCCCTAAACGATTAGCAGCCGCATAAATCACTTTAACTCCTTCAAACTTCGGAAGAACATCAAATACTTGCTTTGTAAGAATATTGCCACCTTGTTCGGTAAGATCTTTTAAAATTCCATTATAAAGTAGATAAATTGCACGACCTTCATAAATTCCCAGTAAAGGAGAGTCCGCTTTTCCTGTATAGCCCGTACCTGTTTCACAAAACCATACAAATTCAGCCAATTGCGAGAATGAAACATCATTGCGTATATGACCACTGGCATTAAACAATGGTTCTTGTGAAAGCTTACAGAATTGAAAACTACTACCCAACCCTTCTATATCTTCCCCATTCCTATTTATATAACCTTTAGTTACTCTTTTAATTCTTTCAAAAGTGACTTTTGTAGCAATATTTTTATCCATTTCAACTAAAATAAACTTTCTATTACTTCCAAAATTTGCATTGAGTTTTAATACTGCATGTGCTGTTGTACCCGAACCCGCAAAGCTATCCAGCACTAACCCATCTTTTGGAGTCACATAATCTATCCATCTTGCTAAAACATCACTATCTTTTGGATAATCAAAAATTTCTTTTTTAAAAATATCTCTCAATTCATTTTTTGCCTGTAAGGCACTTCTATAAAAGTAGCTTCCAGCAACTTGCACTGCGGACTCATCATCAAATTCGTCCTCACTTGTTTGTATTAAGTATGTCTTTCTTATAGGTGGCTCACTATGATCCTCTCTAAAAACAACCTTTCCTAATCCTATCTGTTCTTGCATTTTTTCTAAAGTACTATATCTCCAACCATTCGGCGGAATAGCACAAGGTAAGCCTGTAACAGGATGAATAACATTATATTTAGGCCCATCAGGTTTTGGCCATGACATATTGTCGTCACGCCAAATTCCTTTGTTATCAACTTTGGAATACCTTGAATGCTTTTTGGAAGGATGATCTTTCGCTAGATTTTTGTAAAATTTGGATAGGTCTTTTTCAATTGAAGCATAATCATTCTTGTATAACGTTCTTAATCGATTTAGCTCTATAAGAATTTCATCAGCGCCAGGTTTCTTCTCCCGCCATTTTATATTTTTCTCTTTGAGTTTATTTTTATTTCGAGCGTAAATAAGAATATATTCATGCCCTACTGATACATATTTTGCATCATTTTTTCTCCCTTTTTCCCAAACTAACTGACATATAAAGTTATTTACACCCCAAATTTCATCCATAATTAAACGTAAATTTGCTACTTCATTATCATCTATTGAAATTAAAATTACGCCTTCTTCCTTAAGAAAGCTTTTCAACATAGATAGTCGAGGATACATCATACATAACCAACGATCATGTCGATCTAGCGTTTCGCCCTCTTTCCCCACAATCTCCCCTAACCACTTACGGATCTCAGGACTGTTTACATTGTCATTATAGATCCACCCTTCATTCCCAGTGTTATATGGAGGATCAATATAAATACAATCAACTTTTCCTGCATAGCGTGGTAAAAGTGCCTTCAATGCATGTAAGTTATCCCCTTGAACTAAAAGATTGCCGCCCTGTTCATCCTCATTGCATGAAAGTCCAGCCACAGGTTCTAGTAATCGATAAGGAACTTCTTTATGGTGCTTTTCAACTGCTTCTTTTCCTATCCAATTTAAAGTAGGCATTAAGTAATCCCAAAAACATAAACTCCGCAATTGGCATAGATTACCATTTTAAAAAGACTCAACCCTAGATTTTTACTCACGCCTTCTCATAAGTGTGACAACCTCTGACGTGCTAATCAATTTGGTCTATTTTAGTTTCATTGAATTAAACTATCTGTATTATGGCTCTGCATATGAATCGATACCTGAGATAAACCAGCCCGTTCAAATCGATATCTCATATATCTAGAAATATCATCTTCGTGTGAGGAAATGATTAATTGCCTATCTTTTAACTCGCAACGTAATAAGTCAGTTAAAGATGCAATATTGATTTCATCTAAGGATTGCACAGGATCATCAATTAAAACTAAAGAGTTCTCGGAATAAACTCTATTTAATGATAAGAAAAAAGCTAGACTCAATGCAGCCAATTGACCAGAACTCATTGCTAGTGTCGCATCATGGTCAGAACTTTCCGCAGTACAGAAGCGAATTTGCTGCCCTTCTGCATAGTCTATAAACAGTCCTAGACCACGTTGATAATTTTGTATTAAGCGCCCACTATAGATATGAAATATTAATTCAATATTAGCGATAATTCTTGAAGAGTAATCACGTTCAGTTTCAATTAGTGTTTTTTTCAACCTAATTATTTTAGCTTTTGCATTTAAGTTTGCATTATATAAATCACTCTTTTCCTTTAACAATTTTTTCGTCTGCTGAAGTTCAAAATCCTTAAAGTCTTTAAACTTTTTATTTACATAGTTTTTCTTATGATTTAAATCATCTTCCAGTAAGTCATAGAAATCTTTATGTTTCTCAAAAGTTACACTTATAGCTTCCTCCCACCCTACAGGTAGAACATCTCCTTCTATTTTTTTTAAACCTCTTAAATTAGAAATAATTTTATCTTTTCTAATTTCCAATTCAATATCATCATCTGTATATTCAGAAGAATAACTTATTGCCATTTTCTCAAGACGAGAACTCAAAACGTTCAAGGTTTTAAAAAAGTTTTGGCTTATATTTAATTTGGTGAACAAATTAATATTAAAATCTTTTAAAAAAGCATCTTTTTCTTTTATATATAACTCTTTAATCAACTTTAACTCAGAAGAAATAATCAGATAGACCTTACTTAGATCTTCTGTTGAACTTCCAATTTCTTTTGAATATAAATCTGAAATCACCCTTATATTTTCAATAAGTTTTTCTACACTTCCCCAATCTACCCCACATAAAGCGCATATAGTTCCATCCTCACCAAAACTTTGTTTATGTTTTTCAAATAAATCCTCTCGCATTTTATTAAGCTCTAATAACTTCGCTTTTTTTTCTGAGAGCAATGCTAATTTCTTATCTTTCTCAATAATATTTTCTTTAAGTTTATCTGAAATAAACACCCCTAAAGAACTTAATTTTGTAATTTCCTCTTGAGAAATAGCATTAAAATCCTTATCCAATATTAATAAAATTTGATCAACCTCTAAGAGTCTTTTATTAATCAATTGAAGATTATCAAAATTACTTATATGCTTACCTATAGATACAAGCAGCAACAAAGAACTATCATTATCAATGATAAATTTTTCAATAGCTGAATTTTGATTTCTTATGCGTATATCTTCTTTTCTTTTACAACACTCTATTAATAGATCAATTTCTTTTATAAAATTATTATAATTTACATCAGCCTCTTGTAAAAAAATTTCTTCATCATCCCATTTTGGAGATGTTCTTTGTGTAGATATTTTTTTATATATAACATCATATTCATTTTCAGAAATATTTTTTTCCAAGATATTTTTTAACTTAGCATCTATCTCATCAATTTCTACCTTTTGTACTTTTTCCTGTTTTGTTAATTTACTTTCGACTTTATTACAAATATCAATACGTTTCTTTATTTCAGTTGTTTTTATTAGTTCTTCCAAAGCCTTCTTACGATCAGTGATTTTTTTCGAAAAAATAAATTGACTCTGACCTTGGTGTAAATAATTTAACATTGAATAGTTAGAACAAAAACTTTCACCAAAAAACTGTTCAAAAAAATTATTTTCTAACTTATTCTCAGTAGGTTCAGAGTTAAAATCATCTAATTTATATAAACTAAAAATATCAAAATTATTAGCTTTATTATTAATTTCGACTTTTAAATCATTGACAAACCCCATTCTAACAAAAAACAGTTTTTCATCATCATGATCATTCATCAACTCTACTTTAATTTTTAAATCAACCTCACCACTTTTTTTGTTCCAATATAGATTATCTTTGAACTTCTTTTTTGTCTCAACCATCACAAGCTTATAAAGATCTGATATTCTAGATATTTTTCCTGTAAATAACAATTCAATAGCATCAAAAGTAGATGTTTTTCCATACCCATTTGGACCTTCTAAAGTAATCAATGAAGACTTATTGAAATCAAATTCTATCTTTGTAAATGCTTTAAATGCTTGAATCTGAAGCTTTGATATTTTCCAATTCTTCACTTAATAACTCCGCTATAACTTCATCAATACTATCTGCTTCATATTTTCCAATCAAATCATAGGTTTTGACTAAATTTTCAGCATTTACTTTTTCACTTACACTATCAAACAGATTTTGAAATGATTTACTAAATTTTGGAATTTCTAGAAATGGAAATTTAATAAACAATCTTGTAACCAAACTATGGAATGAAGGTTTTAGAGGATCTTTTTTGTATTCATCAAACTCATCCATTTTCTTAATTTGGCTCTTAAAATCCTCATAACTTTTTCCAAGAAGTAGTTTTTCTTCAGCATCTGAATAATAAAAAAAATATTTTTTGAAGTAAAAAGGGTTTTCTTCTATTTCTAAAACTTGTTCTTCTATTTCATTAAAATCATTTAAAAAATTAACTTTGTAAATAATAATTAAATCACAATTTTTCTTAAAAGCAGGTTGCTTTTGCATTTCATCTGGAAGAGATTCATTGATTAGCTTATGAATACTTTCAACAGATAATAGCTGATCTAAGACATGTACAATTAAGTACCTTTGAGCTCCACCATTTTCTTTAATGAAAAAATTTGTATTATCTGAAGACTTTTCTAAAATAAATCCTGAATCTTTCACAGCTTCGTGCATAATTTTTTTAAGCATTATTTAACTCGCTTTGCGCTGCATTGGTACAAATTACTTTTACTGGAAGCTCTTTTAATATATGATTTTCAGCCTCAATATCATCGATAGTGATTCGTGTTACACTGTCATTATAAGCATTAATTTCAATATTTTTGTGAACTTCACTACCTGATATTAAAATATTGTACTCATATAAAATTTTTACTAATAAATTATTACTACGAAGTTGTTCTATCAATTTAGTTTTAAATGATTCAGCACGTCTATCTTGCAATTTCAAGGCTGTAGGTAAGTATTTTTTTAACTCTTTAGAATAATGAGGAAGGTCAACCAATACAATACTAGCTGAGATATCGGTAATAATTTCAGCATAAGTACTTACATCATCATTCCTTATTTGATCAGAAGATGATAAGCGGATAGATTGTTTTATATATTCTAACTCAGCATCATCCATTTTATAAATATGCTTAAAAACCTCATTAAATAAGCCTATTTGTTGTATTGTAAAATATTCATTACTCTCACATACATAATTTTCCAAAGTATCAGCAAAAAGATTTCGCAACCTTCTCATCTCATATGGAAGATCCTGTACTAAATTAAAGTCTGTAATTAAAATTTCTAAAATTAAATCACTTTCAATTGTATTTTCATAAGCCGCTCTATTCTGACTTGTTCCCTGATGGATCAAGGAATGAATTTCAATAACTTTTGAAGTGATCATTTCTGATAAATAATGATATTTCTGCTCTACAAGTAGCAAAGAGTTTTCCAAAGAATTCTTATTCAAATATTCTTCTATTTTTTCTTTAATTACTCTCTCAATTCGATCTAATTTACAATAAGAATCTTCATCATATTTATAAAATTCAACTATTGCTTTTTTCTCATTTTCATAATCACTAGAATCATCAATTTCATTAGCGATATGGAAGTATCTTTTTGTATTAGGACAACAATCTATACATATTTTTGATGACTTATTTAATGCTTTTTCAAATGCAGATCTATAAGGTGATGCCTTAGCCTTAACTTGATGAACCGATATTGCAATGCCATCCGAATAAATGGCAAAGTCATCAGTACTATCCAGCTGTAAAGCAAATTTCTTAACTTCTTTCCCCTCGAAGCTTTCATCCAATAGAAGCTTAATCGAATGAAAAAGTGCTATCTTTCCTTGATAGACGAAGCCTCCCCAAGATGATATTGCACTGTCAGGCAGCTCCTCTGTCATATAAAACCCTATTATTTATAAATTTTATTTCTTTCTAATATACATGAAATCTATTTTTTTGCAAAAAACTAAACTACTTCAAATTTGGGAGCTTTCGCCCCCATAACTATCGACTTGCTAACCTTCGCTCAATCCATTGATTCACCTCAAGTGCCGACCAACCAACACAACTCACACTCAACTTAATTGGCTTAGGAAATGTTGCATCGTAGCACTTAGATTGAGGGTTAAGTTTTTCATATATAACTGAACGGCTTACGCCCGTAACTGCAATAACTTCTTTAATCCTAATAATTTGGTTCATGTGAAACATCTGATCATCCGATAAATACATTTAATTTCTCCTACTACTATTAAAAATCGAACCAAGCTTAGAAAATGGGCTAATTCACTGCCCTCACACTTCGTTGTAAACCTTGCTGAATATCCTGTACAAATCCTTCCCCCTGATTCGGTCTAGACTTAGCTCTAGTTTTAGTTTCTGCTTGAGCATGCTCAGCTTCAGAAGCTTCCTCCATATAAAACTCCTCCACTAAATCTAATCCTTCCTCACTATTCACTTCAAACCTAGCATTGCTATAACCTTGCAGTGCCATCTGATCTAAAGCTGTTTGATTAAAGCCGCTCTGCTTACTTTGTTGATCTATATCCTTTGCCGTTTGAATGGCGTGTTGAAGATTGACACCATCACGTAAAGTTAAATCCACGTAATACACAGGGGTTCGATAGCTTTGTGTGGTGGACTTACCTCTCAAAGTCAATTGCAGTGGCAAACACGAAAGCAAGCCATTAGAAGCAGCATGGTAATAACTCAGTCGTGCTGCTAAAGTCCGAATGCTATTAAAACCAGTGGTTCTGAAAATAAATGTTCCAAGTTCATCTGATTCATCTAAATTGACATGCAAACGTCCATAAGGCTTACAGTTGCCACCTTGTGCTAATGAGCATAAATCAGGCGATGGACATGGATGTTGTTCTACACCTTGATTAGTCAGACGTTGACAAGTTTCTCCATTACCTACACAAATGGGGCGACCTGTTTGGCGGTCGAATAAATTGTACTCAGCCCGTAAATTGAGTTCAGGATCATTAAAGATCATTCGTACTGGAATGGTTCTGAGTTTTTGGTTTTGTGCTTTGGCTCTGAGCTGTTCATCTAAGGGGTGTTTGATCCATCCCTCCTTACCTTGGATTTGACTGGTAATAGTAAATTGGTCATCTTTTTCAGGCAGACGTTTACCGTTCTTTTCGACCACTTTACCAATACTGATTCTGCCAAGTATTGGCGGTGTAATTGCTAAACCTTTAATCATGTTGTTTGTCCTATAAATAAAATTTTACTGCATACCCCTTGTTATGTAAGTAAACAGAAATATGAAAAGCTACGACTTCGCAAAAACCGCCATTGTTGGTCTACCGCTCCTTCGGGAGTCGGTAGATCGGGGGTGGTTTTTTTGCGCTTTTGGGAAGAATGGATATTTCATCTATATAGTTAGCGATATAGACGCTTGGTTTCGATAGGGTCAGTCATCATCGCTATAGATTTGAAAACGTCGTGTCCCAACTTTGTTTTGTGGAAATTGCTCAAGCATTTCGGGATGAAGTTTGAGTACAGCCTTACTGTCTAAAGTAATGGAGTCTTTAGATCGCTTCCATGTCACTGAGCCAGTGGCAAAAGTCGCTCGTTCTGCACCCTTCATCAACATTTGAATTTGATGTTTGGTTTCATCAAAGTTGTTTTGGTGGATTTCAATGTGATGCTTCTCTTTCAACAATTGGCTAAATAATCGATTGGCCTGTTCATTTTGACTGAGGTCTTCCACGGTTAATGGCATATGCTGTGGGTAGAGCTGCTGAATGGCTCTGGCTGCTGATTCACTGGCATCGACATCAGGCGGTGTATCTTTTTCGACACATTCCCAAAAGTAACGTTCAGCATTGATAATGTGTTTGATCACGGTTTCACTGCGTGTGACTTTATAGATACGAGTTTCATGTCCACAGATCAGCACACATATATGTGCTGCCTGTTTACCTGTCACAGCCAATTGATGTTGTACTTGGCAGAGTACATATAAAGGCACACCATCTCGCCATAACTTTGCACCGTGTTCACCTGCTGTTTTGCATTCTAAAATTTGGACTTGATCACTGCCTACCACGGAGTAATCCAAATTAGCCAACATAAAATGTTTATCCGCTTCGGGATGTTGCAGCACTGCATTGATACGACGGACTTTGTTTTTGGTGTGCATGCTGTAGTATTCAGCGACCAAAGGTTCAAGTTGTTTACCCCAATATAAAGGGGCATGTCCTGCACTTTCATCTTCAATCGACTGTTTGACTCGTCCTGTCTTGATCATCCATAGTTCAAGCATCGACATATAGGGATTGAGTCCACAGGCTGCGGCGCAATCACTGCTGCCGATACCTTGACGACGTACTTCTAACCATTCTGCTTGAGTCATATTTTTGGTATTGACTAGCCGTTTTGCAGTAAACAATTTTGGTGCAATAAAAGGCGTACTTGCCTGTTGCATAGATGGGTTTAAAATTGCGGTGTTCATATTGAAGTCCTGATTTTAATGAGAGTATTTGATTCAAATGACAAATTTCGGGCATAAAAAAACCACAGCCGAAGCCATGGTTTAATTATTTTTAAAATTTAATATTTCGTTTTAAAATGCGGTTTTAGGTCTAACTTTCCATGAGTGAAAAATGTATATTTCGCACTATGCAATCATGCTGAGAGCTTGTTCTAATCCTCGTTGCTTGATCGATGCACCTGTACCGAACCACGCTGAATCGAGTCGGTGATCGGTACTCATTGCACGACGTTCATGGTCGATAAATTCAGTGATCGAGCACAGTAATCCATAGGCGGTATCTTTGGCTGAAGAGAGGTTTGCTCCTCGTCCCTGACCATTAAACATCTCCATGACTTTACTCATCGACTTGGCATTCGGTTCAGATTTTTCCTTGCCCTTGGCTTGTGCTTGAGTGGCGACATCCCGATAGAACTGAATAATGTTGTCTTCTTGGTCAGTGATGCTCATCGTGGTGTTATTAAACACAGCATCGAAATAAGCAGCTGCTTCATACTGGGTGACTTTACGTTGACTGAGTTGTTTCATCTCATACATGTGCTCATCCCATCCACGGACTGAAATACCCAATTGCTGTTTGACCTTATCTGCATCAAACTTGGTACTGTGGGGAACTTTAACCACGCCTGTACTGCTATTTTGTCCTTTTAGTGCAATCGCCAACGTGTTATTACACACCACTCGAATGGATGTAAATTGTGCAGTGGTGGCGAGTGTTCCATCACAAGCCGTAGCCAAAAGAATATAACCATTGCTAACATCTTTACCTTTGAGCGATGAAGTTTGTCCTGTGCGTGCCAATGCCCAGAATTTCTTTCCACCTTTGAGTACGCCTGCTGTTTCAAGTTCAAAACCTGATTGCTCAGTCAGGTCACGATAGAACTCCAAAATCTCTCTCGGTTGGACTTCCTGAAAGCGTTGGCTGACGACTGATAGTGGTGCATGGGTATCAGAGCGATATAAAACACGTTGTTCTTCATAGGGCATGATAATTCTCTGTCCTCGTTCATTCTGTGCCATATAACTGACATTAGAGGATTCAATCCGCCAGTTCATTCCTGCCTGTTGCGCCCAGACTTCTATCGGTTGATTTTGGGTGAGTTGATTGCCTAGTCCATGCCAAGGGGCCTCACCAACATACGCCATTTGTTCAATTTGATGTGCCATCGTTTTATTCCTTCTAATTTGAAAATGAAATTTGAATATGTGTTAATACTGACAATCTTTAGTGCAAAAGATGACTTGGAAACTTTTGATAGCAGTTGTGGCAAAAGCACAAATTTTGCGGTGATGGTGCACTTTGTTCAGTGAATGAATTCAATACACTGCCGAGTACTGTTCCTGCTATTCCACCGACTATAGGTGGCAGATTGAAAGACTTTGCTACCGTAGCTCCCAATGCAGCTAATGTGGCTGGTGTGCCAAGACTAGATAAAGCTGTATTGGATTGTTGTATACTTGCTTCAACCAACATCACATTCGTTGAATGACAAAAGGGACAGCTCAAGCTCATGGCTCGACTCCTTAAATTTTGGGCACAAAAAAGCCCGCTCGATGGCAGGCTGTGTTTTCATATTTTCATGGGTGGCTCAAATAAGCTTCATGATTCTCATTAGGATGTTATGTAACTAAAATTATTTGGAATGACGAAAAGTACAGATTTCCTCTCTAAAATATAATTTTATTTTAATAGAATAAATTACAGAAAGTGAGGTAATATTTTTATAACCATTTGAAATTATATGATTAAAATGTCAAAAAATCTTAACATCTACGAACGGACAATAATGTCCTTATCAGAATATCGTACTATATCTTCACATCTAACAGCTCTTGGAAAAATTAAAATTATTTCTGATGATGAAGTTATTACTACAATGATTAGGTATGTTGCTTATGATTTACAAGAACGACATAGAAATAAGTATTCGAACAAATCAACTCCTGTATCTTTGGAACGCTGGAATAATCAAATTGTTCAAAACCTAATTCAATATTGTAATTATATGGTTGGCGAAAAAAAACCTGAATGGCAACTTTTAGCAGAACGCAATGGTTGGACTCCACCTAATTAGTGCCAACGCAAACTTACATCATTTGATTTGTCTCATATTTTTGCTTAGGTTCTTATAACCTTGATTGACTAAACCCACCCTTAATTTTATCATTCAACTGCTGACAGAGGTGGTCCCACATGTTTGAACAACTAAAAGCTTATTTATAAGTGATACTCTGCTCTAGTTAAGCTACCTTATTTTGTTGTGGTAGCTGGTCATAGTAAAACTCATCTGGAGTCATTTTGTCCAGACTCGAATGAGGTCGTTTCAAATTATAAAATTCAAAATATGCGTTTAATTGCTTCTTCGCATCCAAAACATTGCTGTAGGCTTTGAGATACACCTCTTCATATTTAACGCTCCGCCATAATCGTTCAACCATCACATTATCAACCCATCGACCTTTACCATCCATGCTGATTTGGATGTCATTTGATTTCAATACATCAATAAATGCATCACTGGTAAACTGACTGCCTTGGTCTGTATTAAATATTTCAGGTCGACCATATTTTTCAATAGCTTCATTTAATGTTTCTATGCAAAATGTAACCTCCATACTAATCGATACTCTATGCGCAAGTACCTTGCGGCTATGCCAATCAATCACAGCACATAAATAAACAAAGCCTTTTGCCATAGGGATATACGTTATATCCGTAGACCACACTTGATTACTGCGCTGAATAGCCAATCCTTTGAGCAGATATGGATATTTGCGGTGAGCTTGATTAGCCTGGCTTAAATTTGGTTTGCAATATAACGCATTAATGCCCATTTTCTTCATTAAAGTACGTGTATGACGTCGTCCTATATGATGTCCTTGACGATTCAACAAATCACGCATCATACGGCTACCTGCAAAAGGGTATTGCATATGTAACTCATCCATACACCGCATCAGCTTCAGATCTGATGCACTCACAGGTTTTGGGCGATAGTAATAACAACCACGGGAGACTTTCAGCAGCTGAGCTTGCTTAGATACTGAAATCTGAAGTGAGTCATCGATTAACTTTTGTGGTTGAAGCGGCCCAGTTTCTTCAACACACCTTCTAAAAAATCAATTTCTAATGCCTGCTCACCGATTTTTGCATGTAGTTTTTTTAGATCGATGGGTGGTTCTGTTGGAGCTTTTGATTGATCGAAAGCTTGCGAGGAAGCTGAAATCAGTTGATTTTTCCAGTCGATAATTTGGTTTTGATGAACATCAAATTCAGCACTCAATTCAGCAAGTGTTTTTTCTGCTTTAATCGCAGCAAGTGCTACCTTAGCTTTAAAATCATTTGAATGATTTCTTCTTGGTCTACGTGCCATAAAATACTCCATATATTGATGTTTATAACATCATTTGGGGAGCAAAATATCACTTATAAGTGTTGTTCAAATTTCCTGATCCACCTCTCTATGCCATAGCGAATGATGAAGACTACAAAAAAGCGCAGCAATTACGCCATGCGAAAAGCTTAAACCAAAGACTGAAAGCCAAACAGCTTATTCGAAAATTGATTCATAAGTTCAGTAAATTATTGGTAATCAGAATTGATTTTGCAATTTATCGAGAATTTAAAATCACACTTGAGCTTCTAAAAAATTACCTGAGAATGTTCATTAAACAACTCCATACCCCAAATAATGCAGTTCCCCCAATTGTCGGTTTTATTTGGAAATTAGAATATGGGATTCAAAAGGGCTATCACTATCATTTTATCTTTTTTATGGATGGCAATATCTATAAGCAAGATACCTACTTTGCGGATCTACTTGGCAAATTATGGAAAAATATTACCCAGAACAAAGGGTCTTACCATAGCTGCAATCACGATAAGGCTTTTTATCAAAAACTTGCAATTGGGACACTTGTGCATAATGATCAGGAAAAAATTGACGCACTAGACCAGTTAGTTGTCAACTACCTCACTAAAACCAGTCAATTCATCATCGAAAAGAGTCAAGTCAAACAACGGACTTTTGGCTATAGCACTCGCAACCTTGAAAGAAGCAATGTTGGAAGACCCCGTAAGCTTCTCCTAGAGACCATAGTAACTTAATTCAAAATATTCAAATCATGCTCTCAGTCAGCCTTAGAGAGCATTGCTTCCCTATTTAAAAAACGAGATTACAATGAACATTTCAATGCAACCTACCAATACGACAGAAAGTACCAATCTACCTTATTTTTGTATGGGTGAGTTCAACCTATTCAATATGCACAGCGTTTCGGGAATCGCTACGAATCCGAGTTATTTGCCTTTCAAGGAAAAATTTAAAAAAATCAGTCGAATCTCTACTCAATACTATGTCAGTAATACTCCGCATACAGATCATGTATTTGAACTACTACTGAGCTTTCAACCAATTAATGTTCAATTACGAGAACACTCACTATTCAAAATCAGTCAAAGTGTAAAGGCTGTGCATCAGGCATATGTAAATTTGGGTTACAATTCAGATGGACCTATTAATCCAATGCTGCTACACAATGAATACTATGTTGAGCAGATAAAACCTGTTGTAGATGCATTCATATATGAATTGAAAAAGCATTCAACCAGTAAAAATGCAATCGCTGATCGTGATAAGCGTATTGCATTAATCAAAGAAATACGTAAAGAAAATGTACCTGTGATGAAAAAGTTATTCAAAACTCATCAACAATTTAATCTAAATCATTTTACTTATGTGTTCCACATGAATGAGCATGAACTGTTTAAAGCAAATAAATCTGTGGAAAATGCTTTGAACCAAAAAATGCGCAGCATCATCAATCAGTTTCATGAAAAACATCAATCAGAAATTTTAGCATTATTTTTTTGTATACAACGTGATTTATCTGATAACTATGTCTTAAATGTGTATTGTGCGACAGAGCGAGAATGCCAGCCTTTATCAATGAAAGATTGCATCAGCTTTCGTGATAATGGCACTCTTAATTTTGCACCACTTTCGAAGATCACCATGAGTATTTTTGAATTTCAAAATTCAATGAATATTCAAGGTGTAGACGGTATAAATGAAAAGATATGGAAAGTCATTTTTGGACAACAAGTTGAAAAATACAAATATGTCTATTATGAATCTGAATTCGTATCACCAAAATTCATATACATAGAATGTGATAGCAGAAATTGACGAGGAAGGGCTTTTGCCCTTCTTTTACTTTTACTTTCCTAGATTCCTAAAACTGTTTGATATGGCTTGAATCCCTCCAATACAACAGCAGCAACTAAGTTATTAAATGGCTCACTATTGCCATACGCCATCCATTGATCAAGTGCCTCATAGTAGGCTAAGCGATTTTCGACAGTAATCACACTCGGTGGATAACCTGCTTTCATCAATTCAAGATTCATCAACAATCGAGATGTACCTCCACTCCCATGCACAAAAGGATGGATACCCACAAAATCAGCATGAACTTTGGCTGCTCGTTCAACCGGATGTAATTTATGAGCTTCTTGATTATACCAATCTATAAATTGAGCCATTTTGTCATTGAGCAATGTGTGATCTGGAGGATTGGTAGTAGCACCTGAGATTAAGACATTTTGCTGACGATATCGACCTGCATTCTCATCATCAATATTTTTTAAAATCAATTGATGAATATTACGAATTTGCCACTCTGAAAACGGTTCTTGTTTTTTAATAATATCTTCAACGTACAAAATTGCATCACGATGGTTAATCGCTTCAAAATGCTCCCTTAATGCCTTCCCACCTACTGTAATCCCCTCTAGAACAACTTTAGTTTCTAATAAGGTTAAGGTATTACCTTCGATCGCATTCGAGTAATAAGTCCAGCGTAGGATCAAGTCTTCATGTAGATTTTTAACAATTGCAGGTGAAAGAGGTCGATGCTGATCTAATTTAGCTTTTAAATCATCAATGATCTCAAACATAGTTTAAGCAACCTCTATTTAATAAGCCTTGTGATGCATTATGAATGCTCAATATAGTGATTTTAGGAGCTATTAAGAATCAACTTAACTTATAGAGCTATGCTTGTTAATAACTTCTGAAATCTCATATTGCATGATTCTCTCACAGGTAATATCTTCATCATTAAATAAAACTATATTGTCTCCAAAGCCAAATGAGCTTTTAAATATTACTCCTGCATATCCGCAAACGGCTTTAAAAAACTCGCAAATAAATTGAGTAGGGATATAATCTAGATTAGTTCTTGCAGGTAAGACAGGCAGTGATAGCTCGTAAGAAAACTTTTCTAATAATGCCGTATAATCCAGCGCTTCTTTCAACTCGGTATCATTAAAAAATAGAAAGGTTGCCCTTTCTCTAGGATTCGTTAAATCTAAGAGTTTGATTTGATTATTTAACCTAAAAGTTGCAATGCAAATCTTGGCACCTTTACTTGGTCTAACTTCAGCAATACATGTATCAATATTATTTGACAAATATAAATAAGGTATCCCAACAGGATTAGCTCTCCCTGCAGAAGCTAAGTTGACTGGTGGCTTCTCCATTTCCGATGCTGTAAGCATGGTCTCAGATAATCTGGCTCTAAAAAGGGCATCCCCTTGGCTATATGTGGAAAGTAGTGTTTCAGTCAACTCAAAGAAAACTCTAGAACCATCACCTTTTGAGAAAATTTCTTTGTATATATGTGTTTGCGGAAAGAATCTGTTGAGCTTAACAATTTCATCCTTAAAAGAAGCCCACCCATATGTACATAAATCAGTATAAGAATATTTATATTGATTACTTAATAATTGCTGATTATCTTTGAATATCTGATTCAACAATGTATTTTTATCATTTATCCTTTCATTAAATATTGAAAAATGCTGCTGTAAAGCATCAACCAAACTTAGCCCATCAGACTCAACCACATCGAAAGCTTTTGTTAATGTTTCAAAGTGCTCAGAAAGAAGTCCTGTATCAATTAACTGCACCCCTTCACTTCGACAAAAAGAACATCGGCTTAAAGCGCCCCCATGACATTCATTTAAAATAAAGTGTTTTAATTGATTATCGTTAAAACAGTTAGCACAACAGGCACTCATTCTACGAACCTTTCTCATTGTTTAAATAATCAACAAGGGTTTCAATATGATGTTTAATACAAATTTTTTTAACTTGCCCTAAACCAGGGAAATGTCGTTTAATATTTAATGTTATAAATTCCGAAAGTGCTGTAGTTTTAACAAAAGGAACTGAGCCAGTTTCTATGTCTTTAATTAAAAGCTGTAAAGCACTTAAAAATTTGGCCCCTGGTTGTGCAGGAGTTCCATCTTCGTAAGATAGATAATGCCTAATAAACATTTCGTTAAATCGCTTAGGATCAATATAAGAAACGTGTATCGTCACAACATATGCCGGTCCACCAGACTCTGAAAAGTCTTGTCCAGTAATTGTGTAGTCACTAAAGCCTACAACCAAATTTTGATACGGTTTATTATAGTATGTGTGCAATGCTGAAAAAGAAGACTCTTCAGGATAATCAGCGTTCCGTAGTTGACTTCTAAAGAAATCACCGCACAATACCACGTTGTGCAATAATATCAATACGTTAGGTGAAATATCATGATTAACAAATGTAAGTACAGCTTCTTTTGACTCTTGAATTACCTGCTGATCAATTCCTCTAGTAACAAATAGCGCATATTCTCCCAACGCTTTAACCTCTGAAGGTACTCCATCAATACTATCATGCAAAATAAAACATGGTATGTATTGCAGATCAGAACCATGATTTAAACTATCAGTAATATTTTAAAATTGACCCTTAAACTCACCAATAACAGGATTAATAATGATAAGTGGTTTAATATTATTGGTATTTAGCTCTAAAACCGCTCGTCTAAGTGCTGATAAATCTTCTCGAACAGGCTCAATAACAGGGCAAAAATGATTTTGCAATGAAAGAGAGGCTAGCTCTCTCAAAGCTAAAAACTCATTGAGTTTCCCTCTCAAGATCGGATAATACATACAACCCCTCATTATTATTAAAGTACTTTATCAATGCATCCATTTCACTTTTTCTGAATCTATAACTAATAGCTGCATTTGCTAAAGAGTTTGGCAAATTATTGATCAGTCTATCATTATTTTTCCTAGATTTTTTTAGAATTTTAATATATTTATTGCTCAATGTTTTATCATCCGCAACACTCTCTATTACTGAGAGGCATCCGTGATACAATAAAGTATTAGGTAAGTTAATTTGCTCACCAGTTAGCAATTCTGCCAACTCTTTATACTCATGTTGCCTCAAAGACTGCATTAATAGCGTTTTATTTATTGGGTTGGTTCTATTTTGTGCTTTACGTACCATTTTGAGGGTACACCTTTCACTAAGCTCTAAAATACCAACACCAAATGGTGCCAACTCTAATACTGCCTGTTGAAACTTAGAAGAGCAAACGACATACACCTCATCAAAAAGTTGCGTATACGACTCTAATTGATCAGCCAACCTAACTAATGAGTCATAGTCTGTTTTAATCTCATAACAAGTCGACTTACCATTCAGAATGACGCAATCTGCCTTATTCACGCCAACTCTAAATTCCGTTAACATTGTTGCAGTATTTAACGAGTGCCTACCAAGTAATATTTTTTTTACAATTAAGCTCTTATAGTAATATTCGTTTTGATAGTGATTTTGCAAATAGCTAAACGCATGCTGGTAAAAATCTCTAAGTGAAATCTGGTCGTCAGAGCAAAAGTATTTGCTGGCAATTTTTTCAACATAGGAAAAATTACCATTAGAAATTTCATTAAGAACACTGCTATTAAACACTTTAGCAATAGCCCTACTATCCAAGCTCATTGATTGCCAACCATTGATAACACCTCGCTAAATTTTCTCTTGAAATGATAAACCCTAAACATTTGTAAGTCATCCCGTAACAAAAATTCAAGCCCCAAATAAAGCTCTAACCAGTTGTTAACTTACATTAGGCATAAAACTTGTTAAATAGCCTCAATAGAAGCCCCCTAGGTAGAATGTATTTGATATCACAACTCTTGATGATCAGTAGACTCATTACGGGACTATGGCGCATGTAGCTTCTTAGAGATACTTTTTTTTAAATAGTTATCTTGCCCCGCTCTCGATCATAAATAGAAATCTTACTTTTCCAAACAATAATTTTCCCTACTAAGCCAATAGTTAATTTATATTTTCTATTTTCAAAACTAATAAATTATGCATTGACAACATGAGCTAAATCATTAGTTTACAATCGCTATAAATGACAGGATATGTGTCGTCTAAATTTAATAATTTTTAAAGACTGGGGGACGATTGGGGGATAAAATAATATTTATATTTTTTTAATTTAATTTTATCAATAATTTAACCTTAAAATATGACTCCCTCTCTCGCCAGAATTTTTATTCATGTGATTGCATGAAATGAGAAAGCTTAAATCGAAGGGTTTAGGCTTTTTTTTTACATTATATCTCTTTTGATATAGCCTGAAATAAAAAGCATCATCCTCCTATAACTGTTGAAATATAGCTTTAACAGAGCTAACTAACCATTTCCTAGCCACTATATCATCACTACGCTTAAACCAGTTCAAGCTCACTTTAAAAGAGTCAATGGCAAAAGGTAATTCAAACATTTGGACATTACCATGCGCTAGATAGTGCCGAGCTGCTCGCGATGGTAATGTCACCAACATATCTGAACTCTGCAAAACGCCTTGTAAAACACTAAAGTGTGGAACCTCTAAACGAATGCGTCGCTTTAAATTCATTGTTTTTAAATACTGCTCAACCTGGATATGCCCTGTTGATGATTTAATGGCAACATGATCTTCCTGCAAATATTGTTCTAACGTTAGTTGCTGCTGTAGCCTTGGATGGTCAGCTCTCGCAATACATACATATCTTTCTTCAAATAAAGTACGTGTTTCTATTTTAGGCATTATGGTCTGCGTACTATTAAATACGGCCAGATCTAAAAAGCCATCAATAAGCCACTGTTCGACTTTAGACGACTGAATCTCTTCAATCTCAATTTGAATATAGGGCGCTGTTTTCTGCAAAAAAGCCATAAGACTTGGTAAAAGACAAATCTCCCCTGCATCAGACAGCCCAATTCTGAACGTTTTATTTGAATTTTCGGGATGAAATTCCTGTGCTTGAGCAATCGCTGACTCAATATTAAAAATTGCTTGATGAAAAATCGGATAAAGCTCATGCGCAACTTTTGTCGGTTCGACCCCACTTCGGCTTCGAGTAAACAATTCATCATTTAACTGACGGCGTAAACGGTTCAAATTATACGTTACAGAAGGCTGACTCAAATTTAATTTATCAGCAGCCTTACTAATATGACGAGACTCATAAATACAGACAAAAACTTTAATCAAACCTAAATCCATGGTTCTGATCCTTTAAATATACTAAACAAAAACTTTAACTGCTTTGTTTAGCGTTTAGTTCCTTTTATAGGAATAAAAATGCTTAATTCTTATGAAGATATACTTGAATTTAGCATTACACCTTTAGTTCGATTACAAATACCGATGGCAATAACACTTAAGGTTGCTAGCACACAAGGAATGGCGAGCGCGATGAAATTATACTCGATGGGTAAATGCAAACTTAAAAGCCAGCCGCATAAGATTGGGCCTAAAATCGCCCCAATACGACCTATACCTAGAGCCATACCAATCCCCGTACTGCGAATTGGTGAAGGATAAAACTGAGCCATATAAGCTAGCAATAAAATTTGCCCACCAATAGACGCGGCTCCTGCAATGGCAATACAGAGATATAAAATGACCATGGGTAAAGCATAGCTCAGCAAGTAAAGTGAAATTGCACCCGCCAAGAAGAGTAAACAAATGACCTTGCCCAGATGAAAACGATCAGCAAAGTAACCACCACCGATGGCACCCAGCATCCCACCCAAGTTTAGCGCTAGTAAAAAGACTAGACTGGTTGATAAATCATATCCAGCCTCAACCATGAGTTTTGGTATCCAGTTACCGAGCGCGTAAACCATGAGTAAAGCCATAAATACACTCAGCCAGAAAAATACAGTGACTAAAGCACGATTCTCGGTAAATAGAGCAACCAGAGGTCGAGCGGCTGTTTGTTGATTTTCTTGGTGTAAGACGATGCTCGTATGATCAGTTATGTTGTGTTCTGGTGCTAACTGTTGAAGTAAATTACGGACCTCTTCCCATTTTTTTTGGCGAATCAGATAATCAATTGATTCGGGTAAAAATTTCCAAATAATAGGTAATGAAATGAGTGGAATACCCGCCAAAACAAACATGATTTGCCAACCAAATTTAGGAACCAACCACATGCCTAAAAGCGCTGAGCTCATACCACCAATTGCATAGCCACTAAACATGAGCGATACCAAAGTTGAACGTAATTTCTTTGGGGCAAACTCAGTCATTAAAGCAATAACATTTGGCATTACGCCGCCTAAACCAAGGCCCGCAATAAAACGATAAATGGCAAACTCTTTAGGGCTATTGGCAAAGCCACATAACACGGTAAAACCACTAAAAATGAGAACACAAAGCATAATTAAACGCTTACGACTAAAACCATAGGACTCTAATTTGTCGGCCAGGCTACCGAAAATCATGGCACCAAACATCATGCCAAATAATGCAACACTGCCCAGCAATCCAGCAGTCATACTATCTAACTGCCAATGTTGCATAAGCTTGGGTAATGCAACGCCATAAATGACTAAATCATAGCCATCAAAAATAATAATCAGTGCACTCAGCAAGATTACACGCCAATGCAAGGGTGTTAATCTTGCATCATCAATCAATTGATTTGCATTTAGTTTTTCCATAATTGCTTTCCTTAGCAAATTGTGTGTAAAACAAAAACTTATTTAAATGATCGCCATTACTAATTGATGTAGTTGTTGCTTTGCATCTGCAACATCCTGTTCTAGATCGTGTTGCCATAACCAGTCAAAACGATGTTCAAGATGTTCACCAATTTCGGCAAATGTGGGGTACTGATTCGAATAGCACTCATAAATTTCGCCAGACTCACGAGAAGTTTGCTGAACACGACAAGCACGTTTTAAACGGAGCTTTTCATAAACTGAAGACACATCAGTTAACTGATCTGTTTGTAAGTTTTTTGTCGACAATAAGGCAGCAAGGATTAATGCATCTTCAAGACCTTGCCCTGCCCCTGCTCCTTGGTGAGGTAACATGGCATGTGCAGCGTCACCCATGACAATGACATGACCAGAGGTACTTTGATAAGTCGAAAGTTCTTCAATTTCATGTAAGGCCCAAATGGTGGGCTGTTCAATTAAACCGAGTAATGTCTGGCAGCTTTCACTCCAGTCTGAAAAATCGGAAAGCATTTGAGCTGTATCGACAGGCTTAGTCCACGGTGTATCGGCTGGTAACATCGTATCTTCACGGTTTGAACAGAAAGCAACGATATTAATTTGCTCCCCCTTACGAATAGGGAACGTTAAAATATGTTTTTCTTTGCCCAATAACATTTGCGGAATATCTGCTAACTCTGTATCGCCATTTATTTGCTGCAAAGCTTCTTTAAATGTAGCGTGAGAAATAATGCCACGATATGCCCAAGTTCCTGAAAAACGTGGATGAACTGATGGTAAATCGTGAGTAGCTAAAACATATTGGCGAGCCACAGAGCGGATACCATCAGCCCCGATTAAATAATCACATGCATGCTGACTGCCATCATTAAAGTGCAAAATCACCTGATCATTTTGTTCTTCAATCGCCTCAAGGCGTTTAGAAAAGTGAACATTTTGCGTAGGCATGTGAGGAATAATGGCATCAAGGAAGTCAGCACGATGAACAGATGACTGCCCTACACCTGTCGCGATAGATGCAGATAAATATTCATCGGTATAGCCATTGCGCCATTGAAACCAAACATCTTGAAAGGGTGGCGATACCTTATCTGCAATTGCGTGATATTCGTTGGCTAAACCTAGCAGTTCAATCGCTTTGACTGCATTGGCACCAAAAGAAATCCCAGCCCCAATTTCAGAAAACTGAGGTGCTGATTCAAACATCTGGACATCTAAATGAGCGTATTTACTTAAATTACTTGCTAAAGCCAGACCAGCAATACCACCACCAACCACGGCAACTCGAATATGTGTATTCATGTGTTTGTTCCTTAAACATCATTATCGTTTTCACATATTCATTTTTGAGAAGTTAGCTTATAAAGTCCAATTAGTATTTTTTTTGTTCAATTATTTAAAAATTAAATAACGCCCTTCTTTCATAAGAAAGTTATGTTAGAAATCGATTGTAATCCTCTTACTTTTTATATTAATGGTAAAAATGACTTCATCCTCTATCAGTTAATATTCACTAATTTTCCATTTACTCCAAGTATTTATTTAAATAGATTTTTTATTTCCAAGGAATTGCTCTCAAGAAGAATAATCAATTAAACAAATAACGATTTTCGCTGCTTAGCTCGCAGTATTTACGATTAGCCCGTTATATCTGCTACCCTACCTCTTTTACATTCCTACTTTTCACTATGCTCAGTTTATTTGTTTACGGGACTCTAGGGCCCAACCGTCCCAATGCCCATATCATGGAAAATATTGGTGGTATGTGGGCAGAAGCACATGTATTTGGCACACTCAAACAACAAGGCTGGGGAGCTGAACTCGGCTTTCCGGGCATTGTGCTCGATCAAACAGATCAAAAGGTATCTGGCTTTGTCTTTTTCTCAGATAACCTAGAACAACACTGGCAAGCACTGGATGAATTCGAAGGTACAGGTTATCAACGTGTCCCTGTTAAAGCACACTTAAACACAGGTGAAGTGATTGATTCCTTTGTCTATGCACTCAATACTTAAGCTGAAATTGGCGAAAATTCGACAATCAAATTAAATTTATCTGATTGCTCATTTTTTCGCTTGTTTTTTTAATTAGATTCTGTAGAATTCTCGCCACGTTGCCGGCATAGCTCAGTTGGTAGAGCAACTGACTTGTAATCAGTAGGTCCACAGTTCGAATCCGTGTGCCGGCACCATTTCTCGCTTTACTCTCGTTTTTTCCCCATCATTTTTTCAAAATGCGAAATATCCGGATTTAATAAATCCCATTCATTTGCATGGCTCACAAAACATTCTGCTTGCGGTTGATACAAATTTGGATCATCCAATGTTCCTGCACGGATTGAAATCATCTCAGGCACGAGTTCTGGTAGGCCAAACATTTGCGAACCACAGTTTGGGCAAAATGCACGGCGGATCGGCTTGCCTGATAAACCCAAAGACTCAAAATATTTTAATTCACCTTCGATTTTAAGTTCAGATTGGTGAAAGAAGGCAATCGGTGCATAAGCACTGCCTGTGGCTTTTTGACAATCACGACAATGGCAATTAAAACGATAACGTGGCGCAACTTCCGCCTGATAGCTCACTGCCCCACACAGGCATGAACCTTTATATTCATTTGGCATCTTGTTCTCACTTTTTTACTGCACTGATTTGAATATAACGTACTAATCCATCTTGGTAGAGTTTTCGGCACAACTTGGCAGTCATATTTATTTTGAGTTGAGCCAAATCAAATGCTGATTTTTCAATTTTTCGTGTTTCGATATATTCCGCAAAACCATTCAACACCGGCTCAGAAAAATCCTGAATTTGAATATCAGTAAAACCATGCTGCGCTAAAGTCTGCCCCAGCTGCTGCTGATCCATCACATGCTGCCAATTCACATCGGCACTTTTTAACAGATAGCGATATTTTTGTTTTTGTAGAACAGAACACTGCTGCCAATTATCCGACCACATCAGGGTGTGAAACGCGATCCGACCTTTTGAATTCAAAACTGCAGATGCTGAATTGAGAAATGAATTCAAATCACTGTGATAAGCCGCATCTATACACAGCACCACATCAAATGAATTCAAAAGTTGCAGTGCTTTTAAATTCAAAAAAGAGCCACAATGAATTTGAACCTGCGGTAATTGTTTTTGAATTCGTTTGACACAATCAGGCTGCAACTCAACTGCACTGAGTTGTTGAATCTGATAATGCTGGGTCCAGTGCAACAAACTGGCACCTTGTCCACAGCCTAGATCTAAAACATGATCTGTGGATTTCAGTTGAATCGATTGCGCAATTTGATCGGCCAGACTTTGGCAGGCCTGTGGATAATGATCATGTTGGCCTTGCCAAAAACCTAAATTACTCCAAGCAAGCCATGCATCATCACCGAGTCTTTTAGCATCAATCGCATATTTATGCCCTATGACTTTCTCGATCAGCGCTTGCTTGAAGGTGGCCATGCTTAATAACCGAGTTCAGGTGCAACTTTGACTTTTGGTTTTAATCCAACAAATGGAACGGCTGCACCTAAGATTTCAGAAATATGCATCGCAGAGGTCACAGCAGATTCTAAGATCGGCAAACCATCACACGACCATGAACCGCAATAGAATACTTTACGGTTTAAATCCAAATGACGTTGCTGAATTTGTTTATTCAGAGCGACCGTTTCTGAGTCAACCACCGCACGGGTGAGTTTGACTTTAGAAATGATTTTCTTCGGATCGATATCAATCACCGGACACCACGTCTGGAACACGGCATTTTTACCCACCAAGCTTGGTTCAATCGCATTGATCCACACGGTAAATTGCTGACGGGTAAATTTACGATCCATCATATAGCTCAATACTGCCCAATCTTTACGGCGTTGTGGCATCACAATTGGATCGGTATGAATCACCAAATCGCCCTGTTCAAAGCGGAATTTTTTCAGTAAGGCAATATCATCGGCAAATTGCGGCTGCTTGAGAAAATCTTCAATCACTGGGGTTGGTGTCGCAATCACCACACGGTCAAATAATTGGCTTTCACCCTGTGCATTTTCCACCAAAACTTTTTCGCCCTGCTCTTCAACTTTTTGAACAGGCGAACCACTATGAATTTCAATGCCTTCAATCAAGCGATTGACCAGTGCAGGCGTTCCACCTTTCATTCGTAATAAGGCTTCACCTTCCGTCAACTGACGAATAAATTCCAATAAAGGTTTGGCTGGCCATTCACCAATGGTTTTAGGATGGCAAGTACAAATGGTATACAGCACTGGCATTACTGTGCCATGCCAAAACACTTCCTCAATATGATATTGATTCATGAATTCAGCTAGTGTGATGTCTTGATTATCCGATTTAAAGAATTGATGTACCGCAGTCTTCAGTTGCAACATGCCTTTGACCAAGCGCCAGCCATATTGCTGAATGCCTTTGCGGTTATTAATAATCGGGAAATTGCCGATACGGCTACGTGAAGTGGTGAGCCATGTATCTGTTTTATCTTCAAACAACCAACTGCAAGCCATAAAAGTACGGACAGGGAAAGTTTCTATGCCCAAGTAGCTTGCCAAACTTAAAGTATTTTGCCAAAGCTTTGGATTCATTACGCGTAGTGGGGCATCAATAATACCACCATCAAAATCAATACTATGACTATCCATGCCTCGCCCTGCGAGTGCTTCGAATATAGTTACCTTATGCCCTGCATCATGTAGGATTCTGGCTGAGGCAAGTCCTGCCATTCCACTGCCAATAATTGCAATATCCAAAATTATGTCCCATCAGTTGATGATTTTTCTTGATTATGACCGATAGTTAAGCGAAACGCGGTATTAAAAAATACCAGATTGAAGGCTTCTGCCAGACTTTTGTCGTAATATCGTTGTTGGATTCTTGTTACATTTTATCACAAATTGCGTTTGTATCTTAACATAATGAAAAAATTAGACTTATTACATTTTAGGACATAAAAACATACAGAACATTCTATATTTTTTCATTTTCAGCGCTTTATAGCCTTTGCAAAGCCCAATATTAGTGCTATTTTTATTAAACAATAACGAGAACAAAGTCACATAACAAGCTGAATAATTATAAGTGACATAATATTAAAAAAATCAATAGAGGACCCTTACAGCGAAAGCCTATCACTTTAACGGAGTGATAGGCTTTCTTATATAAGCAACTGATTTAAATTGCAATTAAGCTTGCATTGAACCAAATTTACCGCTATTGAAATCACGAACAGCCTCAACGATTTCCGCTTTGCTATTCATGACAAAAGGTCCATAACCTTCAATCGGTTCATTCAGTGGCTGACCAGTCAAAATCAGGAATTTACTGTCCTGTTCGGCCTTGATGCTAAAGTCAATTTCTTCACGGCTCAGCACCACCAAACTCGGTGCTTCTATGCTTTGGTTCTCATTTAAGACCACCTGACCAGAGAGCAATACCAACAATGCGGTATGGCCTTCGGTCGCATAAAAGCTATGTTCCTGATCTTTTACAATCGTACCATCCCAGACATTGACTGGACTAAAGGTAGTTGCTGCACCTGCGGTGTCTTGGTATTGACCTGCAATCACTCGCATCTCACTACCCGCATCATCCAATTTAATGTGCTGAATTTGATCGGCTTCAATGGCTTGATATTTTGCTGGCGTCATTTTGGAATGCGCTGGCAAATTAACCCACAACTGAACCATTTCAAACAAACCACCTTCATGGGCAAACTCAGGCGAATGGAACTCTTGATGCAAGATACCACCACCTGCAGTCATCCATTGCACATCACCAGCTTTGATGGTTCCACCACCGCCACTTGAGTCTTTATGCGTCACTTCACCTTGATAAGCAATGGTCACGGTCTCAAAGCCACGATGTGGATGCGAACCGACTCCATGTTGTGCTGTGGTTGGATCAAAACGGTATGGTGCAGCATAGTCCAACAAGAGGAATGGGCTGAGGCTTTGGCCTAAACGGTCATAGGAAAACAAGTTATACACTGGGAAACCATCACCGACCCAGTGCATGTGTTTATTTTGATACACACCCAGAATTCTTTTCATTTGGTTTCTCCTATAGAGTAGAAGTTCTGTTCTTGGGATCTATTTTACGCCTCAAGCAGGTGTGCTTATAGCCTCAGAATGGCAACACATTATTCTACATATAGGACAATTGAAAATTAAAAAGTGAATCAATCCCTAAACCTTATCAATCATCCTATTTTTGATATTGTTTATCTCATTTTTTGCGCTTCATCTACATGAAAAATTTAACTAGCATAATTTCAAGCACTACGGAAATTCACTTTCTTTTCCGTATTCTTTTTACAAAAACACGAGGATACAACAATGGCTAAAGATTATATTCGCCTAGACAAAGACAACGCAGCCGTACTTTTGGTCGACCACCAAGCTGGCCTCCTTTCATTGGTTCGGGATATTGATCCAGACAAATTTAAAAACAATGTTTTGGCATTGGCAGATGCCGCAAAATACTTCAACTTACCTACAATTCTCACCACCAGCTTTGAAAATGGCCCAAATGGTCCACTGGTTCCTGAACTGAAAGAACTGTTCCCAGATGCCCCTTATATTGCTCGTCCAGGCCAAATCAATGCGTGGGACAATGAAGACTTTGTTAAAGCGGTCAAAGCTACAGGTAAAAAACAATTGATTATTGCCGGTGTGGTCACGGAAGTCTGTGTCGCATTCCCAGCCTTATCTGCACTGGCAGAAGACTTTGAAGTATTTGTGATTACCGATGCGTCAGGTACCTTTAATGCGCTCACTCGCGATGCGGCGTGGGATCGTATGTCACAAGCAGGTGCACAACTGATGACCTGGTTTGGTATGGCCTGTGAACTGCACCGTGATTGGCGCAATGATATCGAAGGCTTAGGTGCTTTATTCTCGAATCATATTCCTGATTATCGCAACTTGATGACCAGTTATTTCACCAACACTGCAGAAAAATAAACCGTCATATCAAGATTAGCAGGGGTCTGTTGATATTTCCGCCATGTCTTGCGTTATCAGCTAAAACGACATAAACAAGGCATGAAATGCAGGTAATGGTCTTCCCCTTACCAAGTTTCATAACGCAGTTTAGGGAAGTTTTAGCTATAACCCTACGGGACAGAGACACTTTTTGCCGCTACTGTGTTATGCCTTATTCATTTAGAATAACTAAATCTCATAAGGCATGCCTTGTATCGTCTAAAAAATGTCTTCTGTCGCAAGCATCTGTGAAATGTCAACAGCCCCCTAGTTAATGCTATTCTAATCTTGTCATATTTATCGGATTCGCTTTGCCTTGATCAACTCATTTGATGACTTTCATTATTTCTATTTGGTGGTGAAACACGGCGGATTTAGTGCGGCTAGCGAAGCTGAGAATATCAGTAAATCCAAACTTAGCCGTCGCATCATTGAACTTGAACATAAATTTAATGTCAGCCTGATCCAACGCACCACCCGTCATTTTAAAGTCACGGATTTAGGTCAAGAGTTTTATGAAGAATGCTGCAAAGTGATTGCACAAGTCGAATGTGCCGAGAATGTCCTGCTCAAGCAGAAAAATGAACCACAAGGTATGGTCAAAATCAGCTGCCCACCGTTAATGATGCATTTCCAAATTCGGAAATTACTCAATCAGTTTTTAAAAGCCTATCCCAAAGTTGAAATCTCTTTAGAATTGACCAGCCGTCGTGTCGATGTGCTACATGATGATATTGATATCGCGATCCGTACCAGTTTTGAACCGAATCAAGATTCCAGTCTCATTGTCCGCGATGTGATTCGAACCGAGCATTGTCTGGTGGCGGCACCAGAATTACTACAAGACAGAACCATTCAGCATTATTCAGAATTACAGCACTATCCGAGCGTGGCCTTGGGTATTCAAAAACATCAATATTATTGGCATTTATGTCATGTCCACAGTGATGAAAGCGTGGATGTACCTTATCAACCGCGGGTCAAAAGCAATGATTTGGCTGGGGTTTATTATGCGGTCCATGATGGTTTAGGCATTGCAGATCTACCTTATCTCACGGTGCAAGCAGATATCCAAAAAGGTAAACTCATTCACTTATTACCCGAATGGAAGTCCAATCGGGGCACCGTACAGTTAGTCTATGCCTCGCGCAAAGGTCAACGCTTGGTGGTGGAAAAGCTGATCGAGACCCTGATGGAAGGCCTGAGAGAGTTGGCAAAAACTGACAGTGGTTATTCTTTATAGTGCAGTATTAGTAAAGCACCGAATTGTGCTGTTTCACTTTGGCAAATTTTTGCACCAGAAAATCGATCAATAATTTCATTGATGGCAACAATCCACGTCTAGAGGTATAGACCAAGTGAATCAGCTCGGGTTTAGGCTGCCATTCAGGCAATACATGAATCAAACGCCCTTGTTTAATGTCTTCAGCCACCAGCAACTCTGGTAATTTTGACACGCCCAAACCTTGCAGCGTGGCTTCTCTGAGTGCGGTTAAATCCGTGGTGGTGAGACGCGGATGGCACTGGACTTTTTGTTCTTGCTGATCCTTTGAAAATAATTGCCAATAATATTCAGGCGCAAAGGATTCCATCATGAGCACGGGAAATTGGATCAGTTGTTGCGGCTCGCTAATTGAATAAAACTGATGTAATAGGTCTGGACTTGCAACAATAAACTGCCGTGCCAAAGCCAACTCGCGCACAATTAAATCGCTGTCCGGCAAAGGTAAAGGACGAATCCGCACAGCCAAATCAAATCGTTCATTAATTAAATCCACACGGCGATTGGTCGCTTCGACATGCAGACTGATTTTCGGATACAGCCGTAAAAACTCATTCAACATTTGACTGATATTGATATGCAACAAATTGGTCGGGCAAGACAGCTTGATCAATCCACGCGGCTCGGCCGTTAAAAATTCGATTGCTTCTTCGGCAGCTTCAGCTTCAATCAACATGGCCTTGCAATGCTGATAATAGATTTTACCCACCTCGGTAATCGACACCTGTCGGGTGGTTCGATTGATCAGCTTCACCCCGAGTCGATCTTCCAATTCGGCAATACGACGGCTCAGTAAAGACTTGGTCACCATTAATTCTTGGCTGGCTGCTGAAAAGCCACCACTATCGATCACTTTCACAAAAAAATATAAGTCATTTAAATCTTTCATGTTATTTGCTCGACCCGTCAATGATAACCATAATTGTTCTTTTGACATGACAATATATCCTATTTCAGATATTTTTCAGCCATCGTCCTGTCTATATTATCAATTATACCCCCTAAGACAAGATGAGGATACAACAATGACAATGCCAGCAAACTTCAATGGTCAAGCACCTGTTATCGATGTCAATGATGCCGTGATGTTATTGATTGACCACCAAAGTGGTTTATTCCAAACCGTCGGCGATATGCCAATGCCTGAATTACGTCAACGCGCAGCAGCCTTGGCTAAGATTGCCAGTTTAGCCAACATTCCTGTGATTACCACCGCGTCTGTACCACAAGGCCCCAATGGCCCTTTAATTCCAGAAATCCATGCCAATGCACCTCATGCCCAATATGTGCCACGTAAAGGTGAAATCAATGCATGGCATAACCAAGACTTTGTCAATGCAGTTAAAGCGACAGGCCGAAACACCCTGATTATTGCAGGAACCATTACCAGCGTGTGTATGGCCTTCCCAGCCATCAGTGCTGTTGCGGAAGGCTATAAAGTCTTTGCCGTGATTGATGCTTCTGGAACCTATAGCAAAATGGCAGAAGAAATTACCCTAGCCCGTGTGGTGCAAGCCGGTGTGGTCCCGATGGATACCGCAGCAGTGGCATCAGAAATCCAGCGCACGTGGAACCGTGACGATGCATTGGAATGGGCGCAGATCTATACCCAGATTTTCCCAGCTTATCAGCTTCTGATTGAAAGCTATAGTAAAGCCCAAGAAGTGGTGACCAACCACGAAACCTTGGACTCTGCACGATAAAAAATTTCCCCAACAAAAAAGGCATAAAACTCAGTTTTATGCCTTTTTTATGTCTGTTACTTCGATCTAAAACGGTAAATCATCGTCTAAATCAGCAGGTGCTGCCGCAGCTGGTTGTGGTGCTGCTTTTGGTGTATTAAAACCATTACCTGCTTGAGGGCTACCTGCATAATTGCCACCAGCTTGACCATAACCACCTTGGTTGTTGTTATTGTTATAACCAGTATTTTGGTAACCACCACCTTGGTTATTATTGTTGTTAAAACGTGGTTGGTTAAAGTCGCCACCGCTCTGCTCGCCTTGTTGACGGCTATCCAGCATCTGCATTTGATCGCCACGAATTTCAGTGCTGTAACGCTCTTGACCATTTTGGTCTGTCCATTGACGAGTACGTAATGAACCTTCGATATATACTTTTGAACCTTTACGGAGATACTGTTGTGCAATTTCACCTAAACGGTTGTGCAACACGATACGGTGCCATTCTGTTTGCTCTTTACGCTCACCCGTACTTTTATCCATCCACGATTCACTGGTTGCAATCGAGAATTGAGTTAATGATCCACCATTTGGAAAGGTTTTAGTTTCTGGATCTTTACCTAAAGTACCTACTAAAATAACTTTATTCACACCACGCATTAGCTGTCTTCATCCTATATATTTCTATGTTTTACTTTATAAGAGTTATGATTAAATGGCTACCTCTTTGCCAA
Source organism: Acinetobacter higginsii (assembly GCF_000369845.1). Lineage (NCBI taxonomy): Bacteria > Pseudomonadati > Pseudomonadota > Gammaproteobacteria > Moraxellales > Moraxellaceae > Acinetobacter > Acinetobacter higginsii. The sequence goes on along the minus strand of NZ_KB850215.1, from coordinate 211,707 downwards.
TCAAGTGCGTTAAATCTTGTCGCCCAGCATCATCAATGCACTGTTTATCGACTTTAATATACGCAACTTGCTGTTCTGGCATCACCACGACTTCTTCAATACCACGAATCGCCAACAGTTTTGAAGTCCATTCATCTGTTTGTATTGCCTGAGGTAAAGGCAACACAATAGAAGACAAATATCTCGGCTGAGCCAGACCAAAACTAATCAGCAGCCATATTATAGCAATCCCCGTCAGCACACTCCACCCGAGTGCAGTATTCTGTAACATCAAAAGCTGCCCACCCAAGGTCCCGCCAAAGAAGGCACCCAAGAACTGGCTACTGGCATTGACGCCCATCGCAGTGGCTTTGGATTGGATCGGAGCTGCTTTGGATAACCAAGAGGGTAATAATGCTTCCATGACATTGAAGGCGACAAAGAATAAACCGAGTCCTGCCAGCAATACATATTTAGACTCATAACCAAAGATTAGAATCAGCAAACCGCCGATAAGCCCTGCAATCGCAGTAAGAAAAATACCGCGCATTTTGCGATATTTTTCCGCAATGATAATGCTTGGGAAGGCAAAAAACAGGCTGATTACCAATAATGGTAAATAGACTAAGCCATGCTTTGCTAAAGGAATTCCTGCATATTCGATCAGCTGTGAAGGCACATAAATAAACATCGCAGTCAACAATAAATGCAGTGCAAAGACCGAGACATGCAGACGATTTAACTCGCCCATTTGGATGACTTGCTTGAGCTGATTCAGATAACCTTGCTGATAGTTGCGATGGTGTCGCGTAACTTTAGGGACCAGCAAGAGCATTGCAATCGCAGCCAAGCCCATAATCGTGGTCACAAAAAATAAGCCCGAAATGCCGACTAAACTGGTCAGCCACGGCCCTAAACTAAAGGCCACCACAAAAGATAAACCAATACTCATGCCCATTACAGCCATGGCCTTGGTTCGCTGTTCTTCACGGGTGACATCGGCCAGTAATGCCATCACCACCGCAGATACCGCACCTGCGCCTGCAATCGCACGACCAATAATCACGCCATAAATCGTGTCGGATAAACCTGCGATTGCACCACCAATTGCAAATAACAATAAGCCCAAAACAACCAAAGGCTTACGGCTAAAGCGATCGGCCAATAAGCTAAACGGAATCTGTAAAATTGCTTGGGTTAAGCCATATACCCCAACCGCAAGACCAATTAAGGTAGGTGTGGCATATTGATAGGATTGTCCTGCGACTGAAAACACAGGAATAATCATGAACAAGCCCAACATGCGCAAGGCAAAAATGCTACTTAAGGCAAAGGTTGAACGACGTTCTAAAGCATTCATTGTTGATAAGACACTATAACTGGCTCAGCGAATTATAAGCCATTCGCCTACAAAGGTTGTAAGTTAGATCATGAAAAACACAATCTTTCTGCAGAGAAAAAATAAAGGAGCGATGTTCGCTCCTTTATTTACACTAGCTGATCAAGCTGAAAACAAGCTTAAGAGGCTTGTTGTTCTCGCTTGCTATACTGAATCGAAGCCAACACCGCCCATACAATAAAGGCTACACCGATCAACCCCGTAACCACTTCAGGTACATGTAAGCCTGTACCGCTGGCAATCATAATAAATGCCAGTGCACCAATCGCATAATGTGCACCATGCTCTAAGTAGATATACGCATCCAAAGTGCCTTTTTCCACCAGATAAATGGTCATTGAACGGACAAAGATCGCACCAATTGCTAGACCCAGCATGATGATCACCACATCACTGGTAATCGCAAATGCACCGATCACACCATCAAAACTGAACGATGCATCTAGCACTTCAAGGTAGAGGAAACCACCAAAACCAGCTTTTACCACCCCCGAAGCTGCACCACTTGAGTCATGGCCAATAGCATTGCCATTTTCATCAATCTCAGGCTCACCACCCAATAAATGACTCAAGACCTGTACCCCGATATACACCACGATGCCCCAGATTCCGGCCATGGTCACAGCCAAACGAGCAGACTCATCGACATTCGCCGCCATGATGATCATCGCGATCAAGGCCAAGAATACCGACATGGCAGGCACGTTAGCCAAATGGGCTAATTTTGCTTCCAACCATTTAAACCAATGGGTTTCTTTACCATCGTCAAAGAAGAAGTTTAAGAACACCATCAACAAGAAGGTACCCCCAAAGGCTGAAATTTCAGCATGATGGGCCATCAAACGCTCTGAATAAGTCTTCGGATCATTCAGAGCCATTTTAGCAACTTCAACCATGCCCATATCGGCGGTTACCGCGACAATCACCACTGGGAAGATTAAACGCATCCCAAATACGGCAATCAGGATACCCACGGTCAAGAAGATCATTTTCCAAAAATGATCCCAACCACGCAGCACTGAGGCATTCACCACCGCATTATCGAAAGAAAGAGACACTTCCATCACCGCTAAAATGGCAGTAATGGTCAGTGCTTTTAGCATGGTGGCAACACCCGCTTCAGGGCCATGCGTATAGCCCCAGTAAGCCGAAAGTGCTAAACACACAATCGTAAAAAATATTGAGAAACGGAAATGCTTCATGAGCAGCCTTTTATCCAAATGTAGAGTGATAAAAATGTGCTTATTGTAGGCGAGTTTTGCCCCAAAAAGAGAAAAGATTGTTGGACTTGTTTGGCAAAAAAACCATCCAGACCAGACTCTGCTATAGTACGAACAGATTTATTTTCGTGTTTTAAACAGGTTCAAATCCATGACGTTTTCTCAAGAAGTTTGGCAACGTAATCAAGATTTATATCAAAAAATATTAGCGCTTCCGTTTAATCAAGAACTTGCAGCGGGCACACTCGATCGTTCAGCCTTTTGTCATTATGTGATTCAAGATGCACATTACTTATTGGCCTATGGACGTGCCCTTGCTGTGGCTGCCGCAAAAGCTTATGAAGCTGATGATGTGATTCAATTTTCTGAAGCAGCAAAAATCGCCATTATTGTGGAACGCAGCTTGCACAGTGATTTTATGCAGGAATTTGAGATCAGCAAAACCGAGTTTGAAAGCACACCGCTGACTTTGGCCTGCCATCATTACACCTCATTCTTGACGGCAACGGCATGGTCAGAAAGCTATCCTGTGATTTTGGCGGCCTTACTGCCATGTTTCTGGATTTATGCCGAAGTGGGTAAAGATATCGTCAGTCAATCCGTTGCCAACAATCCTTACCAAGCATGGATCGATACCTATGCAGGAGAGGAATTTAATACCGCGGTACGTAATGTGATTGCGACGGTTGATAAAGTGGCAGCCCGTTGTGATGAAGATACCTTAGCCAAAATGCATGCAGCCTATAGCATGGGTGCAAAACTGGAGTGGTTGTTCTGGGACAGTGCCTATCAACAACGTCAATGGTTAGGTCTGGATCAAGCCTAAACACCTAGCACCCTGAGTCGTATTTTATCCAGACATAAAAAAGCCCCAATTAAGGGGCTTAGTCGTATATCGTATCGTCCGATATACTGTATGAGGCTCATCTCAAACTGAGTGCATTAAAGCATAAATCAGTTTAAATGCCTACTTTTATTGCTGGGTTAAAAAACATTCACCACGATTAAAGCAATCAATGCAGGTACAGCCTGAATATAAATAATCTTTTTACTCGCGGTGAGCCCACCGTAGATCCCGGCAATCAAGACACAACCTAAAAAGAAATTGGCAATCGCAATGGCATATGTTACAGGTGCTAGTAATGACCAAAAGAGGCCTGCTGCAAGGAAACCATTATACAACCCCTGATTTTGTGCCAACACTTTGGTCAGTTGTGCTTTTTCCAGACTATTGCCAAAGGCCTTTAAACCATAGGGCTTGTCCCATAAAAACATTTCCAGCACCAAAATATAAACATGCAATACTGCAATTAGCCCGATCAATACTTGTCCCAACATGCGATTTTTTCCTTTTTATTGTGTTTGAATTTAATTGGATCAGTCGCAAAACTGACCCCGTATTTTTACAATGATGGTGTTAACAACACTTTACCTTGACGCGCGCCTTGAGTTGCTTTCAATGCCGCCGTTTCAATCTGATCGAAACTAAAAATGCCTTCAACAGGTAAAATCAGTTTTTTCTGCGTCGCAAGTGTCAGTAGTTCTACAAACAAAGCCTTTTTACGCTCTGCTGGCATTTCTTTATTGACCACACTGGCCCAGAAACCCTTAACCGTGGCTTGTTTAAAAATCAGATCACCCGATGAGATCTGCATAGTCTCGCCAGTCATACTACCAAACGAAACCAATAGACTATTTTCACTGAGTAAATTCAACATTTCCCCGCTGGCACTGCCACCAATTGAATCCACCCCAGCAATTAATGGCTGATCCGCATGAATCGCTTTTACTTGTCGTTTCCAATCTGGCTTATCCGTCGCAACCACATGCTGAATCCCCAAGGCCTGCATTTCCGCAATCGCATCGCTACGACGAACCAAATTAATCACTTGTAGTCCACGTGCTTGAGCAATCATGGCAACCGTTTTCCCTACCGCACCATTAGCCGTATTTTGAATCAGCCATTGACCTGCTTGTACATTAACAAAATCGAGCAACATCAAAGCACTGATCGGCATCCCAATTAGCTGTGCTGCGGTCTGATCATCAATCGCATCATTTAAAGGGATGATACTTGCTGCTGGTGCGATAAAATATTCTGCCCAACTGCCATGTACCCCTGCGACCGCAACGCGCTGTCCTAATTTACTTGCATCGACACCGTCACCCACTGCATCGACAATACCCACCGCTTCACTGCCACCAATCGCAGGCAAGGTTGGCTTATAACCATAGCTACCACGTACGGTCCAAACATCATGATTATGCATAGGAGACATGATGGTTTTAATACGAACTTCACCTGCTTTCGGCTCAGGCTGAGGCATATCACCCAACTGCAACACATCGACGGGTTCACCAAAACTGTGATGGATAATACTTTGCATGTTTTATTCCTTAATCGGCTGGAGCAGTTGTTGAGTGGTTTCTAAAGCTAAATGTAGTGGTGCTTTGTCTTGAGCCAACTTGGTCATCAAGGCGGCACCCAGCCACAGTTGATACATCACTTGGGCCGTTTTGAGTGGGTCAAGATGGGTAGGAATCGAGCCTTGTTGTTGCCCTTCTTGTAATAACAACGCCACACGTTGTGTTAATCGATGCACACCGAGGTTGAGAATTTGGCGCATGTCTTCAGATAAATCTGAAACCTCTGCGGCCAATTTCACAATCAAACAATTCTCTGCCCAACTACCATGAACAGGGTCATCAATCCACGCCTGCCATAACGCCATCAAACGCGCATAAGCACTTTGTTCGGTCTGCTGCCAAAGCTGCTCGACACGGATTTTATAATCCGCCATGTATTGTTCCAGTAAGGCACAACCAAATGCCTCTTTAGAAGCAAAATAATGGTAGAACGACCCTTTCGGGACATCACAGGCTTTGAGAATCTCTTGCAAGCCAACACCAACAAAACCTTTACGTAATACCAATTCAAAGCTGGTATCCAAAATATGTTGTCGCGTGGCTTCACTTTTATTTGATCGTTTCATCGTCACACTATAAATCAATATTAGACCAGTCGTCTAGTAAATTATGTATTTTAATAAGTGATCAATTTTTACATGGTAATCTGAGGCATTGAATGCTAAAAATACTAGGCGCTTAGCGTGCGATAAATGTGAACCAGTTCATTAACCGTCACAATTTGTCGTTTTAATTATTTTTATACCACTTGAACGATTTTAAATCGCTATCATATACACGTTTTCATATTCAGCTTATTGAGATGTATTTATGAGTCAAAGTCATATCCGTATTCGAGGCGCACGTACCCATAATTTAAAAAATGTGTCACTCGATATTCCACGTGACAAGTTTGTGGTGATTACGGGACTTTCTGGCTCTGGTAAATCATCATTGGCCTTTGATACCTTGTATGCCGAAGGTCAACGTCGCTATGTCGAATCGCTTTCGGCTTATGCGCGCCAATTCCTGTCACAAATGGAAAAACCAGAAGTCGATTCGATTGAAGGTTTATCGCCTGCAATTGCGATTGAGCAAAAGTCGACTAGTCATAACCCACGTTCAACCGTCGGTACCATTACTGAAATTTACGACTATTTACGTTTGCTCTATGCCCGTGTCGGTACACCTTACTGCCCTGAACATGATCTGCCGATGGTGGCACAAACCATTTCAGAAATGGTCGATGCAGTAAAAAGCCTTGAAGAAGGTACAGCCCTGATGTTGCTCGCTCCTGTGGTACGTGAGCGTAAGGGTGAATACACCCAACTGTTTGAACAGCTGCAAGGTCAAGGCTTTGTGCGTGCGCGTGTCGATGGTGAAATCATTGATATCGATACTCCACCTGAGCTGGACAAGAAGAAAAAACATACCATTGAAGTGGTGGTGGATCGATTTAAAGTACGTGATGATCTCGGTAACCGTATTGCAGAATCGTTTGAGACCGCATTACGTCTAGGTGGTGATATTGCGGTGTTATCGTGGATGAACGGCGAGCATCCCGAGCGTGTCTTCTCAGCAAAACATTCTTGCCCTGAGTGCGATCGTGCCGTGGCTGAACTTGAACCACGTCTGTTCTCATTCAACAACCCATTCGGTGCCTGCCCTGTCTGCGATGGTTTAGGAACGCGTAGCCATTTCAGTGCTGATAAACTGATTCCAAATCCTGAAGTTTCAATCAGCCAAGGTGCAATTCGCGGCTGGGACAGACAGCGCCCGTATTACTACACCATGCTGCAAAAAGTGGCTGATCATTTCAATATTGACCTCGATCAACCGTGGAACACATTAGATAAAGACACCCAGAAAAAATTCTTACAAGGCTCAGGCAAAGAGAAAATCGATCTGAGCTATATCGATGAACGTGGTCGTAAACACAGCCGTGTGCAAGCCTTTGAAGGGATTTTGCCGCATTTGGAACGCCGCTACCGCGAAACTGAATCGAATTATGTACGTGATGATTTAGCGCAATACTTATCCAATGCAGCATGTGATGCCTGTGGTGGGTCACGTCTGAATGAAATTTCTCGCCATGTGCGGGTCAAAGACAAAACCATTGCCCAAATCACTAAGATGTCAATTGGCGATGCGGAAAACTATTATCAAGACCTGAACCTCGAAGGCGCCAAAGGTGAAATCGCCGATAAAATCTTTAAAGAGATTCGTGAGCGTTTACACTTCTTGGTCAGTGTTGGTCTGAACTATCTCAGCTTGGCACGTTCAGCTGAAACCCTTTCAGGGGGTGAAGCACAACGTATCCGTCTGGCCTCACAAATCGGTGCAGGCCTCATGGGCGTGATGTACGTACTGGATGAACCATCGATTGGTCTACATCAACGTGATAATGATCGCTTATTACAAACCCTAATTCGCCTACGCGATTTGGGTAATACCGTGCTTGTGGTTGAGCATGATGAAGATGCGATTCGTGCTGCTGACCATATTATTGATATCGGACCAGGTGCGGGTATTCATGGCGGTGCCGTGATTGCTGAAGGTACTTATGATGAGTTGGCCAATCATCCTGACTCTCTCACAGGTCAATATCTGTCTGGTAAATTGAAGATTGAAGTACCAAAACAACGTACTCAATCGCCACGTCCAGATGAAGTCATCAAGTTGTCTGGTGCAAGCGGGCATAACTTGCAGAATGTGGATTTGACCATTCCATTAGGCATCATGACCTGTGTCACAGGGGTTTCAGGTTCAGGTAAATCAACGCTGATTAACCGTACCTTATTACCTTTGGCTGCGACTCAGCTGAATGGTGCAACCACGCTGACTGCGGAAAAGTTTGATTCGATTGATGGCTTACAACATTTGGATAAAGTGGTCGATATTGACCAAAGTCCAATTGGGCGTACCCCTCGTTCAAACCCTGCAACTTATACGGGTTTATTCACGCCGATTCGTGAATTATTTGCGCAAACGCCTGAAGCCAAAGCGCGTGGTTATAGCGCAGGTCGTTTCTCGTTTAACGTGAAAGGTGGGCGTTGTGAAGCCTGTGAAGGCGACGGTATGATCAAGGTCGCGATGCACTTCCTACCTGATATGTATGTGCCATGCGATGCCTGTCATGGCAAGCGTTATAACCGCGAAACCTTAGAAGTCGGTTATAAAGGCAAAAACATTTCTGATGTACTGGAAATGACGGTGGAAGATGCCGCGGAATTCTTTAGTGCTATTCCTGTGATTCATCGTCGTTTAGATACTTTGACCCAAGTCGGGCTTGGCTATATCCGTTTAGGACAAGCAGCGACAACCCTTTCAGGTGGTGAAGCACAACGGGTGAAGCTGGCACGTGAGTTGGCAAAACGTGATACAGGTCGAACCTTATATATCTTGGATGAACCGACCACAGGTCTGCATTTCCATGATATTGCCAAGTTACTCGACATTTTGTATGAGCTGCGCAATAAGGGCAATACCATCGTAGTGATTGAGCATAATCTGGATGTGATCAAAACAGCCGATTGGGTGATTGATCTAGGCCCTGAAGGCGGTTCGGGTGGTGGTCAAATCATTGCCGAAGGAACCCCTGAGCAAGTGGTGAAATCTAAAATTTCACATACAGCGAAGTTCTTAAAACCTTTGTTGAAGTGATCCTTCTTATAAAGGATTAGCATTTTCGAGCAGGATTAAGTACACAAACTTAATCCTGTTTTTGATTCAATATTTCAAGATACCTAAAGCAAAATAAGCATCACACCTTTCGCACAAGCGTTAAGTCTCTACAATATTCTTCCCTTTTGCCTTCGCTTTGAGCAGTGATTGATCGGCTTTTTCTAATAACTCTAACCAGCTATTTGCCCCAATCGCAACACCAATACTGACCGAAACATGAATCGACTCAGCTACATTCGGGATCACAATCCTTTCCTTTAAAATAGCCGAACGAATACTCTCTGCCACCACTTTGGCAGCGGTCATCTGAATATTCTCGATCACCACCAAGAACTCATCACCGCCATAACGCACAATTAAGTCAGATGCACGAACATTATGTTTCAGTTGATCAGCAATCATGCTAATCACCTGATCACCGACAATATGCCCATACTGATCATTTACAAACTTAAAATTATCAATATCAATCGCAATCACACAAGTCTGAGACAAAGCCTCAGGCTTGGATTCCAGAAGCTGAATATATTCATCTAAAGCCAACCGGTTTGCGACCCCCGTTAATACATCAGAATTTGCAATCTGCTTGAGTTGCAACTCCATAGCATCGCGCTGTTTTAACATCCCTTTTAATTTATCAATCGCTTCAAACAACGAGAAAAACTCTTCCTTATTATTTTTACCTGAAGGAAGTTCATCTGAAGTTCCAGATAAGCGCAAAATCATATCACGGGCATGGATCAGTGGACTAAACACCTTGCGCTTGGCATAAATCATGGTGAAAATTGCAATCAATAAAGACAGACTCGAAATAATTAAAGTAAAAATAAACTGCCGCTTTGCGAATTTATTTTCATTCACTGCAACTTGGATGCTGTAATCCAGAATATAGTTTTGCAAGTCCATGACTGGCGTAAATTTCCCCACCATTCGTTCTGTCAATTGTGTCCCTGACAGAAAGTAGGCTTTATTATTTTTACTTTCATCCAATAAGCGCGCAATAATCGGTAATCCTTTATCTAAAAACTCCGTTTTAACACGACGATATAAGTCTACATATTCAAGCGTCTTCGACTGTTCAGGCTGGATCGTATCAATTAACTCCCACAGATAGATCGCTTGATGTTGTGTCTGTAATGAGCGTGCTCGATTTTCATCCGAAATTTTTTCCCCAAATGTCACCGGTGCCATAACATTAGATGCAACTCTACCAGCCTGATCACGCATATCGGTGAGCACCAAAATTGAGGTGAAATAATTCGACATCTTGCTGTTTTTGCTATTGGAACGAACCAATAACCACGTTAAGAACTCACGGCTTTCATCCCAGACACTAAACATGGATAAAATCGCATGATCATATTGCTTGGATGTTCGCTCGGCATGTGGCGTGCTGGCATAAGCATCAACAATGGCGCGTGCTGCAGCCAATTTAACTTTTAAATCAGTTTCCAGTTCATAAGCAATCAGCCTAAACCCGTTTTGTTTTAAGACCTCAATGCTGTTATCAATTTCTGCATCAACAATCTTGCGATACTCGAATAACTCTTTTTGATTTTCCAATAACACATTCGGTTCGCTCGACATCACCTTATTGGAAGGTGCACGTTCTCTGGAAATTTTATTGGCTGTTTTAACTAATGTGCGAAGGCAGGTAATTTCATTGAGTGTTTGTTCTGATTTTATATATTCTTGATAACTATTAATAATTAAAGGGATGGAGAGATAAAAAATCGAAAAGATAATGACTATCATGCAGAAAAAGAGACGACGACTAATCTGCTCAGAACGTAATTTCGAGCTTTTTAATTCACGCCCCATTCATACACCTTGTACTTTTCAAAAACGATCTCAATTGATTTTTAAACAGAACTTAATTTTACCTGAATTATAAAACCCACTACCACGCTTAAACCGAGGTTTTTGGTTACATTAATCGCGACTGACTTTATTAAATCGTTATTTCAGTCCCGCAATTACTTTTCAAAATTGATTATGAGAATGATTTTTATTTAATTAAATTAATCTAAGTATTTTATATCATTAAAATAAATATTTTTAAATCTAGACCAAGGTTCAATAGAGAATCGGAAATCAAAGCAGTTTTTTCTGAATGACCTTATCTAAAATGATCTTAGAATTAATACTCATAATGCCTTTAATCTTATTCAATTTATTAATAATGAATTGTGAAAACGCATTCAGGTCTTTGGTCGCCACATGCAGCACATAATTCGATTCGCCTGTAATCACATAGGCATTCACGACCTCTTCAAAGTCCTCAATCTGCTTTAAGAAAAAATTATGATCACTTTCAGTAAGTTGAATCAATTTTATTTCAACTATGGCCTCAATTTTAATACCTAATTTTTCATAATTGAGCCTAGCTTGGTACTTCTCAATAATGCCATTGCTTTCCAAAAGCTTGACCCGTCGATGACAAGCAGAGGGTGAAAGATTCACCAGATCGGCCAATTCCTGATTACTCAGGCGTGCATCGTTCTGCAAGAAATTTAGAATTTTAAGATCAATCGCATCAATATTCATATTCGGAAATTATTCTAATAATTTAAATATTATTGAAATCATATCCTAATTTTCAACTTTATCTACTGGTTTTATCGGATAAAAAACAAAAATTGCAGTGATAAAATTTAACAGTGGAATTCAATAAACATAGGGATGTAATTCAATATGGTGACACAAGAACAATGCCTTTATTGGGATAAACAAGACGAGCTCAACGCATTTAAAAATGAATTTGCCTTGCCTAACAATGTGATTTATCTAGACGGTAACTCTTTAGGTGCAAGACCGAAGCAATCTTTAAATTATGCGCAGCATATTATTCAACAAGAATGGGGTGAAGATCTCATTAACAGTTGGAATAAAGCAGATTGGTGGGGCTTACCGACCCGTTTAGGCGATAAAGTCGGACAACTGATCGGGGCCAATGCTGGCGAAACCGTGATTTCTGATTCGACCACCTTAAATTTATTTAAAGTGTTATCCGCTGCAGTCAAAATTCAGGCCGAGAAACATCCACAACGTAAAATCATTGTCGCGGAAAAAGACGCTTTCCCCACCGATATTTATATTATCGAAGGCTTTATTGACTTGATCAATCAAGGCTATCAGGTCGAATTGATTGATGGCCCCGCAGGTTTAAGCGAAATTTTAACGACTGATGTCGCTGTTGTGGTGCTGTCTCATGTCAATTATCGCACTGGTTATTTCTATGATATGGCCGCGATTAATCAGCAAATCCATGCCAGTAATGCCTTAATCATCTGGGATTTATGCCACTCTGTTGGCGCTGTACCGATGGATCTCAATCAAACGGACAGTGATTTTGCCATTGGCTGTACCTATAAATATCTCAACGGTGGTCCTGGCTCGCCTGCATTACTCTGGGTCAATCCCAAACATCGGGATCAATTCTGGCAACCACTTTCTGGCTGGTGGGGACATCAAAAACCCTTCGCCATGGCTCAGCATTATCAGCCAGCCAACAATATCCGCCGTTATCTGTGTGGTACTCAGCCGATTATTTCCATGAGTCTGATCGAATGCGGGGTGGATATTTTCCTGCAAGCCAACATGCAGAAAATTCGTGAGAAATCGCTTAAATTAACCGACCTATTTATTGCGTTGGTTGATCAGGAATGTGCCGAGTATGGTTTTGAGCTGATCACCCCGAAAGCACATCAATATCGCGGCAGCCATGTCAGCTATCAACATCCACATGGCTATGAAATTATTCAGGCACTGATCGCCCGTGGCGTGATCGGAGACTATCGTGAACCTGAAGTTTTACGCTTTGGCATTACCCCACTCTATCTGGGATTTGAAGATATCTGGCATGCGGTGCAACATCTCAAAGCCATCATGCAGCATCAGGAATGGAACAATGAAAGCTACCTGGTACGGGGTGAAGTGACCTAAGTCGTCACTTTCGGATTGAGCTGATGGCTAGGAGAGGCCGATGAATAATTTTGATAAGATTCAAGCACGTGAAGCAGGACTACATAAAAAATTATCCGCCAAGCAGATGGCAATGATTGCAATTGGTGGTGCGATTGGAACGGGCCTGTTTATGGGGAGCAAATTTGCGATTAGCTTTGCTGGCCCTGCTGTCATTTTGAGTTATGCCATTGGCGGGCTGATTGCCTTTGCACTGATGGCATGTCTCGCCGAAATGACAGTGCAACACCCAACTTCAGGCTCATTTGGGGCTTATGCTGAACATTATATCAGCCCCTTGGCGGGTTTCTTGGTGCGCTACAGTTATTGGGCCTGTATCGTACTGGCGGTTGGTACTGAGATCACCGCCGTCGCAGACTACATGAAAATGTGGTTTCCCGATCTGCCCGCATGGATCTGGATCGTGTTTTTTTCAGGTACATTGCTTGCAGTGAATGCTTATAGCGTCAAGGCATTTGGACTGGTGGAATACTGGTTCTCCACCATTAAAATTTTTGCGATTATCGTGTTTATTCTGTTGGCAATCGGTATTCTGACTCAAAACACGCAGCAAAGTCACCATGTTGTGAGTAATCTGACTGGACACGGTGGCTTCTTTCCCAATGGATTCAGTGGCGTCTGGATTGGGGTGATTATTTCAATTTTTAGCTATTTAAGTATTGAAATGATTGCCGTCGCTGCAGGTGAAGCCTCGAACCCAGAAAAAGCGGTTAAATACGCCTTTAAAAGTACCGCACTGCGTCTAATTTTATTCTATTTACTGTCCCTGTCTTTAATCGTGGCACTGGTTCCATGGACAGAACTGATTGGCAAAGAGGCCAGCAGCCCCTTTGTGACCGTGATGAAAATTGTCGGGATTCCATATGCAGATAGCATTCTCAATTTCATCGTGATTGTTGCCGCCCTCTCTGCCATGAATAGCATGCTGTATATTTCAACCCGAATGCTATTTAGCTTGTCACGGGCAGGCGATGCACCTCAAATCTTCGGTAAAATCCGTCCCAATGGCGTGCCCATCAATGCGCTGTTTTTATCCGCGATGGGGATTGCTGTTGCCAGCGTGGTGTATACCATCAATCCGGAATCGGCTTTCCCCATCATGATTGCCTTATCCATGTTCGGCGCATTATTTACTTGGGGCAGCATCTTTGTGACCCATATCTGTTTTAGACGGCATATTGTGAAAAATGGCATTGGATTAAAATACAAAATTCCAGCCAGTCAGTTCATTTCACTGTTTGGTTTATTCAGTATTCTGAGCATTACCCTCACCACCTGGGTTACTGCCGAATTTAAATCTACGCTACAGTTTGGCATTCCCTTCATTGCGCTGTTAATCATTTTTTATATGCTAAAACGCAGCTCGGCAAAGCTCGATTTAAGCACAAACACCGAAGCTTCTGAGTAAACACACCATGAAGCTTTATGATAATTCTCGAACGGTTGCAAATGAGCAGGCTATTCTGATGGAGTTTCAACAGCGTAGTCGGTTGAGCTATCAGCAACACCCCTGTATTCAGGATATTGCCTATGCTGAGACGGCTCGATCCTGCTTAGATCTCTTTCCTTTAGCGCAGGCACACAAAACCGTCGTGTTTGTGCATGGCGGCTATTGGCAATGGTGCAATAAATCCGATTTTGCCTTTATCGCCACGGATGTTGTTGCCAACAATATGCAGTGTGTCTTGCTTGAATATGACTTGGCCCCGCAACGCAGCATCGGCGAAATCGTCAAGCAAATCCAACAAGCACTTGATTTTATCCAACAACAAGCATGGAGCACTCAAGACATCATACTGGTTGGGCATTCTGCAGGAGCTCATTTATCTGCATTAATGCTCAAGCATCCGGCTGTAACTGAAGCCGTTTTATTGAGTGGCATTTATGATCTCATGCCCATTCAACAGACCCATTTAAATACAGCATTGAATCTCTCGGAACACGAGATTCGACAATATAGTCCCATCCTTGTCGAGACCGCTGTCCAAAAGCCCTATGCCATTTTCTGTGGCGCACAAGAGCTCGATGAGTTGATCGGGCAAAGTCAGTCGTATTTTCATCAAAGGAAAGCCATCGACCCAGACTTTGTCTCCTTCCAACTACTTAATAACACGCATCATTACAACATCTTAGATGAATATTTTCATCGGAGATTAACTACTCATACTTAAATCTATACATGGACGTATTTAAAAATGGTTAAGTTCAAACTTCAATACCATCGGGTTTTTATTGCCCTGAGTTTCGCACTCTGCTCTTCGGCATTTGCACAGATTGAATTGATCAATCAAGATCAGATTTTCACTGCGCAGGACAACTTTAAACTGACCAGTGCTGGTAGTCTCAGATTGCAAGCCCTGAATTTCGATCAGTATCAGCCATCCAATGCAGCACAGAAATATCGTCGCAATGGCTATAGCTCAACCAGCAGGATTTATCTCAATACCGACTATAAAATCAATGATGATCTGCATTTGATTACGGGTTATCAGAATTTTATTAATCCAGCCAAAATTTTAGATTGGGATGGGCATTATCAAAACAATGATGAGCGTCTGACCACAGAACAAGCCTATGCGGGAATCTCGAGCCATCGCTATGGCACTTTAAAATATGGAAAAATTTATAGTCTGTATTACGATGTGGTCGGGAGTAAAACCGATCTTTGGGACTACAGTACCTTGGCGCAACCACAAACATGGAGCCCTTTTGCTTATTTCGATGGGACTCAAGCGGCCAGTAAGACTTTAAGATATGAGAAAAAAACGAAAAATATTGATTTTTATGCGGCTTATTTATTTGAAGATCACACTAGTCTTAATCCGCTCCGTTATCAACGCAAAGCGGGGCAAGAAGCCGCTGTCGATATTCACTTAAATAAAAACTTAAACTGGGCGATTTCATGGAAACACAACAAAGCTCAGGTGCAATCTGATCATGCAACATCTAAGCTCTCTCAAGACATGCTTGCGACTGCCCTATTCTATTTTGATGGGACATGGATGCTCAGTACAGGTGCAGGCTGGTATAAAAATCTATTGCCTAATTTTGATGCATTCAATCAGGCCTCCACCCAATCAGTTGAAAACCTGTTAGACACTGAGGCTTATGGACTTGAATATTATGCAGGCTATCATGTCGACCTTGACCATCATGGTATGCAATACATTCAACCTTATCTGATGGGGAATTATTTAAAATATCGGAGCGGCTACGATTTCTCTCGACGCGATCATGGCATTGGCGTGGCAATCCGTTTCAATCATGGTATTGGCTTTGACTATGAGCGCCTATATACCCAAGATAGCAACCATACGCCGGACATGCATTTATTTCGCTTACGCTACGAGTGGTAATCACGAAATTTAATGCACTCATATGGGCAAAACGTTTTGAGTCTCATTACACATCACCAGTGATCTAAACGTTTTGCCACTAAACTTCTACTTTAAATAAAATCAATCATATTTCACTTGGGTTATGCGCTTGATTTTCCACGCTTGAATGCATTTAAAAATCGAAAAAAACTATCCCAAGTATATAAATTATCAATTTTACAAATTACTTTCCAAAGCACATAATTTAAGCATACAGAGATTGCAGAATTTAAACCTCTAACCCTCTAGGATGTTTTCTCCCCCAAGCGAAACATCCTTTCTCAGCCCAGCTTTCCCCAAAAGCTGGGTCTTTTTTTGCGTATTTAATGGGCTAACAATCCCAACTCTTGCAAGGCTTGATACACAATCACTTTGCGTGCATCTGCATGTTCAGGCTGACTCATTTGCATATTCAGTGAGAAGGCTGTGATCTTGCCATTTGGCTGTTCAATCCAGCCTGTCCACCATCCCACTTGCGGGCTGACATCCATACCCCAACCACTTTTGGCATAGATTTTGGTTCCCTGAATCTGATCCACCAATAACATCGCTTTGACTTGTTGCTGTGTCGGCTGGTCAAAGGGCAATTTCTGTTTTGCCAGCGCATAGGCAAAGCGAACTTCTTCTATGGGAGTGATTTTTAAGGGGCCAACTAACCAGAAATTATCGACTTGTGTCCCGATATTTTTATTACCATAACCCACACGCTTTACTTCACGGGTCATCAGTTCCAAACCAATACGTCTTGCCAATTCTTGATACACGGGTACCGCCGATGCCTGCATCGCCTCAGCTAATGTGAGGTCTTTTTCCCAACTGCTGAATGCCCGCTTTTTACCATCCCATTTAAATACTTCATCTGGTGTGGTCTTATGATGCTGTATTCCGATCAAGGCGTTTAACATTTTAAAGGTTGAGGCAGGAATATAGCGCTGTTCTGCACGATCAAGATCATTGCCAAATTTTTGAATTTTCTTGCCATCATAAATCACCAAAACACCATTGGTTTGGGCACTCTGGAATAAACTTGAGATCTGCTGCTGCTCATTTTTTTGTGTCGAGAGCTGTTGCTTTTGTTGGCTAAAACTTTGACAAGCAGTCATGGGAATTGCAAAAAAGATGGCTGTAAAAAAGGCCAGACATTTTAATTTTTTCGACATCATCATAAAGCTGGAAAAGTAGAATAATCTGTCACTATAAGTGTTTTGTCTCCGTTGTTCTGTAGTGTTATTTTCATCAATACTTTGTAAAAAAACAGACAAAAAAAAGCTCAGCCTTGGGGAAAGCCGAGCTAGTAAAACGATGATGTAAAAACATCAAAAAACTCAAAAGAAAATGTTATGAGATATTTAAATGCAAATTAGATATCCCTTGCTTTGTATTATGTGAATTGGCTCTCACAAAGTAAAGTTGATTAAATAGATCGGGTTTATCGTTACAATCGATTTTGTTGATTGTTCATTAAAAATCAGATTTATTCGATGCTTTTGGTTTATATTAACGCGCAGTCAATAATATGAAATTATGCAAAGCAGGTCGCATAAAAACAGTAGAACAATATTTCAATACACACTTTTATCGTCAAAATTATGACAATAACAAGAATGATTTAAATGAAAAAACCGATCACAATGATTGAATAAACCAATTGAAATATTTAGGGATGACATTATTATGACATCACTTATCTTGTTAAAAAATAAACTTATCTATTTGTTAGATATGTATTTTATAAAAGGTTGACAGCGTTTTTCTTAATTGTTCATTTATTATACACTGCATGATCGGTATTTGTTCATTTATCGGAAGCCCAAATTTATTACATTGACTTCATACTTTGTTACAATACAATGGCTCCAACTTTACTCTTTCTTGTTTTAAAGCTGGAAATTATTATGAAAAAACTCGGTTTAGCCACTGCTTTAGTTTTAGCCATGACCGGTGCTCACGCATACCAAGTAGAAGTTCAAGGTCAGTCTGAATTCATCGATGCAAAAAGCAACAATGACAAAGACTTCACTGGTGCTGCTCAAGGTACTTACTACTTCAAAAATGTAGATGCTTCTAAAGGTCCTTTAGCTGAAGCTGCATTCTTAAACCAAGCGTCTAATGTTTCTGTAGCTTATAGCTTTGCAGAATTAAGCGGTGACGAAGTTGCAACTGTGAAGAACAATTCTTTCGGTGCAAAAGGTGAAGCTTACCTTCCAACTCCTTACTTACCTGTGTATACAAGTGCTGCATACAGCCACTCACAAACTAAGTCTGAAGGCGAAAAAGACAATGGTGACCGTTTCGCATTAGAAGTCGGTACTATGCTTACTCCTAACTTCTTAGTTGCTGTTGGTTATACTAACATCGCTGACCAATTTGCTTTAGACGCAAACAGCGTTCTTTCAAATGGTATTGCTAAATCAGTAGCTCAACCATTAGTTATTGGTGAAGACCAAGATGCGATCACTGCGCGTACTAAATACGTAGGTAACATCGATGGTACAAACATGGCTGTAGGTTTTGAAGCTGGTCTTGTTTACGGTGACTTCCAAGCATACGAATTGAAAACTGACGTATATGTAACTCCTAAGTTAAGCGTTGGTGCTTCTTATGCTGAAGCAAACTTCAGCTCTAACCCAGCAAATGAAGACAACTTCTCTGCAATCAATTCTGCTTGGGGTGCGAACGTAAACTACTTCATCACTCCAGCAATTGCTGTAGGCGCAACTTATGTTAACGCAAATGCGAAACATGAAAGCACTGATACGCAAACTATTGGCTTAAACGCGAAGTTCCGTTTCTAATATTGGATTTATGTTCTACATAGAACACTCTATTCATAACAAAAAACCAGTTCTGATGAACTGGTTTTTTGTTTTCTGATCTTCAATAAAATTAAAAATCGAATTTGTCATTCAATCTCTTACATCTTCTTATCTTCAATATTTAAAGCACTAATTGCCAATACCGCTTGGGTACGGTTTTGTACGCCCAGTTTACGGAAAATTGCGGTGACATGTGCTTTGATTGTGGCTTCTGAAACTTCTAATTCATACGCAATTTGTTTATTCAATAAACCTTCTGCCACCATCATCAACACACGGAACTGCTGTGGCGTGAGTGATTGTAAACGTTCAGCTAAAGCCGTTTCATCTGCCGCACGTGGATCAAAGCCCGCATGGGTCGGTAAGTTTGGCGGTAACCAGATCTCACCTTCTAAAACATGCTTAATCGCTTCACCAATATGACTTGGATGTGAGGATTTCGGAATATAGCCCATTGCACCATGCGCAATCGCACGCTGAATAATCGACACCTCTTCATGTGCTGAAACCACAATAATCGGAATCGCAGGATATTGTGCACGCACATACACCAAAGCGGAGAAACCAGAAGCACCGGGTAGATTTAGATCCAGAAGGACCAAATCAGGTTCTGCACCGTGTTCTAAACGTGCATAGAATTCATCTACATCTGCAGTCTCTTGGATCTGCGCCTGAGGCAAACTATAACGAACCGCTTGAATCAAAGCATGTCTAAATAAAGGATGGTCGTCTACAATTAAAATATTCATAAGCGCTTAAGCTATCTGCAAGTACGTCACTGTACGATGTTTATTTAAATTCAATCCGCTTAAGCCTATTTTCAATTCAAGGCTAGGTCAAGCACAAGGTACGATTTATTTCCTTTTCCCGCAAAATAAATCAAATATTGATATAACTTGATTAAAATCATCTTTGCATAAAACAGATTCAAAAATCTTGAATAGAAACAGAAAATTAACGACCTAAAATTTGATATTTATTGTGATTTATCGACATATCTTTAAAAAAGATAAGCTTGCAGCATTTCCTTATTTTACAGCTTGGCATGCGGTGTAGATAAATAAATAGCAATTCGAAATGATCTTTTAGGCCGTTATTATGTCCAATCACAATACCCTCTCAACTCCGCTTAATATTGTTGCAGTATCTGGTGGTTTAAATAGCCCATCAAAAACAGAAAGCTTAGTTCAGGCGATTCTGGATGAGCTTTCGGAAGCAATTAATATTAAAGTACATTTCGTCAAGCTCAGTGAAATTGGACCTTTATTGGGTGGCGCCATTTATCGTAATCAACTACCTCAACGCGTACAAGATGATTTGGCAGCAGTTGAAGCCGCAGATGCATTGATTGTGGGTACCCCTGTTTATCGTGCTTCGTTTACAGGTTTATTTAAGCATTTCTTCGACTTTGTTGAGCAGACCGCTTTGGTTGATGTACCTGTGTTACTCGCCGCTTCAGGTGGCAGTGACCGTCATGCCCTGGTGCTAGAACATCAATTACGCCCTTTATTTAGCTTTTTCCAAGCACAAACCTTACCGATTGGGGTCTATGCTACTGATCGTGACTTTACGCCTGAATATACGGTAAAAAGCGAACAATTGTCTGATCGCGTCACTCTCGCTGTGGCACGTGCCTTACCAATTTTAGAATGGGCACCAGCCAAAGGCCAACGTGCAGCGGCCATCAAAGCCAAAACTGAGCAAGCCAATCAGAATCTCGGCATCAACAAACAAATCGAACAAGCCGAAGTCTTACCATCTGCGGCAGTGCCGAATCTGGATGCAGCTGAATCTCGCTTACACCCAAAGTCAACCAAGAATTTAACCCACGTCGCATAAACCATATCTGTTATGGAGGATACAACGATGACAACAACAGCATCCGCAATTAAATTTGCCTACTGGGTTCCCAATGTGAGTGGCGGTCTCGTTGTAAGCAACATTGAACAACGTACTGACTGGAGCTATGACTATAATGTGCGTTTAGCACAAGCAGCGGAACGCAGCGGCTTTGAATATGCCCTCACACAAATCCGTTTTACCGCTGGCTATGGCGCAGAAAACCAACATGAATCCGTAAGTTTTAGCCATGCTTTATTAGCAAAGACCGAAAAACTCAAAGTAATTGCAGCAATCCTGCCAGGCCCTTGGAAGCCTGTACTCGCGGCTAAACAGCTGGCCACTATTGACTACCTCACCCAAGGGCGTATTGCGATTAATGTGGTCAGTGGCTGGTTCCGTGGCGAATTTGATGCGATTGGCGAACCTTGGCCTGAGCATGATGAACGTTATGTTCGTTCGGAGGAATTTATTCGTACCCTCAAAGGTATCTGGACAACTGACAATTACAGCTTTGATGGCAAATATTACCAATTCCATAATTACACGCTTAAACCGAAACCTTTGCAAAAACCTTATATCGAAGTGTTTCAAGGCGGCAGTTCCCGTGCAGCACGTGATATGGCCGCGCGTGTATCAGACTGGTATTTTACCAACGGCAATAGCGTTGAAGAAATCAAGAAGCAGGTTGATGATGTCCGCAGTAAAGCAAAGTTAGCCAACAGACAAGTCAAGATTGGGGTCAATGCTTTTATTATCGCACGTGATACTGAGGAAGAAGCCAAAGCAGTACTGAATGAAATCATTGCTCAAGCCAACGTCGAAGCGGTGAATGCCTTCGGTGATGCCACCCGTGAAGCTGGTGCAGCAGCCCCTGAGCGTGAGGGCAACTGGGCAAAATCGACCTTTGATGATTTAGTGCAATATAACGATGGCTTTAAAACCAATCTGATTGGCACACCACAGCAAATTGCAGAACGTATTGTGGCCCTAAAAAATGTGGGGGTTGATCTGGTTCTTTCTGGTTTTCTGCATTTCATTGAGGAGGTTGAATATTTTGGAGAAAAAGTTCTCCCCCTCGTCCGTCAACTTGAACAACAACAGGAGCATCATCTCGCAGCAAAATCAGCGTAGTTTTCAGCATTAAATAAGAAGAAAAACAAAAGAAATGGCAAATACTCCCCAAGGCTCGGCTTGGGGCTTTTTTTATTTTAGCGAGTCTCAATTTCTCGCATGACAGTTTCAACCGAATAACGGCACCACTGCGACAGTTGCTCAATAAATTCATTCAATTGTGATGGATTAAAGTGGCTAACAATCATATAACAGGCATTGCCGAGAATTTTAAAACACTCATCTACCTGTTCATATTGTTTGACTAAGTGCTCAACCTCAATAAAAGCTTGCTGATCATTCATAAACAGTTGGATGAATTGTTGATGTTCGTATTTTATCGCGACGGTGTAATTTTTGATAATACCTGCATCCATTAACTGTGCAATACGAGCACCCACCGCCTGCCCAGTACGATGCACTCGCTGCCCAATTTCTTTATGGCTTAAACGTGAGTCTTGCTTCAGCAGTTCAATAATTTTTAAGTCGATGGGATCAAGTTCAATATTCATTTTTCATTACGAAAGAAAACCAGCAACAATGCTTTCATTTGAATATAGCCGATTTCTCAGTTTCACCCTACTCTTGTTTTATCTTAATGTTGGACGTAAAAACAATGAAACAAGCCTTACTGATTATTGATGTTCAAAACGACTATTTTAAAAATGGCAAAATGGAATTGGTCAATCCAGACCTTGCTCTGGCGAAAACCAACCAATTAGAAGATCATTTTATTCAAAATAATTTACCAATTATTTATATTCAGCATATTAATCCTGCCTCAGCCAGTTTTTTTCAGGAAAATACCGTCGGTGTTGAATTACACCCACAATTGAAAGTCACCAATCAATCACTGATTGTCGAAAAGCATTTCCCCAATAGCTTTCTAGAAACCAATCTTCAAGCCATCCTTGAACAGCATCAAGTTGAACAGTTAGTGATTACAGGCATGATGACCCACGTCTGTATTGACTCTGGGACACGTGCAGCGAAAGAGCTTGGCTACCAACCCATCTTGATCGCTGATGCCACTGCAACCCGTGATCTGGAACATGAGGGTAAAATCGTCAAAGCAGCAGATGTGCAAACGGCGTTCTTATCTGCACTGGGTTTCTTTGCCACTGTACAAAACACGGCAGATTTTTTAGGAAACCATTAAATCATAGAGCTCTTTCAAAAGCCGAAAAAGGATCAATCATTGGTAAATAATTAGTATTGAAAGTCCCTTCTCCCTTTGAGATGAGGGCTGTGAGTCTGCAAAAGAATGAGGGGAATTCTTCATATAAATCCTCTCCCTAGCCCTCTCCTTTAAAAAGGAGAGGGAACTTTCATTGCGAATTCAACACAGCTTAAAAAATGACTTATGCAAGAAATCTAATGCAGATAAAAAAAAGAGCGTTCAATCGAACGCTCTTTTCACATTTGAATCGGGTTTATCGGTTTGGATAAACTGTAGCAATCAAATGATCAACTACAGCGGGTTCAGCAAGGGTCGAGGTATCACCTAAACTATCCAATTCATTGGCAGCAATCTTTCTCAAGATGCGTCGCATGATTTTACCTGAACGGGTTTTTGGCAAAGCGGGTGCCCAATGTAGTGCATCTGGGGTTGCCACAGGGCCAAGTACTTTACGTACCCAATTCACCAGCTCTTTACGTAGCTCCTCAGATTCAGCCACATCAGCTTGTAAAGTGACAAAAGTACAAATCCCCTGTCCTTTAATATCATGCGGCATACCCACCACCGCAGCCTCTGCAACTGCTACATGCGAGACTAAGGCACTCTCAATCTCGGCTGTCCCTAGGCGATGGCCTGATACGTTGAGGACATCATCGACACGCCCAGTAATCCAGTAGTAGCCATCGGCATCACGACGTGCACCATCACCAGTGAAATAGTAGTTTTTAAAGGTCGAGAAATAGGCTTCAATAAAGCGTTGTGGATCGCCCCAAATGGTTCGCATTTGACCTGGCCATGAATCTTTAATCACCAAATTACCTTCGGTTGCACCTTCAAGCTCATTGCCCTCGCCATCCACCAAGGCGGGTTGTACCCCAAAGAATGGACGTGTCGCGGAACCTGGTTTTAAGGCTGTTGCACCCGGCAATGGTGAAATTAAAATACCGCCAGTTTCAGTTTGCCACCATGTATCGACAATTGGACAACGACCTTCACCGACCACTTCATGATACCAATTCCACGCTTCTGGATTGATTGGCTCACCGACCGAACCAAGTAGGCGCAAACTACTGCGGTTACTTTCACGGACATAAGCATCGCCTTCACGCATCATGGCGCGAATCGCAGTTGGTGCTGCATATAGAATGGTGACGTTATGCTTATCAATCACATGACCTATACGTGCCCATGTTGGATATTGTGGAATCCCCTCAAACATCACCGTGGTGGTGGCATTACTGAGTGGACCATAGAGTAAATAACTATGGCCTGTAATCCAGCCCACATCTGCGGTACACCAATACACATCATCTTCACGCAGATCGAAGACTTCTCTAAAGGTGGTGTTCACATAGACCAGATAACCGCCTGTGGTATGTAACACGCCTTTCGGTTTACCTGTAGAACCCGAGGTGTACAGAATAAAGAGTGGATCTTCGGCCTTCATCGGTTCTGGAGGACAGTGTTCGTCTACTTCCATGATGGCAAGGTGATACCAAACATCACGTGGCGCATTAAACTGAATTGGATTACCTGTACGATGTACCACGATGACGTTTTCAACACTACTGGTGCCATCAATATCTAAAGCTGCATCCACGTTTTCTTTCAGTGGCAGTAACTTGCCACCACGCATTCCTGCATCCGCAGTAATCACCAGTTTTGCTTGACAGTCTTCAATTCGGCTTGCCAAGGAGTCTGGTGAAAAACCACCAAACACCACACAATGCACTGCACCAATACGCGCACAAGCAAGCATGGCAATTGCCGCCTCAGGCACCATAGGCATATACAGCACAACCCGATCGCCTTTGCGAATACCTTGTTTCTTTAATACATTGGCAAAACGACAAACTTCATCATGCAATTCAGAAAATGAAATGATTTTATGACGCGAAGGGTGATCGCCTTCCCAAATAATGGCAGGTTTTAATGGATTATCTTTAAGATGACGATCTAAGCAATTGGCTGAGACATTCAACTCACCATCAGCAAACCATTCGATTTTGAAATTATCTTGATTAAAACTGGTATTTTTGACCTGTGTAAATGGTTTGATCCATTCAATCTTGCTGGCTTCCTCTGCCCAAAATGCTTCAGGTTGCTCAATCGAATGCTGGTAACGTTTGAAATAGTCTGCTTCAGAGATTCTTGCCGTTTCTTTGAATTTATCAGGCACTGGGTAGATTTCTTTCATAGCTCACTTCCTTGGTTTTTTATCTCATACCTTAGATGTTCTCATCTATTACACGGGTATGTTTTGTTCTCACTTGCAGTATTGACACCATTTACAAGCGCAAACAATGCGGCTTTGGTCGTAGAAATGTCAGGGCTTTTAATCTTTCAATCTTGTCTTCGTTTTAGGCTAAAATAGCAAAGCCGACGCTTTTACGATCCATTTCTTTTCAAAAATTTACTCAAAATAATTTAAATTTGAACTGCTTGTCTATGCTTTTTGTTCTTAAAATAAGTGATTATTTTGATCATTGCCAAAAGCTTAAAAGATTTAATAATCAGAAAAATAGGAATGCACTATGTTTGACCCTGTAATAACGACCCAAGTACAACCAATCAATGACCATCCACTTTCTCCTAAGGGTCGTTTTAACCGTCTCAGCTATTTAGGTTGGTACGGTTTGCTCAGTTTGGCTTGTCTGGCTGCATTTATCTTGATCTTTGCCTTTGCTGGTATTTTTGCAAGCAGCAACATCGATGATGCCATATTTAGTGCGTTTTCAGGCATGTCTGTCTTTGCCATGATTGCAGCATGGTTGGGTGCCTTTTATTTACAAATCGTGCTTTTGATTCGTCGCTTACATGACTTAAATAAGACTGGCTGGCTATGCTTGCTGTTATTGGTGCCGGTGATTCAGCTGCTATTTACCTTATATGTCTTGCTTGCACCAGGAACGCCGCATCGCAATGACTATGGTGATGTTCGCCCATCTCGTGGCTGGGAAAAATTACTGGCATGGCTCATGATTCTGCTCAGCCTATTCATGATGTTTACGATATTCATTTTTGCTTATTATTTTGCTAGCCCAGATTTATGGGAAGCCCCAACCCAAATCATTCAAAATACGACCGAATATTTTTAAACGACCGTATTCAGCGAATTGATTTAATCATCATGGGAAACAAAGACTGAATTTTGCATGCGTGTTGGCAATAAATTCATTATGATTGCTTCCCTCATTTACTCCTTCCTTTGCGAAATAGAGATCTTGCTGTGGCAAACGAACAAACAACATTGACTGAAGTGGCAAAAGATACGGGTGCGCTGATTCATCAAGCCAGCACCAAGACCACTGAAACAGTCTTGGCCCATACTGAAAAGTATCACGATGCCTATACCACCATTGATAAAATCATGGACAGCTTTTGGGAGCGTATTCCCTATATCGGTATCGCAATTACAGTTTTCATTATCTTTTGGTTACTCACCAAGTTGTTTAAGCTCTTTATTCGCAAGACTTTAGAAAATCGCAGCTATACCCGCCAAAACCTAGTATTGGTACTGAATCGGGTCGGTAGTACCTTTATTATCTTCTTTGGCTTCTTGATTGCGTTGGTGATTGCCATCCCGGGCTTTACCCCAAGTCAATTGATTGGTGCACTCGGTATTGGTTCGGTTGCGATCGGTTTTGCTTTCAAAGATATTTTTCAAAACTTACTGTCAGGGATTCTGATTTTAATCAGCGAACCGTTTCGTATCGGGGATGATATTGTCGTCAATGGCTTGGAAGGAAACGTCGAGGATATTCAAATCCGAGCAACCTTCTTACGTTCACCTGATGGCCGCCGTATCGTAATTCCCAATGCCACGGTGTACACCAGTGCAGTCACAGTCAACAATGCCTATCAACGTCGTCGTTGTGAGTTTGTGGTCGGTATTGGCTATGAAGATGACATGCAAAAAGCCAAGAAGATTATTCTCGATATTCTGGATCGTAATTTAAATGTACTGAGTCAACCCGGCTTCTCGGTCAACGTTACCGCACTGGCAGACTTCTCAATTAATTTAACAGTACGCTGGTGGGTCAATACCACTGAAACCACCACCTCAGCCTCTATCAGTGAAATCCAAGAATTGGTGGTGACTGCTTTTGATGAAAAAGGAATTTCAATTCCTTATCCAGTGCAGGAAGTCAAAGTCTATCGTGGTGATCAATCTGAGCTGAGCGATGCTTTAGACAAATAATCGCCCTAAAATATTCGATACGGCTGTTTCAGTTCGCAAAATTCGGTTGCCTAAGCTCATCGCTTGGCAGCCGTTTTTTATGAGTAGATCGACCTCATAAGGAATAAATCCTCCCTCTGGGCCAACGATCAAACTACAAGGCTGTTGAATTGCATACGGCATTTGCTGCTCTGCATAAGGATGCGCCACATAAGCTGGCTGTTCTGCGCTGATCAACGTCGGTAAAACATCTTCAACAAAAGGTTTAAAGCGTTTATACAGCTGGATTTCGGGTGCAATGGTATCGCCAGCCTGTTCTAAACCCAAAGTCACATAATCATTCAGTTGCTGTAAAAACGGGGTTTGCCAATAGCTTTTATCTACGCGATAACTATGAATCAGGCTAATCCGTTCCACCCCCAATGTCACCGCATCCATAATGATGCGACGTAATACTTTAGGACGTGGCAAGGCCAGAATTAGATGCACGGGAAGCTTTGCAGGAACCGCTTCAGTTTGAACTGGACGAACCCTAATGCATTCTTCGCTGATAGCGACCACCTCAGTTAAGTAGCGCTGACCTGCACGAATCCCCACTTTTAAGGTATCGCCAACATTAAGCTGTAAGTGCTGAGCTAAATGCTGTAATTGTCTGGGCTGGCTAATTTGCCATACATCCGCTGAAGCACACTGTTCGGTTTCAAGTAAAACGATATTCATGACGATACGGTTTGCTGTAAATAGTGATCAAGACACTGAATATGCTGCTGTAGTGAGCCTTTATTTGCTTGTAGAACCCGCTGAGCCTGCGTAACCAGTTGCTGAGTCTGTGCATCAGCCCCTAGGCAGGCTAATAATTGCTGCCCCACCTGTGCTGCATCCTCTCCAATCAGAATCCCTTGCTGACCCACAAACTCATCCACAATGGTTTGAAAATTGAAATAACGCGGACCAATCACTGTCGGTACATTCAACACCATCGGCTCTAAAATATTATGCCCACCGCCTGGCTCATTCAATGAACCACCAACAAAACAGGCTTGGCTCAAGGCATACCAGAGCCACATTTCACCCATACTATCCGCAAGGAAGACTTGGGTATCCACTTGGATAGATTGCTGCAGACTACGGCGTTGAGTTTTTAAATTTAAACTTTGGCAAACTTGGTATACCTCATCAAAACGTTCTGGATGACGCGGCACCACAATACAGAGCAAATTCGGATTTGAATTTAAATGTGACTGCAATTGTTTGAGTAAACTTTGTTCTTCGGGCGCATGCGTACTGGCCAAAGTAATAATCTGACGATCAGCCAATTGCCAATCTTGTTTCAACTGCTGTGCTTGTTGCAGATACTGTTCTGGTGCTGAAATATCAAATTTAATATTGCCAACCACCTGACTTTTGGCTTGTTCTAAACCTAATTCAACATAACGTTGCTGCGTTGACACATCTTGTGCCAATAGCCAAGTGAGTTGTTGCAGCATCGGTTGAGTTAAACGACGGACCTTGCCATAACCTTTGGCCGATTTTTCGGAAAGACGCGCATTCAATAAAATACAGGGAATCTGTTGCTGTTTTGCTTGGGCAATAAGATTTGGCCAGATCTCTGTTTCAACCAATGCCAATAGTCGCGGTTGATACAGATTAAAAAATTGTTTTAATAATGCTTTTTGATCGACAGGCAAATATACCGCCTGAAATAAATCGAGATAAGGGGCTTTTAAAAATAGGGATTTGGCACGCGCTTGCCCTGTCTTGGTGGTATTGGTCACTAAAACTGGATGGCCTAATTTTAAATAATGTTCTATTAAAGGTTGAGCCGCGTTGGTTTCACCAACAGATACCGCATGGAACCAAATCGCATCTAAATTTTTAGGAGGCTGAAACGGCCCAAAACGCTCAATACATTCCTGTTGAAACAGCGCATCACTTTCAGCCCGTTGTTTGATTTTCCAGCGGTACAACGGCTTGATACAAGCCAGTAGAACGTTATACCAAAACGGTGTTTGCTGTGCTACTGTGTTCTGCGCCATCCGAGACCATAATTGACAATGTGATTGCTGCTCATTATGCGGAATTTAAAACAAAAACTCATGCGATTTTGGTAAATCACATGAGTCATTTTTTAAGTTTTAAAACAGATTAAGCTTCTAACTGCTCAAAGGCAGGATAATCAGTATAACCCTCAGCACCGTCACCATATAAAGTTTGTGGTTGAAGCGGATTTAAAGGCAAATCATGTTGCAAACGTTCAAACAAATCTGGATTGGCAATATATTGTTTACCAAATGAGACTGCATCGGCTTGGTCTGTCGCCAAAATACGTTTCGCAGAATCCGCGGTTAAACCTTCATTGGCAATCCACACGCCTTTAAATTTCGAACGAAGTTTCGGTAATACACTATCTGCAGCTTCATATTCACGCGTGAAAATAAAGCCAATATTGCGTTGATCTAATTGCTCAACCACATAACCAAACGTTGCTACTGGATTTTCATCGCCCATATCATGTGAGTCGCCACGTGGGGCAAGATGTACGCCGACTCGACCAGCACCCCATACTTCGATGAAGGTATCGACAACTTGTAGTAATAAACGCGCACGGTTTTCAATTGAACCGCCGTATTCATCATCACGATGATTGGTGCTACTTTGTAAGAATTGATCAATCAGATAACCATTGGCTGCGTGTAATTCCACACCATCAAAACCAGCAGCTTTGGCCTGTTCAGCGGCATTTCTATATTGCGCGACAATTTCTTGAATTTCTTCATGCGATAAAGCACGTGGTGTCACAAAAGGACGCTTGGGACGAAGTAAGCTCACTTCACCCGCAGGTTGAATCGCACTAGGTGCCACAGGTGTATCACCATCCAATAAGTCTGGATGTGAAATACGACCGACATGCCACAGCTGAACCACAATTTTTGAACCTTGTGCGTGTACGGCTTCAACAATTTTATGCCATGCCTGCGCTTGTTCTTGTGACCACAAACCTGGCGTATTGGCATATCCCGCTGCTTTTGGGCTTATCACGGTTGCTTCGGTAATAATTAAGCCCGCATTGGCACGTTGTTGGTAATATTCCACCATCAAATCGTTTGGAATACGCTGCGCACCACTACGCGCTCTCGTTAAAGGAGCTAAAACCAAGCGGTTTTTAATCGTGAAATCACCTACTTGCAAAGTAGAATTTAGTTCAGCCATGATCGCCTCAACTTACACTTCTTCGATTTAAAGTGCTTGTTTTAAATGTTCGATATATTGCTGAATCAAAGCTTCATTGCGCGTGAAATAAGACCACTGTCCATATTTCTCAACCTTAATCAAACCTGCCTGTTGCAATACAGACAAATGATTCGACATGGTCGATTGTGCAACTTTTCCTAAACGTTCGATGTGCCCTGCACATACGCCCCGTTCAAAACTACCACCACATTGCTCAACGGGTAGAAATTGCTCAGGCTCTTTTAGCCATTGCAAAATCTCTCGACGTAATGGATTGGCTAAGGCTTTGCTTATAACATCAATATCCATAGACTCACCACGTTTCTCAAGCGGCAACGCTTTGTTCAGCACCTGAAACCAGTATATCGAACTTTTTAAATATTAATATCCATTTTTTTCGATATTAATATCATATTTTTTCGATTACCTGACCGATGCTGAACGAGATTGCCGTTTTAATTGGATTAAAACTTATAAACCTTGTTTCAAACTTGCTTCGATGAACTTATCCAAGTCACCATCTAACACTGCTTTGGTATTGGAATTTTCCACACCTGTTCGTAAGTCTTTAATACGTGAGTCATCGAGGACATACGAGCGAATCTGACTTCCCCAACCAATATCTGACTTCGAGTCTTCTAAGGCTTGAGCAGCTTCATTACGTTTGCTCATCTCTAACTCATAGAGCTTGGCACGCAATTGCTTCCACGCATGGTCACGGTTGGCATGTTGTGAACGTTGGTTCTGACACGCCACCACAATACCAGTCGGTGCGTGAGTTAAACGAACTGCAGAATCAGTTTTGTTAATGTGCTGACCACCCGCACCCGAAGCACGGTAAGTATCGGTACGAACATCAGATGGATTGATATCAATTTCGATATTGTCATCAATCTCAGGGGAGATAAATACCGCAGAGAATGAAGTATGACGGTTGTTGTTACTGTCAAATGGTGACTTACGCACTAAACGGTGTACGCCACTTTCGGTACGTAACCAACCATAGGCAAACTCACCATCTACACGGATGGTTGCTGATTTAATCCCAGCCACATCACCATCTGACACTTCCATCAATTCAGCTTTAAAGCCATGGCGTTCGATCCAGCGTAAATACATACGCAATAACATCGACGCCCAATCCTGTGCTTCAGTACCACCTGAACCAGATTGAATTTCAAGGAAGCATGGATTTGGATCCATTGGATTACTAAACATACGGCGGAATTCAAGATTACCTAAGGCCTGTTCAGCACTGTCTAATTCTGCTTGAACATCCAACAATAAACTTTCATCATCCGCTTCAACCGCAAGGTCAAGCATGGCTTTGGCATCATCCAACTGTTCAGCAAGACGATCAAATACACCTAATGTGTTTTCTAAACTGCCCTTTTCTTTTGCGATGGCCTGAGCACGGCTTTGATCATTCCAAATCGCAGGGTCTTCTAATTCTCTTAAAACTTCTTCTAAACGCTCAGCTTTTAGATCGTAGTCAAAGATACCCCCGTAGTGTTTGGCTACGATCAGATAAGTCTTTCAATTGAATTAAATACGGATTAATTTCCACGCGTCTTTTCTCACACTATTTTTTCACTTAATCCACTATTTTAACATAACTGTTTTAGTCGACACAGCTATGTCATTTTGAATACATTTATTTATTAAAATTGATTTTTTAAATTACTTAATTTTATGCCTGAAATGTTTAGTCAGATTTCTGCGACCCTAGTTTTTGTATAAAAATTAGACCAATTACACTAAAACACACAATCTCTCCTAAGTTTTAATAAATCAAAACATTGATTTTTTATTAAATAATATCAATAAGATAAAATGTCAAAATTACAAGTCAATTACATTCGTACTGTTCGATTACCTTATCAAGATTGACGATATTGAAAATTACTCTAGACTCAAGTTGTAACAAAACATGTATCAGTGTTTAACACTTGGTTTAAATCTTAATGAGGAAACAACCATGAAAAAATTAGCAATTGCATCAGCACTTTTATCTGCAATCGCAGTAACAGGAACTGCTCATGCTTATCAAGCTGAGGTAGGTGGTTCTTATACCTATAAAGACCAAGATCGTTTTGGTGACAATGATCGTTTCAGCGTAGACGGCAAATATTACTTTAACCCAGTACAAACACGTAATGCACCTCTTGCAGAAGCAGCGTTCCTTGACCGTGCGAGCAATGTAAAAGCACAATACGCGCATGAAAAAGATGATGCATTCAAAAACAACCAATATGGCGCAGGTATTGAATACTTTGTTCCAAACAGCGATTTCTATTTAAGCGGTAATATTGGCCGTGAAGAAATCAAACCGAATTCTAAATATGCAACTGACGAAGACAAATTAAAAATCAACCATTACTCAGCAGAAGTCGGTTACTTACCAGCACCAGGTTTATTGGTTGCTGCGGGTGCGAAAACTGTTGACGTGAAAGATGGCGACCGTGAAACTAGCCCAACACTTCGTGCCAAGTATGTGACTAAAGTTGGTCAAAATGACGTGAACTTAGAAGCATATACTGCTTTTGGTGACAATAAAGAAGTGAAGTTAAAAGGTGATTACTTCATCGACAAAACTTTAAGCGTTGGTGTTGATTATCAGAAGCTTGATTATGACAACACTTTCATCAACTCAAATGAATGGGGTATTTCTGCGAAGAAATTCTTCAACCAACAAGTGAGTTTAGAAGGTCGTGTAGGCTTCGGTAACGATAAATCATATATTGATAATGACTACACTTCATTCGGTATTCGTGGCGCATACCGCTTCTAAGACTTGAACAGAAGTTTGTAACATCGGAAACGCCCTGAATCATTCAGGGCGTTTTTTATTGCTCCCCATTTTCTTATCATTTTCAATCCTCCACTTTTGTTTTTCCCCAGCTTAATCCTGTATTTAAGAATTGACGCTTAGCTATTTTTGAATACACTACTTCGTGTAACAAAATATGTATTATTTTTAATCGGGGGAAATTCGAATGAAAAAACTAAGTCTTCTTGCGACACTCATAAGTGCTTGCTTTGCCATCAATGCCCATGCTTATCAAACTGAAGCCAACGGTGCATATGAACATATCAACATGGATGATGGGAAAGGCAACAGTGCAGTCATCAGCGGTAAATATTATTTTAACCCTGTACAAACCCGTAATGCACCCTTAGCAGAAGCTGCTTTCTTAGATAAGGCATCGAATATCGGTGGCGGCTATGCCTATAGCAAACTGAAAGATGACGAAGATCTCGGTGACTTACAATTCAATATTATCGGCCTTCAAGGTGAGTTCTACGTCCCTAACTCACAATTTTATCTTTCTGGTGCCTTACATCGTACCAATGTCAAAGCAACAATTAATGGCTTAGGCTCTCATTCCGAAAATGGTGATGGCTATAGTCTTGAAGCAGGTTTCTTACCAATCAATGGATTACTCCTAGCAGTGGGTGTTGCAGATTTATCGGATAGCCTAAATCCAGTTCAGGTTGCGCAATACGGCTTTAGCAATACACTTTCAAACGCTGCAATTGTGTCTGGCGAAAATGACAATACCGCTGTTTCTTTACGCGCGAAATATGTTTCGCAGATTGGCGGTTACTATACCAACTTTGAAGCACTGAGCTATATCGGTGATGAAACAACCTATCGCCTAGGTGCTGATCTTTATTTGGATACAACCCTCAGTGTCGGCATCTCATTTGCAGATTCTACCGCTGATGATTCAGACAGTGTTTTCAATATTCACGCGCAAAAATTCTTTACGCCACAATTTGCTTTAGGCGTCGGTTATACCACAACAGATGGTGTTGATTCTTATGGTCTCAACGGTACTGTCCGCTTCTAATCAATAGTGTAAACGATTAAAAAAATCCGCTCATCAGAGCGGATTTTTTATTGTTTTAAATAAGCGATTTGCAATTGTAGACGGGTGTTGCCATTAAAGACATTCCGTTCCAAGGTATACACCAAATCGACATAACCCAACATTGGATTAAATTCAAAACGGTCCATCGCATTAAATGCAATCGCATCTACGGAATGTGACCCGACCGCCAATTTGAGTTTTAAATGTTGCTCTTTAAGCCAACGATAATCGATCACTTTGAACCGCCCCTCAAATTGAGGCAGTGGAAACTTCTGCCCCCAGGGCCCAAGTTGCTCAATCCAATCCAAAGTCCCTAAATGTAAATCTGAATCACCCAGCTCGCCATCAGTCCATAACGTTGCCGTGAATAATTCATCATCCATTTCGGCAATCGCTTGGGTGAAAGCCGTTTTGAATGCAGCAAAATTTTCTTTCTTCAGGGTTAAACCCGCGGCTGCAGCATGCCCGCCAAAATGACTGACCAGATGTGGATAGTGTTCTGCAACTTGCTCAATGGTATCGCGAATATGAATCCCATCAATCGACCGTGCCGAACCTTTAATATGAATCCCATCTTCATCTGGAGCAAATACCAGACTTGGACGATGAAATTGCTCCTTTAAACGTCCAGCCACAATGCCAATCACACCTTGGTGCCATTGTTCATCAAACATTACCAATGCTGCAGGTAAATGCTCTGTTTCTAACTGAATATGTTGCAATGCACTCAGTGCTTGCTGCTTCATTTCAGTTTCAACTTGACGGCGTTCGATATTAAGCTGATTCAACTGTTGTGCAATCGGATAAGCGGTTGCCATATCAGCCGCAAGTAAACACTCAATGCCGATACGCATGCTTTCCATTCGACCTGCTGCATTGATTCGCGGACCAACTACAAAGCCTAAATCTTGTGCACGTAAACTGGCTGCGTCACGTCCTGCAATATCCAGTAAGGCTAAAATACCTGCACGACATTGATGTTGCTGAATCCGCTTTAATCCGGCATCAATCAAGATACGATTGTTATAATCCAAACTGGCGACATCGGCATAAGTCCCTAATGCGACCAAGTCGAGATACTGGGTCACTTTACTGCTGCTTTTGCCTTGCTGGCTGCGCGAACTGGCCAATTTCGCCAATACATAAAAAGCCACGCCCACCCCAGCCAAAGCCTTACTTGAAAACCCACAACCAAGTTGGTTCGGATTAACCACAGCCTCAGCACTCGGTGTCGGTTTGGTGGTTAAATGGTGATCGGTAATGATCACCTGCATACCTAACGCTTGAGCCGTGTCCACACCCGCATGACTCGATATACCATTATCCACCGTAATCAACAGATCTGGTTGATAGCTCTGCTTTGCCAATTCAGCAATGGCGGGCGTAAGTCCATAACCATACTTAAAACGATCAGGCACCAGATATTCAACTCTAGCTCCCATATCTTGCAGAACAAGAACCATTAAAGCGGTACTGGTCGCGCCATCGGCATCATAGTCTCCCACAATCACGATCTGTTTTTGCTGATCAATCGCTTGATCGATCAACGCAACTGCATCTGCTAAGCCTTTAAGCTCTGGAGATAGCAAGTGCTTGAGTTTGAGTTCCAGCTCTTGCTCAGACTGCACACCACGCCTTGCTAAAATTTCGGCAATAAAAGCAGGCACGCCCTGAAACTGTTCAGGGCGTGTAAGCAGTGGTCTTTTTTGAATTTGAATCTGCGTCATTTATGGCATCAAACGTTGTATAGTCCAAAGATCGTTTTGTTTTTCATAACTTAAACGATCATGTAAGCGATTTGGTCGCCCCTGCCAGAACTCATAATAATCTGCTTCTAAGCGATAACCTCCCCAAAATTCAGGCTTATCCAGTTCATCTTGAGCCTGAGCTTGCAGCGCTTGAAAGCGTTGTTGCAATAACTCACGACTTTCAATCACCCCGCTTTGTGGAGTACTGATATGCGCAGCAATCTGACTGTCACGCGGGCGTTTATGGTAGTAATCCGTCGATTCTTGTTCAGAAATCTTGATGACCTTGCCGCCAATGCGGATCTGGCGCTCTAAACTTGGCCAGTAAAACAGCAGTTCAGCATACGGATTGTCAGCTAAGTCTAAACCCTTTTGGCTGTCATAATTGGTATAGAAATCATAACCTGCTTCTGTCGCACCACGTAATAATACGGTACGCACATGCGGACGCCCTTGAGCATTTGCCGTGGCTAATGACATTGCATAGGGTTCATGTAAATTGGCAGCTAATGCATGATTAAACCAATTCAAAAACTGTAAATGCGGCTGTACGCTGATCTGGGCTTCATGTAATTCACCCTGCTCATAGCTCAAACGCAGCTCACTCAGGTCTTTAATGACATCACTCATATGGCTCCCCCTTAAGCAGCTTGGGCTTGAGCGCGTACTGCATCTGCTAAATGATTCGCCAAAGCCTCAACCTCTTGCTGCTGATCACCTTCCACCATGACACGAATCACAGGCTCAGTACCTGACTTACGAATCAACAAACGACCACGACCTTTCAATTGCTGTTCAGCCTTTTCAAATTCTGCAACCAAAGCTGGAATTGAATATGGATCAATCATGTGTTGTAGACGAACATTGACCAGTACTTGCGGGAATAACACAAAACCTTCAACCAACTCATGCAGTGCTTTGCCTTGTTCTACCATCACGGTCAACACTTGTAACGCTGCAATAATCGCATCACCTGTTGTGCTCTTATCCAAAGTGAGAATATGACCTGAAGGCTCACCACCTGTGACCCAATTCTTTTCTTCTAGGGCTTGCAATACATAGCGATCACCAACTTTAGCACGAACAAAGCCAACCTTAGCTTGTTCTAGGGCCAACTCGAGAGCCATATTACTCATCACGGTACCTACAACACCCGCTGGCTTATTCTTCGCCTGTGTCGCAAGAATATAAAGAATATGGTCACCATCAATCAATTGACCATTTTTATCCACCATGACCACACGATCAGCATCTCCGTCAAAAGCAATACCAACATCTGCCTGATGTTCTAGCACTGCTTTTTGTAGTTGTTCTGGGTGGGTTGAACCACAGTTTTCATTGATATTTAAACCATCAGGTTCGTTAAATAATGGAATAACTTTGGCACCTAATTCACGGAATACCGAAGGCCCCACGCTATACGCTGCGCCATTGGCACAGTCCACTACGATTTTTAAATTACGTAAGTCAAAGTGGTACGGGAAAGTTGATTTACAGAATTCGATATAACGACCATTAGCATCTTTTACACGAACACTTTTACCCAAGTTTGCAGTGTCTTCAATCACTAAGTCTTTTTCGAGTTCCTGATTGATTTCATCTTGCAAAGTATCAGGTAACTTCTTACCTGCACTTGAGAAAAATTTAATGCCGTTATCAAAATAAGGGTTATGTGATGCTGAAATCACGATCCCAGCATGTGCGTGTAATGCGCGAGTTAAATGTGCAATGGCAGGTGTTGGAAGCGGGCCCAATAAATGTACATAAACACCCGCAGCATTCAGACCTGCCTGTAAAGCCGCTTCTAAAATATAACCAGATAAACGTGTGTCTTTCCCCAACACCACAATCGGTTTATTTTTAGGACTATTTCTTTTTAATACTTTCCCTGCAGCAAAGCCAAGTTTTAATGCGAACTCTGGGGTAATTGGCATTTGCCCAAATTTGCCGCGAATTCCATCAGTACCAAAATAGCTCATCTTTTACTCACTTTCTTATCTTTTATATGGTGTGGAACCATATCTTTCTTCATCTGATTCACTTTACACCAAAACGAAAAAACCGTCAGTGGACTGACGGTTTTTCTGTCAACAAAATTACCAAAAATCAACCAACTCGATAGTTTGGCGCTTCCTTGGTAATTGTCACGTCATGAACATGTGATTCTGACATGCCTGCTGAAGTAATTTTCACAAATTTTGCATTTTGACGAAGATCTTCAATCACAGATGAACCCGTATAACCCATTGATGAACGTAAACCACCCATCATTTGATGTACGATGTTACCCATTGGACCTTTGTATGGCACTCGACCTTCGATGCCTTCTGGTACCAACTTTTCCGCACCTGCTTTAGCATCTTGGAAGTAACGGTCAGCAGAACCAGATACGCCCGCCATTGCACCCAATGAACCCATACCACGGTATGCTTTGTAGTAACGGCCTTGGAAGAATTCAACTTCACCTGGTGCTTCTTCTGTTCCAGCGAGGAGTGAACCGACCATAATCGTGCTCGCACCTGCGCCAATTGCTTTCGCCATATCGCCAGAGAAACGAATACCACCATCTGCAATCAAAGGAATTTGATCTTTCAGTGCATTTGCAACACTATCAATTGCAGAAATCTGTGGCATACCAATACCTGCCACAATACGTGTGGTACAGATTGAACCAGGGCCGATACCGACTTTCACAGCATCTGCACCTGCATCAAGCAATGCCAATGCTGCATCACCAGTCGCAATGTTACCGCCAATCACTTGAACTTGCGGGTAGTTTGCTTTAACCCAGCGTACACGTTCAATGACACCAGCTGAATGACCATGGGCAGTATCCACCACAATCGCATCTACACCTGCATCGACCAAAGCTTCGACACGGCTTGGTGTTTCAGCACCTGTACCGACCGCAGCACCAACACGTAAACGACCCAAATCATCTTTACAACTGTTTGGATAGCTTTCAGCTTTACGGAAGTCAGTTACGGTAATTAAGCCTTTAAGCTCATGGTTCTCACCAACAACCAAAACTTTTTCAATACGGTGTTTTTGCAATAATGCTTGGATATTTTCTTTAGACTCGCCTTCACGAACAGTCACGAGACGGTCTTGACCGGTCATGATGTTGCTTACAGGTTGTTCAAGATTGGTTTCAAAGCGTGTATCACGACCCGTGACAATACCCACCACTTTGCCATCTTTTACAACAGGCACACCGCTAATGTTATTCGCTTGGGTAATCGCAATCAGCTCACGCACTGTTGTTTCAGGGCCAACAGTGATTGGGTCTTTCACCATACCAGCTTCAAATTTTTTCACACGGCGAACTTCAGCGGCTTGCGCTGCGATATCCATGTTTTTGTGCAAAATACCAATACCGCCATTTTGCGCCATCGCAATTGCCATACGTGATTCAGTCACTGTATCCATTGCAGCAGAAACGAGAGGGATATTAAGTTGAATTCCGCGAGTTAAACGTGTCTTTAAGGAGACATCTTTTGGGAGAACAGTTGAGTAGGCAGGAAGTAATAAGACATCATCGAAGGTTAGCGCTTCTTGAACGATGGTCAGCATAACAATCTCACTGGTAATTTCCGTGAGCTATTATAAACAAATTTCGATGTGATTTTCATTTTCTATGATGAAAATAATTTCAAGCGTTGCTTAAAAAGCTTTCTGATGCACACTTATGCCTACCGAATCCTATAATTCCTGTTAGCAAACCTGATCATAATTGTCATTATTTTCAGAGGCCTGCTGCTCAACCGTGACCAACGGAATCAGGTTGTGCGCCAACCGTGTTTTGTTACAATGTGAATCGGCAATCTGTACTTCCTTGCAACTTGAACTCCGAAATGGGTAGATGGAACAGCTCACTTGCTGTCCCACCTCCCCTTGCAAAGCCACACATTTGACTTGTGCTTGATTGGTTCCCTTCATACAGGAATAGACGGCTGTAAGTGGTTCAACCATGTGCTCAGGGATCCGTTCTGCCTCAGCCCAATAGAAAGAAACACGGTAATTTGCACAGCACGCACCACAACTGACACACGCATCTGGTGTCGCAATTTGAGACAACATTTTCTTAAAATTCTCGTTATCAAATTCAATCCTTTATCTAATGAATCCTAAGAAAATTTATTGATGGCGACAAGCGTGCTCAATCAGCGATTTATGTATTTCCCAGTCATTTTCCGGACTCAGAAATTTAGCTCATTTCAGTCGGTAAACTAAAAACATATTCATTCATCAAATCTACGCCACATTCCAGCGTTTCGATCCAGTCTAGAAATTGATTGATCATCTGTTTACCAACAAAAGCGGTTCCATGTTGCGGCACAATCATGTCGATATCCATTTGGCGAACCATATTGACCCACAAACGGATCACCTTATTAGAACACATATAGCGCTGATGGAAACCTTTCATCTTTTTGATATGTGTTTCAAAATCTGTAATCGGTAGGCTTGCATCATCAACGATCGAAGCCCCCATATCCCCAGAAAATAGGATTTTGGCAGTTGGATCATAAAACTGGAAATTACCAACGGAATGCAGAAAATGTGCAGGCACTGCAACAATCGCAGACTCGCCCAAAGGAATAATTTGCCCTGTATCGGACAGTTCAATCAGACGATCTTCCCAATTCCCCTTCATACGCTCACTCATAAAAGCTGAATTTAAATGCGGTAAAAACCGTGCCCACAGCTTAGAAGCCACTACTTTGGCATCGGTATACACCAACCAGCGCGGCATTGAGGTAATAATGTCAGGGTCTTGATGCGAGGCCATGACATAGTCGAGATTTTTCAATTTGGTATAGCGATTGAGTTCCATGGTTAAAGGAACATACGTCAGATCGCCACCCGGATCTAAGACAGCGGCACGTTCATGATCAATAATTAAAAATTGATTGGCCTGAATACCTTCCCCTTTAACCAAACTGGTAAAACTAATGCATTTATGTGTGCCATTATCAAACAATATTTGCGATGTTGTCCGTTCAAAACTCATAACCACCCCAGAAAAAATCTTTAAATATGAAATATTTTTAATTCCATAATAAAATAATGGGATTTAGTTCATGTTTCAATCAAATATTGGACTTTTATCATAATTTATAAAAAAGACCCATCACTGTTGGATGGGTCTGGACTGATTTTAAATTCGAATCATTTAGAAGAAATAATGCTGCACTAAAGTTGAAATACCCACAATCAAGAAAATCGCGGCGCCAATTTTATGAATTAATGAAATCGGCAATTTATCCGCCAGCTTATTACCAATAAATACCGCAGGGGCATTGGCAAGCATCATCCCAAATGTGGTACCTAACATCACCCAGAACACACTATCAAAACGTGCCGCTAAAGCCACGGTTGCAATCTGGGTTTTATCGCCAATTTCAGCCAAGAAGAATAAGATGAAGGTGGCACCAAATACCCCAAATTTCTGCCATTTATTGATGTTTTCAGTTTCATCTCCCAATTCATCTGGAATCAGCATCCAGATTGCCATACCAATAAATCCAAGCGCCAAAATCCATAATAGAATTTCAGGACTGAGTACGGTGGTAATCCATTGTCCCAAGACAGCAGAAATACCATGGTTAATCGTAGTGGCCAGTAAGATGGCAATTAAAATCGGAATCGGTTTACGGAAACGTGCTGCAAGCAAGAGAGCGAGTAATTGCGTTTTATCACCCATTTCAGCAAGGGCAACAATTGAGGTGGAAATGAGAAATTCATACATAGTTGAATGCTCTGGCTAGCAAAATATACCGATGACCTACCCCTCCTGCTAGCCAAAATCAAATAGATTGATGCAGAGTGGTAAATCAAAGGTCTTGCCAACAAAAGCACAGCTGAGAAGCTGTTCTTGGTTCTTTGCTATGATGACCATGTTCGGTTGAACAATTATGTTGATCATCACCTCTTTACTTTGCGTAAAGAGCGGCTACTCCCCAATGAAGTGAAACTATTCTAGCAAACAATAAAATGCTTTTGAATGGTTAAACCCAAAATTTTTGGTAACTCCAGATCAACACACGCAGACAACCAAGTAAAAACGCCAAATAAGCACTTAAGCCCAGAAAACCAAAGCTCCCCCAGCCACTCGCTCCACCCACATCTTGGGCTTGATATTCCATCGCCATGACGACAGTCGCAAGCAGCACTTCAACTCCCATCACCACATACATCACCCAATCCCATGGAAAATGTAAGAAGCTGACCCACAAGCCCATCGCCACAAAAACAATCAGCAATAAAGGCAGCATCACCCGATAAATCACCAACATCCCTGCTCCTTCAGCAATGAAAATTTATTTTAAGTTCAACATAACATACATCTATTCATATTTTATTCAGCCTAAAAACAGAAAACCCCGCCAAAGCGAGGTTTTCTAAATTCAAAAAGCGATTAGAGCAATAAGCTACGAATGTCTTTGAGTAACTTGGTCAACTTATTGGTAAAACGTGCTGCATCCGCACCATTAATCACACGATGGTCATAAGACAATGATAATGGCAACATTAAGCGCGGATCAAAGTCTTTACCATTCCACACAGGTTGCATGGTCGCTGGTGAGATACCCAAAATCGCGACTTGCGGCCAATTGACCAACGGCGTAAATGCGGTACCACCAATACTACCCAAGCTGGTAATGGTAAAATTGGCACCTTGTAGATCTTTCGGTGACAATTTACGATCACGGGCTTTTTGGCTGAGTTCAGCCAATTCTGCTGCAATTTGCTTAATTGATTTTTGATCAGGATTGCGCAATACAGGCACTGTTAAACCATCTGGGGTTGCAACTGCAATACCCATATGAATTTCGTTACGCAATAGCACCGACTTCTGATCATCAGCCAAATGCCCAGCAAAATACGGCTCTTCTTTTAACAAGTGCGCAACCGCTTTGGCAATAAAGGCCAAGATAGTCAGGCTAAGGCCTTGCTTTTTAAAGCCATCTTTCAGCTCACCACGCCATGCTTCAAGCTCGGTAATATCCGCCAAGTCAAACTGCGTCACTTGTGGAATGAAGTTGTTCAATGACAATTGCGGTACAGACACTTGCTGTAAACGCGTCATCGCTTTCACTTCACCACCACCAAATGCATTAAAGTCTGGCAACTTCGGTAAGCCTGAAGCAACTGCTGCCGCTTGGGTTACTACAGCCGGTTGTGGTGCAGTCAGACGTGTTTTCACATAGGCAAAGACATCGTCCTTCATCACACGGCCGTGCTCACCTGATGCTTTCACTTGTCCAAGAACCACGCCTAACTCACGTGCCAGTTTACGCACGGCTGGACCCGCGTAGACTTTTGCATTGTCAGCTTCTTGCTGTTTAGTCAACTTCTCAGCTTGCGCAGGCTCACTTGGTGCCGCTGTCACGGTTGCTTGTGGTTTTGCTGGAGCTGTCGTTGCTGCTGGTGCCGAATGAGCTTGAGCTTTTGGTGCAGATGCTGGTGCAGCGGCCTGACCACTGACCTCAATCGTTGCCAAAGCCACGCC
Source organism: Acinetobacter higginsii (assembly GCF_000369845.1). Taxonomy (NCBI): domain Bacteria; kingdom Pseudomonadati; phylum Pseudomonadota; class Gammaproteobacteria; order Moraxellales; family Moraxellaceae; genus Acinetobacter; species Acinetobacter higginsii. Next base: position 168,160 of record NZ_KB850215.1, on the reverse strand, counting down.
TTGACGCACTTCTTGATTCGCAGACACATGGATTGCTTTCACAATCCCTGCTACTGAACTTGGCACTTCAACCGACGCCTTATCTGACTCAACCACGCATAGGCTTTGTTGAGCTTCAACGCGATCACCGACATTGACTAGAATTTCTGAAACAAGAGCTTTTTCTACACCTAGATCAGGTACTTCAATTTCAACATTACCTGTTGAGGTATTTGTTGCAGCTGGTGCTTCTGTAGTTGCGACTGGCGCTTCTGTTTGAGCTAGGGCTGCTTGTGGTTCAGATGACGTTGCAGCGCTCGCAGTCTTGACCTGAATCAATACCACGCCTTCTTTGATGCTGTCGCCTTCTTTAATCTGGATCGCTTCCACAATCCCCGCAACCGAACTTGGGACTTCTACCGTCGCCTTGTCCGATTCAACCACTACAATACTTTGTTCAGGTTCAATCTGATCACCGACTTTGACCAGCACTTCTGCAACCAAGGCTTTTTCTACACCAATATCTGGAACTTTTACATCCACAATCTGGCTTGAAGTCGCTGCTGGAGCAGCAACTGGTTGCGCTTTTGTTTCAGCTTCGACAGCTTTTGCTTCGGCTTTTGGCGCTTCTTGCGTCGGTGCTTCGTTCTTAGATGTTTCAGCAGCAGACTCAGACTCTAATTCAATCAATGCGACGCCTTCAGTGACTTCATCGCCCTGTTGAACCAGAATACTTTTCACGATACCTGCCGCAGTACTTGGTACTTCTACCGTTGCCTTATCTGATTCTAAAACCAGAAGGCTATCGTCAACTGCAACATGGTCGCCTACTTTGACTAAGATTTCTGCAACCAGTGCTTTATCTACGCCAATATCAGGTGCTTGGATTTGCATGATTATTTCCCCTCACCTGTTTGCGTTTCATGGTATTCAGCAACTGCCTGAACTTCTGGATGTGCTTGTGGCGCCCATGCCACTGGACGGTCCGTATCTAACTCAAAGTTAGAAATTGCGTCTTTCACCAAACGGTTTTCAACTTCACCTTCGTCCGCTAATTTTTTCAATGTCGCAACCACGATATGCGCAGCATCAACACCAAAGAAACTACGTAAGTTTGCACGTGTATCTGAACGTCCATAACCATCAGTACCTAATGCAACAAATGGACGACCATCTGGAAGATATGCACGGATCTGTTCACTGTACGCACGCATATGGTCCGTCGCAGAAACCACGATACCTTCTGTACCACGTAACTGTTTAGATACCCAAGATTCTTTTACTTCTTCAGTGAGCGGGTGTAAGCGGTTGTATTCTTCACATGCCATGCCATCACGCGACAACTCATTGAAGCTGGTGACGCTCCACACGTTTGAGTGGATTTGGTATTCATCACGCAAGATTTTCGCCGCTTTAATCACTTCACGAAGGATTACACCTGAGCCCAATAATTGCACAGTGGCTTTTTCATCTTTTTCGAACAAGTACATACCACGTTTAATGCCTTCCTCAGCGCCTTCTGGCATTGCAGGATGCTCGTAGTTTTCATTCATTACGGTTAAGTAATAGAACACTCGCTCTTGGTTCACATACATACGTTGTAAACCGTCGTGTACGATCACAGCCAATTCATAACCAAAACATGGATCATAAGATACGCAGTTTGGAATGGTGTTCGCCAAGATATGTGAATGGCCATCTTGGTGCTGTAAACCTTCACCGTTCAATGTGGTACGGCCAGCAGTCGCACCGAGTAAGAAACCTTGTGCCTGCGCATCACCAGCAGCCCAGGCAATGTCACCAATACGTTGGAAACCAAACATTGAGTAGTACATATACATTGGAATCATCGGCAAGTTATTGGTTGAATAACTGGTTGCCAATGCAGCCCACGCACTCATCGCACCCGCTTCGTTAATTCCTTCTTGAAGCATGTGACCATCACTTGCTTCACGGTAATGCATTAACTGTTCTTGGTCTTCTGGGGTATATTTTTGACCGTGTGCCGCATAAATACCAAGCTGACGGAACATCCCTTCTAAACCAAAAGTACGCGCTTCATCTGGAACGATTGGCACGACGCGGTCTTTAATTGCTTTTTCTTTCAGTAAAGCCGCAATTAAACGAACCATCAGCATCGTGGTCGATTGTTCTTTACCGCCTGAACCATTTAATACCGCATCAAATACAGAGAGTTCAGGAATCGCTAAAGTGTCACTCTCACGACGACGTGCTGGTAGGTAACCCCCTAATGCTTCACGACGTGCCTTCATGTACTTCATTTCTGGAGAGTTTTCACTTGGGCGGTAGAATGGGAGTTCTTCTAACTTGTCATCTGTAAATGGCAGGTTAAAACGGTCACGTACATATTTCAAAGAGTCGATCTGCATTTTTTTGATTTGGTGAGTTTTGTTCACCGCTTCAATTTCCTCAGACAGACCATAACCTTTAACCGTTTTCGCAAGAATAACGGTTGGTTGACCTTTGGCTTTCATTGCTTCTGCATAGGCAGCAAAAACTTTGTACGGATCATGACCACCACGGTTAAGATTATCGATGTCTTCATCACTTAAATCTTTGACCAGTTCCGCAGCTTCTGGGTACTTGCCAAAGAATTTCTCACGTGTATACGCACCACCTTTCACTTGATAGCGCTGATATTCACCATCAACTGTTTCTTCCATGACCGCTTTTAAAGCGCCTGAATTATCTTGCGCAAGTAGTGGGTCCCAATGACGGCCCCACACCACTTTAATCACACGCCAGCCCGCACCACGGAATAAAGATTCTAATTCTTGAATAATTTTACCGTTACCACGTACAGGACCATCGAGACGCTGTAAGTTACAGTTCACAACCCAAATGAGGTTATCAAGCTTTTCACGACCCGCAAGTGAAATTGCACCTGTACTTTCTGGCTCATCCATCTCACCATCGCCAAGATAAGCCCAGACTTTACGATCTTCTTCTTTGATCAAACCACGATTCATCAAATACTTTTGAATGTGTGCTTGGTAAATCGACATAATCGGGCCTAAACCCATCGATACGGTTGGGAACTGCCAGTAATCAGGCATTAAATAGGGATGCGGATAACTCGGAAGACCATTGCCACCCACTTCACGGCGGAAATTATTCAATTGATCTTCAGTTAAGCGTCCTTCCAAGAACGAACGCGCATAAATACCAGGGGCACAGTGACCTTGGTAATAAATCATATCACCGCCAAAGTTATTGCTGTTTGCGCGGAAGAAATGGTTAAAACCCACATCATATAATGTTGCAGATGATGCGAAACTTGCAAGGTGGCCACCGAGGTCATCGCCTGTTTTATTGGCACGTAATACCATCGCTAAGGCATTCCAGCGGATCAAGGCACGGATACGGCGTTCCATATCCTGATCGCCAGGCATCGCTGGTTGTTCTTCAACTGAAATGGTATTGAGATAAGGTGTATTTAAGCGCTGGATTGGCACATGTTTCGCAATTGCCCGTTGATAGAGTTTTTCTAGTAAGAAGGCAGCACGTTCCGTGCCCATATGTTGTAATACTGAATCAAATGCTTCTTGCCATTCTTGGGTTTCTTGCGCGTCAGAGTCGCCATAAAACGCCATACAATTCACCTTTTCCCTTAAGTTATTTGTCGACCCTATTTTTATCATGTTTTGCTGTGATAGAACTATTGCCCCAGATGAATGCAAAACGCCTTATTATTTTCTGACAAAATAGTCATTGACCTAAATGAAACAAAACACATAAAAAATCGCCAATAAAGGCGATTTTTTTGAATATTTATATACAACTGTTAACAAATTACATTAAGGCAACATTGCTAAGTAAGTTGATGGATTTTTACGTTGACCATCTTTGACTACTTCAAAGTGTAAATGTGGGCCCGTACAACGACCTGTACAACCAACATTGGCAATATGCTCACCAGCACTCACACGATCACCCGCATTCACGATTAAACGTGATGCATGGGCATAACGAGTGATATAGCCATTACCATGATCAATCTCGACATACTGACCATAGCCTGTACCCCAACCCGACTTCGTCACAACACCAGGACCAGTTGAGTAAATTGGCGTACCAGAAGGTGCAGCAAGATCAACACCTGAGTGATGACGTGTTGAACCTAATAGGGTGCGGTTACCCCAAGAAGAGCTGACACGGCCTTCTTGCAATGGATGACTCACCAACCAAGAATAACCTGTGTTTGCAGAGAATGAAGGAGCATTGTCTTGAGATGAAATCGCTGAACGACCATATTTCTTCTCGATCGTTGCGTTGTTCAATTCAATGGTTTTTTCACGTAATTTAACTGAGACATTCGATACGGCTGGCAGATCCATATCAGCAGAATGAGTATAAGAACCTTGAGCTAAGGTTTTTGATAATTGCTCTAAGCGGTCATCACCTGTGGCTTGACCAATGTTCTGATAATCTGCGAAAGCAACCGAAGCAGCTGAAGCAGCCAACGAAAATGCGAGTAAAATACGACGCGTATGATGCATAAAAAACCTCTTGAAACCGTCCTTCAAACGTTCCTTTATCATCTGTTCCTTGATAACAGCTGAAGCAAACGCTTAAGATGGACACATCACCTCCGAGGAAGTTCTATGTCTGACCCTAACAACGTTTTCCAACAGAAAGGACAACACATAAAAACTGGAAACTTAACGTTTCTGACGACGCAAGTCACACAATGGAAACAACTTACGAAAATTATTCAACCTTTACTGCCCCAACCAGAGCAATGGCAGGTTGTTTGTTATCAACATGGTGTATTGATCATCACTGGTGAAAATCAAGCAATGATTAGTCAACTCAGCTATTTACAAAGCCACTATGTTGCGCAGTTAGCTCAGCTCGAAGGACTCAAGGAATTACGAAAAATTCAAGTTCGGTTAAGAAACAAAACAGTTGTCTCTCGTGAACCCTCTCCCCCAACAAAAACACTAACATCAGAGACCCAAGAGCAATTGCGCAGCGCCGCTGAATATGTGAGCGACCCTAAGCTTAGCCAAGCTTTACTACGTTTGGCAAGCAATAAAAAGTAAACTTCATATATTAAGTGTTGGAATACACACTAGTTTTATGTGACGAAACTCTCACATTCATTTGTTATAATATAACATAGGCAATAAAAGACAATGACTTATGTCACACTCACATAAGGAATTGGACAATCACTCTCGTTATTAAATGTTACAATTTCATAGCTGCTTGGATCGTTTTGAACATTGCGTAATAGCTGATTGTTTAGCGCATGCCCCGATTTATAGCCATCAAACTTGGCAATAATTTGATGTCCAAGCAAATATAAGTCTCCAACAGCATCTAATATTTTATGACGTACAAACTCGTCGGCAAAGCGCAAACCTTCCTCATTGACCACACCTGTGTCATCGACACCAATCGCATTTTCAAGGCTCGCACCTAAAGCCAGATTATTGGCTTTTAAATAGTCCAAATCTTTCATAAAGCCAAAAGTTCGCGCTTCGCTCACTTCGTAGACAAAAGTTTCCGTCGAGAAATCGATGGTTGCGGATTGATACTCTTTGGCAAAGGCAGGATGATCAAAGTCGATGGTAAAGTTCAGCTGGAAACCTGAATGTGGTGAAAAAATGGCCTTCTTGTCGTCAATTAAAGCCTCAACAGGCTTTAAAATACGAATGAACTTCTTTGGCGCGTCTTGCTCCGCCAATTCACCTTGCATCAATAAATAAATAAAAGGCCCTGCACTACCGTCCATAATCGGTACTTCGGATGCAGAGACTTCAACAATCAGATTATCAATCCCCAGTCCTGCAATCGCACTCATGACATGCTCAATAGTGCCGACTTTGATATCTTCACGGACCAAATTCGAGCACATAAAGGCTTCTTGAATCAATAAAGCATTGGCTGGAAGGTCAATCGGGGGATTTAAGTCGATACGGCGAAAGACAATACCTCCATCAATATGATGTGGAACAAAATTAATCAGCACCTTTTGACCACTGTGCAGACCAATACCGCTCGCTTTCACCACACGTTTGAGAGTACGTTGTTTCAACATGCCATACCAACTTCATTTGCAAAAACCGATATAACTTAGCATATTTTGCCATTTTAAAAAAATAAAAAAGGGGGTAATTACTTACCCCCTTTCTCTAAATATATGATTTTATTATTTACGCTGTTGATTTTTCAGATAGTCTTGAATGCTCATTGGCGATGAACGTGGCGTAGAACTTGCTGTTGCGCCCACTGGTGCATCCGTATTTGCACGTTTGCTGATCGCAGGAACATCATCTTCATCCACTGGTTGCTGAGCTGCTTGAGCAGACGGTGCATGTGAAACTACAGTACGTCTTTTCTGATCAACTTCACTTGCATTACGGGTTAAGCCTGTTGCAATAACAGTCACACGAAGCTCATCTCGCGCATCCGGATCGAATACCGTACCGTAGAAGATTTCACCTTCATCCAAATCAACGATTTGGTTGACTACATCAGTAATGATTTCAGTTTCACGTAGGGTAATGTCATCACCACCCGTGATGTTGATCAACACACCTTTTGCATTGATAATATTTACATTATCAAGCAATGGGCTACGGATCGCCTGCTCTGCTGCTTGACGAGCACGATCTTCACCGCGACCCAAGCCAGCACCCATCATCGCATAACCACGCGTACTCATTGCAGTTTTCAAGTCAGCAAAGTCGAGGTTAATGTGACCACGATTGACCACAAGATCAAAAATACTGCGCACTGCGTTCAACAATACATCATCTGCCTTTTTATAGGCATCTTTCATTGAAATATCGCCATAAACGCTAAGTAAGCGTTGGTTTGGAATGATGATTAATGAATCAACGTGTGCTTCTAAAGCATCAATCCCTTTTTCAGCAGACTTTTGACGACGACGGCCTTCAAAGTTGAATGGTGTAGTCACCACACCTACGGTCAGGATGCCCATCTCTTTGGCAACTTCTGCAACCACTGGTGCAGCACCTGTACCTGTACCACCACCCATACCGGCAGTGACAAACACCATGTCGGTACCTTCAAGATGCTGACGAATCACTTCACGGCTTTCTTCCGCTGCGATTTGACCCACTTCTGGATTAGCGCCTGCACCTAAACCACGTGTACTTTGTTCACCCAATTGAATTTTGAATGGGGCGTTCATGCTATCCAAGGCTTGTTTGTCTGTATTTGCACAAACGAACTTTACACCTTGGATATCAGATTGCGCCATGTGCTGTACGGCATTACCGCCACCACCACCAACGCCAAATACTGTGAAACGGGCTTGACCGTTGCCATTGTCTAGTTCATCTTCTATAAATTCAAATGAGGCCATGACCTTTAGATTTCCTAATATTAATGGCAGTTACTTCAGCCCGTTACTGCCCTGATTTTTAAACAACTGATGTTTAGGATGCTGTTCAATAATAGCTAGCTTGTCAAGTACAGTGGCTGATTTAGAACAACTTCCTAACAAATTTTCCCAAAAATAACTACAACTTAAAAGATGGCCTTTAATTTGCTATTTAATGCATTCCAACCATTGGCAACACGATCAACAAAACTACGATCATTTGCTTCTTCTGGCTCTTCAACCGTATCTTGCAAATCACTTTGGCTAAACATCAACAAGCCAGATGCGGTTGCGTACATTGAACGACGCAATGCAGCTAAATGCTGATCATCTGCATACACCTGTAATGGCGGATTGCCCAAATGCGCAGACACCCCCAACATTCGACGCGCCAAATTCACCATACCTTCAATTTGACACGCATCACCTGTCAGTACCACACCATGATAGAGACCATGAATCGCACCGCTATGTTCCAATTCTTCACGGATTAAAGTGAAGATTTCTTCATAACGCGCAATGATGATTTCTGCAAGCTCAATACGACTGATGGTTTGCGTACCATCAATCCCCTGCACCTGAATCATGTGATCAGGTTTCACCACACTCAAGTCAACACAACCGTGTAAAATCTTGATGCGTTCCGCTTCTTCTGTGGTGGTCTGCAAAACGGCAGCAATATCACGCGTCACATTCTCACCACCACGTGGCAAGGTTCGTGCCAAAGCCAAACGGCCATCTAGATATACCGCGATATTGGTAATACCCGCGCCGATGTCGACCAGACACACGCCATATTCTTTTTCATCTTTGAGCAGACTGGCTTCAGCGGTTGCCAAGCAAGACACCACCATTTTCTCCACCCCGATATTCGCCCCTTTCATGGCACGATCAAGGTTTTGCATGGTGCTGATCGGCATCATCATTAACTGATAATGCCCAGTCATACTATGCGCCGACATATTGACTGGGTTTTGTACCCACTCCGCTGAATCACCCAACTCGAAGCCCAATGGCACAGCACTGGCAAGATAGTAATCTGGCGATACATGACTGGCTTTCGCCAACTCTAACGCACGCACCACTTCATTTGTCGTAATAATATGATCGTGGTTTGCAACAGGCGTACGGCCTGAGGCATAAAAACTTTGTAATTCAGTACTTGGAATCGACACCCACGCACTATGAATACGACACTCAGCCATATCCTCAGCTTCGGATACCGCATTCTTAATCGCCGCAATGACCTTGTCTAAGCTAACAATCTTGCCTTTAACCATACCTCGGTTGCGAGCAGTTGCCATGCCAATGACTTGGATCTTATCTGGTGCATGGATCTTACCAATCAAAACTGAGACTTTATGAGTCCCAATATCAATCGCAACAACTGAGGGAACAGCTTCACTCATTACTTCAATACCATATCTTTAGTGTTGTTTAGGACGATTGCCCTTTATTTTAAGCCACGTATTATGGCTTTGCCTGAATTGCCCCTGCAAGGCTTGTGTCATCAATCGTTACAACTAACTGACCGTTGACAATCTTCGGCGGAGCTGCGTTTTTCCACTGAATGGCAAGACCATTCCGATAACGCAAATCGATTGCCGTGATTTTTGACCATACAGGTTTTAAATCCGTTTGTGCCAAATGGCTTAAGCGTTGCAGCTTATTCATAGTTTGATCTTGGTCTACAATAATCCGTAAGCCCGAATCAAACTGCATGAACCACGTCATACGCTCGGTTAAATACAATTCTTTTAATCTCAAATTCGCTGGATGAAATAACTGATTAATTTCATTATAGCGACGCATCATCATTTTGGATTGGCTGGCTGGCCCATGTAAAAGCGGCAAGTTTGGATGTGCTGTTGGCACCGCCTCACTAAATACATCGCCATTGTCACTGAGCAAACGCCCTGTTCCCCAACGTGCAATCGCATGGCGCGGCATCACCCGTACCCGAATTGCATTTGGCCAAGCCCGTGACACCACCACACGATCAACCCATGACACTTTTAACGCTTGATCTCGAATTTGTTCTAAATCTGAAGTGAAATAGTTATCTTTAATAATTGGACTCAGATATTGAACTAACTGTTGGTTCTCAATATCAGAATTGGTTCCAACCACCTGCAACTGCGCCGCTCTTGCATCGGTCATGACTTTATATAAGCCAAACAAACCCAATGCCAAAACAGCAAACGCAATCACCAGCAAGACCCAACCGCCCGCATTCACCATTTTTTGTTTAGGCGAAGGCGGTTTCTCGTGAATCGAGCTAATGGCTGGCCGCGTTTTACGGCGCATCGAGGCAGGAAGCTGAGCCATAAATCGTTAAGCCGACGTAGCTAAGGTTTGCTCTAAAATCGCAACACAGAGCTGATCAAAGTTATAACCCACTGCTTGCGCCGCTTTTGGCACCAACGAGTGGCTGGTCATTCCTGGAACGGTATTCACTTCTAATAACCAGAAGTTGCCCTGCTCATCTTGCATCGCATCAATACGGCCCCAACCTTCTGCACCCACCGCTTGGAATGCGCGTAAGCACAATGCTTGTAAGCTTTTCTCTTCCGACTCGCTTAGACCGCAAGGAATACCATATTCCACATCATTACGCTGATACTTTGCTTCATAGTCATAGAAGGCAACGTCTGCAGGTGGCTGTAAACGAATCACGGGTAATGGTTGACCATTTAAGAATGAAATGGTGAATTCACGACCTGTGATCCATTTTTCTGCCATCACTACCGCATCATGCTGAGTCGCTTTTTCAATTGCCGCAGCAAAATCTTCAGCTTTCTCAACCTTGCTCATGCCAACACTTGAGCCTTCATGTACAGGTTTGATAATGACTGGCAAGCCCAATTCAGCAATCACGGCATCCAGATCGGTATCTTTAGTGACAATACGATAAGGTGCTGTTGGCAAATCACTGCCTTGCCAGATTTGCTTGGTTTTAACTTTGTCCATACCGATCGCAGAACCTTGCACACCCGTACCGGTATAAGGAAGGTTTAGCCACTCCAATACACCTTGGATCTGACCGTCTTCACCACCACGACCATGTAATACGATAAAAGCGCGATCATAGCCAACCAATTCAGTCACACTACGATCTTGGGGGTCAAATGCTTCTGCCTGAACGCCCGAACGTAATAACGCCTCTAAAACAGCTTGACCGCTGTCCAATGACACAGCACGCTCAGCCGACTTCCCACCAAACAACACAGCAACTTTGCCGAATTTTGCAGCATTTGACACGTTTATATCCTTAAAAAAACTTCATATATTCTATTAAATCTCTCCCCGCCTCCCTTTAAAAAGAGAGGGGTTCCCCCTTTAACAAAGGGGGTTAGGGGGATTTGGCATACAAGCGATGCTGAGCCAATTCTACCGAAATTGCGCCAACGTTACCCGCGCCTTGTGTTAATAACAGGTCATTTGCTTGTAACACTTTTTGTAAAACGTTTGGTAAATTGCCTTCCACTGGATCAACCAAAATCGGTTCAACATCACCACGTAGACGAATACTACGCGCCAAAGCACGACTATCAGCGCCCACAATCGGCTTTTCACCTGCTGGATAAACTTCCAGTAATAACAACTGATCCACTTGCGATAACACATCAACAAAGTCATCAAAACAATCACGGGTACGGCTAAAACGGTGCGGCTGGAACAACATCACCAAACGACGGTCTGGATGGCTGGCACGCGCTGCTTTAATGGTTGCTTCAACTTCTTTTGGATGGTGACCATAGTCATCCACCAATTTTACTAAGCCTTCATCAACCTCAAATTCACCCTGAACTTGGAAGCGACGACCAACACCACTAAAGCCTTCTAAGGCACGGCAAATCGCGCCATCAGACACGCCTTCATCAGTCGCTACACCAATCGCAGCCAATGCATTCAAGACATTATGCAAACCTGGTTGATTGATAGTAACGCGCAATGGCTCACGGTCTTTACGCAATACGGTAAAATGCGACTGCATACCTTCTTGCGCCACATCCACCGCACGGATGTCATTGTCTTCAGCAAAACCATAGGTTAAGACTGGACGACCCACGCGCGGCAGAATCTCACGGATATTGGCATCATCGCCACAGACCACAGCCAACCCATAAAATGGCAGGTTATGTAAGAACTGGATAAAGGTATCTTTTAGCTTATCAAAGCTGCCTTCATAGGTGTCCATATGATCCGCATCGATATTGGTCACGATCGCAGCCATCGGTTGCAAATACAAGAAAGATGCATCTGACTCATCCGCTTCTGCCACGATAAAACGGCTTTCGCCTAATGCAGCATTTACACCTGTGCTATTCAGCAAACCGCCAATCACATAAGTCGGATCAAGGTTTTCTTCCGCCAACATGGTGGTCAATAAGCTTGTCGTTGTGGTTTTACCATGTGTTCCCGCAACCGCAATACCATGACGGTAGCGCATCAACTCACCCAACATTTCCGCACGACGCACGATTGGGGTACGTTGTTCGATAGCTGCTTTAATCTCTGGATTTTCAGGATCAATCGCAGTCGACACCACCAATACATTGGCATTTTTAATATTGTCAGCTGAATGGCCAATAAATACTTTAATACCATTCGCTTCGAGTTGAGCTGTGGTTTTCGACGCTTTAATGTCTGAGCCTGAAATTTTATAACCTTGGTTACTCAATACTTCGGCAATACCGCACATCCCCGCACCACCAATACCAACAAAGTGGATATTTTTAATACGGCGCATTTCTGGCACTTTAATCAGCTTTTTGGCTTGGTTTGGATTTGTAGGAGACATAAATAAACTCGAATTACAATTTTTTAATCAGATCAACCACATGCTGTGTTGCATTCGGTTGTGCTTGTTGACGTGCTTTTACAGCCATTTCAGAGAGTAGCTGACGATTTAATAAGGTCGCTAATAACTCATCTAAAACAGCAGGTGTCATGTCTGCTTGCTGGCAAATCTTAGCTGCGCCAGCATTGGCCAAGAATTTCGCATTTGCTGTTTGGTGGTCATCCACCGCAATCGGTAAAGGCACAAAAATCGCCGCCAAACCTGCGGTTGCCACTTCCGTCACCGTTAAAGCGCCAGCACGGCATATAATTAAATCTGCTTCACTATAGGCTTTTGCCATATCGTGAATAAAGGGTTCCACTTGAATATCCAAACTCGCAGGTGCACCTTGATACAATGCACGTGTGGCATCTTGCTTGTTTTGACCACACTGATGGAACACCTTCAGCGGAACATTGACCTTTTTCAAAGCCTCAGGCAAACGCTCATTCAATGCTTGTGCGCCCAGTGAACCACCAACAATTAAAAGATTGATGGGCAATTGTTCCTGTTCACGGGTTTGATAACGCCATGACGGATTTAAAATCGCTGTAATCTCCGCACGCACAGGATTACCTGTGGTCACGACTTTATCACTGTTTGCAAATGTATTTGGAAAAGCCTGACACACGGTCTTGGCAATACGTGCCAATTGGGTATTGGTAAATCCTGCAATCGCATTTTGCTCATGAATCAGCACAGGAATACCCAGCAAACGTGCAGCTAAGCCACCTGGACCTGCCACATAACCACCAAAACCCGCCACAGCATCAATCTTGAGCTGCTTCATATAGCGCATGGCGCTGAGCGTGGCTTTTAAAATTTTAAACGGCGCACTGAGTTTACGAACCAAGCCATTACCGCGTACACCTTGAATATCAATTTGATAAATTGGAATATTTTGATCTTTCAGCAACCGATTTTCCATTCCCGTAGGCGTCGCTAACCAAGAGACTTGGCAGCCTTCCTGTTGCAGCTGTTTGGCAACAGCAAGCGCGGGAAACACATGCCCACCTGTACCTGCGGCCATCATCATGACATGTTTGGGTTTGTTCTGCGGTGAATTGGTCACGGTCTAATTCTTCAACTCAAAAAAAGAAGGTTATCGTCTATTGTTTTCGGAAGTTATTTTAATCCTAAAGTTTCATTCACGAAAAGCGAATTTCACCTGTTTACAACAGAAAGCTGTGCTTTTTTCGATTCTTTGTTAAAAACAAGGTTCTGCCAATATACAAAAGCCCATTTGCGTCCAAATTTTGATGGAATACAAACGGGCAATTCGGTCAAAAATGCAACTTTTTTTAGTTTTTAGGACCTGCTTCTAAAACATCGAAAAGATCGTCGGCAATCGAGGTGCCAAATTGCGCATCAATCTCACGGATACAGGTTGGGCTGGTCACGTTAATTTCAGTCACATAGTTACCAATCACATCCAAACCAACAAAGACCAGACCTTTTTCACGCAGGAAGGGCCCGACTTTTGCCGCAATCAATTTATCATTTTCAGTCAGTGGGCGGGCCTGACCTAAACCACCTGCCGCCAAGTTACCACGCACTTCGCCATTTTGCGGAATCCGTGCCAAGCAATATGGAATTGGCTCGCCATTGACCATCAAGATGCGCTTATCGCCTTCGACAATTTCAGGGATATAACGTTGCGCCATAATTGGACGCGTGCCCATTTCCGTGAGCATTTCCAAGGTCGAACCAATGTTCACGCCATCTTGGTATAAACGGAAAATCCCCATACCGCCCATGCCATCCAAAGGCTTCACAATCACATCACCATGTTCTTTGATAAATTCACGAATCAGGCTTTGTTGTGAGGTCACCAAAGTGGGTACTTGTAATTCAGGGAATTGGGTCGCGAACAACTTTTCATTACAGTCACGTAGCGATTGTGGTTTGTTAATAATCCACACGCCTTCACGCTCGGCTTGTTCCAGAATGTAAGTGGTATAAACAAAATTCATGTCGAATGGTGGGTCTTTACGCATCAACACCACATCGTAATCGGCCAACGACTCTTTGCGCTGCTCGCCCAACTCATAGTAATGGTTATAGTCTTCAAATACTTTTAGTGGTGAGATCAGGCCAAAGGCTTTGCCTTGGTCGATATATAAATCGTGTTGTAATGCATAACCCAATTCATGTCCGCGACGGCTGGCCGCCCATAACATCGCCATGGTTGAATCTTTTTTAAGATTCACAGTTTCAATCGGGTCCATCACTACAAGTACACGCATAATCTGACGCTCGTATTTTTAATCTTGGCAAAAAGTATAGCGAAGTTTGCGGTCAATCGTGAAACAAGTTGTATAAATCTTAAAGATTAAAAAATCTATTTTGTTCAATTAATTACAACATATTAAAAATATTCAGCTTTATGATTTAATTTGTTTCGGATGAGGAAATCACCAGTGGATACATCGTAGACCAGTCATTTCCATTTTCCTCATTTTTCAGCCTATTTATCGCAAAAGCTTTTGAATATCTTTGGCAATTTTTTCAGGTTTGGTGATGGGAGCATAGCGTTTGACCACTTCCCCGTTTTGATTGATCAGGAATTTGGTGAAGTTCCATTTAATGCTGCTGCCTAACAGGCCTTTAGCTTCAGAAGTGAGGTATTGATACAAAGGATGTGCGCTTGGGCCATTCACATCGACCTTGGCAAACATCGGAAAAGATACGCCATAATTACGTTGACAGAAGCTGCCAATTTCTTCATTGCTGGATGGATCTTGGTTGGCAAATTGATTACATGGAAAACCAAGAATCACCAGACCTTGCTGTTGATAGTCCTGATATAACTTTTCCAAACCTTCAAATTGTGGCGTTAGACCACACTGACTCGCCGTATTCACCACCAATAAAACTTTGCCTTGGTAATCGGCGAGGTTCTTTTGTTCGCCTTCTAACAGTTCAGCCTGAAAATCATAAATCTTGCTCATAGATGCTCTCTCTTCGATCCAATCGTGGATGTACTCAAAATCGTTTGCTGAATCATTCAGCCTGCCTATTTAATATTGCACACAATCACCTTGTGTACAAGTTAATTATGCGCAATATACTTTTTATGCAATCCCATTTATACTGAATGTTCAACAACCGAGTCGAGGACAAATCATCATGGCTGAAGTTTCATTTTTGGATAACCAAGTGTGTTTTGCCATGTATTCCGCGACCAATGCGATGATTCGCCAGTACCGCCCTTTACTTCAGGAATATGATCTAACCTATCCGCAATTTATTGTATTGCTGGCTTTGTATGAGCAGGACAATGTGATGTTGTCTGAAATTGGACAAAAGACTTTTTTTGATTCTGGAACGCTGACACCGATTATTAAAAAACTCGAAGAAAAACAGTTTTTAAAGCGTGTTGCGGTCAAAGAAGATGAGCGAATGAAAAAAGTGATTTTGCTGGAAAAAGCACTGATTTCAAAAGATGAAATTATCGCAATTCCGTTTAAGCTCGCCTGCTCATTGGGTATGGACCCAAATGATCTGCTGGCGATTCATAACTTATGCCATCGTTTTTTAAAGGGTTTGGAACAATCTAAACTCGAGAGTCAGGAAAATTAAATGCAGCAAGCGATTGTCGGTTTTCATCTCGATGAAGAAGCTCATTGGATAGCTGATCTTGCTTGTGGGCATGGGCAGCATGTACGCCATGATCCGCCGTGGCAGAATCGCCCTTGGGTGTTAACCAAACAAGGGCGCAGTAAGAAATTAGGCGTGATGTTGGAATGTAAGAAGTGTGAGGAAGAAAATACTCAATATGATCGTTTTAATAACCTTATTTGATAATCCGCAATACGGTTTAGCTTTCGGGTGTATATAGGAAATTGCTGTTGTAGATAAAGTAAAGCATCTGCCAGTGTCACCTGATGCAAATTTTTACAGGTCCCAAATATTAAATTATCTAAAGTCAGCATGAACTGTGTTAGATCGCCCTCCAAGCTTTGACTATAAATATCCGCATCCAGCTCATCCTCAGGATCCTCTAATGGTGTAGTAGCCTGTATGTGTAGATGGAATTTAAACTTTTGCATTAATTCAGATGGAATTTGATTTTCACACCGCATCAACCAAGTAAGCGTAATTAAATTATGTCCGAAGAAACTAGGTTGATGTATACATTCGTTAAGTAAACTTTGAAAAGTGATATTTTGATCAAAGGATTCAGATAGGATTTGTTTGCTTGTATTACCAAAAGTGGAGGTTAAAAATTCTGTAAAACGATCTAAAAAAGGATATATCTGTTTTTCATTCAACTTAGGCAGCAAAGTCTGGAAAGATAATAATATCGTTACATTATGAGATAAATATTCATTATTCGAGGCAGCTGATTTTATATAATGATCAAAAATATTTTTAAATCCATAATTGCGATACCATTGATATAATGCTGAATATGCAACAGGATAAATACTTCTATTCAATATGCTTTGAATACGAGGTAATGAAAATTTTGTATCATGACTATCTTGAGTAAATGAGCGCACATTATATACTTCACTTTGAAAAATTAATTTATCAGCTTGCTCCCAGATAGCATTATTTCCCAAAACTGTAAAAATATTTTTCGCAGCCTGATAAGATTTTATTGCATGGGGCTGATGAATCGTCGCACTATAATTCAATGCTCTTTCTAATAATTCATCTTCAGTCATAAGAACCTAGTTGATTATATCTTTTTCAAATTACATTCTGATAATCCACCAAATTCCTCATATTATCAATAGCACCACCCTAGTATTCCAATAACTCTTGACCTCAAGTTAACTTGAGCTTTTATAGTGACCTTTTAATCTAAAAATACGGATAGATGGATGGATAACTCAAATAAAACGTTTCTCATATACGGCGTCAGCAAAGGTCTAGGCAAAGCCATTGTTCAAGCTGTACCAAAGCCAACAGATACCATCTACGGCGTATCTCGCAGCCAACCACAAGAAACTCCAAACTTAAACTGGATTTGTGCTGATCTATCCAAACCAGAGCAGGCTGTAAGCGACGTAAAGACAGCAATTGGACAACAAAAACTTGATGTGCTGATTTACAATGTCGGCATTTGGGAACAACAAGCTTTTAGCGACAACTATAATTTTGAAAATGTTCCTGCTACTGAAATCAACCAAATTATTCATACCAATATCAGCACCTGTATCCTGTCGATTCAATCTCTTATTGAAAATCTAAAACTCTCCGATAATGCCAAAATTATTCTGATCGGCTCCACTTGGGGTGTTGATAATCATAACGGTAAAGAACTTGTTTTCTCGGCAACCAAATTTGCATTAAGGGGCATTGCACAATCACTACGTGAAATCTTGCGTGAGCACTTGATTGGGGTCAGTGTGCTGAACTTGGGCTATCTGGCCAGTGAATATGAAATAGATAAAGCTACACAAGATGTTTTAGAACAAACCGAATACTCTCTCATCCCTTTAGCCGATGTGATTCAGGCGATTCATTTTATTCTTTCAACCAGCAAGGCAAGCTGCGTTAAAGAAATCCTGATGCCTGCGATGTTGGACCAGAATGTTTAGCTGTTTATGAATACTCCAAATAGCCAACATAAGATGAACCAATACATTCAAAGCCCATTTGTCGGTACAGTTCTATTGCAGAGGTGTTATCTATATCGACAACGAGGTGTGCCGTACGCCCACTCTCAATGATTTGATTGACTGCAAACGCCAAAACACACTCAGCATAGCCCTGCCGACGATAGGCAGGAAAGGTATACGTTCCGCCTAGACTGACTAAACGATGAGTTTCAATCCCGAATCGGACGATTGAGACAATCTGACCATCAACCTCATACACAACAACTTTCGCTTGCTGAATAAGTACATCCCAATCAGATCGTTCATCTACCGAGCGTTCTTGGTTGTATAAGTGCTGATATTCAATCAGACGAGGAATATCTGAAGTAATCGCTAAACGGCCACTTGTCTGTGGGAAACGACGTGTACAGACCATAATCCATTGATCATACTGTCGTAATATGCTCACTTGATGCCCTGCCACAGAACGCAATACATCACGGCCAAAAGATGTAGTGACAATTCGAAGTGGCTGGAGTTTAAGAATCTCTGAACAAAGCAATCCAGCAGAGCTGCTTTCCTCAGGTAACCAAAAACAAGTCCCTCTGGCAAGTATGGCTGCAACACCGAGGAGCTCATCAGGCTGGTTAGAATCATATAGTCTTAACAGCTGCCACTGTGTATCAATCACTTGTGTCCGATCAAGAAATACGGTGATCCCAAGAGAGTGATAAAATCGAGCATCTAGCCATTGAGAAATGAGTTGGCACTCACTTTGGGATGTAAAAAATCCTCTTATAATTTTCACATCAGGATTTGCCTGCTCAATCTTGTTTTTCACTTTTCTTTTCTCTAACTCTGGTTATATCAATTTGAAACAAATGAAAATATCTTTGATATCCAAGCTAAGTTAATTTTCAACAATAAGCTAAATATTTTAATTCTTTATTTTATTAAAAGATTATTGAGCTTTAGCTAACCTAGAAATGAAGAAAAATATATCGTAACCAATAGTAATCAATCATTCTGTAATGGCTTCCCTTCTCCCTTGATATTCAGATAAATTTAGCTAAGTGTCACAAATATTAATCATGATGTTACATCATTCAGAGGTACATTAAGGTTTAGTTTTTAGTCGAAAATTTAGTAAATATTTAAGGAAATATAGGAATGCAGAAGAAAAATATTGGCATTATATTTGGAGGAAAGTCTACCGAGCACGAGGTTTCGCTTCAGTCTGCAAGAAATATTGTTGATGCAATAGACCGAGAAAAATTTGATGTGACATTGATCGGTATCGATAAAAATGGAATATGGCACCTGAATGAAAGTACTCATTTTTTATTAAATTCAGATAATCCATCTCTCATTTCACTGCATCAATCAGGACGAAATATTGCGTTCATTCCAGGGAAAAATGAAAAACAAATCATAGAGTTTCAAAACAAAACGCTATCGCAATTGGATGTGATCTTTCCGATCGTTCACGGAACACTTGGAGAAGATGGCTCATTGCAAGGATTGTTAAGAATGGTGAACCTTCCATTTGTTGGTTCTCAAGTCCTCAGTTCTGCCATGTGTATGGATAAAGATATAACAAAAAGATTATTAAGAGATGCTGGCTTAAATATTACCCCCTTCATAAAGCTAATGAAGAAAAAAAGAAAAGATATCAGCTTCGAAATTGCAAGTTCACAATTAGGCTGCCCTTTATTTGTTAAACCCGCTAATCAGGGTTCATCAGTAGGTGTGAGTAAAGTCAGCACTCAAGATGAATTTGAAACAGCTCTAGATACAGCGTTCATTTACGACAATAAAGTTTTGATTGAACAAGGAATTAATGGCAGAGAAATAGAATGTGCCGTTATCGGTAACGATGAGCCTTCAGCAAGTGTTTGTGGGGAAATTGAGCTTGAAGATAGCTTCTATTCGTATGACACAAAATATATTAATGATAAAGGTGCAACAGTAACCATTCCCGCAAACATACCAAATGAAATTAGCGAAAAAATTAGAGAGATCTCAATCAAAGCTTATGAAGTTTTGGAATGTACAGGACTTGCAAGGGTTGATGTTTTTTTAACAAAAAATGGAGAAGTTTTTATTAATGAAATAAATACTTTACCGGGTTTTACGAATATAAGTATGTTTCCAAAACTATGGGAAGCGAGTGGACTAAGTTACTCTGACCTCATTACCCGTTTAATAGAGTTAGCGATTGAATATCATGAAAATAACGCTCAACTACAAAATACAGTCTCTTTAAACAAGATAGAGTAATCGTATTTTCCCGCTCAAACCAAAGAATAAAAAAGGAAGCCTCAGCTTCCTTTTCGTTTACATCTAAAACTTAGATGCCATATTTTTCACGATACGCCTGCATATTGGCCAAAGCGTCTTTTTCGCCTTTTGTATCCAGATAATCCATCAAATCTTTCATAGTGATCAATGCATGAACTGGAATTTCGAGTTCTTTTTGTACTTCCTGAATCGCAGAAAGTTCACCTTGACCACGTTCTTGACGATCTAGCGCAACCAATACACCTGCAATTTCAGCACCTGCATTCTTTAAGATCGTAACAACTTCACGAATCGCTGTCCCCGCAGTGATCACATCATCAATGATCCAGACTTTTTGACCTGCAACCGATGCACCCACCAACACACCACCTTCACCATGATCTTTGGCTTCTTTACGGTTAAAGCCCCAAGGTACGCTTTTACCGTGCACTTGAGACAAGGCCACCGCTGTTGCTGCGACAAAAGGAATTCCTTTATACGCTGGGCCAAAAATCACACCAACATTGTCGCACTGCACTAGTTTATCGGCATAGCCTTGCGCTAACAAAGACAGTGCTTCACCATCGTTTAACAAACCTGCGTTAAAGAAATAAGGACTGACACGGCCTGATTTTAAGGTAAACTCACCAAATTTAAGCACTCCACGTGATAATGCGAGTTCGATAAAAGCTTGCGGATGAAATGACACAGGCGTTGTCATATTAAAGTGCTCCAAATTCTTCAATTGAGGTTAAACAGACGTATGATACCAAAGGATAGCTATCCAAGTGATGTAAAAATTCTTCGAGTCGTTTCAATTAACGTAAATGGCTTGCGCTCATCAGTCACCAAAGGCCTACTCGAATGGTTAGAACAGTCGGGTGCCGATGTGGTGTGTATGCAGGAAAGTCGCATCACCCATGAACAATGGACCGATAAATTTAAACCTGAAGGTTGGTATACCCACCTGTTTCCTGCTGAACGCGCAGGTTATGCAGGTACGGCGATTTATAGCCGTCTGCCATTCGTGTCAGTGAAAGATGGTCTAGGCTTTGAACTGGCTGATTCTCAAGGGCGTTTTACCACAGCTGAATTTGATTTAGGGCTGTCACAAACTGTTCATATTGCCTCGTTATACTTGCCATCAGGATCAAGCGGTGACGAAGCGCAAGCACGCAAAGACGTGTTTTTACAAGAATACGCCAAAATACTCAAACAGTGGCGAGATGAAAATAAATCAATCATTGTCTGTGGGGATTACAATATCGTGCATAAACGCATCGATATTAAAAACTGGTCAGGTAACCAGAAATCTTCTGGGGTTCTGCCACATGAACGTGCTTGGCTCGATCATATGTATGACGAGTTAGGTTATGTGGATACTTTCCGCGAAGTTCGCCCTGAAGCAGAATTGTATTCATGGTGGTCAAATCGCGGTCAAGCGCGTGCGAAAAATGTTGGGTGGCGTATCGACTACCATGCCTGTTCTCCAGACTGGAAAGCACGCACAACAAATGCATGGGTGTATAAAGAACAATGGTTTAGTGACCATGCACCCGTGATTATCGACTATAAAATACACGAATAAGTGAACACTTGTTCACTTTGATCGCTTCTTTAGCTTACATAACTTGTCGCTTTTGTGTATTTTTATTTCGCATCTAGAACGGCATTATAGCTTCACGGCACAGGGAAGCGGTCAGGATGACCAAAAAGGGATAGGACGCCGTAGGAAGATAAAATAAACTTAGATTAAGTTTATTTGCATGGATGAGACATTGGACGTTGAAATGAGACCCGCATAATCAGGAAGATTATATGCGGGTTTTCTCTTTTCTAAATCTTAGATTTTCTCGCTTGAATTTGTCTTTAGCAGTTACGCTCAATTCACATGATCATTTTTCGTCATTTCATTGTTGTTGCATACACCCTAACGATCAACTTAATAAAAAATTTCAACTGGTACACCACCCTTCTTTTGCGTTAGGCTTTGGTTCATCTCTTTTATTCTTTTTATGGTTTTCGCTATGTTTAAAATTTACGGCATTAAAAATTGTAATTCGATGAAAAAAGCCTTTGATGCATTACAAGCCAACGGCATCAATTACGAATTTCATGATTATAAAAAACAAGGCATTGATGCAGATACTTTAGCGATCTGGTTAAAAGAGATTGGTGCGGACAAAGTACTGAATAAAAAAGGCACCACATGGCGCAAACTCACTGCAGATGAGCAAACACACGCGACCAGCAATGAACAGAACCTGATTGAAGCCCTAATTGCGCAACCTAGCCTGATTAAGCGTCCTGTACTGCAAACTCCACAAGGTTTTGTGATTGGCTTTGATGAAGCCACCTATCAAGCTCTATCCGCTTAAATTTTATCAATCAGCAGCAATAAAAACCGAGTCTCACGACTCGGTTTTTATTATTTAAATCTGGCTTAGTTGGTACGAATCCAAGTTTGGTTACGACCTAAAGCAGCGACACCAATATAGCCACGTAATTTCAGCTTTTTACCACCTTCGATGATTTCAGCTTTCAATTTATAGGTTTTACCATTTTTAGGATCGATAATTGAACCACCATCGTAGTTCACACCACCGACATTTTTCAGGCCATTTACGATAGTCACGCCTTTCAGTGGTTTGTTATGGTAAGTTCCTTCACATTTAGAACAAGCATTTTCCTGACCTGCTACTAAATATTTTTGAATCGACGCCGTTAACGTTCCATCCTTTTGCTCCGTGAACTTCACGATCGCCTTTGGCTGTTTTGTTTCATCATCAATTGTCTGCCAAACAGTGCCATTCAGCGCATCCGCTGCATTGGCAAAAGTTGTCAAACCGAGCAATCCAAATGCTAAAGCAATTTTCTTCATTTTTGTAATATCCTTAAGGGGTCTTTCAAACTGAAAGTATTGAGAACTTCAATCAATATTGCAATTCTTGATTATGACTATTTGGTATAACCTGAGTAAGGGTGTCATAGTGCACATTTTTTCAGATTTTATCGTCGTGCTTAGACATAGCTTATTTTCAAGAACTTTCTTATTGCTATACTGATCTAACAATATGGAAAAATTATGAAATTTGCTACTGTTTGGAAATATTATTTTACTGAATCCTTACTTAAAGCGACGATTCGGACACCTAGTCAATTTAACTTGGCCCCAAATGCATTACGTCCGTTGCTCGATCAACTGTGTCGTCTATTTCCACAAGATTCAACAGTACAAGTCCGCCCAATCCGTCTAGCGGGTGTACGTGGTGAAGAAATCAAAGCCCAAGCCGCGGCTACACAACTTATTTTCCATATTCACGGTGGTGCTTTTTTCCTCGGTAGTTTAAATACTCATCGTGCTTTGATGACAGATATTGCTGCACGTACTCAAATGCAAGTGATTCATGTCGATTATCCACTTGCACCTGAACATCCATATCCTGAAGCGATTGATGCGATTTTCGATGTCTATCAAGCGCTGCTGGTACAAGGCATTAAACCGAAAGATATTATTATCTCAGGTGATTCTTGCGGTGCTAACCTTGCCTTGGCGCTGTGTTTACGTCTCAAACAGCAACCTGAACTGATGCCAAGCGGCTTGATTCTGATGTCGCCTTATCTTGATCTCACCTTGACCAGTGAATCGCTACGCTTTAACCAGAAACATGATGCCTTGTTGTCGATTGAGGCCTTACAGGCAGGCATCAATCATTATCTTACCGATAATATTCAAACCGATGATCCACGTGTTTCACCGTTGTTTGATGATTTAAAAGGGCTTCCACCCACCTTGGTACAAGTCGGCTCTAAAGAAATTCTATTGGATGATTCAAAACGCTTTAGAGAAAAAGCGGAAAAAGCCGATGTCAAAGTTCAGTTCAAGCTGTATACCGGCATGTGGCATAATTTCCAGATGTTTAATGCTTGGTTCCCTGAAGCAAAGCAAGCTTTGGCAGATATCGCAGAGTTTGCACATGCACTCGATCGTGACTGAACCACATAAAATCGTGTAAAAAATGGTCAGCTATGTCTGACCATTGTCATTCTTAATTCCCTTTGGTCATCATAAAATAAAATTGATTGGATATTCTGATAAGAGCTGATTTATCAAAGAATTTTTCCCGTCCTGATTTGCATTAAAAAGCCCAGAGCTAGACTTTTTTCTCATTCTAAAGATGTTATTGTTATTTCAATAATCGTTCTTCGGTATTTTGACGACAGATCTACAGTTGCTAGGAATCTCATTGCATAAAAGGATGCATGCCAATGGTGAAGATTCGTTTTAATCGGTCAACTGACACAAAAGGATGGGGCTTTAAGCTTTCTTGGGAACATCATATTGTAGTCAATTGGACCATACTCAAAAAAAGTATTTTATTACTGATACTTGCTGCATTTATGAGCCTATTTTGGATCAGTTGGGATATTTTTGTCCTGATACATCCACAGTATTCTGAATGGGTTAATCTTGGGATCGTGCGCTCGCACTTAATGACCAGCCTGATTACGCTGACCGTGATGTTGCTGCTTATTATTCCTTGCCATGTATTTAAGGATCGAACTTGGGCACAGAATGTTTTACCTATCCTCAGTGTGCAGATTTTTACTGCAATGCTATGCCATAAAGGCTATTTAGCAGGCAGTTTTAGCCCAGCGACTATGGTGGGTTATGTCAGTGTAGTAGGTGTGGGTTTAGTGCTGTTTGACCGCAGGATGGTGTATTGCGCTTTGATTCCAGCAACACTTGCCTTATTGCTATGCAACTACCTGAGCATGATTGGGATGCTGACTTATGCGCCTCTGTTTAATATGCAGCGCCTAAATGAAGTACCGATGCATCCATTCTGGGTCGGCAGTATGGTATTTTTCTTATTGCCGATTTTATTGGCGTGTTTATTCTTATTTGAAATTTTACTGACGCAATGGCGAACGCGGGAAATGACCATTCAGATTCTCAGCCGTCTCGACCCTCTGACCAATGTACTCAATCGACGTAGTATCAGTAGTTATTTAAATAAGTTGCATCAACACCCCCACCCACTCTATTCGATTATTCTGCTTGATCTCGATCATTTTAAAACGATTAATGATCAATATGGGCATAGCATGGGCGATCAAGTGCTGATCCAAGTCGCACGATGCTTGGCAAGTAATCTACGTGATCAGGATATCATTGGTCGTTTTGGTGGCGAGGAGTTTATTTTATTGCTGCCCAACACGCCGACGATGCAAGCACAGAACGTAGCTGAACGCTGTCGTCATGCAGTATCACAACTGCGCTTTATTACAGAATATAAGCAGGAATTTAGCGTGAGTGCCAGCTTTGGGATTAGTAGTTCGCTCAGTGCCGATGAGCCACATTTGATCATCAGTCAGGCCGATCAAGCCCTGTATGCAGTCAAAGCTGCGGGGCGTAATCAAGTGAAAATATTTACTGATCTTGCAACAAGCTAGAACAATGAAGGCACAATATGCCTTCATTGCAATGTTGATTAGCCTTTCAAAAATTCTTCTCGATGTTGACGATAAGGTTCATCAAAAGGCACAAACATCTGCTCTTGTTTGGCTTCGTCAATCCATTGCTGTACCGATGGTAAAGACAAGATTTTTTGCACATAGGCTTGGCTGGATGCGGAGAGTGGCAATTGATAGCATTCAAAACGCATCACCACCGGTGCATAGAATGCATCGGCAATACTAAACTCGCCACATAAAAAACCGTCTTCGCTCGGACGTTCAGACCAGATCTGATCAATTCGAGCCACATCGGCACGTAACTGCGCATGTTCGGCCCAGAGTTGTTTACCAATATGACCTAGATCCGCTTCCACATTCATGGGGCAAAGATTACGTAAGCTTTGAAAGCTGCTATGCATCTCTGCACTAATACAACGTGCTCGAGCACGCCATGTCTTCTCCTGTGGCCACAAATCAAGCTCAGGATGCTGTTCCGCAATATATTCACAAATCGCCAAGCTATCCCAGACTACCAGTTCGCCATTCACAAGCGCGGGGACTTTACCCGTTGGGTTGAGCTTTAGAATCTCTGTTTTAAATTCACTTTCAGGTTCAAAACTATCAAACCGAATCACATGCTCCTGAAAGGAAATCCCCGCTTGTGTAAGTAAAATCCATGGGCGCATCGACCACGTGGAGTAATTTTTATTGCCGATAAAGAGTTGATACATTGTTATTGTTTCCCTTTAAATAAAGCCAATTGCTGTAATAGCTCAGCTTTTTGGAATGCACCCGTTAAGCGTAGCGAGCGAATTTCTTGTTGTTGCTGATCTAAGAATAAGTAGGTCGGTGGCCCTAAAATATCCCACTGTGCTAACAATGCTTGGTGTGACGCATCATAGTGGCTTAAATCCATTTTAATCAGATAATAACCAGACAAGGCCTGTTGCACCTCTGCATCTTTTAGAATGCGATGCTCAATCGGCTGACAAGCCACACACCAATCCGCATAGACATCAATCACAATGCCACGGTCTTTGGGCGCATTGGCTAAGATCTGCTGAAATTCATCTGCTGTTTTTGCCACATGCCATTCGGCCAGCTTATCTGCCTGAACTGAACTGAGACTTTGAAAATGCTGATATTGATTAAAGGCCAATGCTGGAATCGCTAAAATCAGTAAGATCGCATAGAGCCATTGCAGCTTACTTTTCTGTGCAAACAGACGATATGCTGCATAAATAATAAAGGCCAAACCAAGAATTAAACTGAGAATTTGAATCGCGAGTTCTGGCAATAAAGGACGGATAAAGTAAATGCTCAAGGCCAGCATTAAAAAGGCAAAAATCACCTTGATTTGGTTCATCCAGTCGCCTGCTTTGGGTAAAGCTTTTGCCCCCAGAACGCTGGCCAATAGCAATGGAATACCCATGCCAAAACCGAGTGTAAACAGCAACAACCCACCTTGCCATTGACTCTGTGTTTGCGAGATAAACAGTAATACCCCTGCCAGAGGTGCGGTCATACAAGGCCCAACCAACAATGCAGAGATCATACCCATGACACTGGCACCAACCAAAGTACCGCCTTTTTGATTGGACTGCAGTTGATCCAGTCGATTGACCCAGTTCTGTGGTAGTTTCAACTCGAACAAGCCAAATAGATTGAGGGCAAACACCACGAACAATAAGCTAAATGCGATCAATGTTGCGGGTTGTTGTAACCAGCGTTGGAAATTCAGCCCTGCTGCAGAAGCAATCAAACCTAATACCGCATAGACCAAAGCCATACTCACGACAAAAGTCAGTGCAATTGACCAAGCTTTGACGCCTTTATTGTCACGTACAATTAATGAAGTCAGAATCGGTAACATTGGTAAGGAACACGGTGTAAACGCCAGTAAAATTCCTAGGCCCAAGAATAATAAGATGCTATAAGCCAGCGAATGCTGTTCGAGTGCACTTGACCACTTTTGGTCTTGTGCCATCACATTTGAATTTTTTGCCGTTGGCTCGGCTTGCACTTCATCATTTGTTGCCGTTTGGGTATTTAAGGCATTGGATGCACGCGCCACATCTAAAAAGCTTTTTTGTGAGTTTGCACTGACATTCTGAGCACTGACTAGACCATCGGCATCGGTCTGAAATTCAATATTCTGTGGAGGATAACAAATCCGGTCTTTGGCGCAGCCCTGCCAAGTCACACGATAATGCTGAGAAGCTTGGGTTGGAATACTAAATTCAGCTTGCTGATAATAAACTTGGCTGTGACCATAATTCTCATCATACTGCTCTACCGCTTTCGGTAAAGTCAATGCGACGGGCTGATTGCCCTGCTGTACTTCAAACTTATGCTGATAGAGATAATAATTTGGCTGGATCGACCAATGCAAACGTGCTTGATTCTGTGCAGTCGACTCAACCGTAAATGCAAAAGCCTGTTCGGGGCTAAGTAATGGCGCCGATGAATTCTCTTGGGCGTAAGTCAAAGACCCACATAACAACAATAAAGTCCCAAGAAAGTAACGCATCAGCGGGAAAGATTTCCCAGCCTGAACAGACATTTGCATGATTATCTCACTATCAATCTCCTGAACCTCCCTCCCACTTATGCAGAAGTGAATTTAAGAGAATTCAGGAGTATTCATTATTGTTAGAATAAAACCGATACGCCGAAGCCACCGTTATAACCTTTTTGATCGCCATTCAGGTCTACACCAATGCTGGCATCCAATTGCGTGCGATTATTCAAAGCATAAATCAGACCTGTACCGAGACCATATTCATAGTCTTGGCTCTCGGCTTTACGATAAACAAACTCTGAATAACCCGATAATTTACCTGCAATTTTATAGTCAATGGTTGGAATTGCAGTCACGGCCCAATTACTGTTCTGCGCTTCATAACGCATCGTGATCGAAGTTCCAATCAAGTCACTAAATTCGTAAGCAACTGCTGAAGTAAGACTATAGATATCATCATGGTTGGTGAATTCATCATTCCCCGTTGCAATGATCGCTTCAGCCAACAATGCCATGGATAAACGATCATCTTTTAGATCAATGGCTTTTTTCAAACCAATGCTGACATCGCCCAGACCATTGGTCTCTTTTTTCGTACCTGCACGTTTGTATTGCTGCCACACTGGACCTTGCCAACCCAATTGCAGTTCCAAACCATCGGCCAAACCGGTACGCAATAACATGTCACCGTTAAGGGTTAAGGTTTTGTCTTTGACACCATCTACCTTACCTTCTTGGTAGTTGATACTCGGTAAACCTTGTTCCCATGCCAACTGTCCCACAGGGGTAATACCAGTCCCTATCCCCGTACCAGGGCGGTCAAAAGAAAAGTCAGCCGCAAAAACGGTACTTGTCAGCATAGATGCAGCAATTAAGCTCAATGTTTGCAATGTTTTCATTCTATTCCTCGTTCTATTTCTAATAGCTTGGCTTATGCGCTGAGCTCTTTTGACATTTTTGCACCATGTTCACGTAGCAATTCCAGTGTTGCACGCTCTTCTGGTAATGACTCCGACCAATCAATTTCATCAAATTCACAATCAAAGAACAATTGGCTGATTGATGATAAAACCGTTAAACCTTCTTCATCACGGGTATTTGGATCTACTTTTTCAACCAATAACCGTTCTACCACAGGCACGCAAGCAGAACTTGCCGCATCCCACAATGGACCATAAAACTCTTCTGAATCCCATAAATGCAGATTGGCTTTGGCTTGAATCAATACATCTAAAATATCTAAATAAACTTTAAGTTGTTGTTGCTTTTCTTCATCAGTGAAAGGCTTCCCTGCTTCATAAGCTTCACAAATTCGTTCCCACCATACGAACAAACCATCGCAAATCACAGAGACAGGCGGACCTTGTTCAGGGTCAATAAAATTCGGGTCGAGTCCTTCAGCAAGTAAAGATTGCACTTGGTCCAAATCGAGTTGTTGTATGGCTTGCACCAAGGCCTGCTGTTGCTTATTTAACATGACCAATTCTCACAATATTTTTTAATATGTCTATTATGCCGAATATCCTGACAGGATTTTATAAAACCATCTAAAAAATCATGTATAAATTTGATACACGCATAAAAAAAGCCCCGAACAGGGCTTTTTTTATGCGTCGATTTTTATGCTTCATCATCCACTTTTACGTCATCATCGACATCAACAAATTCGGGTAAACCGCCACGATGGTGCTCTTTTTTCTCATAAAGATGCTCCAGACTACGTTTCAATTTATCAATCGCACCATGAATCGAGTTATCAATATTTGCTGCTTTATGTGTCACTGCGACAGGTTTCATTCCTGCTGGGCGAGCTTCAATCATACATCGTTTGTCATGATCGCCCGTTTTGTCCCCATTCTCATCACTAATATGAACCGAAAAATGTGTAATACGCTCGCTATAACGTTGGAATTCTTGTGTAAGTTCTGCACGAACATAACTGTTTAAGCGTTCACTACCTTGAATGTTTTTATCTGTACGGATTTCAATATTCATAAATATCTTCCTCTCTTTTCTGTGAGACGGTGCTACAAAACTTTTTTCTTTGCACACTTTGAGCATGCAGTCATTCAGTGCAGTTGTATATTCTGATTGTGTAAATGCGTGTTGTCTCCTCGCTTTGCATCTGTTGTTTTTCAGTATGTAAGAAGATCTTCTATAGTTCCAATATCTGACTTTCCTCCAAAATATGCAAGCTGATTTTTGACATTTTGATGAAATCTTCAACAAAAAGATGACCAACTTTAGCATCCGCTTAGACGGCTTCTGGCATATACAATTCTTTTGTTCATTTGGTCAAATTTGGCTTTATTTTTGCTTAATACCTTGTATCCTTTACACGCCTTTTGGGGGGAGATTTTTTAAATGCAATTGAAGCAACTTGCAGCAACATGTTTATTGGTATCTACAGCAGCTTTCACTCAAGCGAAGCCGATTTGGCAAGATTTCAGCTTGACCGGTTTGTATGGCGAGAACTACGAAGTTGTTGATGAAAAGCAAACAACCATCACCGTTGAATATGCGGCAAAAGTAAAATATGCCGATGTATTCTTCTTTATGGACCGTATGCGTGGCAGCGATGACCATAAAAGCACTTATTTCGAGCTTTCTCCACGTTTAAGCTTGGGTGAAATTTCAGGTCAAAAACTTGCGTTTGGTCCAATCAAAGATGTGCTGATCTCAACTACTTGGGAAAGCAACAATGATGACTTCGCTAGTTTTGACAACTTCTTGTATGGTGTAGGTTTCGATCTTGCGATTCCATATTTCCAATATGCGAATGTAAACTTCTACCGTGCCAACAACGAAAATACTGCTGATGACTATCAAATGACCATTGCTTATGCTTTGCCATTTAAAGTATCAAACGAAGATTTCTTGGTGGACGGTTTCCTTGACTGGTCAACAGGCGAAAAAGATCACGCCAGTGAACTCAACTGGACCACACAATACAAGTGGAACTTGGGTAAACACATTTCACCAGACACTCGCCTCTATTTAGGTGTTGAGCATTCTGTTTGGAATAACAAATTTGGTATGAAAAACCGTGACGAAAACAACGTCAGCGCTTTGATCAAATACCACTTCTAATTGGATTAGAATGTTAAAAAACAGCAAGGATTTCCTTGCTGTTTTTGTTGGTATCACCGAATATAAATGCCTGTTGATCTGTTGTCCGATCAGCATCATATCTGTTTATTTTGTCCAATTTGATGACCTGCACATATGTCTGAACATCTTGCGCTTACTGCTTCTGCCTTAGCCGCACATTTCCACATGCGTTTTGCCACAGTCGATGACCTCGAACAAATCCTCGCGATCTATAATGCAGAGATCCTGAATGGCACAGCCAACTGGAATGATCAGGCGGTTTCCTTAGCTGATTATCAGCAACGTTTTCACGACATGCAGCAACAGCACTTCCCCATGATCGTGGTTGAAAACCTGAATAATCATCAAGTGGCAGGCTATGCCTATTACTCCGCATTTCGAACCATCAGTGGTTATCGCCAAAGTATTGAACATTCTGTTTTTGTTGATCCAAGCTACGCTCGCCAAGGTCTGGGCAAAGCGTTGATGCAACAACTGATTCATCTGGCCAAACAGCAAAACATGCATATCATGGTAGCTGCGATTGATAGTGAAAATAAGGGCTCGATTGTGCTACATGAACAGCTTGGCTTTATTCAAACAGGTTATATGCCTCAAGTGGGACAAAAGTTTGGGACATGGCGAGATTTGGTCTGGATGCAACTGCAACTCACAGAATCTCAATAAAAAGCTCACTTTTACCCTACTGTCCTACGACTGAATTGTGGCTTAGAATGAAAGCAATACTTGATTTCAAAAATAGCCAAAATGATTAAAACATCTCAACTCGGTCTGTGCCTTTCCATCGCAATCGCTTCAAGCGCGAGCTTTGCCGAAGTTTCTTTTGAACAAGAGTTGCAACAGGGCTGTGCCAAAGTAAAACAATATGCACAAGCAGGTAAAAAGTTTTACGATCAAAAGCAATATTTCAATGCCGCCAATCAATTTGAAGAACAGGCTGCTTGGGCGCATTTCTGTCAGGCCAATGCAGCTGAAAGCGGCATTCGGGTCAGTGACCGAGACATTGAAATTGCCAACAACAATGTCGGCTTGAGTTATGCCAAACTGGACAAACCACAATGGGCCAGAGTCTGGTTTCTTCGAGACAAAGACTCGAAAACCAGTCAATACAACTTAAAACAGTTGCCCAAGCCAAAACTATCTTCTGATCTACAAGGGACTTATGTCCGCGCCAACGGTTTTGGGCAATGGGATTACCTCAAGGTTAGTAAAAAGCAAAATAAATATGT
Source organism: Acinetobacter higginsii (assembly GCF_000369845.1). Taxonomy (NCBI): domain Bacteria; kingdom Pseudomonadati; phylum Pseudomonadota; class Gammaproteobacteria; order Moraxellales; family Moraxellaceae; genus Acinetobacter; species Acinetobacter higginsii. The sequence continues at coordinate 135,807 of NZ_KB850215.1, read as the reverse complement.
GATTGCATTTGATGGTTATTACTTCGGACAACGTGGCCTGATCTATGGACCCAATATGGGACAGTTTGAAACCAGCATGCCAATCAAGTCAAAACAAGCCAGCTATCGCTATGAAGATTGCCAAATCAAACTTCAATTCGCCAATGATGCGAATCTTGGACAAAAAATTGAGGTTGAACAGCTAAATGGCGAATCTTCATGTGGCTTTGGACATAATGTCTATGCAGGCGGAACATTTTATAAGGTTGAAGGTTAACAAACCATCAAAATTCAGCCTCAAATATGATACTCGGAAATGTCATCTACAACCTGAGCAAGCTAAAGCGACTAAAGCTTTAGCGAAGCGCAAGAAAGGTTGCAATAAAGAATGCCTTTGCCCTTACGAAGCTTCAAACGCTTCTCAGGGCGAAACCAAAGTAGGGCGAACCGCAGGTTTATCCTAATATTAGATATAAAACAATAAGATTCCACAATGATCACTATTTAAGCAGGCCGTAGATGGAAAATCTCTTTCGAGTGTTTTAAATCGCCACCAACTCCCGAATTCCCTTCTCAGGCATATCCTCCCCCCGCCCTTGTGCAATCACCTGCCCACGCGCCATCACGGTATACGCATCCGCCAACTCTTCAGCAAAATCATAAAACTGCTCCACCAAAATAATCGCCATCTCACCTTGATCCGCCAGTTTACGAATCACTCGACCAATATCTTTAATAATCGAGGGCTGAATCCCTTCAGTCGGTTCATCTAAAATCAAAACACTCGGCTCTGAAGCCAACGCTCGGGCAATCGCAAGCTGTTGTTGCTGACCACCGGATAAATCTCCGCCACGGCGATGTTTCATTTCATCCAGCACAGGGAAAATTTCATACAAATGGCTTGGCACCTTACGCGTCTTAGCCCCTGAAAATTTCGCCATGCCAATTAAAATATTTTCTTCTACCGTTAAAGTCGAAAAGATATCGCGACCTTGCGGCACATAAGCCAACCCCGCACGCACCCGTTGCTCAGGAGACATCTTGGCAATGTCTTTACCATCTAACAGAATCTGTCCTGATTTAATCGGTAGTATCCCCATCAGGCATTTCAGTAAGGTGGTTTTGCCCACGCCATTACGGCCTAGCACCACACTACATTCACCCACAGGCGCATTAAAAGACACATCACGCAGAATATGACTGCCACCATAGAATTGATTAATTTGTTTCACTTCTAACATGCGCGTCTCCTAACGTCCTAAATACTTTTCGATCACATCTTCATTGGCCTGAACTTCTGCCAATGTACCTTCTGCCAAAATCGCCCCTTGCGCCAATACCGTGACTTTTTCACTGATGGTATCAATAAAACTCATGTCATGTTCGACCACCACAAGGGTGTGATTTTTTTTCAGTTCCAGACACAGTTCAGCGGTGCGCTCGGTTTCAGCATCGGTCATGCCTGCAACAGGCTCATCCAATAAAATCAACTTCGGCCGTTGCATCAGCAACATGCCGATTTCCAACCACTGTTTTTGTCCATGTGACAGCAGACCTGCTGGCTTGTGTACAAACTCCTTTAAACGAATCTGTTCCAGACTTTCATCCAAAGCCAATTGCGCTTCTGGGTCTAAACGAGAAAAGAAGCTTTTCTTCACCCGTTTATCTCGTGGTGCTGCCAACAGTAGATTTTCCATGACAGTAAAATTTTCAAACACCGTTGGTTTTTGGAATTTTCGACCGATGCCCGCTTCGGCAATTTGCTCGGTACTCATTTTGGCAAGATCATAGTTTTGCCCAAAAAATGCCGTACCTGTGGTTGGACGCGTTTTACCAGTAATCACATCCATCAAGGTGGTTTTACCCGCTCCATTCGGTCCGATGATGCAGCGTAATTCACCCTCGGCAATGTACAACGACAAATCATTGAGGGCTCGAAATGAGTCAAACCAGACACTGACTTTTTCCAGATATAAGGCAATACCATGGCTAAAATCCGCACCTTGGGGCTTGGCACGACCATAGCCCTCACCCAGTTGACCGCCATGTTGAGCTGAGTCTATTAATACATCACTCATTTAATCACGCTCCTTTTTAAAACGGTCAAATAAACCAATCACACCTTTTGGTAAGAACAAGGTCACGACAATGAACAACGCACCTAGGATCAATAACCATGCTTCTGGTGCAGCCACAGTGAAATAGGTTTTCACTGCATTGATTAAACCTGCCCCTAAAATCGGGCCAATCAAAGTGCCACGTCCACCCGCAGCCACCCACACCGCCATTTCAATCGAGTTGACTGGGTTCATTTCACTTGGGTTAATGATGCCTGCCTGCGGCACATACAATGCCCCTGCAATGCCTGCAATCACCGCAGACAATACCCATGCAGATAACTTGTACCACAACGTGCGATAGCCAAGATATTGCAGGCGATTTTCACTGTCGCGAATTGCACCCAACACACGACCATAAGGACGATTCATCAGTTGACGCAGGCCAAGGAAGCACAACATCAACATTAACGCTGTGACAAAGCATAAGGTTGCACGCATCGGTGCAGAGGTAATATCAAAACCCAAAATAGTTTTAAAACCCGTAAAACCATTATTCCCGCCAAAACCTGTTTCATTACGGAAGAACAGTAACGCTGCAGCAAAGGTCATGGCTTGAGTAATGATGGAAAAATACACGCCTTTGATTTTGGAGCGAAAGGCAAAAAAGCCAAAGATAAATGCAATCAAACCCGGTACAAGAATGACTAAAGCCAAGGCCCACGCAATATGCTCCGTGCCGATCCAGTACCAAGGTAACTCGGTCCAACTCAGGAAGCGCATAAAATCAGGCAGCCCATCACCTGCGGATTGGCGCATCAGGTACATACCAAAGGCATACCCCCCCAAAGCAAAATACAAACCATGTCCCAAACTTAGAATGCCGGCATAGCCCCAGACCAAATCCAGTGCCAAAGCCACCAAGGCCAAACACATGATCTTGCCAATCAAGGTGATCCAATAAGCAGACAGATAAAATGCCGAGTCAGGAGACAACAGGTGTAACCATGGCAACAACAACAGCACGCCGAAACAAAGCGCAATCGCCACCGCGCTATAGGGCTTGTCGGCAAATAAAGAAGTGATTTTCATTGGCTTACTCCACAAAACGGCCTTTGATGGCAAACAAACCTTGTGGACGCTTTTGGATAAACAAAATCACAAGAACCAAGAGAATAATTTTTGCGAGCACTGCGCCTAAACCAATCTCTAAAACTGTACCGCTAATCCCCAGTCCGAGTGCCGCCAATACCGCCCCCCAAACTTGACCGACACCACCCACAACAACGACAAGGAAGGCATCGATAATGTAGTTTTGTCCAAGGTCAGGTCCAACATTACCCACCTGCGCCAAGGCACAACCTGCCAAACCCGCCAAGCCTGAACCCAGACCAAAAGCCATCATGTCAATCCGTGCAGAACGGATACCAACAGCACGTGCCATTTGACGGTTTTGCGTTACCGCACGTACAAATAAACCAAAACGGGTTTTATTGAGTAGGAACAGCAACAGTAGTAGCACCGCAACAGTAAAGCCGATAATGGCGATCCGGTTATAAGGCAACATCAGGCTCGGTGTTAGCGCAATTCCGCCGCTCAACCATGCCACATTAGAAACCTCGACATTTTGCGCACCGAACACCATACGCACCAATTGCATCAGAATCAGACTCACACCAAAGGTGGCAAGTAAAGTTTCCAATTGACGGCCATACAGCGGGCGAATCACGGTGCGTTCAATCAACATGCCCATCAAGGCACTGACCAGGAATGCCGCAGGAATTGCTGCCAATAAATACCAATCGACTAATCCAGCAAAATGGGTCTTAAAAAAGCTCTGGATTACATAGGTGGTATAGGCGCCAATCATGATGAGCTCACCATGTGCCATGTTAATTACCCCTAGCAGACCATAGGTAATGGCTAAGCCAAGCGCTGCAAGCAGCAAAATGCTGGCGGTACTTAAGCCTGAAAAGACATGGCCTGACCACTCACTGATTTGTAGGCGGGTTTTAATTTGATTGTGTGCATCCAGCAACGCTGCCTTCAATGCAGGATTAGTTTGTGGTTGTTCTAAAGTTTGGTTGATTAAGGCGAATACGTCAGGACGATTTGAATCGGCCAAGACTTTCACTGCTTCAAGCTTGGTAAACTCATCAGCACTGTTAAAATCCAGACGAGCTTTGAGCTGTGCTAAACGTGCTTTGACCTGATCATTTTTTTCATTCAGATAAAGCTGCTTCGCCATCGCGACATCAAGTTCAGCCAAGTTATTTTCTAAAATATCAACTGCAGCTAAACGTTGAGAAGCATCTGTAGAATCTAGTTTGGCTTTGGCTTGACCAAAATTCAGCGCCTTGCGTAAGGTATTCACCAAAGTCACTTGGGATAAATCTGCTGGCCATTGTTCCAGCGCTTGCTGCTCAGGATAACTAAACAGCTTGTCATCATTTTTTAACAGATAGGTATTGCCTGCGCTATCGGTATATAGCTCATTTTGATCAATATAGGCCACCAGTTGATCCAGTTGTTCAATACTGGCAGGCCATTGATTGAGCATGGCACGACGCGTCGCAAAATCGGACTTCACAAAGGTCTGAATGGCATCTTGAGAAGCTGTAGACGTCACGGTTGTTGCGGATGTGGCTTCTGCCCATGCTGGACTAAAAATCATCTGTGCCATGATGCAGAGCAGTGCCAAAACATAGTGTTTCGCCATAGAACTCCCCTTATTATTACGGTTTTAAATAGATCAAAAAAAATCAGAATAGAAAAGCCTGCTGTGAATACAGCAGGCTAAAAGTCAATTATTTCGGGATATACGGGCTCCAAGGCTCTGCCTTGATGGTTTGTGCAGTTTTATAAACCACGTCGAATTGACCATCGCCGCGGATCTGTCCAATCATCACAGGTTTATGTAGATGGTGATTAGTTTCATCCATTTTTAAGGTATAGCCTGATGGCGCAGCAAAAGTCTGACCTGCCATCGCATCACGTACTTTGTCGACTTCTGTAGAGCCCGCTTTTTCAACTGCTTGCTTCCACATATTGATACCGACATAGGTTGCTTCCATCGGATCATTGGTCACTACTTTGTCAGCATTTGGAAGCTTGTATTGCACCGCATATTGTTTGAACTTATTCACAAACTCAGTGTTCTTCGGATTTTTCACCGACATGAAGTAATTCCATGCCGCTAAATGACCCACCAATGGTTTGGTATCGATCCCACGTAATTCTTCCTCACCCACCGAGAAGGCCATCACCGGAATATCGGACGCTTTGATGCCTTGGTTACCTAGCTCACGATAGAACGGTACATTGGAGTCACCATTGATGGTCGAAATCACTGCAGTCTTTTTACCCGCAGAGAACTTCTTAATATTAGAAACAATAGTTTGATAATTGCTGTGACCAAATGGTGTGTACTCTTCCATGATATCGGCATCGGCAACACCTTTCGATTTCAAGAAAGCACGAAGAATTTTATTGGTGGTCCGTGGATAGACATAATCTGTGCCGAGTAACACAAAACGTTCTGCTTTACCGCCCTCATCCCCCATCAAGTATTCAACCGCAGGAATCGCTTGTTGATTTGGTGCTGCACCCGTGTAGAAGATGTTTTTAGACTGTTCCTGACCTTCATATTGCACTGGATAGAACAATAAGCCATTTAGCTCTTCCACCACAGGTAACACTGATTTACGCGAAACGGATGTCCAACAGCCAAAAATAACAGCCACTTTATCTTGGGTAATCAACTGACGGGCTTTTTCTGCAAATAATGGCCAATCCGATGCAGGGTCAACAATCACAGGCTCTAATTTTTTACCCAGTACCCCACCATTGGCATTAATCTCATTAATGGTCATCAAGGCAGTGTCTTTCAGTGACGTTTCAGAAATCGCCATGGTGCCTGAAAGCGAATGCAGAATTCCGACTTTAATGGTATCGCCACTCGCTGCAGGTGCAGTTTTAGCTTCTGTTTTGGTCTGTTCTGTTTTTTCTGCTGGTTTTGAACAGCCTACTAGACCGATCCCCATCATGGCTGCCATGAGCACTGACATCGACATCAATTTGTTTTGCATCTTGTTTCTCCACCCATCAATAATTGTGATTTTTACTGGGTGGAGTTATTCAATTTCTGTGCCAACACAATAAGATATTGTTTTTAATTAATTTAAATAAAATTTAAGTCTTAATTCTTTCATCTTGTATACAACATTGCATACAAAAAATACGTGCTGACCTAAAATGATGCAAATTTGCTCAACTCAAAGATCAAAAACTCAGTCAAAGAAAAAAGCCAAGCATTCGCTTGGCTTTGATCTATGCATTTGATGAAGTGCTTAGACGGTAATATCCGCTAAATTACCCTTTTGTTCTAACCAATGTTTACGGTCCGCCGACCGCTTTTTCGCAAGTAATTTATCCAATAAACCTGCGGTTAAATGCGCATCATCTAAGTCCAACTGCACCAAACGACGGGTATTCGGGTCCATGGTGGTTTCACGCAATTGACTGGCGTTCATCTCGCCCAAACCTTTAAATCGGGTGATCTGAGGATTTTTGTTGCCTTTGACTTTTTTCAGGATGCTTTCAAGCTCGTCATCATCCAAGGCATAGTACACCTCTTTACCAATATCAATACGATAGAGCGGTGGCATAGCGACGAACAAATGACCTTCCTCAACCAAGGTCGGGAAATGTTTCACGAATAAAGCGCATAATAAGGTTGCGATATGCAGACCATCCGAGTCCGCATCGGCAAGGATACAGATCTTGCCATAACGTAATTCAGACAGATCATCACTGCCTGGATCGACCCCAATTGCGATGGCAATATCATGCACTTCTTGAGACGCCAACACTTCATCTGAAGAGACTTCCCAAGTATTCAGGATTTTTCCGCGAATCGGCATAATCGCTTGGAAATTCTTGTCACGTGCCTGTTTGGCACTACCGCCCGCAGAATCCCCTTCGACAATAAACAGCTCACTATCTTCACGGGTTAAACCAACACAGTCTGCCAGTTTTCCAGGCAGCGCAGGGCCTGCGACAATCTTCTTACGTTCAACTTTTTTCGCTGCTTTTAAACGACGTCCTGCTTTGGCAATCGCCATTTCCGCCAGTTGTGTCGCAATCTCGGCATGCTGGTTTAACCATAAAGCAAATGCATCTTTGGCGATGTTCAGCACAATATTAGAGGCTTCACGACTGGATAAACGTTCTTTGGTTTGGCCTGAAAATTGTGGTTCTTGGAATTTCAGCGATAGAATAAAGTTTACGCCATCCCAAACGTCTTCCGCAGAAAGCTTCATATTACGCGGCAATAAATTGCGTAATTCACAAAACTCACGTAACGCCTCAGTCACACCTGAACGCAGACCATTGACATGAGTACCGCCTTGCGCAGTCGGAATCAAGTTGACGTAGCTTTCCTGAATCTGCTCGCCACCCTCCACATTCCAGCAAATTGCAAATTCACAGGCTGCGCGGTCTGCTTGTCCACTACTGACAAAAGCGGGATCTGGCAAGATGTCTCGATCTTGCAGTTCATCCATTAAATAGTCGACCAGACCATTTTCAAACTGCCACTCGATCTTTTCATTATTGATTTTATCGTCATAAATTATTTTTAAGCCCGCAGCTAAAACCGCCTTGGCTTTTAAATTATGTTTCAGTGCTTTAAGCGCAAATTTAGGGCTATCAAAATATTTGGTTTCAGGCCAGAAACGTACTGTGGTGCCTGTCGCCCGCTTAGCGACCTTACCTTCTAAGACCGACAAAGGTGCAACTGGCTCGCCTTGTTCAAAGGCCATTTGATACAGATTACCTTGACGCTGTACTGCCACTTCAACACGGGTCGACAAGGCATTGACCACCGAAATCCCAACGCCATGCAAACCACCTGAGAACTGATAATTATCGGTACTGAATTTCCCACCCGCATGCAGCTTGGTCAAAATAATTTCGATACCGCTTTGTCCATATTCTGGATGAATATCGACTGGCATTCCGCGTCCATTATCTTCGACTGACAATGAACCGTCTTCATAGACCGTGACACAAATCTGGTTGGCGTGACCTGCAAGCGCTTCATCGACTGCATTATCAATCACCTCTTGCGCCAAATGGTTTGGACGTGAGGTATCGGTATACATGCCCGGTCGACGACGCACTGGATCTAAACCAGAAAGAACTTCAAGAGATTGTGCCGTGTATTGTGTCACTTGGTCTGACTTCCTTATTGGATGGCTGCCGATAAAAATTCGAGAACTAAAGGTAATTTTTCTTCAAAATCATCCATTGCATGATTACCATTAGCGTCGGTTAAAATCAATGAGGATGGATGAACTGCACTATAATAGCGTTGAGCTTCACGATAATCCAAAACTTCGTCGCCTTGTTGCAACAGCACCAGAATTTTATCAGCATGAACGAGCTTCGTGTCAGCAATCGATTGTAATTGCTGCAGTTGATCGGCATCAAGCGTCCATGATGCAGTGACTTTGAGCGGGATTTGCTCAACCCCAAATAAATCTTCGAATAATTGCCATGGTCGCATAGCAGGATTAATCAATACAGCAGCACAGCCATATTTTGCGACAAGATATGTCGCATAGAAACCACCGAGACTGCTTCCCACTAAAACTACTTTATCCTGTGCTAAATTTTCGATAAGCTGAGAGAGTTGTTCCAGCACTTGATTGGGTGGCTGATTTAAATCAGGTAAATGCACCTGTATCGCCTCATGCTGTGCACAATATTGTTGCAACTGCTGCCCTTTTATCGACATCGGACTGCTTCGAAAACCATGTAGATAGATAATTTGCATACGCACCAAAATAGGCAATGACTTGACATAAAGTGAAATAAATCACATTATTTTGATTAATAGTTAAACAAATAACAATATAAATTACATTTAAGCTAGATATTGTCTGACACAAAAAACGATACTGTACTCCGTTCATCAGTATTCTAAAAAAATTACGTATGAAAGACATAAGATGTAAGCGTTTGTTGTAGTTTATCTAAACAATATTCAGAAAAAACACTTCAAACCTTCGGTATATATCAAGGATGGGGAAATCAATATGCCAAGTTTAACACCTCTGCATGAAACCTATTGTAAGTGGGATCGCACGCCCCCGAGTCAGGCAGATGTTTTGGAGGGTTTGGCACAGCTGGTCAGTACCAGCCTCAGTGGTGTACATGAACTGATTCAAGTGGTACAGACTGAGGTATTAAGGACAACGCTCGGTTTAAGTGCACAAAAAGCCAAACAATTACAAAAGCACCCGCAACTGCAAAAGTTTTATCAGTTTTCATATGTGGCACTGCAGAAATATGGCAGTCATTTTCTTGCGCCAAATTTACGTCGCATTATTGAAAAATTTCCAGTCTTGCATGACAAGCCCTTAACCCCAACTCTACATTTTTTGGTGGGTGCGTTGAATGGGATTTTTGGTGATTTCTTTTTAAAGCAACACAATCCAATGGCTTTGCCAATGGTGCTTTATGATCACTATGGTTCTTTACAGCAAGGCGAGCTAACAGGCCGTGTGGTGATTCTTGCCCATGGTTTATGTATGAACCATTTAACCTGGTCTAATCATCGTTATGGCGGGATTGGTGAGCGTTTGCTCGCGCAACGTGATAACAACACCATGCTGTATTTGAATTACAACACTGGTCGCCGAATTTCCGCCAATGGTCGTAGTTTTGCCAATACCTTAGAAGATTTGGTACAGCGTAATCCACGCATCACCAGTATTGACCTGATCGGGCACAGTATGGGTGGCTTGGTTTCGCGTAGTGCCCTGTTTTATGGCAAACAGAATCTGTATCAATGGGTGCATATGGTCGAGAATCTGGTTTGTATCGGTTCGCCACATCATGGTGCAGTACTTGAACGCTTTGGTTTTGTATTGCAAGACAAACTTGGTGGATTCCCGTTTATCAACTTGCTTGGTCAGTTGGTGAATGTGCGTAGTAACGGCATACTCGATCTACGTTATGGCAGTGTCCGTGATGATGACTGGGAACATAATGATGCTCGCATCGGTTTTGCCGACGACAATCGGAAACCCGCTCCGTTACCGTCCCATATCAATACCTTCTTGATTGCAGGAACTTTAGAATTTGAGAAGTTACGTAATAAAGCACTGTCTGTGATTGGGGATTATCTGGTCAGTGTGAAAAGTGCCTTAGGTGAACATCAAAATCCGCGTTTTCAATTGAAATTACCTGACACCCATAAAGCGGTTTTCTATGGGCTGAATCATTTTGAAATTCAGTATCATTCCAGTGTGGCCGAACAAATCACACGCTGGTTATATCCAGATGCTAAAGAGAAAGTTGAAGCTGGTGTACAAACCCATATGATCAACGTACCTCAGAACTATACCTTTGATGATTTAGAAGGCATTGTTGAGACCTAAAAGATAAAAGCTCAGTTAGGTTCTAGCTGAGCTTTTATCGATCAAAATCCGTGACAAACTTCATCAGCTTAGAAATACCCTTACTGAACAAATTCACCTTGGTCATTTAATTTCAGTTTTAGATCTTTTCCATATTCTTTATATAAAACCTCATACTTCTGGTTAATAACAATATTTTGAGATGCGTCTAAGGTAATACTTTTAACCAAGCCAAACCTGTTGACCGTCGTCAGATTTATTTCTGGCGTTTCCCTTTCACTTGTTGAGGGGGACGCGATCAATAAAACACCCGCACTTGTTTCTGGGAAAACAACCGAATCGCCATAGCTTGGGTTCATAAATTTATAAACTTTGATCAAACCAACACTATCAATTAAGTTAATTGAGCCACAATTCATTCTCTGTGCAGATAAAATACAATTCAGATGTGCATTTGAGTTATAAGGAAGTGAAGTGATCAGGAAACCATCATCATTTTTTATCTTGATAGATGTTGGGATAGTGTTTTTTGTTTGGCTGTGACGATTAGACTCGCTACTCTTTTGCAAAGTATTCATGCATGAAGAAAGTAAGAGGCTCAAACTTGCCAAGCCGAAAATATATGTATATTTTTTATAAGAAAAATTCATCGTAAATTCCTTTAAAACCAATTTATCTCGTTAATAATTTTTATCTAATCACTTTCTGGATTAGTTTAATACGAACTAATCCAGTCTTAAGAAAATTAAACCCGAAACATGCATTCATATTTCGGGTTTTAAAAGGATTTAGAACAACGATTCGCTTATTTTTGTGTAACGCGATAGCTTCTAAATAATTGCCATAAGCAGATCAATAAAATCAAACTGAAATAAACCAGAGACCAAACGGGTAGCGATTGACCGAGAAAAGTCCAATCTATCGCGGCGCATTCACCTGAACCCGAAAGTACTTCTTGCAGTACGGTTTTCATCGGTAAAGCATCTACCAGATAGTTTAAGCCAGGTCCACAACTCGGCACTTTATCGGGCGGTAGGCTTTGCAACCAAACATGACGAGCCGCAACACCAACCGACCAACCAATGGATAAAGTCGCCAAGAAGGCATAAAAACGTTTAAATCCGTTTGAAACTGGATTATGGATAAATGCCACAAGTGCAATTAAACCCATCCCAATTAAGCCAAGGCGTTGGAAAATACAGAGTGGACAAGGATCCAAGCCCTGCACATGCTCTAAATACAACGCAAATGAGATACCAATAATGCTGGTCAGTACCAGTACTGCACTGACTAAGCGGTAATTCCATCGCATGGGAAGTCCTCTAAAATTTTAACGGTATTGTGCAAGATATTGTTCAAAACTCATGTCGTTATCTTGTTCAAGTTGCGCCTGTTTTTGCAACGAAGTTTGCGCCAATTGTTCAAAATAGTGTTTGCGTTCTTCACTGAGTGGATGCTGGTCATAATGATCAACATGTTGCTGCGCCATGACACTACCAAAGTTCCATGTGCCACCATGTTGCAAGGTATCTGCAATGACGTGCGCCGAAGGTGTGTTTTCAACATGGTCTAGGCGTTGTTGCATCACTTGAATGGCATCTTGATATAGCTGGGTACCATCCATTTGGTCTAGAACCTTGGCACAGGCTTGAATTGCATTTAAATGAGTTTGTGCCCAGTCTTTTAAAGCAATCGACTGGTCTCCCGCTTCAATCTTGGCATCTGCTGCACGACCACGATTCACCACTTCAGTTTGGTTACGATCAATCTGTTCTTGTTCTTCAGCAAAGAGATCTGGACTGTCTTTGAGTAAGCAGTACAAGGCTAAACTTTCAAGGAAGCCTGCCGAAATCTCATCAATCCCAATCGCGCTATACGGATTCACATCCACTGCACGCAATTCGACATAGCCGACGCCACGATTTTTTAAGGCTTGTGAAGGCGTTTCACCCGCTTGTGGCACCTGTTTAGGACGCACCAGACTGTAGTATTCATTTTCAATCTGTAGCACATGATCATTGATCTGAATCGGCTCGCCCTGTTCATCATTTAAACCGAGCTGAGTAAATTCTGGATAGGGGGTATGCACGGCTTTTTGTAAGCCATCCAAGTAATCGTGCAGGTCGTTATAATGAATACCAAGTTCTTTTTGTGCTGAGTTTTGATAGCCCAAACGCCCCATCCGCAATGCTGTTGCTTCAGGTAAATAGAGCGTGCCTTTGACTAAAGGCTGTAAATGATGCTGGCGACCGGTCAGGAAGCAACGACAGACCGATGGACTTGCGCCTAGCATATACATCACTAAAGGAATCAGGCGAATAAAATTACGGATCAAGCCAAAATAACGGTGACTACGATAATCTTGTAGGCTGAGTTGTTTTAATTCTGGACTGCTTTCATGCTGCTGCAAAACAGCAAACAGTTGTTCTGGAAAGGATAAATTATAATGTACCCCAGAAATGGTCTGCATACGGCGGCCATAACGTACCCCTAAACCACGACGGTATAAGGTTTTAAAGCGGCCAATATTGGAACTGCCATATTGTGCCAGTTTAATATTTTCTTCATTATCATCCAGCATACACGGCATCGACAAAGGCCAGAGTTTCTCACCCTCTTCAAGCTGCTGATGTACAACACTATGGATATCACTCAACTCATTTAAAGCGGCAGCAATGGTCGTTTGTGGCGTGGTAATAAACTCCATCAACGCTTCTGAATAATCAGTGGTGATATGCGGATGTGTGAGAGCCGAACCTAAAGCGATTGGGTGATTTTGTTGTGATAAAAATCCATTGCTTTGCATGCGTAGGCTTTCACGCTCAATCCCACGTAACATCCCCTTTAATAGCGAGGCATCTACCCAAGTTGGTATCACAGAGGAAGTAAGGCTGGGTTGATTCATATTCTATGCTCGCTTATTCAAGATCAGCCGACCACATGCATGGTAGCGACATCGTCGATTCTACAGACATGCTGTGCATGCCAATCCCTTCGACTCAGCCAATTATAACGACAATTACAATCTAGTCATCTGATTTAGTTTGGCAATTTTTATCACAATCTTGTTACATAAGACACGCAAAAATTGTGATTTTATTGAAAAATAAATCTTCCAATGGATACTCGACCATGCAAGCGCAAGACATTCTTAATTTTTGGTTTGACCCTGATCATCGTGCACTTTGGTTTGCCAAAAGTGATGATTTTGATGCAAAAATTCGTGCGTCCTTTGCAGAGATTCATCAACAAGCTGCTCAGGCAGAGCTGTGGTCATGGCGCCAAACACCTGAAGGACGTTTGGCTGAAATTATTATCCTCGATCAGTTCTCACGAAATTTATATCGAGATCAGGCACAGGCCTTTGCCTACGACAGCTTGGCTTTAACCCTGTCACAAGAAGCGATTAGCTTGCAGCTGGATGCACAACTCAGTCCCGAGCAACGTTCCTTTCTTTATATGCCATTTATGCATAGCGAATCCAAACTCATACATGAATTTGCCCTAAAATTGTTTCAACGCTTAGGCAATGAAATTAATTTAAACTTTGAGAAAAAGCATAAAGTGATCATTGATCGTTTTGGGCGTTATCCACATCGCAATGCAATCTTGGGTCGCAGCTCAAGCGCTGAAGAACTGGAATTTTTAACTCAACCGAATAGTAGTTTTTAAGTCGACCTCCCTCGACACTGAATAAAGGAATGGCATATGAAAGCTTTATTAATATGCACCCCGCTCCTTGTCGCACTGACATTTGCAGGATGTGCAACGGTTCCCTCCAAACCCAGAACCTTTGATCAACTCGGACAATTCACCGCTTATCCGTTAAATAACAAAACTTACCGCGTTGGTTTCCAAGCGGATAATAATTTGAGTTATGGTACGGCTGAGGAAATTACCTTGCTCAAAGCAGCGCAAACCACGGTCAAAAATGGTTTCCGTTATTTTAGTGTGGTGGACGATCCAAGTAATGCCCGTCATAAAACACCTCGTCAGGCGGTAATTTATCCGACACCATCTTATTATCCTTATGGTTATTATCGTCGTCATCCTGCCTTTTGGCCTGATCCATTCTACGATACCCCACAAGTGGTCAATATTGATCCGATTCAAGTGTCGTATACTATCGAGTGCTTTAAGACACAACAGCAATCACCAGATGCCTTTGATGCACAACTGATTTTGCAATCCCTAGGGCCTAAATATGGCTTGAGTCCATCAGGAGATGTGTTGCAGCCGCCTGCACCACCTCAAAACAAGAAATGAAATTAAAAGGATGACTCAATGAGTTCAGTCGAAGAAATCCACGTCCCAAGCTTACAACGAAGTAAATACTTCGCCACCATGGCACTGATTATTGCAGTGGTGTCATGGGTCGCTTTAATGGTCGCGGCACATTTTCTGCCTGAATATAAATGGCTCATCCATATTTTCATGCTCGGTGCAGAAGCAGGCGTGGTTGGTGGCTTAGCCGATTGGTATGCAGTCACCGTCTTATTCCGCAACCCTTTCGGCAGAATGCCCTTACCCAAACTGTTGCGTGACCACACTGAAATTATTCCACGTAATAAAGCGCGTATTGCCGAATCAATGGGACGCTTTGTACAGGAAAATTTCTTATCACCACAAATTGTGGAACGTAGCTTACAAAATGCCGATATCAGTTTGGCAGTGGGTCAATGGTTGGCCAGTCCAAAGAACAATCAGCAAGTGGTACAGATGATTCAGCATGCTGTGCCGAGAATCTTTGAATTTGTCAGCCAAGATCAGATTGCACACTTTGTCCAAAATAACAGTGTGCAATGGGTCAGAAGTACCAAAGTCAATAAACTGGCCAGTGAAATGCTGCGTGCGGTGCTGGAAAATGATTTCCATCAAGATGTATTACAACGTGGACTGGATCTGGCACATGAATGGATGGTATCTCACCCTGAAGAAGCACGTGATTTGTCACGTAAATTATTCCAAGAACTCGGTGTTTGGAAGCTGGCTAAAGGCGCAAGCTGGATCGGCATTGATGTACAGCAACGCACTATTGATTCACTCATTGAAAAAGTTGAATCGATGCTGGCCAATCCTGACCATCCTTGGCGTCAAGATATTGAAGCCACCACGCATAACCTGATGCTGGAACTGGCAGAAACAGACAGTGACGCCAGCCAACGCTTAAACCGTGGCAAAGATGCCCTGCTCGATAGCCCACAAGTGCTGAACTTTATCAGTGGCGCTGTGGCCATTCTATGTGATGCGATTAAAACTGATTTAATGCAGGAAGATTCAGGCATTGCTACCAATTTACAAGCCGCCATTCAACAGTTGGGTGAGAGCCTGATTCAAAATGAAAAAGTGCGTCAGGTACTGAATGAAAAAATGGTCGGTTTAGCCACCAATTTCAGTGAGCAATATAGCGACAAGATCATTCGTTATATCAGTGAGCGCATTCATGAATGGGATTCTCGGGAAATGATCGCCAAAATTGAAAGTGAAGTTGGCGGTGATTTGCATATGATCCGCGTCAATGGTGTGATTGTCGGTGCGTTTATTGGTTTAGCACTCGGTGTGATTCGTGCCATTGTTGAAAATGTTTTGTAAATAAATCACATCGTAAAGTTCTCTAGCTCAATTTAAGTTGGGATCAACTATCGTGACGGCGGCATGGATGCCGCCCGTAGTGCTGCGGCCTCAAGGATGGGCCATCAGCACTACAAAGGATTTTTGTTACTTTTCATCCTTGAAAAGTAAAACATGCCTATGCAAATTACATATAATTTCTCACAGCATACGAGGCTGTGCAGAGTCATCGTAAAAAAGAAATTAGATATTAAAAAGGACATCCGATGTTGCAACTTCAGTCAAAACTCCCAAGCCAAGGCGTCACCATTTTTAGTGTCATGACTGAACTCGCACACCGACTCAATGCCCTGAACTTATCCCAAGGTTTCCCCGATTTCCCTGCGCCACCTGCATTGCTCGAAGCCCTCAGCCAAGCGACACTTTCAGGTTATAACCAATACCCTGCGGGTGACGGCGTACTGGCTTTAAGACAACAACTGGCCACACAATTCTTGGCACGTGATCAGTTGCAACTCGATCCAGTCACTGAAATCACCATCACCCCTGGCGCAACCATTGCAATTTTCTGTGCCATTCAAGCCTGTATCCACGCTGGCGATGAAGTGATTATTTTCGATCCAAGCTATGACAGCTATGCCCCTGCGGTTCAATTAGCAGGTGGAAAATCAGTACATATCCATTTAGATGCACCCAGCTTTCAGGTGAATTGGCAAAAGGTCAAAGACAGTATCAATGCCAATACCCGCATGATCATTGTCAACACCCCACACAATCCAACAGGTGCAATTTGGTCAGAACAGGATTGGCGTCAGTTAATTGATTTGATTCAAGATAAAAATATCGTGGTGCTCTCAGATGAAGTCTATGAACATCTGATTTTTGATGGGCAAAAACACTATAGCGCACTGCAATTTCCAGCATTGCGTGAACGCAGTTTTGTGATTGGTTCTTTCGGCAAAACCTATCATGTCACTGGTTGGAAAACCGGCTATTGTGTTGCTGCACCACAACTCATGCGCTTATTCCGCCAGATCTATCAATTTGCCAATTTCTGTGGCACCACTCCATGCCAGATTGCACTGGCCAACTATATGCAACAACACCCTGAGCATATTCAAGAATTGCCAAGTTTTTATCAGGCGAAACGTGATCTGTTCAACGCCCAAATTCAAGATTCACGTTTCGACTTCATCCCATCTCAAGGCACCTATTTTCAAAATCTGGATTACAGTGCTATTCGCCCTGATCTTAATGATGTCGAGATGTGCCAATTCCTTGCGGAGCAACATAAAATTGTGGCAATTCCAATTTCGGTGTTCTATCAACAAGCACCAGCCTCATTACGCCTGATTCGTTTCTGTTTTGCCAAAACAGATCAAACACTGCAACGTGCAGGTGAAATCCTCGTACAATGTTGATCAACAAAAAGAAACTGAACCCTCATCTTCAACACAACTGAGAATGTTATGTTGACAAAAATACAATCGTTTCAGGATGAAGCGTGAAGGAAATTGAATGACACCACGCCAACCCTTGGTCATGCAACCAAATCTCTGGAAAACCTTTTTTGTGTTTCTGGTACCGTTGATTGCCACCAATATTTTACAAAACCTGTCAGGAACCATTAATACTATCTTTGTCGGTCAAATGATGGGAGTCAATGCAATTGCCGCAGTATCAGTATTCTTCCCCATCCTGTTCTTTTTACTGGCTTTTGTAATCGGGATTTCCGCAGGCTCCACAGTGTTGATTGGGCAGGCATGGGGTGCGCAGAATCTAGAAAAAGTTCGCTCAGTGATTGGTTCTACCGTCTTTATGACCTTAATCGGCGGCAGCATTATTGCGGTCTTGGGTCTGATCTTCGCCAAACATATTTTGGAGTTGCTGGGTACCGATCCTAAAGTGATGCACCTGTCCTTGCCTTATGTGCAATGGATGTTGGTGGGCAGTCCCTTACTGTTCGTCTATATTATTTATACCTCGATCTTGCGCGGTGTCGGTGATAGTGTGACGCCACTGATTGCCCTGAGCCTCACCAGCTTGATTGGTTTGGGCGTAACCCCCGTTTTACTGAAAGGTTATTTTGGTTTTCCAGCGTTAGGTATTGTTGCCCCTGCGATTGCAACCATTATCGGTTATGCTGCGGTGCTGATTTTTTTAGCCATTTATCTAAATTATAAAAACCATCCGCTGAAAATTGATGGTCTATTGCTGCAACATATTCGCCATGATGCAGAACTGAGTAAATTAATTTTAAAACTTGGTATTCCAACAGGGATTCAAATGGTCACCACCTCCTTAGCGGGTTTGGTGATTATTGGCTTGATTAACCATTATGGTGCGCATGCCACCGCTGCCTACGGCGCAGTCAATCAGGTACTGAACTACATTCAATTTCCAGCCTTGTCGATTTCAATTGCCGCTTCGATTTTTGCAGCACAAGCAATTGGCGCAGGTAAACCTGATTTATTGGCCAAGGTCACCCGTACCGCTCTAGGTATGAACTTCTTATTTACCGGTAGTTTAATTGCCCTCGCTTATTTGTTCTCAAAATATCTGATGGCGCTGTTTATTACCGATCACAGTGTGATTGAACTGGGTCAGCAACTGTTATTTATTGTGCTGTGGTCGATTTTGTTCTTTGGTGCCAGTGCCATTTTTGCATCGATTATGCGTGCCAGTGGTGCGGTCAATATTCCAATGTTGATCAATATTTTCACGATTGTTCTAATCGAAGTGCCGTGCGCGTATTGGTTTAGCTCATTGTGGGGCTTAACAGGCATCTGGATTGCCTATGCGCTGTCCTTTGTTTGCCTATGTCTGTTCCAAGCCTTTTATTATCAATTCTTTTGGAAGAAGACCAAGATTAAGGTACTGATCTAAAACCACCTTCTGACGGATATAAAAAAGCCATTCACAGAGAATGGCTTTTTTCATGCTAACGACTTACATCATCTTGGTTGCAAGCGCTGCAATACGCTGATAACCCGTCGGGAATAAACGTTGGAACGAATCCACAATACGCGCATCGGTCCCAATCAATAAACGGCGTTTATCTTTCAATACTGCATTTAAAATTTGACGTGCAGCTTCTTCTGGTGGGGTACGCAGGAACTTATCAAATTGCTTGATTGATTTGTTTGGGTCCATGCCCAAGCTCTTCAAACTGTCATTCATTTTCGCTGCTTTGGCGATATTGGTACGAATCCCGCCCGGATGTACGCAAAGTGAGCTGACACCACCCTTCTCAATGTCCAATTCCTGACGTAATGATTCAGTAAAACCGCGTACCGCAAATTTAGTTGCGTTATACGCCGATTGGGTTGGTTGCGAGGTTAAACCAAAAATACTGGAGATGTTGATGATATGACCATCTTTGGTTTGTTTGATGAATGGCAGGAATTCTTTGGTGCCATAGACCACACCCCAGAAATTAATCCCAACGATCCATTCTAAATCTTCATAGCTTGCGCCTTCCACTGTCGAACCAAGTGCTACGCCTGCGTTATTGAAGATCAAATTGACTGAGCCATGATCCTGTACAGTCTCTTGCGCCCACTGTTTCACCGCATCACGGTTTGAAACATCGAGGACTTTGGTGGTCACTGTCACAGGGTACTGCTTCACTAATTCGACAGTTTGCGTCAGGCCTTTTTCATTGATATCACTCAATGACAAATGACAGCCTTGTTTCGCCAATAAAACAGCCAGTTGTTGTCCAATCCCAGAACCTGCACCGGTGATCGCTGCGACTTTATTTTTAAAATTTTTCATTGCCTATCCTTTGTGTAAGGGCCTGTTTAACCTGTAACCAATATAATTTTGACAATACGTGTTGTCAATATAGTACACTACAGCTTTAAGACAAATGGCAATAACCAACATCCTACATGTCATAATAGGCCTATTTACATTTCATGACCGATGATGTTTAAAAGAGACAAGGTATATTTTCAAAATATGGTTATGCTAGCAGCACAACAAGGTTGAAATGCACATATTAGACTTAGACATACGATTTAAAGACTTTTTAGGGAACGGTTTTCTCAATGGCAACTCAAGATCAAGCGACACGCAAGAAAAACAATACAGAAGCGAAAGAACGGCAATTCAAAGGTCTGTCTTTAACTGAGCGCAAAGAAGCACGTCGTGAAAAATTGATTGAAGCAGGTATTGCAACCTACGGTACACAAGGCTTTTTCTCAGTCACGGTCAAAGATGTCTGTAATGAAGCCAAGCTGACTGAACGCTATTTTTATGAATCATTTAAGAAAAGTGAAGAACTATTTCAAACCGTATTCTTAAAAATGATTGAAAAAATGCAAACCTGCTTAACCCAAGCTGTCCTCATGGCAGCACCTGAACCCAAGAATATGGTGACTGCAGGTTTGTCAGCGTTATTGAGCGCGATTAAAGATGATCCTCGTATGGCACGGATTATTTATATTGATGCGATGCTAGTGCAGGATTTACATAATCAAGCCACCATTCAAGAAACGCTGACCCAATTCGATCGCATTATTCAGGGCTTCGTGATGATCACCATGCCCAATGCCCCACATAGCACTGAAGAAGTCTCGTTGATGGCAACTGGCCTAAATGGTTATGTCACCCATATTATTATTCGTTGGGTCTCGGAAGGCTTCAAACAGCCTCTGGAAGATGTTCTGTCCGCCTGCTGTGCTGTCTTTTTGTCTTTTATCGAAACCACCTCGCAAAAAAATTAAAATCGTTTTACAGTTTTGTGACACGCAAAGCTGTTAAACTACAGTTAAGTTAAGCAAATGAATTCATTTGCTTTATTGCTAGGCAAATTGTCATCAATCCGTCACGACTCTGCCCCATGCTTGTCACAATTTATTGCTAAATTCGACTTTATTAATTCTTTTGCAATGATATTGTCATAATTAATCTTTGTAATAAGCCTGTCATAACAACAAAACGGTTAAACCGTTACAGATTTTAAGGGTATTGCGCTGTGAAAGATGACTATATTTTAATTGTCGATGATGAGCTACCGATCCGCGAAATGATCCATACCTCTTTGGATATGGCAGGCTTCCAATGTTTACAAGCTGAGGATGCCAAACAAGCGCATCAGATTATCGTTGATCAGCGTCCTGCGCTTATTTTGCTGGATTGGATGCTACCTGGTGGCGTGAGCGGTGTGGATTTATGCCGTCGCCTCAAACGCGATGAAAACTTGGCCGAGATTCCTGTGATCATGCTGACTGCACGTGGTGAAGAAGACCACAAAGTACAAGGTCTGGACGCAGGTGCCGATGATTACATGACCAAGCCATTTTCAACCCGTGAACTGGTCTCTCGCATCAAAGCGGTATTACGTCGTGCCAATGCATTGAGCGGTGAAAAAGTGATTGATGCCAATGGTTTATTACTTGATCCTGTCAGCCAGCGCGTGAGTTTCGGCAACAGTATTTTAGATATGGGCCCAACCGAATATCGTTTATTGGCCTTCTTCATGACCCATCCTGAGCGCGCCTATACCCGTGCTCAACTCCTAGATCAGGTCTGGGGTGGCAATGTCTATATTGAAGACCGTACTATTGATGTGCATATCCGTCGTTTACGCAAAGTGTTAGAGCCTTTTGGTGTCGACCGTTTTGTACAAACCGTTCGTGGCACAGGTTACCGTTTTTCGACACGAGCAGATTTAGCAGTAGGTTAAAAATCCTTTATGTATGAGCCTTACCCCGTCCCTGAACTGGCACGTGAACACCAACGTTTTCGCTACAGCAGTTTATGGACCTTTGCAAAACAAGATTTAAGACTGTTACTTTTTTTCTTATTGATTGCAAGCTTAGTCGGATTCGGGGTGGGTTACTTCTGGAGCTGTATTTTTATTGCCTTCGTGCTGTTTTTTTTCCTACAGCTACGCTCGCTTTATCTGGTCAATGAATGGATTTCCAATCGCCCTTATGATGTCCCACCCAATCTGAACGGGATTTGGGGCGCTTTGCTGTTCAATGTTTACCGTGCACAACGTCAAGAACGCATTGTTCAAGCGGAGATGGTCGGATTGATTGATCGGGCGCAATCCTCTCTGGTGGCATTGGCCGAAGCGGTGGTTTTAATTGATGATCAACATCAAATCGAATGGTGGAATCCTGCCGCTGAAAAATTGTTAGGGATTAGCCCTTTGGATCGTGGCCGCAACTTATTGTCGATTCTGCGCCAACCCAATTTTATTGAATATTTCAACCATAGCGATCAATCTCCTGATGGTATCCGTTTACAGGCGCAGATGGATGAAGAACGTTATGTACAGGTCAAACTCACCCGTTTTGGTGGAGAAAGCCGTCTGCTGGTCGCGTATGACACCACACGGGTGCATAATCTGGAACAAATGCGTAAAGACTTTGTCGATAATATTTCACATGAGTTACGCACACCATTGACCGTGCTCAGTGGCTATATCGAAACCTTTACCGATCAAGATGATATTACCCCGCGTTGGAAACGTGCTTTCACCCAGATGCAATCTCAGACCAAACGGATGAATGCTTTGGTCAATGACCTCTTATTATTATCAAATTTAGAAAATAATAAAAAAGTCGCAAAGAATCAGATTATTGATATGGCCAATCTGATGAACCAAATCTTTGATGATGCCCGTGCCTACAATCTCGATTATGGTCATACCCTCAATCTGGATATTGATAGCCATTGCGACCTGATTGGTTCTGATATCGAAATTGCCAGTGCATTCAGCAATTTAATTACCAATGCGATTAAATACACGCCTGCAGGTGGCATCATCACCATTGGCTGGCATGAAGATGGTGACCATGCCTACTTTACCGTTCAGGATAATGGCATCGGGATTAACCCAAAACATTTGCCGCGCCTAACAGAACGTTTCTACCGTGTCGATAGCGCACGTAGCCGTCAGACTGGTGGAACAGGATTAGGGCTTGCGATTGTGAAACACGTGTTGATGCAACACGGTGCGCACTTGGAAATTACCTCTAAAGAAAATGAAGGTTCGACCTTTACTGCGGTGTTCCCGAAAGAACGCTTATACCGCATGATTTAAACCTGAAGGGAACTGCTAAGTTCCCTTAAATATGATGTGATCATTCCACTAAAATAATATAATAAATTTTTGTTTCATTTCATTATTTATATTTCTCGATGTATTCCTCATGCTCAATACCCCTTTTCTTCGTGCTTGTATTCTCTTACTTGGACTCAATACCCCTTTGGCGATTCATGCTGCTCCAACAGATCCACTGATTGGGACGTGGAAAGTCGTCGATGAGCGTACGGGCTCGTATCTGTCTGATATCGTCATTCGCAAACATTCTGCGACCGAGCAATACAGTGCGGTGATTGTCAAAATGTATCCTTCTGCCAAGGAGGCTGCGCCAACCTTATGTACAGCATGTACAGGTACTTTTAAAAACCAGCAGATTATCGGTATGGAAGTGCTAACTGGTCTAAAGATGTTGAGTCAAAATGAAGAATTTGGACAAGGTGTTTGGCTCAATCCTTATGATGGTCACAAATACAACCTAAATGGACGCCTCAGCAAAACAGGTAAAATGTTGAGTATCAATGCCAAAAATCCAAGCAATAATAGTTTCCGTAATATGACTTGGATTCGACTTTAATTATTTAAATTTCACATAAAAAAGAGTGCATTTTATGCACTCTTTTTTATAAATTTAAGCATAAGACTGTCAATTAAGAGCTGGTTTTGGCACTCATCGCTGCTGGCTCAAGCAAATGACTAGGCAAACCAAAAATATGATCAAAAAAGTAATTATAAACAAAGGTATAACATGGAATCAGCACCATCAAACTAAAATCTAGCAAGAAGGCTTTAACTAAACTGATCTGCATCCACCAAGCAATCAAAGGAATCAAAATCATCACCAAGACAATTTGAAAGCCAATCGCATGTGCCACACGTCTGAGTACCGTACGTTTTTTTGATGTCTGCTTCTTTTCCCACATCTCAAACACATAGTTATAAAAGAAATTGACTGTCACTGCGATCACAGCAATCAAGATCGACAAAGGTCCTGTATGACTGATGGTCGTGCCTGAAAGCACCGCCAACACCATCGCACAGATAAAAAAGCTCAAAACTTCATAGAAAAATACGTAAGTGACTCTTCTCTTGGTTCCTTGCATGACCACACCTTAAAATCAATAATGAGTGGATTTTACGCCTTAAATTTGATAAAAAAAGTCAATCGTCATCAGATTTACTGACAAGGGAATGACCATGAAACTCAGTAGCGAACAGCTTGAACTGATTCTTGAAATTATTGATCGTGGTAATTTTTCCGCAGCAGCACGCGCACTAAATCGAGTGCCTTCAGCAGTCAGCATGGCGATTGCCAACCTAGAAGCAGAGTTAAATTTAAAACTGTTTGAACGTAGTAAAAATCATCTCGCCCCGACAGAAGTCGCGCTTTCAATCGAACCACATGCCCGACTGATTGTGACCAAATTACGTCAGCTCGACCTGCATTTGACCGAACTTTCAACGGGATTAGAAACTAGTCTTTGCATTGGCATCGCTGCAGATGTGAATCAAAAGTTTTTATTGGCAGGGATTGAACAGCTGACTCAACGCTATCCCTTGTTAAATATTGAAATAGTCAGTGCACCACAACAAGAGCTCAAAACACGGCTACACAATAACGAAATTGATCTCTATATCGCGTATAGCTCATCACAACTCGATAACAATGAGCGTTTCCGCTTACTGGGGATGGAACAATTCGTTGCTGCGGTTTCACCGAAAGATGCACAACAGCTCAAAGCACATAATAAGAATGAATTCACCATGTTATCTGAACTCAGACAGATTATTGTTGCAAGCAAACATTACCCTCTACCTGACAGTCGGGTTTTGGTCTCGGATTCTTATTGGTATAGCGACAATTTATCTATGGCCATTGATATGGTGGAACAAGGTCTGGGTTGGGGTAATTTCCCCCTTTCCGTCGTACAAACACATTTTGCCAAACAAAGCCTGGTGCGCTTGGCCTTTCTCGATACCACCAATGGGCTGGATATGCCGATTCATGCCATTTGGCCAGCTTATAAGCCACTGAGCAAATCCATGCAACTCTTGATTGAACTGTGGGAAAAACAAATCCATCGCACATAAAAAAAGCCCGACATCCAAGTCGGGCTTTTTCGTATTCCTTTCACTAGATACAACTCCTGTCATATCTCACGTCCTGATGCGCAAACTTATCATTCTTGTTTTATGTTTTGGAACTTCCTGTTCCTGATGAGTTCATATTAGGCAATTCAGCCTTGATTGAAAATGGGACATTGCCCTGAATTGGTGTAAGTAAAAGCGTACATGGTTTATGTTTAAAAATCTGACAAGAAATATCTAAGCTATTCACAAAGAAGCTATCTTATTTTAAATCAATGGCTTCTTTAATTTTCTTAATATGATCCAAGTAAGTATTTAAATTTTTTAATTAATTTTCCTTCGCATTACAGCTCTTCGCTTAAATAAGAGTATTGCAAAAACTAAATTTATCTATATTTATAGAATAAATCTAAAGTTTTGGAACAGTATATGAATATTTTCCCTTTTCCATTTCAAGTAACTGACTGGAATAAAATAGAAACAGTAGAATACCGTGGAGAAACTGGAAATGCGTATTGGAAAACACAATACTTTGGTGAAGAAGGAAATAGAATTAGAGTAAGAATTGTAGAATACTCAGCTAATTACTTAGCTGATCATTGGTGTGAAAAAGGACATATTCTATTTTGTTTAGAAGGCGAACTTGAAAGCAGATTAAAAGATGGAAGGACGTTTATTTTAACCCAAGGAATGAGCTATCAGGTTGGTGATCATGCTGAACCACACCAATCCTTCAGTTTGAATGGAGCTAAATTACTCATTGTTGATTAAATTAACATTATGTGGCTAAGGTAAAAGACATAAGATTCAATCTTAAGCCTTAGGTTCAGTGATACACCTATTCACTCCAATTCTGTTGGTTATAAAACAATAAGCCAACACACTCAATCACTTGTTAGATTTGCAATAAAAAAGCCCGACATCCAAGTCGGGCTTTTTCGTATTCCTTTCACTAGATACAACTCCTGTCATATCTCACATCCTGATGCGCAAACTTATCATTCTTGTTTTATGTTTTGGAACGTCCTGTTCCTGATGAGTTCATATTAGGCAATTCGACTGAGGCTGGAAATGGGACATTGCCGTTGATCGGTGTAAGAAAAAGCGTACATCGCTGAGCCTTCTCACCCTTAAAAAGTCAGTAATCGTATGAAACTAAGTAGGATGAATTTATCAATCTCCCAATAAATCAATAGTCTGCTCTTTTGTCATCACGCCCATATACTGATCGTAGCTTTGAGCCAGTAAACAAATCACTACAGCAGCAATCAAGGTCAACATCTTGTTTTTCATAGTCATGTTCAGCTACCTAAATCGAGGATCTATAAAAAAAGGTATAAGATTTCTTCCATCTAATCTAATATATAAAAAACAAGCACTGATCTAATTTTGAGATATGTGGACATTCAAACAATTCAATTATCTAATCACAATTGTTGAAACTGGGGGCTTTATTGCTGCCTCGGAAAAGCTATTTATTGCTCAATCCGCCCTAAGCAGACAAATTAAAAATTTAGAAGAAGAAATAGGTTTTGAAATTTTTGATCGATCTGAGAAGAAAATTAGACTCACACCTGCAGGGGAAGCACTGTATAAAAGTTTAAAAACCAATATCGATCATTTAAGAAGTTCAATTGTCAGTGCCCAAAGCATCAGCCGTGGTGAAGGTCGAATCATTAAAATTGCCCATTCCAGTAGTATTGTGTTGGATCAAAACAAGTTGGAAATCTTTGAGCAACTCTGTGATACCCATAACATTGATATCGAAATGAACACTCTATCTTCTGAATTACAGCTCGAATATTTATTGAATGGGACAATTGATCTGGGTTTTATTCGCCCCCCGATTTATCACAATTTAAATGATGTCAATTCGATCAGTTTATACACTGCCCCTTTATATGTTGCTGCCCATATTTCAGACCCATTATTAAGTGAAAAAGAAAGTATATCGATCCGTGAGTTAGAACCTTTAAATTTTGTTTCCGTACCACATAAAGCCCGTGGTGGTTTAAGCTATTTGGCCGCCAATTTATGTTTGGTGAATGGTTTTAGTCCCAAAAGAACCAGAATCTACTCAAGGAAAAGATCTCAACTGGAACTGGTCGCTAATGGTTTTGGCATTTGTATTGTGCCTGAAGAGTTTAAAGTGATTTTGCCCAGCAATGTCAGACTGATTCCAATTCAGGACGAGAATACCCTCAGTGAAGTGAAGCTCATCTGGAAAAAGGATGATGATCTAATCGTTGAGCGTTGTGCAGCATCGATTCATGCCTATTACAGTGCCAAACAAATAAACTAAAGAATTGACTATGTTTCAGCTCAAATGAAAAAAAGCCCGACATCCTGTCGGGCTTTTTCGTATTCCTTTCACTAGATACAACTCCTGTCATATCTCACATCCTGATGCGCAAACTTATCATTCTTGTTTTATGTTTTGGAACTTCCTGTTCCTGATGAGTTCATATTAGGCAATTCAGCCTTGGCTGAAAATGGGACATTGCCCCTAATCGATGTAAGCAAAAACGTACATGACTTTTTAGTTTATTAATTAAATGAAAATTACTTATACAAAATAAGAATACTTTTAAAATATGTACTCGGATTAGTTTATTTAATGATAAAGTAATTAGACTTAGAAAAGTTTCTTTATCTGATTCTTAATCAAGTCATTTTTCTATAGATTCATTTGATCTCAAAAATTATTCAAAGAGGTGGATCAGGAAATTTGAACAACACTTATAAGTGATATTTTGCTCCCCAAATGATGTTATAAACATCAATATATGGAGTATTTTATGGCACGTAGACCAAGAAGAAATCATTCAAATGATTTTAAAGCTAAGGTAGCACTTGCTGCGATTAAAGCAGAAAAAACACTTGCTGAATTGAGTGCTGAATTTGATGTTCATCAAAACCAAATTATCGACTGGAAAAATCAACTGATTTCAGCTTCCTCGCAAGCTTTCGATCAATCAAAAGCTCCAACAGAACCACCCATCGATCTAAAAAAACTACATGCAAAAATCGGTGAGCAGGCATTAGAAATTGATTTTTTAGAAGGTGTGTTGAAGAAACTGGGCCGCTTCAACCACAAAAGTTAATCGATGACTCACTTCAGATTTCAGTATCTAAGCAAGCTCAGCTGCTGAAAGTCTCCCGTGGTTGTTATTACTATCGCCCAAAACCTGTGAGTGCATCAGATCTGAAGCTGATGCGGTGTATGGATGAGTTACATATGCAATACCCTTTTGCAGGTAGCCGTATGATGCGTGATTTGTTGAATCGTCAAGGACATCATATAGGACGACGTCATACACGTACTTTAATGAAGAAAATGGGCATTAATGCGTTATATTGCAAACCAAATTTAAGCCAGGCTAATCAAGCTCACCGCAAATATCCATATCTGCTCAAAGGATTGGCTATTCAGCGCAGTAATCAAGTGTGGTCTACGGATATAACGTATATCCCTATGGCAAAAGGCTTTGTTTATTTATGTGCTGTGATTGATTGGCATAGCCGCAAGGTACTTGCGCATAGAGTATCGATTAGTATGGAGGTTACATTTTGCATAGAAACATTAAATGAAGCTATTGAAAAATATGGTCGACCTGAAATATTTAATACAGACCAAGGCAGTCAGTTTACCAGTGATGCATTTATTGATGTATTGAAATCAAATGACATCCAAATCAGCATGGATGGTAAAGGTCGATGGGTTGATAATGTGATGGTTGAACGATTATGGCGGAGCGTTAAATATGAAGAGGTGTATCTCAAAGCCTACAGCAATGTTTTGGATGCGAAGAAGCAATTAAACGCATATTTTGAATTTTATAATTTGAAACGACCTCATTCGAGTCTGGACAAAATGACTCCAGATGAGTTTTACTATGACCAGCTACCACAACAAAATAAGGTAGCTTAACTAGAGCAGAGTATCACTTATAAATAAGCTTTTAGTTGTTCAAACATGTGGGACCACCTCTCAACATGCTTTTTCAAGGTAAGTTTTAGAAATGTATTTTTTAACTCCATATATTTAAATAAAATACTGTAAATGGAGTTGCATGCGTAGATTCTAATAACTGATTAAAACATGTTTAAAAGAGGGTACATTTGCATGTTAACTGAAATAGCTATTGCAGATGTATATGGTGCAGGATTCGAATTTTGTGCTATAGAAAAAATTAGTCTTCATAATAACTTAGAATCATATTGTAAACATGAGCTATATGATATTTCAGGTAAATATACAGATGATACTCAAATGTCAATTGCTATAGCTGAATTTATCTTGTCTGGAGCAGAATGGAATAAAGAAAATATAGCAGCTAAGTTCTTAGAGTGTTTCCAAAGAGATATTAGGCTTGGATATTCCGAAGGTTTTTATAATTTGTTAACCCAAGTTAGCTCAGGGAAAGAGTTAGTTAAGACGCTGATATCAACTAGTGAAAGAAATGGTGCTGCTATGCGTTCAGTACCTATCGGATTTTTAAAAAATAAAAATGATGTTGTTGCTTTTGCCACACTACAAGCACAAATAACGCATAATAGTAGCTTAGGGGTAGCCTCAAGTTGTGCTGTAGCTTTAGCCGCATATTATGGCTTACAAGAGAGAGGCACATTAGCAGAATTGGAAAGCTTTTTAGGAAATGAAGGCTTTAATGGATGGAATTTTAACTGGCAAGAAAGAGTTTCTTTAAGTGCATATGATACCGTTAGTGCCTCATTTAGTTGTTTAGTAAAACATAACTCAATGAGTTCTCTTTTGAAAGCATGTATTGAATTAGGTGGAGATACGGATAGTGTTGCGTCTATAGCTATAGGTCTAGCTACTTGTTTTAAAGAATACAAAGATGATTTGCCAAATCATCTTTTTGAAATGCTAAAAGAAAATAGATATGGAATATCTTTTCTAAAGGATTTAGATAAAGATCTAATGAACCTACTACACTATTCACAGTGATAAAAAAAGCCCCTATTTTGGAGCTTTTTAAAATCATATCTAAATTAAACAGAATGACCTAAACGCTCACCCATCACCACCGTCGAATTGGCTTTAAACCTTCAAAAAATCAAAATCTGCTTTTGATAAAACCAGACTAATCTTATTTAAACCACGCTGTATCATCTTCTTTTAAGATTGATCTCAAAAGACCATAACAATGCAGCTTTCCATTCTTTTCAGTATGTTTATCTTTTCATTCACGATGTCCATCTCACCAGGACCCATCAATATCTCCATTCTCTCATCCAGCTTAATCTATGGATTTAGAAAAACACTGCCCTTTATCTCAGGTGCAAGCATTGGCTTTAGTTTACTGCTTATATTTTTAGGCTTTGGGATATCTAAAACCATCATGCATTACCCGACATTTTTTATGATCATTGAGGTTTTAGGCAGCTTATTTATTTTCTATATCGGGCAAAAAATTATATGTTCAAAAGCAGAAGTTGAAATATCAAACAATATTGCGGCAGGCAATTTTATGGATGGATTTCTCTTACAGTGGCTCAATCCCAAAGCATGGATTGCCTGCCTCTCTGGTATCTCATTATTTTCCTCCCCCGTGAGTTATCATCCCTTGATTCTGTTTACTCTCATCTATTTCATTACCTGCTATATCTGTTTAATGCTTTGGGGAATTTCTGGGCATAAACTCGCTAAAATATTAACCAACTCACGCCAGCTCAAAATCCTGAATACCATAATGGGTGGGTCGTTAATCATTCTATCAAGCTACATGCTCATTAAACTATTTTGGAGTTAAATGATTGATAAATTCGCTCAATCAAAGCATGTGCAATACTATTGATTGGAATATTGGCAGGCCAAACCGCATACACACTCAATGGCTCAAGTGTCCAATTCGGTAGAACTTTCACAATATTTTGCTGTTCAAGATCAGCTTGGATTAATTCATCAGGAGGCGCTGCCAACCCTGCATTTAATTTTGCCAATCGATACGCGGCTTCAACATTATTCACATAAATATGAGGCTGATAGGAAATTTCGACTTCCTCACCTGTGTGTTGATGCCGCAATATTCTTTTATTTTTTCTCATACTCAAACCAATCCATTTCATATTGATCAGCTCTTTAGGATGAGTAATGGATTGCTGTTGGCTTAAAAATTCAGGTGTTGCAACAATACTTCGGGCTAAAGGAAATAAATAGCGAGCTTTAAATGAACTATCTGGAAGCTCACCAATTCGAACAGCAATATCCACATTCTCAGCGATCAAATCTGTCCGACTATCATCACAAGTAATATGCACAGTTAAGTCCTGATATGCCTCACAAAATGTCGTGATACAGCGCATCAACTCACTGTGAATAAAAACCGCAGGAATAGAAATATGCAGCTGTGTCTTTCTAAGAATAGAACGTTGCTTAAAATCTAAAATACCTGATTCATAGGTTTCCAACATGACTTGGGCGGTATCTAAAAGTTTTTGACCATCATGAGTTAAGGTCATTTTCCGTGTATTTCGATAAAATAAGGCACATTCCAAATTCTTTTCTAACTTGGCTAAATGCATACTCACTGTCGTTGTAGATAAGCCTAATGCTTTAGCACCTTTTGAAATTGAACCAAACTCTGCAATTTTTGCAAAAATAATTAAATATCTTATATCTTCAATCATATGTTTGATCTACCGAAGATGAGTCCATACACAGCAATTGTAATTAATCAGAAATAGTAGTATTTCTTTTATAACGGATATACAAATTTAAACTGGATAATATCCCTGCAAAAATACAATACAGTATAAAAACCGTCATATTAATCAATGGTCGATCCAAAAAATAATTACTGAATATTGTTGCAAAAGTAAGCATTCCTAAAAATTCAAAAAATGAGAGTTGTGGTATTAAAAATTTCATCATTATTTGCCTTTATTTTAAATTATCTAAGACTATTTCACGTCATACAAAATATATAAGAATTAAACTATAAATAAAAAGCCCCAATTTTGGAGCTTTTTAAAATCATATCTAAATTAAACCGAATGACCTAAACGCTCACCCATCACCACCGTCGAATTGGCTTTAAACTGTTCTTCCCAGACCATTTTATCTTTTTCAAATAAAACCACAGCAGTTGAACCTAGGTAGAAACGACCTAACTCGGCACCTTTATCCAATTTCATTTGGTGATGCTGCAATTCAACTTTGCCAGAAGGCTTTACTTTGCCCGTTGCAACCGTTTCAATACCAGCCACGATCATTGCACCCACTAGAACGACCGCCATACGACCCAGTTCGGTATCAAACAAGCACACCATACGTTCATTACGTGCAAACAAGCCCGGTACGTTTTCAGCCGTGGTTTGATTGACTGAGAATAACTCGCCCGGAATATATAAGGTTTCGGTCAATGTCCCCGCCAATGGCATATGGACGCGGTGATAATCTTTCGGCGATAAATACACGGTAGCGAATTGACCATCAATAAATGGTTTCGCCAGCTGCGGATCACCAATCAATTTTTCAGCGGAAAAGCTTTGGCCTTTGGCTTGAAAAATATCACCCGCTTCGATTTTACCCAATTGCGAAATCGCACCATCCGCAGGACAAACAATGCTATCCGCTTGCTCATCAATACCACGGACACCATCTTTCAATGCACGGGTAAAAAATTCGTTGAAAGATTTATAGTGTTGCGCATTGCTTTGTTCAGCAATGCTCATATCAATTCCGTATTTTGCTTTGAACGCTTGAATAACAGCAGTTTTTACCAAAAGATTTTCACTTGCGGCAACCTTACCGACAACACGGCTGAGTTGATGTTGCGGCACAAGATTCTGTGCTTTGATAAATAATTGTTTTTTTAAATCTGCTGCAAAACTCAAGACGGTGACTCCCCTGAAATAATAGGACTATCGAGGCGATTGCCCCATTCACTCCACGCACCATCGTAGGCCCTAACTTGCCAGTTGAGCAATCTTGCTAAAATATACGCCAAGCCAGAACGGTGATGAGACTGACAATACACCACTACAGGTTGTTGTAAATTAAAGCCTAATTGTTCTAAACGTTGTTGTGTGCGTTCAAGCGGGTGTAATTTTAGATGATTTTCACGGTTTAGGGCAGTACTCCATTCAAAATGCAGTGCATTTGGGATGTGACCGCCGCGTCGCGCAGCGAGGCGCAAGCCTGTATATTCCTCGTTGGTACGGCAATCCCAGAGCTGAATATTGTCTTGTTCGACCTGTTGTAACAATTCGTGATATCCAATTCGATGCTGTTGTACCGTGTCTAAATCGATCTGGAACAGATCCGCAACAGGTTTTACGGGATCAACTTCCGCGGTAGTCGGCAAACCTGCCCCCAACCAGCCATGAATGCCACCATTAATCAAACTGGTGCGGTTAAAACCAAGGCAATGTAAATTCCAGATTAAACGCCCTGCCCAAGCCCCACCTTCATCGTCATAAACCACGACATGATGCTGAGGTGAAATATTTAATTTTTCGATTAAAGCGTGTAAACCTGCTAAATCAGGCAATACCCCATTGGCTTGTTCTTGTTGTGCAACCAAGTATTTAGGTTGTAAATGAATCGCATGAGGAATATGCAATTGTTCATAAACCGAAGCTCGGCTTAAATCGACAATACGAATCAACTCGCTGCCTAAATAAGGCACTAGTTGTTCAGGTTCAATCAGTAAACCCAGTTTAAAATCTACGTCAGTCATGGTTATGCTGTTTTATCATCCGCATTGGGGATGATATTAACATAGCCGACTTTTTATCTTTGTCTGATTTTTTGCATTCATTTAGCAGAAAAGTAGATATACCGTCTGACGAATATCCATAATGCTTTTGAGATTTAATATAAGCTATCACATGAAATTGGATACTCGAAAACGTCATCCACAACCTGCGAAATATCTACAAGATATTGTTTCTGCGAAATATAAAATAGAAGAAAGAAATGAACAGGTTTTGTGGATGACAATGGTTTTGCCTACTTTTCCCGAAAGAAAAGTAGGTCGAACCGAAGGTTGAACCTAATATTTAAAAAATGCCCAGTAAGATACCGCCATCACCATCCTCTAAACTTGTTTGCTTAGACGCTAACTTCGTTCTCTTCAATATCAAACACCTGACGCAAATACGCCAAGAAGGTATCATTATCCGTCATAGTCTTACCTGGACTATCTGAAATCTTCGCCACCGACTGACGATTACACTCCACCAATTTCAGCACAATATTCAACGGCTTCTGCCCCATATCATTGGTCAAATTGGTGCCAATCCCAAAACTCACTTGGAAACGGTCTTTAAAATACTGATGCAATGACCATGCTTTTTCTAAATTTAAACCATCACTAAAGGTCAACATCTTGGTCTTGGTATCAATCTTGAGTTTGCGATAATGCGCGAAAGCTTTATCACCCCATTCATACGGGTCGCCACTGTCATGACGCAAACCATCAAATAACTTGGCAAAATACAAATCGAAATCACGCAAAAAGGCATCCATTCCCACCACATCGGTCAAAGCAATACCTAAATCACCACGATACTCTTGTACCCATGCCTCAAGTGCTGCTTTTTGGAAATTACGCAAACGTACATCAAGTGCTTGAAAAGCCTGTAAGAACTCATGTGCCATGGTACCAATCGGGCTAATCCCCAATTGCTTTGCCAACAGCACATTACTGGTGCCTCGGAATACTTTAGGTGCAGCGGCCTGAAATGCCTGCACGACATGCTTTTGCCACTCAAAACTATAGCGACGACGGGTGCCAAAATCAGACACTAAAAATGGTGGATCATTTTCTTGTTGTTCTTGCTCATATTGTTGCAACTGCACCAGCTTTTGCTGCAATCGTCGCTCACCTTCAACCCAAACCTCATCATTACGGATACGGCGGAAATACAATTCATTCACGATCGCCAAGACAAAAATCTCAAACATCATCGCCTGAACCATCGGGCCTTCAATGCGAATATCTAAGCGCCCAGCCTCATCGATACTGGCTTGGATAAAACGACGTTTGAGCTGGAACAATTCCAGATAATCAACGAAATCACTTTTAATAAAACGCAATGAACGCAGGTACTGTAATTCATCTTCGGCAAAACGTAGTTCACACAGCAAATCCAGCTGCTGATTCAAGTCATCCAAAATATCAACTAAGGGATAAACCGTATCTTCTAAATTGCGACAACGAAATAAATACACACTATGCGTTTGCGGAAACTGATGCAACACCACCTGTAACATGGTGAATTTATATAAGTCGGTATCCAGTAAAGATTGAATAATTGGTGTAGACATGACTGAATTAGGATCTATTCTATTTCAAGCATTAAAGCATACTTTTACGCAGAAATGAGTCTGTCTACGACGATGGATATTGTTCTCGAAATCATTTGATTCAGCGTCTTTTAGAATTCAATAGTTTAGAGTAATAGCAAAGCTTAGTTGGATAGCTCAGCCTGAATCTGTTTTAAACGTTGCTGTTGTCCAAATTGAATTGCGAACTGTTCAGCAGTGAGCTGTCCAGTTTTCTCTGCATTAATGTCACAGTCGACCTGACGTAATTGTTTGGCAATACTCCATTCAGCTTTGACAATCGCCCCCATTAAAGCGGTATGTCCACGTTTGTCTCGTAGACAACGATTGGCATTGTGTTGCAACAATGTTTTTACTGCATCTTTCTGCCCATAATAACTCGCCATCATCAATGCGCTATAACCAGAATGATCTTGAATATCAACGGGGAACCCTTGCTTTAAAAACTCTTGCAAGACCTCGATATTGCCGACTTTGGCTGCGGAGAAAAATAGCTCAACCACCTCCTCTGATCCTTTGTCTGTGACAGATGGTGTGTCTGTATTGGCAGAAACAGAGAAACTGCCACAAAGTAAGCTGATCGTAAATAATAAAGACCGAAAATGAAGCATTATTCACATCCAATTAAAAGCCTAAAAAGGAATGCCTGTAACACTCGCCCTAGGTGCAGGAAAGGCTATTGAGGTTACAGGACTTTCTGGGGGTAACATTCAGGCACCTGTTACCACATCATGAAAACGTTTATTCGTCTTTTAGTTGAGATGCTTTGGCCTGTACATTTTTTAGATTCACATTTAGCACTTTGGCAAGACGTGTCCCATAATCGGCATCGGCCTTATAAAAGTAAGACAGCATAATGGTCTTGGTTTCAATGTCTTTTACTGCTCCTAAATCTGCAGCAAGATTACGAATCAAGTCATTCTTTTCAACAGCTGAATAGCTGCGATAAAGCTCGCCTGCCTGTTTAAATGGCTGCTCTTTTTGAATCGCATGCTGCATCACTGTACCTTGCAACGGCGTTTGTACAGCTCTGGCAATCTCAGTGGATTGTTTAGGCTCAATCGTACTTGGCTCATAATTCACATGGGATTCAGTCTGGCCCATGTTCATAAAGCCTTCTTGGTTATTGTTATTTACCGCGACATGTGGACGATTAACTGGAATCTGCTGATGGTTCGCACCTAGACGGTATAACTGTGTATCCGAATAAGAGAAGATACGACCTTGTAATAAACGGTCTTCCGATGGCTCAATCCCAGGAATTAAGTTACCTGGAGCAAATGCCGATTGTTCTGTCTCCTGGAAGAAATTTTTCGGCATACGATTCAGTGTCAAGGTTCCGACTTTCACTTCAGGGACTAGATCATTTGGCCATATTTTGGTTGCATCTAATGGATTAAAATCAAATTTGTCCAGATCTTTTGAATCAAGCACCTGAATGTATAAGTCCCATTTCGGATAGTTTCCGGCATAGACATTTTTGTACATATCATTGGTCAAATGGCTCCAGTCACGGCCCTGTACTTCTCGTACCTGATCCAGATTCAGACCTTTCACGCCTTGTTTCGAACGCCAGTTAAATTTGACGTACTTATACTCACCTTTCTCGTTGTATAACTTGAATGCATGCACGCCAAAGCCATCCAGTGTACGGTAGCTTTCAGGTGTGCCCAAGTTTGAATAGACATAGGTCAACATATTGATTGACCATGGCTGACTTTTTAAGAAATCAAAAACTCGGTTCGGATCTTGGACATTGGTAACAGGATCAGGCTTCATCGCATGGACAAAATCAGGGAACTTGATCGCATCTCGGATAAAGAATACGGGTAGGTTATTGCCGACCAAATCCCAGTTCCCTTGCTGCGTATAGAATTTCACTGCAAAACCATGCGGATCACGTGCAGTTTCTGGAGAACCTTTAGGATGAATCACCGTTGAAAAGCGAACAAAAACAGGGGTTGTGGTACCTGCCTTAAACATAGAAGCGACGGTTAAATCAGACAAATCTTTTGTTGCGACGAAATCACCATAAACACCTGTACCCCGTGCATGCACAACACGCTCGGGAATGCGTTCACGACCAAAACGTTGTAATTTTTGAATCAGTTGTACATCTTGTAGTAGCGTTGCGCCATTCACACCTGCTGTCATTGAGTTTTGATTATCACCTACAGGTGCACCATTGTCTTTTGTTAAAGGCGCTGCATACGCGGTGCCAAGCGTTGCTGCCATTATCGTAAATAAAAAAGTTCGCTTAAACATGCTATTAAATCCAAAATCTAAATACCTTTCCTGCACGAGGACTATACAAAGATTTGAACAATAGATAAAAAAGATAATTTTAATAAAATAAATCGAAAAATAAGATTAAGGCCAACCAAGCATCTTGCTGGGGTCGGTGTAGAACAACCAAATCTGTTAGACTGTTGCGCTGATTCAATACCGATCTTCATTTTTATGCGCGCATTAATTCAACGTGTCCTCGAAGCCAAAGTTGTGGTTGAAGGGCAAATCACTGGCGAAATTCAACACGGCTTATTGGTATTTTTAGGTCTAGGCAAAGAAGACACATTAGAAAAAGGCCAAAAGCTGATTGATAAGATTTTGAAGTATCGTATTTTTGATGATGAGCAAGGCAAAATGGGCTGGAATGTTAGCCAAGCCAATGGTGGGGTTTTATTGGTTTCACAATTTACCTTGATGGCACAAACTCAAAAAGGCCTACGTCCTGACTTTGGACCCGCCATGCCTCCAGCAGAAGCCAAAGCCCTATATGAACAATTGGTTGAATATGCGCAACAACAATTCGACCATGTGCAAACAGGTATTTTTGCAGCGGATATGAAAGTTCATTTAATTAATGATGGACCAGTCACTTTCAATTTAGAGATTGAATAATTCTAGGCAATAAAAAACTCCCGATTTGGGAGTTTTTTATGACAGCTTATTTGCCAGTTTTTTCTTTAATAAAGGCACGTGCTTGACGAATTTTTTCTTTGACTGGTTTTGGTACTTTAGGTGGAATCAACTTCGCCGCTTGGTTAAACCAAACTAGCAGGCTAAAGTCACCTTCCATTTTGATGCTGCCATCTTGCATACCGGTCATAAATGCAGTTGGGTCGCCTTTTAGCAACGTTTTTACACCTTGCTCACTCGATGCAAATTGTAAAATAAAATCAGCTTTTTCTGGGCTACCAGCCACTGTCTCGATCTTGCCACGGTTCACAATGATCTGACGTGCCAAACCTAAATCTGTACCAATCTGAATACGAAATTCACGGTCATGAACCAATTCAATAAACTTTGGGCTCGTACGTGCCAATTGCTTCATACGTAACGCCAAACCTGCCACTAATAAATCAAGTGGATCAGTGCTTACATCAACGATAGGTAACTTAACCACAGGTAAAGAAGAAAGCTTCATGACATTTATGCCTACAGTATTATGATGAAAATTAAGACAACCGTATCCTAGCACAATTGTATATGGGTCTGTAAAAGCTTTGTTGCAGAAAATTAGTACAAAAAAGGCATGCTGAGCATGCCTTTGATGTTATTCAAATTATTATAATTTATCTGCTAGAACATTGCTGCTGGTCGTCCTTATATACAGGTGTATGTTCAATATACTGACGATTTGCCAGCTCTTTTTGTGCTTGTTTGTCTTCACGTAAAAGGATAAATGTAACCGTTATCATCGCAAGGCTTAACGCAGTCAAATAACTATAGGCGACGGACATCTCGAATATGGTTTGCGCACCAAAGCGCACCACTTCTAACAGTCCCCAGCACAGCATACCCGCCAACATAAAACCTAACCAACGACGATAAGGAGAAAAGAAAACAGCAATAACTGCGACAGCGATTAAGCCAAATCCAACCCACATGGTGAAATTCGCTGCTTCCATAGAAACCTCCGTCTTAAAAGGGGTGGTCTGTATTTAATT
The DNA here is from genome assembly GCF_000369845.1 of Acinetobacter higginsii. NCBI lineage: Bacteria > Pseudomonadati > Pseudomonadota > Gammaproteobacteria > Moraxellales > Moraxellaceae > Acinetobacter > Acinetobacter higginsii. Next base: position 96,358 of record NZ_KB850215.1, on the reverse strand, counting down.
CAGACCTCTATATTTGTTCTGTAATCTCTAACAGTACTTCGTATTGCATTAACGTCTTTATGCATTATGGAGCGTTTTTTTTAGAAAAAAAGAGCCTGAAATTAACCTTACGACACAAGCTGTCGCAATATGCTTTTGTCATTACATTTTTAAAACATATAAAAGTCTTGAATGTCCATATAGCATCAATTACAGCGTGTCATTACAAAAAACTATGCCTATTTTTTGCTGCAAAAAAACTTTTTTCGGAATTTTTTTATCGTTGTTTTTCTATACATTTAGACATAATTATGACGAATAAATGACGTACAAAAAATGAATAAGGCCGCAGTAAAAGCGACCTTATTGAAACGCGATAAATGTTACTCTAAGCGCGGTTTAAATCCTTATCATGCATACCTAATAGGTACAGCACGCCATCTAAACCCACACTTGAAATTGCCTGATTGGCATTTTGACGGACCAAAGGTTTAGCACGGAATGCAACGCCTAGACCTGCAATTGAAAGCATCGGTAAGTCATTGGCACCATCACCCACGGCCATCGCCTGTTCTAGTGAAATCCCCATTTTTTCCGCCAGTTGACGCAGTAATTCTGCTTTACGAGCACCATCAACAATCGCACCCTTGACCTCACCTGTCACCACACCATTTTCGACATCTAAAATGTTGGCATGTACTTCATCAATTCCCAGTTTTGCTTGTAAATACTCAGCAAAGTACTGGAAACCGCCAGAGAGGATTGCGGTCTTATACCCCAAGGCCTTCAAGGTAGAGATCAAACGCTCTGCCCCTTCTGTCACCGTCAAACGTTCTGCAATTTTCGGCAATACCGAAGCATCCAAACCTTTTAATAACGCCACACGGGCACGGAAACTTTGTTGGAAATCAAGTTCACCCAGCATAGCACGCTCAGTAATTTCAGCAACTTGAGCGCCAACGCCTGCTTCTAATGCCAATTCATCAATGACTTCTTGCTCGATCAAGGTGGAGTCCATATCAAAACAAACTAAACGACGATTACGGCGATATGCATTGTCTTCTTGTACAGCGACATCAATATTTAACTCGCCAGATAGGCTTAAACATGCTGCACGCATCGCTTGAGCATCCAACATCTGTCCGCTGAGGCCAAACTGCACACAGGCACGACGTGGAAATTGGCTTTCTGCATCCAGATCTAAACGCCCAGATAAACGAGTGACCGTTTCAATATTAAAGCCTTGACTTGACACAATTTTAGTCACGGCTTGCAGATGTGCAGCGGTAAGTTCAGGTGCAAGCGCAGTCACGATATAGCGAGTTCGACCACCTTCACTTACCCATTGATCATATTCTGCGTTGGAGATTGGTTTAAATCGCACAGTTAAGCCAATATCATGTGCTAAAATCAAAATCTCTTTCATTGCTAATGCAGTTGCAGTCTCATTATCCGATGCAACAACGATCCCAAGGGTCAGTTGATTATGGATAACTGCCTGCCCCACATCGAGTATTTGCAAAGAATGTACGGATAGTACCTGCATTAATCGAGTAAACTGATTCGGTTGATCTGGTCCTAGAAAGGATATAAGAATGATTTCTCGCATGAATTGACTCGTGGTTGAGCGACAACTATTGTAAGAATCATAACATAACCCATGAATCTATTTGCCTTGGAAATTTAACTTGAATGCGCCTCGCCAAGGGCTATTTGCTAGCCTACTGATCGTAAGTTTTGCATTGCATACCTTTTTATTGGTGATTGCAACGACACATCAACTCAATGAAAATCGCGCTAGCCAAGGACAACTGATGACCAGTCAGTTAGTGGCAGATAGTCTTGCCGAGTTGGAACCAGCCAATACCGTTTCGCTGGCATTGGTGGCGAATCGTTATGCAACCAATCCGAGTGTTGCATCCATTCGTATTTTAGATGCCAATAAACAAGTGCTTGCAACCAGTGGGATGGCTAAAACCCGCCAAGGTGAAGTATTTGTTCGCGATGCGCTACAAAATGAAAAGAAAGTCGGTACCGTTGAAATTACCTTAATCCAACCAAGTATCGGTGAGATTTTGCGAACTCAATGGTTAGCGATTTTAGTTTCCCTGTTCATTCATGGCTTGATTTGGTTGGCTTATCGCGCCATCGCACGCCCAACACGTAGCGAATACTTGGCACGTATCAATCAAGAGAATCATCTCAAGCATGAGATTCAACGTTTAACCCAAGCTCTTGCCCTTGAAAAACAAAATGCCGTGACTTTGGTTACTCAGGCACAACAGCAGGCACAAGTTCAAGCCAAACCGCGTGTTGAAAAAAATCCAGCTGAATCCGTATCACTGGATAATCAAGCTTTGGCGCTCAATATTCAGTTTTATGATCCTAAGCAGTTATTGAATAGTGTGAACCAGTCTGTTTCAGTCCCGTATTTCAAGCTATGCCAATTATTTTTAGATAAAAGTATTGCGCTCTGTGCCAAGCATTACCAGATCGACGCGGCTCAGATTCAGGTGGTTCAAGAATTCAATGCTGATGGTGCAAGCTTAGCAACAACGTCTGAAAACAGTCATGCCCTTGAATGTCTGATGATGGTCGGAGCTGTTTTCCAATTATTGGCCGATGTACTGTATAAACGTTATCGTGAAGATAAACGTTTTGCCTTGCAAACCCGTGGTGCGGTTGCAAGTGCAGTCGATGCAATGCAGTTAGATGCAGTTGAAGCAGCGAAACGATTGGCACAACATTTACATGCCAAAGAAGCAGCGTTGCATTTAAATCATGAGCAGCTCAAAAGCATTCAAAACAGTTATGAATTGGTGGCAATGCCAAACCCAAGTAATATCATGACCCGCCATGCGTTTATGATTAATGGCATGAATGAAGAATGTGCAACATTGGCGCAAACGCTACGTACAGAAATTTTAATGGGTAAAAAAGCCAAAGCATCGACAGAGCTGGAATAAATAGCATTTAGACTACGCGAATAGAGTCATTCAAAACACAAGGCTTTGTCTAGATACAAAGCCTTGTGTTTTTTTGTTTAGCCCATAGATATAAAGCTTATAATCGCATCACACTGTCTTTTAAAGTGGCAAAGCTGGGCAGGATAATGTGTTGCAAGATAATTTGTTTGGCCTGACTTTTTATTGATAAAGAAGCACAGGCGAAATTTTTTAAAATGCGGTAAACTATGCCAGATTTATCGAATACTAGTGCCTAAAAAGGCAAGATAAAAGGTGAAAGCGAATGCCGCTGAGTCATGTTGAAGAGCTTGTTGCAGATATTCGTGCAGGCAAAATGGTCATCCTGATGGATGATGAAGATCGTGAAAATGAAGGTGACTTAGTCATCGCCGCAACGCATGTTCGCCCTGAAGATATTAACTTCATGATTACCCATGCACGTGGTTTGGTTTGCTTAACACTCAGTCGCGACCGCTGTAAACAGCTCAACCTTCCATTGATGGTTGATCAGAACGGCGCGCAACACGCAACCAACTTCACGCTTTCGATTGAAGCTGCAGAAGGCATCAGTACAGGTATTTCAGCTGCAGAACGCGCGCATACTATTCGTACTGCGGTTGCGGCACATGCCAAACCAAGTGATATTGTTCAACCGGGTCATATTTTCCCGTTAATGGCACAACCAGGTGGTGTTTTACACCGTGCAGGTCATACCGAAGCAGGTTGTGACCTCACCCGCTTAGCAGGTCTAGAGCCAGCGTCTGTGATCTGTGAAATTATTAATGATGACGGTACAATGGCACGTCGTCCTGATTTAGAAGTATTTGCAGAAAAACATGGCTTAAAAATTGGCACCATCGCGGACCTGATCCATTACCGCATGACCAATGAACAAACCGTTGAACGCTTGTCTCAAGAAACCATTGAGACTGAATACGGAACGTTTGAGCTGTATAAGTATCGTGAAATCGGCAATCCTGATATTCATGTTGCCTTAGTTAAAGGTGAACCAAAACAAGGCGTCACTACGGTACGTGTTCATGGTTTCAGCCCGATTCGTGATTTATTAAAACTTAATAAAGCCGATGGTTCTCCTGCTTGGAACTTAGACCTTGCTATGCAAACGATTGCTGCAAGTGATCGCGGTGTACTGGTATGGATTGGTCAGGGTCAATTAGAAGATCTTGGTCCTGCATTGCAGAATTTAAATCAGCCAAAACCACTGAAATCCAATGCCGCACTTTCTCACCAATATCAAACCATTGGTGTGGGTGCACAGATTTTACGTGATTTAGGCGTTGAGAAAATGAAGTTGTTGAGTTCTCCACTTCGTTTCAATGCCTTATCCGGATTCAATTTAGAGGTAGTGGAATACATCACTGCCGATCAAATCACAGCAAAATAATCGAGGTTGCTATGGCAATTCGCCGAATTGAAGGTTTATTACATCTCGCAAGCGAAGGTCGTTATGCGATCTTAGTCGGTCGTTTCAACAGCTTCGTTGTTGAACATTTACTTGAAGGCGCAATCGACACTTTAAAACGCCATGGCGTTGCAGAAGAAGCGATTACTGTTATTCATGCACCAGGTGCATGGGAACTGCCGATTGTTGCGAAAAAATTAGCAGCTTCAAATAAATTTGATGCCATCATTGCATTAGGTGCAGTGATTCGTGGTAGCACACCTCACTTTGACTTTGTTGCAGGTGAATGTGCAAAAGGCTTAGGCGTAGTTGCTCTTGAAAGCACAATGCCTGTAATCAATGGTGTATTAACTACAGACAGCATTGAGCAAGCAATTGAACGTTCTGGTACGAAAGCAGGAAACAAAGGTAGCGAAGCTGCATTGACTGCAATCGAAATGGTTAACTTATTAAAGGCAATTTAAAGCATGTCGCAAACACTTCAGGCCGCTTATGCAGCGAAACGCAAAGCACGTCGTTTTGCTGTACAAGGGATTTATGAATGGCAAATGAGTCAGAACCCAGTACATGAAATTGAAGCACGCACGCGTGTAGAAAATGCCATGCACAAAGTTGACCTTAACTATTACCATGAATTACTTACTCAAGTGATTGCTCAACATGAAGCTTTAGATGAGTTGCTCATTCCAGTGCTTGATCGTGAATTAAGCGCATTGGATGGTGTCGAGCTTGCAACCCTACGACTCGGTGCGTATGAACTCCGAGATCATCTTGAAGTTCCATACCGCGTTGTACTTGATGAAGCGATTGAGCTAGCTAAACACTTTGGTGGTGCAGACAGTCATAAATACATCAATGGTGTATTAGACCGTCTTTCATCAAAGCTGCGTGAAGCTGAAAAACAGCAAGCAAAATAATAGGCTTATGTTAAATGGCTGAGTTTTCAATTATTGAGCATTACTTTAAACGCACATCCAATACGGATGTCAGTTTAGGCATCGGTGATGACTCAGCCATTATTACCCCACCTTCTTCACAACAACTGGTGATCTGTGCAGATACACTGGTTGCTGGTCGTCATTTCCCCTTAGACACCGCTGCCCATGCCATCGGCTGGAAAAGCGTTGCAGTCAATTTATCTGACTTGGCAGCAATGGGGGCAAAACCTCATAGTATTTTACTCGCACTGAGTCTCCCAACTGTTGATCATGACTGGCTGGCTGGATTTAGTCAGGGCTTGTTTGATTGCTGCGATCAGTTCGGTGTTAGCCTGATTGGTGGTGATACCACCCAAAGTACTCAACTCACGATTAGTGTGACTGCACTAGGCTGGATTGAACAGGGTCAGGCCATTACCCGTGCAGGTGCACAAGTTGGTGACTATATTTGTGTGAGTGGACAGATTGGCGATGCTGCATTTGGATTACAGCATCTAGGGCATGCACTACAACAACGCTTAGATTATCCAACCCCACGTTGTCATTTGGGTCAACAGCTCAAAGGGTTGGCATCGAGTATGATTGATATCTCAGATGGATTGGCGCAAGACTTAGGTCATATTTTAAAAGCATCCAATGTCGGTGCAAAATTACAGCTTGAGCAACTTCCGTTAGATGCATCACTGAAACAACTTGATCTGCAACAAGCTTGGCATTATGCGCTTGCAGGTGGTGATGATTACGAATTATGCTTTACAATATCACCGCAAAACTTCAAAGAACTGTCGCGACAACAATTAGATGTTCCGCTTACAATAATCGGCGAAATTACCCAACAAACTGGATTGTTATTTGAGTATATGGGCAAAGCACACCCATTACATGTTCATGGATACCAACACTTTGCATAAGCCTCCCATTCACTTTAGCCAAATGACTTGGTTTGCCCGCTTCATCGTATTCTGTGGTGTCGGTTTTGGTTCTGGTTTAGCACCCAAAGCCCCTGGAACCTTTGGTTCTGCCTTTGCACTGTTATTTGTACCACTATGGCTCTATTTGGGTCTGTCGGCCAGTATCGTTGTGGTTATTTTAATGTCCTTAATTGGCATTTATATCTGTGGACATACTGCAAAAGTCATCAATGTGCATGACGATGGTCGCATTGTCTGGGATGAGTTTGCAGGACAATCCATTACCCTCCTGCCTTTGCTCTATTTACAGCAAATGAATTGGCTGTGGGTCATTGTCGGATTCATCTTATTCCGTATATTTGATGTCTGGAAACCATTCCCAATTAGCTGGGCTGACCAAAAAGTGTCTGGCGGCTTAGGGATCATGCTGGATGACATCATTGCTGGCCTTTGGGCAGCACTCTGTATTCTTATTTTTCATTTTTATCTTTTGACTTAAGCCACTATTAGAGTTAGTTATGTCAACAACTGTTATTATTCTTGCAGCTGGGAAAGGAACGCGGATGCGTTCACAATTACCAAAAGTATTACAACCACTTGCAGGTCGTCCTCTGCTTGGACATGTGATTCAAACCGCAAAAAAACTCAATGCCCAAAACATTATTACCATATATGGACATGGCGGTGAGCTGGTTAAAAAAAGCTTTGCAGCAGAACAGATTGAATGGGTTGAGCAGGCAGAACAATTAGGCACAGGCCATGCAGTACAAATGACCTTACCTGTTTTACCACAAGAAGGTGTTTCACTGATTTTATCAGGCGATGTACCTTGTATTCAGGCAGATACGCTACAAAAATTATTGGATGCATCCACTCAAACAGGCATTGGCTTAGTGACACTCACAGTCGATGATGCAACAGGTTATGGCCGGATTGTTCGCCAAGATGGTAAAATTCAGGCCATTGTTGAACATAAAGATGCCAACGAAGCACAACGCCAAATTAAAGAATTTAATACTGGCATTTATTGTGTCAGCAATGCAAAACTTCATGAATGGTTGCCTCAACTTTCTAATGAAAATGCGCAAGGTGAATATTACCTCACTGATATTGTCGCGATGGCAATTGCGGATGGCTTAGAAGTTGCCTCAGTTGAACCAGAGCTTGCGTTTGAGGTTGAAGGTGTGAATAACCGCTTACAACTTGCGACCTTGGAACGTCAGTTCCAACAGCAGCAAGCCAAAGAATTGATGCTACAAGGTGTTCACTTAATTGACCCAAATCGTTTTGATTTACGTGGTACCTTAAGCTGTGGGCAAGACGTACAAATTGATGTCAATGTTATCATCGAAGGCGACTGTGAACTGGGCGATAACGTACAACTTGGCGCAGGCTGTATTCTAAAAAATACCCGTATTGCTGCTGGTACAAAAGTTCAGCCCTATAGTATTTTTGAGAATGCGATTGTCGGCGAAAACACCCAAATTGGGCCTTTCGCACGTTTACGCCCAGGTGCAAACCTTGCCAATGACGTACATATCGGCAACTTCGTTGAAGTAAAGAATACAAATATGGGTCTAGGCTCAAAAGCCAATCACTTTACTTATTTAGGTGATGCAGATATTGGTGCGGGCTGTAATATTGGTGCAGGTACCATTACCTGTAATTATGATGGTGCCAATAAACACCGTACCATTATTGAAGACAATGTATTCATTGGAACCAATAACTCCTTGGTTGCACCAATTAAAATTGGTCGAGGTGCTACAACAGGTGCAGGATCAACCCTCACTCGAGATGTAGCTGAGCATAGTTTGGCTGTCGAACGATCAAAACAGTTTGAAAAAGCAAATTATCAACGTCCCCAAAAGCTGAAAAAATAAGAGGATAAAATTATGTGTGGTATTGTTGGTGGCGTTGCTGAACGTTGTGTAACCGATATTCTGATTGAAGGACTAAAACGCCTTGAATACCGTGGCTATGACTCTGCTGGTTTAGCATTACTCAATAATCAAAAAATCTTACGTGAACGTCGTGTTGGTAAAGTTGCCAACTTAGCTGAAGCCGTGTCAGAACAGCACTTAACTGGAAATGTCGGGATTGCACACACACGTTGGGCAACTCACGGTAAACCGACAGAAAATAATGCACACCCGCACGTTTCGGGTGATGTTGCAGTGGTTCATAACGGGATCATTGAAAACTACCAAGACCTTAAAGATGAATTGCAAGCTTTAGGTTATGTGTTTACCTCGCAGACCGACACTGAAGTTGTTGCGCACCTCGTTAACGATGCGCTAAAGCAAACAGATAGCCTGTTGGAAGCGGTACAAAAGATTACACCACGCCTTAAGGGTGCTTATGCACTTGGGATTGTGCACACAGCACATCCAGACGAGCTGATTACGGTTCGTGAAGGTTCGCCACTGGTGATTGGTGTCGGTATTGGTGAAAACTTTATCAGTTCCGACCAATTGGCTTTATTACCAGTCACCAATCGCTTCGTTTATCTAGAAGAAGGTGATATTGCGCGTTTAACCCGTACCAGTATTGAAGTTTTTGTCAACGGCGAGCCTGTACAACGTCCAGTCAAAGAGTTAGATGCAACGGTCAGCAATGCATCTAAGGGCGAATATAAGCACTTCATGCTGAAAGAAATCTATGAGCAGCCTGAAGCGATTCAGCAAACCATTTCTCAAGCATTGAACGGCAATAGCTTACGTGAAGATTTCCTCAATCATGCCAATGCCGATTTTGACAAGATTCAGCAAATCCAGATCATTGCCTGTGGGACCAGCTACCATGCAGGGATGATTGCTAAATATTGGTTTGAACAACTGATTGGCGTCCCTTGCCAAGTTGAGATTGCCAGTGAGTTCCGTTACCGCACACCGGTGATTGTGGCAAATACACTGTATATTTGTATTTCACAATCTGGTGAAACAGCTGATACCTTAGCCGCATTACGTGAAACCCAAAAACGTGCCAAGGCAAGCAATATTGACATCAGTACCATGACGATTTGTAACGTTGCAACCTCATCAATGGTTCGTGAAACAGATCATCATTTACTGACGCTTGCTGGTCCTGAAATTGGGGTGGCGTCAACAAAAGCCTTTACCACGCAACTTGCAGCATTGATGTTATTGATCTTAAAAATTGGTCAAGTCAAAAATCGCTTGTCTGATGCTCAATTGAATGAGATCACAACAGCACTTTGGCATTGTCCAAAAGTGATTTTAGACACCTTACAAGGTGATACTGAAATTCTGCGTTTATCTGCATTATTCGTTGAGAAAAATCACTGTTTATTCTTGGGCCGTGGTACACACTTCCCGATCGCACTTGAAGGCGCATTGAAACTGAAAGAAATTTCATATATTCATGCGGAAGGTTATGCAGCAGGTGAGTTGAAGCATGGTCCATTGGCATTAGTGGATAATGAAATGCCTGTGGTCATCTTAGCACCACAAGATGACATGCTCGATAAACTCAAATCGAACATGGAAGAAGTACAAGCCCGTGGTGGTGAATTATTTGTCTTTGCAGATGAAAATAGCGGTATTCACGGTAAAGATCGTCAACACGTGGTTCATGTGCCAACGGTAAATGAATGGTTAGCACCGATCGTTTACAGCGTGCCTGTACAACTGTTGTCTTATCATGTTGCCGTGTTACGCGGTACTGATGTCGATCAACCACGTAACCTTGCGAAGAGTGTTACGGTCGAGTAATTCGATACAGCTATCAACGTTGTTTGTGTGTTTGGACAATATAGTTTTAAACTAAACATTAAAGTTCTAAACTGTAACAATATAGTTCTAAACTAGACATTAAAGTTGTAAACTAGCTAAACCCAGCTATACTGATTAAAAAGTAGGCTGGGTTTTTCTATGAGTAGAGCACCGAGATTCTTCACACAAGAACAAATTAGCAAAAGAATAAAAAGTGGTCGTGGACAAGGTATGGGAAAAGATTACCAACCATGGCTGACTATTCAGGATGTACCCTCTCGTGGGGTCTCTCATCGTATTTACTCTCATAAAACGCAAAGAGTTCATCATTTACTTTCTAATTTGGAACTGTATGTTTTTTTGATTTTAGATTGGTCTAGTTCTGTTCAGGATATTCGGGAACAATTTCCTTTGAATCTAGATGACACAAAAGAAATCTGTTTAGAGCATGGTTTGAGACATCCCAGCATACAAGGCTCGGAACAGGTCATGACTTCCGATTTTCTGATTGATACAAATGATAAGAAAAAACCTCAATTCGTTATTCAGGTGAAACCATTAAAAGAACTCATCAAAGAAAGAACAATTGAAAAACTCGAAATTGAACGTCGATACTGGGAGGTTAAAGAAATCCCATGGAGTATTGTGACGGAACAAAATATTCCCACAACTGCCCGAAAAAATCTTGAATGGTTGAGCCCTTTTATTACTGAACATTTAGAACCTGATATCTGGGATAGCCTACATACAATTTCTTATTATTTGTCAAAAAAACCAGGGGTTTCTATCATTAAACTCTGTACAGAAGTGGATACACAGGAAAAAACTACCTCTGGAACAACCCTACAATATTTAAGAACACTTATAGCAAATCGTTTAATTAAATTTGATATCCAACAGCCATTCCAGAAATTAAAAGGGTCTGACCTGCTGTTTGATTTAGAGGTGTCATATGTGGCAAATCAATGAGGTCGTTAAATTTGATGAAAGCCACTACCGGATTTTATTCTTTCAATCTGGCGAAATCATATGGATTCATATGGAGGAAACCAAAGGAGTTCCATCTTTAGTTCTTGAAGAACAACTTTCACAATGGATTGATGAAAAACGCTTATTTAGAAGTTCAGACCCTTTTGAATATCTTAAGTCTATAGAGCCACCCGTAAACTCAGTCGCTTTTGAAAAACGTGCTCAGGCTTACCGAATTATTGAACCAATCGTATATGACACGGGCTGTTTTAATGAAGAGATTAGAGCTAAACGGGTTCGTTTAGTAGAACAGACAAATATCGCAACTAAGGCGACGATATACAAATACCTACGCCGCTATTGGCAAAGAGGCCAAATTCCAAATGCCTTATTGCCAGATTATAGAAATGCTGGTGCACCAGGAAAGCCAAGAACCTTAGCTGGTTCTCAAAAATCTGGAGCAAAGCGTAAATTTGGTAATGGAACTGGTATTAAAATTACACCAGAAATTGAACGGCTCTTTCGATTAGTCGTTGAATCTGAATTATTAAATGACAAGAAAATCAATATCACATCGGCTCATCGACAATTTGAAGAACTTTTTGTCCAACATTACCCACATATAAAACAGGGAGATATTCCGACACGTAGACAGTTTGACCATTTCTACAAACGTGAATACGAACTTCCACAGAGAATAGAAGCCAGAACTCCTGTCTTGAGTTTCCAAAAAGATGTACGGCCATTAAGTGGAACTGCTACAGCTAATACCCTTGGGCCAGGTAGTCGTTATGAAATTGATGCAACTATTGCTGATATCTATTTAGTTGCTGATGATGATCGAAGCAAGATTCTAGGTCGTCCGATCCTATATGTAGTGGTTGACGTTTTTAGCAGAATGGTCGTGGGATTCTATATCGGATTTCATAATCCATCCTATGTTGTTGCTATGCAGGCGATTGTAAATGCTTGCAGTGATAAAGTCAGTTTATGCAAATTGCTTGGAATTGATATCGAGCCAGAACAATGGCCAACCCTAGGCTTGCCCGATGTCATCCTTGCTGACCGTGGTGAAATGATGAGTCATCAGGTCGAACGCTTAATCCAAGGCTATAATGTTCGTATTGAAAATGCGCCTGCTTATCGAGGGGATGCAAAAGGTATTGTTGAACGCTATTTTGGAACATTACAGGCAGAATTCAAACCTTATGCCCCTGGGGTAGTCAAAGGAAATCGTATTCAAAAACATGGTGAAAAAGATTACCGTCTTGAGGCGGTTGTACCTATTTCAGCCTTTGCCAAGATAATCATAAAGACCATACTTTATCGTAATCAGTATCATGTATTGGATACTTATGACAGAGATGCAGATTTCCCTCCAGACTTACCCTCAATTCCATTACATATATGGAACTGGGGAATCCAAAACCGTACAGGCCATCTTCGTACTGTAGATCCAGATACTTTACGGATCATGATACTACCTCGTAAAAAAGTTTCCATTTCCACTTCTGGTGTCAATTTATGGGGCCTGTATTACATTGGATCAGAGATACTTAGAGAAGGCTGGTTACATCGTAGTAAAGAAGTCACTCGCCCACAGGATCTCCAAGCTGCTTATGATCCAAGTTGTGTAGATAAGATATATTTATTCCCAAAACACGATAGTACGATCTATTGGGAATGTTCTTTATCAACCAAAAGTCGTCAATTTGCGGGTATGTCATTTTGGCAAGTGTGGGAGATACAAGATCAAGAAAAGAATCTACATGCAATTGAAAAAGATAACAGTAAAACTGCCCGTAGAGAGTTGGATCAATTTATTCGTGACACCATTGCTGAATCAAAAAAAATGGCGACCAACTCTGGTGTATCCAATCGCCAGCGTTTATCTGAAATTAAATCGAATAAAAAGTCTGTTCGTGAAAATGAGAAATTATCAAATACTTCCTTAAAAACTGATAAACACCCTAAAGATCAGGGAACAATTATTTCATTTAAGCCAAAACAAGATGAATCAAGCTATCCACAGTTCGTTCCAGGTCTTTTTGATGATGAGGATGATCAGTCATGACAAATCATATAATAAGAAATGCAGAATATCAGGACACTGGTGTTCATGCTTATAAAGATAACCCGTTCATTGAGGCTCTACCGCCTATTCAAGAACCTTTTGAAGATACAAAAAATCTTATCTCAAAAGTAACGCCTACTCTTGATGATCTAAAGCAAAAAAGAGTCATTCGTGCCCATAATATCCATCAGATCACAGGTTCTTTTTTTCAGCCTTTAGCAATGCATATGTTACTGAGTGAACGTATTTCTCTCATGATTCGTGGAGGATATGTTGGTCGTAATCCAAACACAGGAAAGTTGCAACAACACCTGCAAAATGGTTATGAAAGATTGCAAACACGTGATTTGAATGCCAAACGCTTTGATGAAACCGAATCAACTGCTCATAGCATGGCCATCATTGGCTGTTCAGGCAGTGGCAAGACGACCTCTTTACGAAGAATACTAGGGTCATATCCTCAAGTCATTTTTCACCCAGCATTAAATCGTCATCAGATCGTCTATTTAAAGATAGATTGCTCACATGATGGTTCACTTAAAGAACTTTGTCTCAATTTTTTTCGGGCGATTGATAAAATCATCGGTTCAAATTATGAGAAAAAGTATGGGATGAAAAGACATGGCGTAGAAACCATGCTTGCTCTCATGGCTCAAACAGCCAATATGTTTGCTTTAGGCCTGTTAGTCATCGATGAGATTCAACATTTAAGTCGGGCAAAGTCTGGTGGTTCAGAGAAAATGCTCAACTTCTTTGTCACTATGAGCAATACCATTGGTATTCCTGTACTTTTTGTGGGGACACCTAAAGCAAGAGACATCTTTGATCTTGATCTACGTTCCAGCCGACGTGCTGCTGGTCTAGGGTCTATCTTTTGGAACCCAATACCACAATACCTACCGGATCAGAAGAGTCAAAATCCTGAGTGGATAGCATTTACTAATACGCTTTGGAAGTTGCAGTATTTGCAGAAAAGAGACCCTATCTTAAGTGATGAGATTCGAGATACCTGGTTTGATTTGAGCCAAGGTATTCTCGATATTGTAGTAAAACTTTTTATTTTGGCCCAGTTACGTGCCCTCGCAACGGGAGCAGAAACGATTACTGTAGAGCTACTCAAGCGTGTTTATGAGGATGAACTGAAACTTGTACATCCTATGCTCAGCGCATTACGTTCAGGTATACCTGAAAGAATCGCTCAATTCTCAGATTTGGCTGTACCCGATATGGATAAGAAAATCATCCATCTTATTCAGAAAATCTCCGCATCTACGGTTGAATCCGAAGAAGACCGAGCCTTAAAACAGTTGAATAATGATGATCAACGACGTATCTACTTGATGCTAAAAGATGAGTTTCCGTCAGACTCCATCATCTTTGCCATTCAAAAAATTGTAGCGTTAAAACCCCAAATATCTAGACAACAGCTCTTGGCTGCTATTATTCAAGCAATGGAAACAGACAATACAACGTCACAAGTACCAGTAGTCAAAAAGAAAAACCAACGGATTAGCTTAAAACAATGGAATGAGCTGGAGGATACCGATCTTCGTCATGTTTTCTCAATGAACCCAACCAGCCCAGAAAGTATTTATACCCAATTAGACCATCAAGGTTTAATTCTGCAAATGTCAGACCTGTTGTCATAGTATGGGGTAAGAATCATGTGGAATTTTCCAACACCGCTTCCTGATGAGCTGATTTACAGTACCATCGCCCGTGCTGGATTACACCATGGCATTCAAAGTCCTAAACAGCTACTTGATGAGGTTTACCAAGATAGAAAAGTCGTTGCTACCATAGACTTACCCAGTCATTTAAATGCTATCGTACATTTATTAGAGCGAACTGGCTGTTTTACTTTAATAGACCTGATTTACAAACATACGATGTTTGGCTTATATGCACCTTTTGTTCAGGAATCCCATCGACAAAAAGCAATCATTTTAATGGCTGAGCAGGCATCTGGATCTATTCATCTTATGCTTGGTCTGAATGCTTCCAGAGTCCCCAACAACACCAAATTCCACTACTGTCCAATCTGCATACAGCAGCAACGAGAAACTTATGGAGAGTATTTCTGGAATCGGGCTTGGTTTCTACCCAATCTTTCAATCTGCCTGAAACACAATTGTTCACTTCTGTCTCAGGATTATATTCAACAACAGCATCGGCATCTTTTCTTGCCCTTATTACCAAATCAAACTCAAGACTCTGCTCATTCCTATTACAAGGAAGACTTCATATTAGGGCAAATGGCTGTAGATTTATTACAACTCGATCCTCAATCATCCCCAAGCTATGAACAATGGACTAGATTCTATCTGGAAATTGCTGATGCAAAGAATTTCCGTAGGGGGAATCATGTTTGTCATGATCAGACCTATGAGCAGGTGATTAATAAGTTTAATGATGTCTATCTCAAATCTAAGAATTTAGGGATTGATCCTGATCAAGATACGTCCTGGTTTAGATCGATTTTCAGAAAACATCGCAAAGCCTTTAGTTTCTTAGAACATTGTATTGTCTGGTCTTCATTTATACCCGAAATGTCACCTAAAGAAATTATGCAATATGTGGGTTCTATTTCAACAACCCCATATTTTGTAAAACGACCTATTTCTACTGAGAATGTTCCTCCTATAAAAATAAGAGAGATTAGACAAAAATGGCAAAATATCGTGCTACTTCATGGTGTAACGACTGGCCGTAATATTAAGTCAGGTCAGGCAATTTATATGTGGCTATATAGAAATGATCAAAATTGGCTACTGACCTTTAATTCAAGACATTTATCACAACCTCAAGTCCGAAAAAATAAAGTAAATTGGCTTATACGTGATTTTTCAATAACCAAAGAATTATTCAAAGTTTTATATCGTTCAAATGATGATTTAGCTTGTCCAAGAATGTCAAAAAATTGGTTTCTCAATCAGTTATCCAAAGGAAATTCCATTTCCAAACATTTGCACCAACTGCCTTTAAGTTCCAAATTTCTTTCAACTTATTCTGAAGATACAATGACTTATCAAATACGGAGAATTACCCATGCCATGATCAAGCTTGGTTATACCCAATCCAGTACTACAGATAGATGGCGGATATTACGACTTGCAGGATTAAGTAAAGAAAGAATTACTCAAGAAGCCCAAATTTTCCTAAATATGATTTGTGAGAAGAAGATTTATGCACATTAAACGCCTCCCTTTAGATACATTGATTACAGGTATAGGACGACTATTTAAATATGATGATAACCCCTGGTTTATTAATCTGTGGGGAGAATCCGAAGAATCTAAAGCAAAATATAACACCTCTTTTTCCCACATGCATTTGTTAGCCAAACGTCGCATTATCAACTCCACACAAAATGAGCATCGAAAGTCAGGCTTTTACCTAAAATTTAGATGTCCCCTACCAGCAGAGTGGATGTCTTTTGCCCAGTCTAAATCACAATTTCACTTTTTTGGGTTTGATGCTCTGGCAACGTTTTCAAATGAAGTTCAAACCGTTAAGCAAGTCCATATTCAATTGCCTCAGCTTGAGTTGGCAAGAGCTTTCTTCTTCCAGAATGCTTACCTAACTCGATCTGCGCTTGAGTTGAATGTGCTGGCAGAAGACTTTGACATTCAGAACAGGGCTGATCATTACTTGATTAATGTTCTTCCCTCATGTGAGGGTTCACTTGCACTTTCTCATTTCAATAAGCCTGGGTTTCGTCGATTTCTTGCATATTTACTCCTAAATAAAAACATAAGAGCTTCATACGAAAGCATCGCTCAACAGTGTCAGGCTTTTGAAAGTATCAATAATACGGTAAGAACATGGAACTTTAGTTTCATCCCACCCAATTTAACAGACGTGAACATTGAAGCGCATGGTTACTATGACAGGTTAACCAATACATTTAAGATAGATGAAATCATTGGCTTTTCTGGGCTCTCCACCCATATTGATAAGCCTGTTTATTTTCATCATGATAAATTTTCTAAAGCCTCAAAAAAATCGGGTAATACCAGTACCATACCACCAAAGCCGAATCATGCAGAGCCCAAACTCAATGATGAGGAAGAAGCAACGCCTAGCAACAAGCCTACTATTGTAGATGCTCCAACCACTTTACTTGATTTTAATGATCCATTTGAAACAAGGAAAGTCGCAGATAAAACTGGTACAAAAAACGCTGTTATCGTGGATGATGCTCAAGAGTATATTGATGAATTAATTGGTGATGTGAATGCAGATGAACCAGGAATTGGTGGTTCAGTTAAAGCGGGTGATTTTGAGGGTGCAAAGGATCAAACTGATGATGCCCATTTATACCTAGACCGTTTCTCCGCTTTTATGCAGATGCTTTATAAACTTGAGGAAAAGTATGGGATACAGTATTCACTAACTCTAAAAGTACTACCTGAAGTAGAAGGATTTACCAAACATCTAAAAGCAGATAAAAATCCACGCTGTATTGCTGAAGTACATTTCATTTATCGAGGCCAACATTTCATTTTACTAGAAGTTGATACATCCGATAATGCGACCCGTCTTTCAACGCAATTATTAACGATAAAAGATATGAATAGTTGGGAAGAAGATTATGAAAAACTTCGCAAGTTTGTGGTTCAAAAAACGCTTAACTGGCCACTTGGCTTTATCAAAAAAATAGCAATGCGACAGATCCGATTGAATCACCCTCGTATTGATGAAGGTCAAAACGTCGCTCTTGCAGACTTAGAAAGCTGGGCTAGTCGGATTTATACAGGTTTAACCCAATAAGAGTAGAAAACTATTAATAGCTATCTTCTAAATTTACACTTGTTTGGATGCTATTCTCTCATTCAATATTATAGATACTTTGTAAAGTGTAAATAGTGACTTTTTCATACTGGAGTCCTTGCTCAATGAAAGCTCTAAGGTTTCTTCGAATACTACCTTTTACGGCCCTCGCTTTAGCCAGTATTTGGGCTGCTAATCGGGCGCCTGATGGTCGTCGTCCTCCGCAGATGGACTTCACCGTTACGTTTGAAACAATCACCAATGCGCTTACCAAGGTTCCGCACATAGCGTCCATGGTTATGCTGTTTATTCTTGCAGTACTCGCAACTGGCTATTCTCGCACTTGGCTTGCTGCCATACTGACATTTCTTGTGGGAGTGAGCTGGGAACTCGTTCAGACCACCGTAATTGGCCACAATCCTCGTGTTGTTGACCTGTTTCCCAACCTCGTTGGCATTATCCTTGCCTGGATCATCGTATCGGTATCATTTTTTCTATGGCGCTCATTCCGTTCCCGCTTTCCAACCTATCGTTGAAAACATAGTATTGAAGGTTTAGAAAGTTGGGCTAATCGGATTTACAATCGGTTAATTACTCTTTAATAGGAAACCAGCTCTTTACTTTGGAATTTGAGAATGTACTAGAATGAATTTCATGCGATCAATCACCAATTTTAAAATTGGTGATTGCCATCCACAATATATGTAATTCAAAAATATATTTTTTCTTATTTCATCAAACTAAAATCATTTTGGATGGAATAAGAAAACTATCAGGTGGTGTTTCAAAAAGTATGCTGACATTAAATGAAGCCATTATTGATGTAAAAAAAGGTTAAGTCGAAAGCTTTAAAATGGTTTTCAATCTTTTTTGAAAAATTACAACTCCTTCTAAAACCGCGCCTAATTCGATGCCTTATTTTGCAATTATTACCTTCAATACCTACAGTAAAAAATTTACCAATACTTTGCTTGCAGTTTTTAAAAGCAGTTATGAAACTGTCCCAATGATCACTTGCAATTCGGGTGTAGTGAATACCTAATTGTTTAAGCTTTGCCTTCAATCGTTGAACTGTAGCTAAGTCTCTTTTACCCCAAACATAAGCAACAATCTCACCTGTTTCTCGATGGTAGGCGTAAATAAGCCATTGTTTATTATTTTTATTTCCCACAAAAGTCCAAAACTCATCAACTTCAAGAGACTCATAATGACTTTGTTTAGGCTGAATTTGGTAGGTCGATTCGGTTAAAGTACGTAAAACTTTACCGATACTGATTCGCTCAACTTCAGCGATATCTCGAATACCACTACCTCTGACCATCAACTGTAATATTTTTCCAGTAATGCCTGAATGACATCCTAGATAGCTCAGAGCATGGCCACCAATAAACTGACGTTTACAGTCTTTGCACTGATAGTTTTGTTTCCCATCTACTTTGATGCCATTTTTCTTTATACTGTCACTGAGGCAGGTTGGACATTTGATTTCTAGAGTTATTCGCATTTCTCTATTTAATCAAAATTCAACCTGCTTTGTTTCAGCATACTTTTTGAAACACCACCCTTTTTCATTGATACAGGGACTGTTTTTGGGGGATTCTTAACAGTTTTAGAAATTTAAAAAGTTGTTCATTCGTAGTTAAGCTAATGCCATACATTTAATGCAATTAAAGGCCAGTCACATCGTAAAAATAAGAATATTTAAAAAAATAATTAACAGCGAGGCATATCAACGAGCGAAGCCCGACAATCAGAGTATTCTTAATTTTTTATCAAAGAAATCATAATGTTAATTAGATATCTATCCCAATAAAAAATTCCAAATATTGTTTTAAGAAAAGTGATTTTGTTATATGATTTAGTATTTCATGCAATACAATTATTAAATATGACTGATGTACTTATTATTTGTGCCTTACGCGATGAATACAATGCCTTACTAAAAACACTAGGTGGTGAAACCTCTTGGAAAGAAGAGGTTGTTGATGGATGGACTGTTGCTAAAGCAACTATAGCAAGTGCATCAGGCACTTTATCTCTAATGGCTACTTGGCAAAACTTTATGGGCCGAGAGCAAGCAATTGCTGCAACCACCTCTTTACTACAACAAGAAAAAAATAGAATAAAGTGCATCTGTATGACGGGTATTTGTGCAGGAAGAAGAGGAAAAGTTCATCTTGGTGACGTTATATTTGCCGATAGGTTATGGTCATATGATGCTGGTAAATCAGTCGTTATTGGAGGTGTCGAAAGTTTTCAAGGAGATCAACTCCAATTTAGACCTAATCCTAAAATTTTACAGAGAATGCAAAGCTTTAAGCTTGAAGAAGAAAAATGGTTAGAATTTAGACCCCAATACTCATTAGACTATCAAGAAAGATGGCTTATTTTACAGCTATTTGAAGGAATCCAACCATCTGATAATGAAATATTTAAGACGTATTGTCCTAGCTTCTCTGAAGTAATTAAACGTTTAAAAAAGCGTAACTGGATTACACCACAGGGATTTAATTTAACTGATGTAGGTTTAAAGGAAGCAGCAACATTAAAAGAGGAATATCTTTTTGGTCTCCCCAATGATCCTGATTTTTCACTCCATATTGCACCTATGGCAACTGGAAGTACTGTGAAAGAAGATGAGAACATATTCAATTACTTAGCTGATCGAGATATGCGTAAAGTCTTAGGGATAGATATGGAGGCAAGTGGATTAGCAGCCTTAGGCGAAATATTAGATATTCCTATCATAATTTCCAAAGCTGTTTCAGATTACGGTGATACTTTTAAAGATGATACGTATAGACATTTTGCATCGCGAGCCGCAGCTGAATGCTTGATCAAACTTTTAATAAATTGTTCTGATTTAATTCTAGGCAATCAAGAAATAAATGAACTTATTCCTGGAGTTTCTGCCTTATCTAATAAAGGTCTAATTAATGAGTTATCAACTTTATATTATGATGTAAATAGTATAAGAAGTATTTGGGTTAAATCAGGCGGTAAACCTTCAGATATTTCTAATATCTCAAATATTTCTGACCTCTGGTTTGAGTTGATACATAAAGCAACTAATGGGGCAAATGTTACTATTGATGATTTAATTAAAAATATTTTAGTAGATTTTCCTAAAAATAAATCTCTTAGCAAATATGTAAATTAAAAGGAATTATCTAATGAGTATGAGTTTTTTAGAAGCTTTAAATAAAGCTGGTTGCATTGATAAACAAATTACTGAAAGTGATGATCGCTTTGATAAAGTAAATGCTGCGGCTGAAAAGTTTGCAAATGATATGGAGCCAAATCTCTTAATTGATGGATTTCATTCTTTAATTAAAGAGTCTTTTTTTGAGACAAATGTGGCAATGCAATCCGCATATTCTACATTGAAAGAGTATTGGATAAATGTTGGTTTTATTTATCCTGATGAAAAGCCCCATAGATTACTTACAGCAATGGTTCTATATGCATGTGTGAAACTTGCAGAAAAGAATAATAGCTATGCATCTATGTTGGCATTAAACATAGTTGATATTTGGCCATATTTATCTGTTCATAACCCTCATATAATTCTAAGTAAAGAGTTAGTTGATGAATGGAACAAAAAACTTAATATTTATTCTTATTCTACTTATACAGAAAGTGTAGAAATTAAAGGATTAAAAAATAAAACTTTTAAGTCTGAAATTTTTCAAGCTGACGGTGAAGTTGAAGTCTCTGCTGAAAAAGTTGCAAAGAATTTTACAGATACATTTAAAGAATTAAATGATCAGATAAATTCTGTTTCCTCAGCATTAAAAAGTCCTTTTGAATATCAAAATGAGCAATTAAATATACTCTGGTGGTATGAAGCAAAGTATTCACAAAGTTTTTTTAAAAGCTATCGAGAAATCGATCCTTTACTTAATCCATTAGTAATGGCAATCGATCTATTACAACTCATTAAAGGATATCCAGCTCCTGTTAGTTCAACTTATATTTTAGCTGAATCAATTAACCAAACAGAAAATGCTAATTATGATACAAAGTATCCATTAATAGATATTCTAAAAAAAATTAGAGAAAATAAAGCGGAGCTATTGACTAAAGATATCTTTAATAATCTTGAACTTTCTTCGAATCAAAATTGCTTGAATATAAGAGATCTTATCGTTTCAGCATTTAAAACTGATATTGATTTAGAAACTTTAAAAAATCAATGTATTATACAAATTGACGAAATCTCTTTACCAAATCTAGCCAAAGCCATTTATAGACAAGAGCAAGTTTATAGATTTCAGGAATAAAAATGTATAAATGTAATAATCCAGAATGTGGTATCGCAGATGGTATAAGCTGTGAAAAAGGTCATCTTCATATGACTGATTGTGAAGATTTTATTAAACCTGAGGAAACCGATGAACAATTAGTCGAGGATACATCTAAATCTGCATATAAAGTTTTTTGGAGTGGAACACATCTAGGTTTTAAAGGTCTACAAAAATTATCCGATGTTCGGAAACCTTTAATTATTGGTATCGTAGGTCCAGCAGAAGCAGGTAAATCTACAATTCTACTCTCACTATATTTACAGATTTTAAGTGGTAAAAAATTAAAATTTGGAGATTTTTGGGCAAGTTATACTCTTGAATCATGGGAGGCCCTAGCAAAAAACTCTAGATTCGCCTCTCCCTTATCCTCACCAGACTTTCCTCCTCGAACACCAAGGGGAGATGCGAGAACACCAGGTTTTTTACATCTATCTTTTAGAGATGAAAACGATGGAATTCGAGATGTTATATTTATAGATGCTCCAGGGGAATGGTTCAATCAATGGGCAACTAATCCTAATTTAGCTCAAGGTGCAAATTGGGTAATAACTCATTCTGACTTACTCATTATAACTTCTGATTCAGAAAAACTTTCACACAAAGATGCTAAAATCCGTGGAAGCACCAGAAATGATATCTCAAGTATTTTTGATCGATTAAAAGACTATCGTTATGCAAAACATATTGCTTTAGTTTGGACTAAAGCGGAAGAAAACAATAATATCCCGAAAACTATTCGTGATTTAATTACTCGTAATCTTAATTCAATCAACTTCTGCTCAACGTCTAATCATTCTTGTTCAATAACACAACCAGATGAAATGTTTACTATAATTAATGAATTAATTTCAAATATTTCAGTAGAACATAAAGAA
Source organism: Acinetobacter higginsii (assembly GCF_000369845.1). Classification (NCBI taxonomy): domain Bacteria; kingdom Pseudomonadati; phylum Pseudomonadota; class Gammaproteobacteria; order Moraxellales; family Moraxellaceae; genus Acinetobacter; species Acinetobacter higginsii. The sequence continues at coordinate 73,409 of NZ_KB850215.1, read as the reverse complement.
ATCACTGATCATATTATTGGTAATTCTATATTTGAGTCTTTTAGAGGAAACCATGGATAAAACTAATTCTATTATGGTATTAGGAAAGCCAAATAGCGGTAAAACTGTTTATTCAGCTCAACTATATGGAAGATTAACTCGAGGCGTAGAGCAACAAATTGCTATACGTAATACTCCAGAAAATCTTGATATCTTTCAAGAAGCTCTAGAAAGGTTAGCTGAGGGTAATAATCCTCAAAGAACAACCTCTTCTCAGTTTGCGAATGTATCATTACCTTTAGTCATAAAAAATGAAAAAGAAGTAGATCTTACTTGGTTCGATTATGCTGGCGAACAGTTGACTCATATTTTTGAAAGCAGATCAGTAAATGAAAAATGGGCCGAAACTTTAATCAATGCAAATGGTTGGATGGTATTTATTCGCCTGAATGATGAAACTAAATATAAACATAAAATTGAGGATCTATTAACAAATCGAGATGTAATAAAAAAAGGAAAGACAAAACAAGAGGACACAGATAGTGTTGATGCTAACATCTGGTGGATTGAACTATTTCAAATCATACTTCATGTTTGTAATTTGAAAAGAAGTAAAAGAATTTCAAAACCTAAACTTGCAATTGTCTTATCTTGTTATGATCAGATCTCTAACTCAACTAGCACTACTACACCTAAAGAAATTTTTGAAAAAGAATTACCATTATTAAATCAATTTTTACATTCTAACTGGGAAAAAGATAGAATCTCTATATGGGGGTTATCTTCACTAGGCAGACCTTTAGATAAAAGATCACAAAATACTTTTGTAGATAATGGTCCTGAAAATCAGGGATGGATTATTTCTCCAGATAACCCTGAAAGAAGTGCTGATCTAACCTCACCTATAGTTTGGATTTATGGTTAATAATAATGGATAAAATGGCTTGGCCTAAGTATTTAGTATTTGGATATACTTCTCGAGGTCATAAACTAATATCTGAAACTGATATTGAATTTCCTATAGAATTAGTTAGTCTAACAGATATCCCCCCCAGCCAACCTTCAAGCTGGGAATATACCCTTAATTGTGGAACTATAGATACCTATTTCGCTATTTGGTATACAACACCAGATTTAACCCAAACAAGATCTGGCTCAGTAAAGAGTAACGTCGCAATCTGGCCCATCACTCATCTACTGGAACAAGAAGAAATTGATACGGTACTCAATCAATTAATGGGTAAAAATATCATAAATTTTTCTTTACCCCATGATGAATGTTTAACTATTTTAAATACATTAATAGACTCAAATTCTGTATGTTTAACGAACAATATTGAGCAATGGCCCAATATTATTAGTTTTTTATGGAAGTCTTTATGGCCAAAAGCACGTCAAAACTTATCTCTGCATTGTGTATTTAAAGAGCAAGATACAACATCTTTGTTAAACCCAATATTATACTGTGTATTAGGTAACTATGAGCTTTCTTGGACAGATAGATTTAGTAAAGTTAAAAGTCATAGTATACAAAACAGAAAAAACATTTCAGAATTTCTACTGAACAAACACAGTGAAGGTTTTTTATTTTTTAAAGAACTAATTTGTGACTATAACAACTTAAATGAATTAAGAATTGTAGAGAAAATAATAAACAATTATCAGGAGTACAAAAAAAATCCCAACATACCAAACTCTATTAAACTATTAAGAGCTAGTTTATCAACAGGTAAGGATAAAAATTCACTAATTATAAAATTAGTAGAGGAAACTACTGATTTTATAAATAAAAATATAAATAATTTAGATATTGATCAATTGTTTACTCTTGCCAATATTCCTTTACCTCCAGACTATAGCATTGATATATACAATTGGATGATCTCAAATCTAAGCAATAATTTTAATCTAGAAAAAATTGAAATTATCCTTAAAACAGCTAGTGAAAAAAAGTCTTATAAATGGTGGAGTGAAATAGTTTTAGCTGGATTTAGTCACAATATAAATAAAACCAATGGGTTAGCGTCTGAATACTTATCACTATTATCCAATCCTATCATTTCACAAATTATAGAAAATATTCTTACTGATAAAAAATCCTTTGAAGTTAAGTTGTGTGATAAGTCTCAATTTTCAGAAGAAAATATTACTAAAAACTTCTTAGATTTTTGCAAGAAAAATAATTGGTATCATGCACATGCATTAGCCGCAGGATACTTTTATGATGCTAAAGAATCTCTTACACATCAATTAACTTTCAATAACTCACAGAGCTTACAAACCTTGGTAGATAATTATCCTAATTCAGAGATAATTTACGCTATCATTGAATATAAAAATACCAGTATTTTAAAATTTGTAACAAATAGAATTTTATTAGATAAAAAAATATTAAACAATATTGACCTAGGTAATTACATTTGGCTTAAAGTATGGCTTAACTGTCTTGATATCGACAATAAAATTCTTCCAACTAAAGAAACAAAAGAATATTATATTCTCTATATTTTAAGTGAAATTATTAGCAACAATAATCCAGAAAAAATTCTCAACAAAATAATTCAAACTTTGCATATAGATGACGAAATCTCTAATATTTTTTTAAATTATGATAATAGAGATTTAATATGGTCACATATTGAAAACCCTCAAAAAAATTTAATACTTCATTCTGTAGCTGAGAAAATATTGACTCTACTAGCAGTTAAAAATATTAGCCAACCAGAATCATTACTTAGTCAAAAAATCATTCAACTTGCTCAACAAAAAAGCTCTTTACCTTTAAATACGATTATACAACTAATCCAATGGCGCTCTATAAATGAGGAAATTGCAAGATATCTACTTAGCCATGGAAGTTGGAAAAGTCAGGGAAATATGATTGGTATTATAATTAGCCAAAACAAGTGGAAAAACATTGCAAAAGATATCTATTCTTCTTATAAGAGTGGAGACAAGACATTTAAGGAAACTATTCCACATATTAAGGCCTTATTATCTAAGACAGAAAGACTTAAGTTAAAACTATTCGAGGCCAGAAGCTTTCCTACAAGAAATACGATTATTTCTCATCATGAAATTAATGAAATAATTATAGAGTTATGTGCGGAGCTTTTTGCTGACAGATTAAAAACTATATGGCTAAGAGCTGGTGGAAATGCTAGTGATCTAGTTACTAACGGCACCATTTACGATCAATGGGTTCATGCGATTAATGTAGCGTCTCAAGGTAAAATTCATAAATATCCAAAAAGTATTGCAAATATTTTATCTCAAGAATTTCCACGCAATGAAGATGTGAGAAATCTTGTTCAACTTCTAGGATAGGTCAAGCTTTTTTTGACCTATTCGCTAGGCTGTAAAAGCAATGATACTACTTTCATAGTCTATACATGCCCTATCTAAAGTTAAATAAAACTTAAAAAATTTAAAAAGAGCTCTTTTTTATTCCATACCAAAAATATTTTGACATTTACTTGTTTGGACATTAATTTGATATCAAGCATCGATACTATGCTTGTCAGTCCACCGCTCAATTTTAGTTGAGTTGGCGAATGTCCCCTTGTGATAATGTATATTTCTTGTCTTGAGATGAATATTCCTATCCTTATTGTAATGCCATAAGGGTGATGTGGGCTGCACAGTAAAAATGGCAAGCTATAAGGTTAGCACTTATGCAAAACTTAGTTTTCCCATCAGGATTGTCTGTTCAGAGAGCAAAAAAACGTGCCAAAGAACTTGTCAAAAGTGAACAAGCTGTATATCACACTCAAAATCTGCCACCCATTTCACTTTAAAATCTACCACTCTTAAAGAGTGGTAGTTGTATCTAGCATTACAGTTTTCCTCATTGAGTCACCATCTATTTCCAGTGTATAAGAGTTATGGATAATTCGATCTAGAATTGCATCAGCAATGGTAGGATCTTGGAATTTTGTGTGCCATAAATCATATGAGAATTGACTTGTAATAAGTAAGCTGCCGCATATTGAATAATTATCAATAAATTCTAGTAAAAGACTTTCTATTTTTGGAGGAATATTACTAAGACCAAAATCATCAATTATAAGTAAATCATATCTAATCAATTTTTTAATAAAAAGCTTTTCATTTGATTGATCTATAGCTTGTTCTAATGCTTCAAAAAACTCAGATGCTCTATAAAAAATAGTCTTATAACCTTTTTTACATGCTTCAGTTGCGAAAGCACATGCAAGCCATGTTTTTCCTACCCCAGTTGGACCTTGTATGCTCATGTTCTTATGTAAATTAATCCAAGTGCACTCTGAAAATCTATTAACAAATTGCTTTGATAAGCCACGACGTTCTATATCAAACTTAATTTCATCAATACAAGCATGAGGATATCTTAGATGCGCATTTCGTATTAGTCGTTCAGTGAGCTTTCGTGCCCGAGTTAACAACTCGGTTTTACAAGCATCAATCATAGCTTCTTCAAAATTGATTTCACCTGAATAAACAGCATCAATATTAGAATCTAATGATTGAGTAAAACCATGCAATTTCAACTGTGCAAGTAATGTTGATAAATGAGGATTTAACATTTATTTATCCCCTTTATAATAACTGGAACCACGCAGATTTTTATGTTCTTTTACAACATCTTGTTGATCAAACTGGCTTTGTTGCATAAATAAATTTCATCCCCATACATGTTAGATGAATACACAATCAAAAAGCCGATACAAAACAACGAACTGGTCTGAGTACAATCAGGCTTTACGTCAACGGGGTGCTTTCACCATTTGGTTTGATCCCCAAATGCAATGGTCTGCAACACCTACTGGAAAAAAAGGACGTCAACCTACCTACACTGATATAGCAATTCAATTTGCCCTCACGATACGAAACCTGTTCCAACTGGCTTTACGCCAAACACAAGGTTTCATTCAAAGCCTTTTTCAAATGGCTCACCTCGACTGGAATGTTCCAGACTTCTCAACATTGAGTCGGCGAGCAGATAAGCTCCAGCCACTTCTACATAAATCAGCAAAAAATCCACAGGAAGACTTGCATATTTTAGTTGATAGCACAGGGATCAAAGTTACAGGTGATGGGGAATGGGTGCGTAAAAAATATGGCGTAAACCAACATCGTCAATGGCTGAAATTACATCTCGCGACAGATGCAAACAGTGGAGAAATACAAGCGGTTGAAGTCACGACCTGCCAATATGGTGATGCTGAAATGCTCCAACCTCTTTTAGATCAAATTGATGAACCCATTGCATCTGTCACGGCTGATGGTGCTTATGACACAGTGAATTGTTATGATGCGATTTTGAAACGGCAAGCAAATGTAATTATCCCTCCTCGTTCCAATGCTGCTTTATGGGCAGAAAATGAAATTGGTAAAGCAAGGAATCATGCAGTACAAGGCTGTTGGGACAGGGGTCAAAAGCAGTGGAAACGAGATATTGGTTATCATCGACGATCCCGAATAGAGGCTAAAATGTTTGCCTTGAAACGACTTGGACAAGGTGTATCTAGTCGATGCTTTAATCGTCAGGTGGTTGATTTGCAAATAAGAGTCGATATTTTGAATAAATTTACTCAACTTGGTACAGCTAAAACGGTGGCTGTTGCATAAATATCTGAAGATTAGACAACTCTACCTTTCGTCTATTTGTGCAACAAAGCCGATCAAACTCCAAATATGATCTTGATTCAATAATGGACTTTAATCTAGCCAAATTTTCTATTTTTAATTTATAGGCATAACATAAGGCCTGTTCAAGTCGATCAATGAATTGTTTACTATTAACCCAACTTCTGAAATCAAATAAATAATTTAAGTTGTTGTATAAATTTGAGTTTTTACAAATAATCATATTACAGTAATTGAACGTGTTAGTGCCAATTGATTGGGACCAATTTAAAATACTTTCCTTCGATAGATAATCTGTAGTTCTATGATTCTCCGTTTTATGTTCATAAAATGTAGAGATTTTTCCTTCGCCTTGAAGAAGCGTATGTTGAGCGATTAGTTTTTTATCTTGATAGATATATAGCTGATTATCTAAAATTTTTAGCTCAACTTTTTCTCTAATATACTGATGAGGAACAGAGTAAGAATTGTTCAAATATTTCACATGATAATCAGAAGGTACTATTGTTTTCGAATATTCATTCAATACTTTGTATTTGATTAAAGGTAAGGGTCTAAGTAATTTTTTTTCATGCTCAAGAAATATAGCCATCCGACCCTGCGAAAAAGTTTTAGTTTTTTTATGATTATAACAATCCACCATATATTCAAGTCTTTCATTCAAAGCCTTTATACTTGTAAATTTTTCATGACGTATTCTCATTAAAATCTGCTTTTGTACAATATTCACGGCATTTTCACTGACTGCTTTATCTCTTGGTTTCCGTGGTCGAGCTGGCAGAACATTAATTTTATGAAATTCTAAAAATTCTTGAAAATATGGATTAACTTCAACGATTCGATTTCTATGTTTGGTAATTAATGCTTTAGCATTGTCACAAACAATAGTTTGAGGAATACCATCAATTTTATCAAACATTTGAGAGCATCCTCGAATCCAATCTTCGGTTTTTTGTGATTCCGTGGCATAAGCAAAAATTAAACTAGAAAAAGGTAAAGCCCCAACAAAAATATTGGCATTTATTACATCACCATTAAATAAGTCAATATCTACAAGATCCCCACTGTAATCAATTTGTACTATTTCACCCGGATAATATTCTTGCTTCATTGGAATGTCTTTTTGTTTTTGTGCTTGTTTTATTAGTTCACAAAACCGTGTGTATCCAACACCATTTCCATGAGTTTTCAATCTATATTCTTCCCAAAGAATAGCCTTTGTAAGTCCTTTATACGTAGCTAACTCACTACATATCGCTTCGCAGTCAGGTTGTGACTTTTTGATACGTTTTATTGAGCGATTAATTTTTAATTTTTGTTCTAATTCTGAATTGTTTAGTTTAGTAAAATCTTCATAAGTTAATTCTGTCAAAATTAGTAAGGACTTGATTTTTGATACAGTTTCACGAGAGATTTCTACAATTTTAGCTATTTCTCGATTGCTTTTATGACTAAATATATAGCTAATTACTAGCCTAATTTTTTCAATAGATGTGTTCATAATTATACCTCAGAATAAAAAATGAGGCAGAAAACACCCTACAACATTGATTAGAATATCAATGTCTTTTAGAATGAAATTGTCTTGGACCTACAAGTTAAAGACAAATTCATAAAGACTCATGTTCCCGCATGGGTCTTTATGTTTTCTGCAGTAAAAAAGAATAATTAACAATTAATCCATAGTTTTTTGCTCCTTAATACCTAGTTTTACTGCGATTCTGTGACTCTCTCCGCGTAGTGGGACTTTATTATTTTTTAAAATTCGATATACAAGATCAGGTGAGAAATTATTAATACGTGCCCATTCGGCTATAGAAATTCCAGACTGAGAAAAATCATCTCGAACTTGCTTAATTGACTTGATCATATCAGACTAATTTTGAATAAATTTGACGAAAAAATATCGGATGGGCATGCTTAAGTCAAGTAATTATTTTTTATTTTAAGCTATTGTTTTTACTATAATAAATTAATTGAGAAACGTTTATTTATTCATTATATCGTCCATTAATTTAATATTTGATTTTATATTTTTAATATCATTCTCCATAGTTTCTTTATAGTTAATAAAATATTTCTCTAACGTTTTATCATCTGATAATAATGACTGTAGAAATTCAATATTATTTTCTTTATCTTTGATCTGATCTAAAAATTCTGCTTTCTTTTTAGAAAAAATCTCTTCCAGTTTTTGCTTCTTTGTTCGATTCCTGAGTTCATTCATACGTGGTGTTTCCGTATAAGAAAAGATATTTTTTTTGGATATTGAAGGATTTACTTCCAAATATTGAAGTTGCATTAAAACTCTTAAACCAGAATACATAAGCCTCTTAGTTTTTTCATTTCTGTTGTTCTGACTAATATTAAGTTTTTCCCAAAATTGTTTGGCTTCCCAATTTTGAATTTCATAGTTATCGAATAATTCTAAGAATTCGTGATACAACGGCAAATGTACAGGTCTCTTCATGTTCAGTCTTTTAATCTTTTATTAAAAATGAGGATTATAGTCCGTGGATATTTAATCCTCAATTAGTGATATTTCTATTTTTTGAACAATTTATTTTAAATGTTAGAATTATCTATTGAGATTGGTCAATTAATACGCAAAAAAAGAAAAGAGAAAAAAATTACACAAGAAGCTTTAGCGTTACAGTGTGGTATTGACCGTAGTTATCTTGGTCGTATTGAACGTGGAGAGGTCAATATTACAGTTTTAAAGCTTTATGAAATCGCTCATATTCTTAAAGTTGAACCTTATCATTTACTACCTAAAGATTAACCAGATATGAACTTTTTGCTAGAATTCTAAATTATGGTATAAATTTTTACGATAAAGGCTTATAGCATTCTGCTTAGTATGAGCTATTTGTTTGGGGTGCTAATTTTTGTTTCATTTTTTAATTTTGTAAGTTCCTCTACTTGCAAATTTTTTAGCGAGATCGGGGTTCCGCCCAGACAATTGTTTAATTAAGATGGGATCACCATTTGGAGCCTTACTCCATACAGCATCATTCTTTACATACAGTACTGTTTCGGTGCGTGCAGCCTCAATAAATCTTTCTTGCAGTACCTTAGCTGCTGTGGCAGCTATCTCCCTTTCATCTTCTATACTTTGAATTTTCATGTCTAAAACCTTATGTTGCTTTAAATGGGTTAAATTATAGACTAGCAGAATAGATACATTAGTACAGAGCCTCGTGATTTGGAATGATATAAATATAACGCCAAACCCTGTCGCATCTGCTTTAATTCAAATAGCTTTTTTTGTTGATTTCTCCCACAATACTCTCAAAGAAATTTGAGAGTCATCTACGTGATTACAGGCGAAATTAAGAGCAAAATTGACCAGATTTGGAATGCATTTTGGAGTGGTGGTATTTCCAATCCTTTAGAAGTCATGGAGCAAATGACTTATTTGCTGTTTATTCGCCGACTGGATGAAATTCAGATCACAAAAGAAAAAAAGGCAAATAAACTCAGTCAAATTAAAAAGCAAACAATTGCTGTTGAACATCCAATTTTCACGCCTGAGCAAGACCATCTTCGTTGGTCAAAGTTTATTACTTTAGGCGATGCTGCAACTTTATATAATACCGTTGCCAATGAAATCTTTCCTTTCATTAAAAACTTAGGTGCAGAAGACGAAACCACCTATAGCCACCACATGAGGGATGCACGTTTTACCATTCCTACGCCTGCGCTTTTAACCAAAGTGGTGGATTTGGTTGCCGATGTACCAATGGATGATAAAGACACCAAAGGTGATATTTACGAGTATATGCTCGGTAAGATTGCCTCAGCAGGTCAAAACGGTCAGTTCCGTACTCCTCGCCATATCATCAAGATGATTGTGGAGCTGATGCAACCAAAACCAACCGATACCATTTGTGATCCTGCGTGTGGTACAGCGGGCTTCCTTGTTGCTGCAAGTGAATATTTAAACGATCATTACAGTACTGAGATTTTTGCCAATCCTGAAGCGGCAAAACGCTTTAGTGAACAAACTTTCTTTGGTTATGATTTTGATAGCACCATGCTTCGTATTGGTTCAATGAACATGATGCTGCATGGTGTAGAAAACCCACGTATTGAAAACCGTGACTCATTAAGCGAAGCACATTCACATATTGAAAGTAAGTACAGTCTGATTCTTGCTAATCCTCCTTTTGCAGGCAGTTTGGACAATGAAAGCTGTGCCAAGAATATTCAGGCTGTCGTTAAAACTAAAAAGACTGAATTACTGTTTTTAGCCTTGTTCTTACGTTTGTTAAAAACTGGTGGTCGTGCTGCGGTAATTGTGCCTGATGGCGTGTTATTTGGTTCATCTAAAGCACATAAAGATTTGCGTCAAAAGATTGTGGAAGAGCAAAAGCTTGAAGCGATTATTTCGATGCCGTCTGGTGTGTTTAAGCCTTATGCTGGGGTTTCGACTGCGATTATGATTTTTACCAAAACCATGTCGGGCGGTACGGACAAAGTTTGGTTTTATGACATGCAGGCAGATGGTTATTCGCTTGATGATAAGCGTAACGAGCTTGATGCGTCTAAGCATGAAAATAATAACATTCCTGACATTATTGCCCGTTTTAAAAACTTAGAGGGTGAAAAAGGCCGTAAAGCCACAGAGCAAAGCTTTATGGTGGATAAAGCTGATATTGCTGCTAATGGTTATGATTTGTCGATTAACCGTTATAAGGAAGTGGTGTATGAGCAAGTGGAATATGAAGCACCAAGTAAAATTTTGGCGGATTTAGAAGAGCTTGAGCAGGATATTTTAAAAGGAATGGCTACACTTAAGGAGTTACTTAAGTGAAATCAGTACGTTTCGGTGACTTATGCAAATTACAAAACGGTAGAGCATTTAAACCTGAAGAATGGTCTGAGGAAGGAACGCCTATTGTGCGTATCCAAAATTTAAATGATGAGACTAAACCATTCAATTATTGTAATTTTGATGTAGAAAAACGCTTTTGGATTAATTCAGGTGATCTATTGTTTTCATGGTCAGGAACGCCTGGAACTTCTTTTGGTGCATTCTTTTGGAATCGTGGAAAAGGCTTCTTAAATCAACATATTTTCCGTGTAGACGTAAAAGAAGAGCTAGTCGATAAGCATTACTTAAGGTATGCGTTGAATTCTTTAATTGTCAAAATTATTGACCAAGCTCATGGTGGAGTTGGATTAAAACATATTACCAAAGCTAAGTTGGAAGAAGTTCAAATCCCACTCCCATCACTTGCAGAACAACGCCGAATTGCGTCTATTTTAGATCAAGCGGATGAATTGCGCCAAAAACGGCAGCAAGCGATTGAAAAGTTAGATCAGCTTTTACAAGCCACATTTATTGATATGTTTGGCGATCCGATATCAAATCCAAAGAATTGGAACAAATGCCTGCTTGAGAAAGTAACTCATAAAATTACTGATGGAACGCATAAAACTCCTACATATATGAGTTCAGGTATTGAGTTTTTATCAGCTAAAGACATTAAGAAAGGTCGTATTGTTTGGAATACAAACAAGTATATTTCTGAACAAGAACACAGCCAACTCATCAAGCGATGCAATCCCGAAATTGGAGATGTTGTGCTTGCCAAAAGTGGTTCACTTGGTTCAGTTGCTATAATTGATCGTTCACATCAATTCAGTTTGTTTGAAAGTTTATGTTTGATTAAACATGATCGGCAGCAAATTGATGCGATATTTCTTACTAGTATGTTGAGAAGTCCGTCCATGCTTTCTCATTTATTGGGAAAAAATAAAGGAATTGCCATAAAGCACTTACATTTGGTAGATATAAGAGAGCTTGAAATTCTCCTTCCACCAATTGAATTACAGCTTGAATTTTCAAGTAAGATTAGATCTATAGACAAACTAATTGGTATTCACTTATCTTCATTAGAATATATCGAATCTTTATTCAAATCACTACAAAACCAAGCATTTAGCGGTACTTTATAAAATTTAATTTTAAAAATGAGGGTATATACATGAGCAACTTTCAGTTTTTAGAACCTGAATTTAAAAGCTTGGCAGCCACTGCCAAAGAAGCCGAAAAGCTCGTGTATATTTCCCCTCAATTTGCACTTGCTGCTGCTCGAAGCTCGCTTGAAAGTCTTGTACTGTGGCTCTATCAATACGATAAAAAACTGACTCAGCCTTACGATGCTTCACTGCATAACTTACTCAACGACCTCAAATTTAAAGACCTGATTCCACCCTATATTTGGGACAAAATGGACAACATTCGCATGGTCGGCAACAGTGCCGTTCATGGGAAAAAGTTCAAACAACTCACCACCGAAGAAACTGTAAAGCACATCAGTCACTTATTCCTGATGTATGTTTGGTTTGAGCGAAATTATGGCTCACCCTCAAAAGACCGTTCACAGTCGATTTTATTTAATCCAAAGCTTATTCCAAATGCGGATAATATTCAGCAAATCACTGCCAACCAAGAACAACTGCAAAAAGAAGTAGAAACTAAAGAAAAAGAATTTGCAGAACAGCATAAAGCCCTACGTGAGCGAGAACAGAAACTCTTTGAACTCTCTGCAAGTTTAGAAGAGCGTGAAAAACTACTTGCCGATATTGATGCTGAACTTGCCCAAAAACGTGCAGACGTTGAACAAGCCAAAATTGCCAACAGCAAAATCGAAGACCATACCGACTATAAAGAAGACGAAACTCGTAAACTTAAAATTGACCTCATGCTTGAAGAAGCAGGCTGGGAAATAGGTACATCGGTTCGAGAGGAAGTTGCTGTAACAGGTATGCCGAGTCCATCGGGTAAAGGTGCAGTGGATTATGTGCTGTATGATGCCAATGGCTTGCCTTTGGCTGTGGTTGAAGCCAAACGTACATCAACTGACCCTGATATTGGACAACAACAAGCCAAGCTCTATGCAGACTGTTTAGAGCAACAAACAGGACAACGTCCTGTCATATTCTATACCAATGGTTACAAAACCCGAATTTGGAATGATGTGCAAGGTGGTCCACCACGCTTAGTTCACGGTTTTTATACACAAGCAGAACTCAAACGCTTGATCGAAAGACGTAAGAACAACCCTGATTTAAGCAGCTTCCCAATCAATGCGGACATTGTCGAGCGTTACTACCAAACTCGTGCCATCAAAGCCATGCTTGCAGCCTATCAACGTAAAGAACGTGCAGGCTTACTGATTATGGCGACAGGTACAGGTAAAACACGTACTGCCATTGCACTGGTCGATGTGCTGATGAAAGCCAATGTGGTGCAAAAAGCTCTATTCCTTGCAGACCGCACTTCATTGGTCAATCAGGCACACAACGCTTTTAAAGCCAATTTAAAAGATGCCTCATTCGTCAATTTACTTGAGGATAAAAACCAAGTGGGTCGAGTGTATTTCTCTACCTATCAAACTATGATCGGCTTGATTGACGAAAAAAATGCCGATGGTACACGCCAATTCGGCACAGGTATGTTTGACCTGATTATTATTGATGAAGCACACCGCAGCGTTTATCAAAAATTTGGCGAGATTTTTAAATACTTCGATAGTTTGCTTGTTGGTTTAACTGCGACACCGCGGGATGAAGTGGATCGTGATACTTATGCACTGTTTGGCTTAGAAAGTGGTGTCCCAACCGATTACTACGACCTCGATCAAGCGATTGCCGATGGTTATCTTGTGCCACCAAAAGCTTATTCTGTTCCGCTTAAATTCATGCGTGAGGGCGTGAAATATGACGAACTCTCTGAAGAAGAAAAACAACATTGGGATAGCCTAAATTGGGGCGATGAAGATGCACCTGAAGAAGTCTCAGCATCCAAGATTAATAAAGAGCTGTTTAATACAGGCACGATTGATTTAATGCTCAAGCACTTGATGGAAAATGGTATTAAGACCGAAGGCGGTGATCGTCTTGGTAAAACCATTATCTTTGCCGTCAATCAAAAACATGCCCAGTTTATTGCTGATCGCTTCAATGAAAACTATCCGCAATATGATGGCAAGTTTGCCCGTGTCATTACTCATGCCACTAAGTATCCACAAAGCTTAATTGATGACTTTAGCAAGAAAGATTTAGCTGAGCCACAGATTGCGATTTCAGTGGATATGCTCGATACAGGGATTGATGTGCCTGAAGTGGTCAATCTGGTGTTCTTTAAAGCGGTACGCTCTAAAGTGAAATTTATGCAGATGATTGGACGTGGTACACGCCTCTGCAAAGAACTGTTTAGCCCTGAAGAAGATAAAAAAGAATTTTATATCTTCGACTATTGCTCTAACTTTGAATACTTCAATGAAAACCCTGATGGTGCACCTGTTGCGACCACAGAGCCACTCGGACAACGCTTGTTTAAAGCACGTTTAAATATCCTGAGTTTACTGAATGCAAAGGACGATGCCACCGAAGAATTAAAAGCTGTACAGCAAGATATGCGTCAAAGCTTACAGACCGAAGTGAAGTCCATGAACAATGAGAACTTCATTGTGAAATCTGAGCTTGAGCATGTTGAGCATTTCAAAAATGATGATGCTTGGAACAACTTAGATGACCTTGCCATCGGTACATTACGAGAACACATTTCTAAATTACCGAATCAGCTTGAGCCTGAAACCCTAGAAGCCAAACTGTTTGATATGCTTTGCTACAATCTTGAAATGGCTGTGTTAGAAAAAAACAATACAGCGATTCAGAGTTATGCCAATAAAGTGATTGAAATCGCTTCAAAGCTAGAAAGCAAAGAAAATATTCCTGTGGTTGCTGAACAGATTACGCTGATTCAAGACATTCAAACCGTTGAATATTGGAAAGGTATTACCTTGCCAATGCTTGAGGCGATGCGTAAGCGGATTCGTGGCTTGGTAAAACTGATTGAAAAATCGACCTCGACCATTGTTTACTCGATGCTTGATGATGAAATTGGAGAAATGCAAGCGGTTGATATTCCTGTCGTATCAAGTGGTGTCAATCTTGCACAGTACCGTAAGCGTGTAGAAAGTTTCATCAAAGCGAATGAAAATCATATTACGATTGCAAAGTTAAAACGTGGTTTGACTCTTACACCGACTGATTTAAGTGAGTTAGAACGCTTTGTTTTTGAAGCGCAAGAAGTTGAAAGCCGAGATAAATTTGAAGAATGCTTTGGTACAGATCAATCATTGCCAATGTTCATCCGCTCATTGGTCGGTTTGGATCGGAAAGCCGTACAAGAAGCCTTTTCTAAGTATTTACAAGGCTCAAGCTATAACGAAAAGCAAATCCGCTTTATTGAAATGATGATTGATCATTTGACTCAAAACGGTGTGCTGGATGCGGCACAACTTTATGAAGCACCTTTTAATCAAATCCACTATGAAGGAATTGACGGTGTGTTTAGCGAAGCAGATGCTGACAACATATTTGGGGTTGTTGAAGCATTTAATGAAGCGGTGGCGTAATAATTAAGGGTAAAATGATGAAAATTGATAAAGTAATTCTAAAAGGTTTTAGAAATTATAAAGATGCGACAATAAATTTTAATAATAACACTTTAATTATTGGTGAAAATGATGTTGGTAAAACTAATCTCATTTATGCATTACGCCTCATGTTAGACAGAAGTGTTTCTGAATTGGATATAGAGCCATCAGAGTTGGATTTTCATGTACAGGGTGGTGTCCAGTCTGAAAATTTAGAAATCATAATTAAATTCTTTGATATTAAAGAAGAAGCTGCATTATCCATTTTGAAAGAACACGTAAGTGATGATGGAGAATGTGTTTTTAAATACATGGCTTCTAAAGAAAATCTAGATTACAAATTATATCTTGGTCAAAATGAGACAGACTTATCTGAAATTCAAAGTCGTTATTATTTAAAATATATCAATTTAAAGTATATTTCTTCCCAAAGAGATTTAAGCAAATTTATTGCTAAAGAGAAAAAACAATTACTTAGGATCTCCAAAACAAAGATTACTGAAGAACAAGAAAAGCTTGATCGAGAAAACGTACTAGAAATTTCTAAGCAATTGGTTGACCTAGACGATAAAGTTGCACAATTAGAATATGTAAAAACTGCTACTCAAGAAGTTAATTTAGAATTAAAGAAATTAGCTTATGCCCATGATGATTATGATGTAAAACTAAATGCTAGCGGTATAGAAGTGGATGATTTTATTAATAAATTACAATTAGGGGCAATGAGCGGTGGCTCAAATGTTATGTTGGGTGGTGATGGACGTAATAATCAAATTTTAATTGCTTTATGGAAGGCACTGAGCGAATTTGAACACGATTCAAATGATGAAGTAGTGTTTTATGTTGTTGAGGAGCCAGAGGCACATTTACACCCACATCAACAAAGAAAATTAGCTAGTTATTTATCTTCAGAATTACAAAGTCAATGTTTAATAACAACACACTCTCCGCAAATAGCCTCAAGTTTTTCGCCAAGTTCTATTATTAGATTATTTAAGAAAGATTTCTCTACAATTGCGGCCAGTAATGGTTGTACAAAAGAACTAGAAAAAGCATGGGAAGAATTAGGTTATAGGATGAGCATTATCCCTGCAGAAGCATTTTTTTCAAGTGGTGTTTTTTTAGTTGAGGGCCCATCTGAAGAAATTCTATATAAGGAACTGTTGCTTAAAAATAAAGTTGATATTGATTACTACAATTTATCCGTTTTTGCAGTTGGAGGAATTCAATTTAAAGTATTTGCAGCCGTTTTAAGAGCTCTAGAAATACCTGTTTCATTAAGAACTGATAATGATATTAGTACTGTAGAAATGAATTGTAAGGTTTCTAGTTACACTAGAATTGATGGTGTAAATCCTTGCTATGTATATAAAAGGATTGAAATTAATTATAAAGAAGAAAAATGCAAAAAATGGCAGTATTTGGGGGTTAATAGATGCTATGGAGTTTTAAATGAAAATTCTGAAAAGTGGGAACATAGCCTTTATCCTTTAAATAGAGCTAAGATTCTAGGTGATAAAAGGTGGAAAGCTTTTGAAAAGATGATTAATTCTAAAGGCATATTTATGTCAAATAGGGATTTAGAGTTGGACTTAGTAAGTGTTGCTTCAGAAGAAATTAAAAAAGCTTTAAGTAAAAAAACTGATACTAGCTCGGTTGATTTTCTTAAAACCAATAAGGCACTAAATATGCAGATATTAGTATCAAAATTAGAAGATGAAGGGTTTAAGAAAATTTATGAAAGTTATTTTGGTGAGCCTATAAGATATTTAATAAAAATATTAATGAGTAAGCCTATATTAAAAACTGAATCGGAAATTGAATTAGAAACTGAATATGCTCAAGAAGAAGGTGCAGCATGAAACTTACTGATGATCAAATAAGAGCAATTCAAGATTTAGAAAATAATTCAGTAATCATGGCATGCCCTGGGAGTGGTAAGACCACCGTTCTTATCAATAAAATGAGTTTATGTTGTGAAAAGTTAAAAAGGCATAATGGAGTAATAGGATTATCTTTCACTAGGAAATCTAGTGCAGAGTTGAAAAGAAAATTTCAAAAAAAGATGCGAAATTCTAATCTTAACTTTCTAGGTACTATAGATAGTTTTTTAATCAATGAAATTATTCGACCATTTTTGCCAAAATTATGGGATATTGAAATAGATGATATTGAAATTATAAATATTTTGTCAGAAGAAGAATCTATTCCATTTGTTCAAGAGTATATTACAAGAGAAATATATTTAAGTGATATAGAAGGTGATATTGCTTTTCGAGGGTTATTTTTACAAGGAAAAGTTTGGCAAAAAACAGTAACACCTTTGGCTTTGTTTGTACTTAGAAATTCATCAATCTGTAGAAGATATATATCATCTAGATATAAATATTTATTTGTAGATGAATATCAAGATACTTCCTCAGGACATCATTTAATTTTTCTAGAAATTTTAAAACTAGGATTGAAATTTACAGCAGTAGGAGATATTGATCAGTCAATTTATAGATGGCGTGATGCTATTCCTGAAAATCTTACTTCACTCGTAAAAAATTACGAATTTAAAGAATATATTATTGATCAAAACCATAGGTGTGATCCATCTATTGATTTGTATGCGAGAGTTTTCTTAAAAGACCTAGATCTAGAAGAAAATGATGAAAAAAAAATATTTAGATTACATATAAATGATTCAGGAAAACACAGATATTCTAAATTAGATGATTTTATACAGAAAATTAAAGATGAGAATAATTTAGAATTCTCAGATTTTTTGATATTAGCAGCTAATAATGCAACACTTAAACATTATGCTATGAATACGCGGCATAGCTATAGAATTTATGAAGATGATCCTCTTGAGAGTATGAATCATTATATTGCACAATTATGTTCTGATTTGATTCAGTATAAATTTTGTAACAATTATTCAAGTTACTCAATATATGAAAATTATAAAGGTAAACTGATTAGTATTAAACTTAATGATTTCAAGGCTATAGCAAAAAAAATAAGGTGTCAAAATGATACTGATACGATTTGTGAAATAATTGAAGAGATGATTAGAAAAATTAAATATAAAGGTGACTATGAAAATTATATCTTAGCAGCAAGAAATATTTTGAATGATGAGTTTCTATTGAAAAAATATAAACCAAATAATAAGAATGAATTACAAATAATGTCAATCCATAAGTCAAAAGGTTTAGAGTTTAAAGCTGTTATCCATCTAGGTTTAGAAGCATGGGTATTCCCTAGAATGACTCGACGACACGGTCAATGGATTTTACAAGATTTAGATGGGGACAAAAATTTACATTATGTCGCGATCACAAGAGCTGAAAAATTATGCTATTTAGTAAACATGTCTATAAGAGTGAATTCACAATTTGAGGAAAGGACTGCGGAAAAGTCTGAGTTCTTATGCATCGAAAAACTAAACAAGCATATTGTTGATCTAGGAGTTATGTAGCTATTCTTAGATGTAATTTGGATTTAGAGATTTCTCTAGAACTATTAATCAGGAATCGGTGGACTATTCTTAATTGGAATCGGTGGACTACTCTTAATTGGAATTAGTGGACTACTATTGGTGATATATACAAACAAGCAAAAACACAGACTGATGCACTTGATGTAATTTCTTTCAAAGAAGTGAATAAGCCATGGGCTTTAGCAATGGCGCAACTTCAAAAAAAATCAGACTCTTTAAATCATTTAATTACATTGGCTGATATTGAAAGAATTCTGGAGCAAGAACCTCTACTAGACTATAACGGCTTTGGCCACTCTGACTCATACCATGAATCTTTTTATAAACGGTATACGTTTCAGGACTCTAAAGCTGAATATCTTCAAAATTTTAAAAAGAATAGAGAAAGTCTAAAAAAAGCGCTTGATGAATGCCAGCGATGTTGTATGTATCTACAACATCTGAAAAAAATAAAAGCTACTCGCTACAATCTAGGTAGTTATACATTTAAACATAGCGTTGAATACTATCACCGTCAATTGAACCACTTTGATAATGCATATGTGTCAAATGGAGCCTTTATTTGTGCAGCACTACATATGGGCTTTAAAGTAATTCGGAAAAATGACACTAGCCCTAATGCTTGGATCTGTGCCAGTATACAATCAGATATTGTTATGTGGGGTAGACTACTTGATCAACAAAATTCTTTAGAGCCTAAAGAACTAAAGCTTTTAGCAAAGTTGGAAAAGAAGATTGGTCTCTGATCAAGTAGGCATTTTTAGTTTACAACTATATTGTTAAATGGAAAATTAAAGTCTTAAACTTAGTTTAAGACTTTAATGTAAAAATTGAATGGTATAAAATTTTTAACTCATTGATTTTATTAAACCATAAGTTTACAACTTTATTGTTCAAACACAGTTTGTACGACCCTGACTATAAAAAAAGCGCCATAAAGAAATTCTTTATGGCGCTTTTTTTATGATTATGCTTGTTATGACTTCAGCCATTTCATAGGCTAGATCACATCTAGCGTCTCATGATCGATATAGCTTGTGTTCTGCAACAGTCAGGTTAATAGCAGAAATACGCATGCATCAAGCCACATAACGTGTGGTTTTATGATTTAATAAAATGATTGAATTCAAAATAATGACACCAAAAATCGAGATCAAAATCAGCTTCCAGTCCACAAACAACAATGAGGTTAATAAAATCACCACATCAATACCCATTTGCACTTTTCCTGCTGGAATTTTAAAGCGTTCCTGCAAATACAACGCCAGTAGGTTGATACCACCCAAGCTCGAACGATGTCTAAATAGAATCAAAAAACTCACACCCATCAAGACATTGGCAAAAATCGTAGCGTAGATTGGATTGACATCGGATAGATGAAAAAATTGTGGAATAATTTCAGTAAACCCTGCCAATAATGCAACGGCAATAAAGGTTTTCACCACCAGCGCGATGCCCATCTTTTTATAAGCAAAATAATAAAATGGAATATTGATCAGGAAAAATAACACGCCGAACTTCAGATCGGTAATGTAGTGAATCAGCAAAGATAGACCTGCTGTCCCTCCCGTCATAATGCCTGCCTGCTGCAATAAAGTCATTGCAAAAGACAGAATGAATGTTCCGATCAACATTGCCAATGCATCTTCAATTTTAGAGTGCTGCTCAATCACAGGCATGACTGGACTTACCAGAGATACATTTTGCTCGGTATTCATAACGGTACAACTCAAATAGGAGAACAGCTAAAGGGAGAGAGATCTTTCAAAGAAAGACATGGCATATTTGATCATTTTTATTAAAATTTCGCAATTTATTCTTATATTTTTGCCATAAATGCAATTTATATTCAAAATAATCCATTTCGAATAGTCTATGCGCTTCGATCAGCCTTGCTCTAACTTTGTCTCAGATCTAGTGACAATAAAAATCCTGTTTTTATTTAATCGCAATTCCATTTTCTTTTAATTTTTCCAGCACAATTGAAGTATTGAGATTACTGACACCAAAGTTCTTGGAAGACAAAATCCCAATGAGTTTGACCATCTCATCCAGATTCTTAACTGCCACTTTAAGAGCAAAATCATAACTGCCTGTCAGTTTATGAATATCTTTCACAGCAGGTTCGTGCATCAAGAATTCAACAAAACGATCATGGGTTGCATCACTATAGTTTTGCAGTTTCACTTCAATAATGCCCATGATTGGCGCAGGATCAGCACTCAATGCGATTTGGGCATAATAACCCGTGATAATTTTCTTCTGTTCAAGCTGAACCCGACGACGTGAACATTGCGAGGTCGATAAACCCACCAATTCAGCCAATTCCTGATTGGCCAAGCGTCCATTCATTTGTAAATGATGGATAATTTTTTGATCAAAATCATCAAGTTCGACGGTCATAAAACGCTCAGCTTAGGTTTAAGGCATAATTGAACTGATGCTGGTGCATCAACCTGAGAAGTGTAACGCCTTTAGATCAATCAGCTCAAGCTTATGCCAAAATTGCAGCAGACTGAATCCGCTGAATCCCATGTGCTGACATACTTTGCCATGCACTGTGTAATGAACCATTCAAATCAATCGCTTTACAGGCATCCTCAATCACATAGGTTTTAAAACCCATCTGCACGGCATCCAAGGCTGTCCATGCCACACAAAAATCAGTGGCAATGCCCACAATATAAACCGTATCAATTTGATGTTCTTGAAGATAGCCCTTTAATCCCGTCGGGGTTTTACGATCGGCTTCCATAAAGGCTGAATAGCTATCAATATTAACGTGAAAGCCTTTTCGAATAATCAATTGTGCCGTTGGAATATCCAAAGCAGGGTGAAATTCGGCATCCTGTGTCCCCTGTACACAATGCTTTGGCCACAATACCTGCGTGCCATAAGCTAACTCTATCGTTTCAAAAGGCACTTTATGCGCATGATTGTCAGCAAAAGAAATATGTTGATCAGGATGCCAGTCTTGAGTCAGCACCACCGTTTCGAACTGATGCGCCAATTGATTAATCACAGGAATAATCTGATCGGCACCTGTGACTGCCAAGTTTCCACCTGGGGTAAATCCATTTTGCACATCGACAACAATTAATGCGCTGTGTTTTGAATCGCTTTGCATCTCATCATTCAACCTAGATTGCTCCTTGTACAATACGCTGCCTCATTGTTTCTGACTAGCCAAACAGACACAAACTTTTCATAAGATGAAAATCATTCAAGTAAAAGATGAATTAAAGTTTTCGGCTGTTTGACTAAAGCATATTGTTCTTATGCCGCCGATCAGTCATAATTTGCATAATTGTCATTCAATCGAATTCATTATTGAACGACGAATCAAAATACTGCAACCATCCAATATTTCGTTTCAACTAATTCAATCTCGGATGGGAAAATAGGATAGTTTTTTAAAATGACTCAGCTAGCACAGAATATTCAAGGCTCAATTGTCGCACTCGTCACCCCTATGTTTGAAGATGGTCGCGTAGATTGGAAGAGTCTTGAGAAGCTCGTTGAGTGGCACATCCAACAAGGTACACATAGTATTGTTGCTGTTGGCACAACGGGCGAAGCGTCTACATTAAGCATGGAAGAACACACACAAGTCATCAAAGAAGTGATTCGTGTAGCCAATAAACGCATTCCAATTATCGCGGGTACAGGTGCAAACTCAACACGCGAAGCCATCGAATTAACCAAAGCCGCTAAAGAACTCGGTGCTGATGCGGCATTGCTCGTGACACCATATTATAATAAACCCACACAAGAAGGCTTATATCAACACTACAAAGCGATTGCTGAAGCAGTTGATATTCCACAAATTCTTTATAATGTCCCTGGTCGTACTGGCGTTGATATGCAAAACGAAACCGTGATTCGTCTTGCCGATGTTAAAAACATTGTTGGGATTAAAGATGCAACAGGCGATGTGCCACGTGGTCAAGCCCTCATCGAAGGTCTAAATGATAAAATCGCAGTTTATTCAGGCGATGATGAAACTGCTTGGGAATTAATTTTGCTTGGTGCAAAAGGTAATATTTCGGTTACTGCTAACGTTGCACCAAAACAAATGAGCGAAGTTTGTGAAGCAGCTTTAGCTGGCGATCAAGCCAAAGCACAAAGTTTGAATCAACAAATTGCAAATCTACACAATATTTTGTTTTGCGAATCAAACCCAATTCCTGTGAAATGGGCGTTGCATGAGATGGGATACATTAGTACAGGTCTACGCCTGCCTTTAACCGCTCTCGCAGAACAATATCGTGAACCGCTCCGCACAGATTTAAAAACTGCGGGCATTATTTAATACGAGCAATTTATGATGCAATTACGTCTTGGTGTTGTCCTTGTCATTTCAGCTTTAAGTTTGGCTGGTTGTGGTCGTTTTGCCCTCAATAATCATTCTTTAGATTATAAAAAAGCGCAAGCGCTTGAACCACTCAAATTCCCTGAGAATGCAACGGTAAGACCATTCACGCCATTGTATCCAGCACCGACGGTTGATCCACTAGCGATTCAACATGCGCCAACATTTGAGAACACAACTGGCAACCGTTATGCATTGCCTCGTCCAGAGTCAATGAAAACTGCAAGCAATACCACTGAAGCAGCAGCAACGACTTTAGGCCGTCCACAATTGGTGATGGATGGGAATAAAAACCCATTACTGAAAGTGGAAGGTCCAACAGCAACTGCTTGGCAATATGCCTTTGCAACCGTGAGCAGCCTCAACTACAAAGTCATCTCTCAAGCAGATCATGGCTACGAAGCAACGATTAAGGTCGGTGAACAAAACTACCTGTTGAAGCTTTCTGCGGTTGGCTCAAGCAATACCATTGCCCTCTTCAAACTCGACACGACTTTTGCAGAACCAGCAGTTGCAACTGAAGTGTTAGCCCAGATTTACCAAAATTGGCCAGCCTAGTCGTTTACTAGGCATTTTTTTCAAAAGGTTCCTCCATGTTAAAACAAACCTTGCTCTATACTGGTAAAGCTAAATCTGTATACGAGACAGATAACGCTGATCACCTGATTTTGGTCTTTCGTGATGATGCTTCGGCATTCAATGGCGAAAAAATCGAGCAACTCGATCGTAAGGGCAAGGTCAACAACCGTTTTAACGCCTTTATCATGGACAAATTAGCTGCTGCAGGTATCGAAACGCATTTTGAAAAATTGCTTTCTCCAACTGAAGTGCTGGTTAAAAAACTCCAGATGATTCCTGTTGAATGTGTGATTCGTAACTATGCAGCGGGTTCATTGTGCCGTCGTTTAGGTGTTGAAGAAGGTAAGGAATTAACGCCGCCAACATTCGAATTGTTCTTCAAAGATGATGCGCTTGGCGATCCAATGGTCAACGAATCTCAAGCGATTGCTTTAGGTTGGGCAACTGCAGAACAGCTTGAAAAAATGAAAGAACTCACTTACCAAGTGAATGATGTACTTAAAGCATTATTCGATGCAGGTAATATGATTCTGGTTGATTTCAAGCTTGAATTCGGTGTGTTCCATAACCGTATCGTATTGGGTGATGAATTCTCTCCAGACGGTTGCCGTTTATGGGATAAAGATACCAAGAAAAAACTGGATAAAGACCGTTTCCGCCAAGGTTTAGGTGGTGTGGTTGAAGCTTATGAAGAAGTTGCTTCTCGTTTAGGTATTAACTTAGATGACATCTAAGTCTGACTAAACTTTTGTTTCTAAAAAACCAGCCCAATCAGGCTGGTTTTTTATTTTCTATTCAAAAAAACGAACATCATTTTAAATATCAATACCATATAAATCATTTACTTAAAAAGCACTACATCAGCTTTGCAACTTTAATTCTAACCTTATGTTTTTATATTGTTTTTGAAAATATTTTGATCCTCCTACCATGTTCACAAAACTTGAGTTAGAAGATCAAAATGAATTCTCCCCTTGTAAAAACTTTTCCTTTAAGTCTAAGTACTAGCCTGATTTTGCTGGCCCTGTATAGCAATGTACATGCCGCTGAGAACAATCCCGTAGAGCCCGAACAAGTCAAAACGCTCGCAACCATTGTCGTTACCGGAACTCGCGCCAACAATCGTTCGCAAACAGAGTCCTTACAACCCATTGATGTGATCAGTGCCAAAGAACTGACCGAACGCACCGGCTCCAATGAACTTGGCACAGCGCTCTCTCGAATTATTCCTTCAATTAATTTTCCACGTCCAACCGTGGTGGATGGAACTGAACTGGTTCGCCCTGCCCAACTGAAAGGACTTGCACCTGACCAAGTACTGGTTTTGGTTAATGGGAAACGTCGCCACACAGGCGCCTTTATTAACCTTGGCGGGACCATTGGTCGTGGTTCCGCCCCAACCGATTTAAATGCGATTCCGATCTCAGCGATTAGCCGTGTCGAAGTACTGCGTGAAGGCGCATCGGCTCGCTATGGTTCCGATGCGATTGCAGGCGTGATTAATATTATTCTGAAATCCAACCCGACACATGGCGAAGCTGGGATTAAATACGGGATTTATAACAAGGGGGATGGTGAACAGAAGCAATCCTTTGCTTCGGGTGGGACCAAACTGAATAATTATGGCTATGCGATCTTTTCAGGGGAATGGCAGGATAGTCAAGCCACCAATCGAGCAGGTGCTGACTTACGTGATCCCAAATCAACCACTTATGGACAGCGCACTTTCCGTTTTGGTGATCCAGATTCCGATGAAGTCAAAGCAGCAGTGAATCTGGGTTATGACCTCAGTGATCATACCGAGCTGTATTCTTTTGCGACCTATAGCCATCGTAATGCAAAAACTGCTGGATTCTATCGTTTAAGCAATGCCTCCAATAATATTCCTGCCCTGTTTCCCAATGGCTATCTGCCGATCATTCAGGGCCAACTCGATGATTTTGGCGCAGTTGCAGGGATCAAAGGTGATTGGTCTGCATGGCATTATGATGCCTCGGTGAATTATGGTTTAAATCGTTATGATGTCGATACCAAGACCATTAATGTCGATCTCTATAAAGATACCGCTACCACGCCTTTCGGCTTTCAAAATGGCACACTGAAAAATGCACAAACGGTAGTGAATTTTGATGTTTCTCGAGAGTTTAATCTTGCAGCACTCGCCAGCCCACTGAATGTTGCCTTTGGTACGCAATATTTGAATCAGAAGTATCAAATCCAAGCGGGTGATCCAGCATCTTATTATAAAAGTGGTTCTTCTGGTTTAGCGGGCTTTCGCTCTGCCGATGCTGGTGAATGGTCACGCGACAGTTATGCGGCTTATCTGGATTTAGAGGCCAATTTAACTGAAAAACTCTCAGCATCTACAGCCTATCGCCATGAATACTACAATGATTTTGGTCACACCGATAATGCATCATTGTCTTTGCGTTATGCCATTCACCCAGCGATTGCGGTACGTGGTAGCGCCTCTACAGGTTTCCGTGCCCCAAGTCTTGCCCAACAATATTTTGCCCAGACCTCTTCTCAGCTGATCAATGGTCAATTTGCTGAAGCAGGAACCTTCCCCACCACGTCATACGTTGCTCAACTGCTTGGTGCCGAACAACTTAAACCAGAGAAATCTAAAAACTATAGCGTGGGTTTGGTCTTGACGCCTACAGATCAACTATATGTGACTCTGGATGCTTATCAAATCGACATTGACAATCGAATTAGTCTGTCTTCCAATATCAATGCCAGCAGTGCAACCGTTCGCCAGTACCTGAATTCAAAAGGGATCACCGACACCAACTTCAACACAATTCGTTATTTCAACAATGCCAGCGATACCCGCACGCGTGGCGTTGACTTAGTTGCGACCTATAAATGGACTGATTTGCCTTATGGCGAACTGAATACCTCACTGGCCTACAACTACAATAAAAATAAAGTGACCCATGTGGATGGCAATCCAGCCATCTTAGATGCGCTGGGCATTAACCTCACGCGTCTGGATCGTCGTGAGCAATACGGTTTATTGGCTGGTAGTACCCCTGAACATAAATTCAGTTTAGCGAATGACTATAAGCTTGGAAACTTCACTGTGAATACCAATCTCACACGTTATGGCAGCTTTAAAACCTTTAGTAATTCAGGCGAAGCCAAAGACCAAAAATTCTCAGCCAAATGGTTACTCGATTTAGCGTTGTCTTACCAATATCAAAACTGGAACTTCACGGTTGGTGGCGACAATATTACCGATGTATATCCTGATAAAGATGTCTACGATATCAACCAACCCACAGGTGGTAGCTTGCCTTATAGTCAGTTCTCACCTTTTGGCTTTAATGGCGCGTTCTATTACGGCAAGATCAATTATCGTTGGTAATATAAAAAACCGAGCCAGATGGCTCGGTTTTCAGTTTAATTCTGCGCGTTCTGATAAATCAGTTTGCCTTCTTTATAGGTTGCCAGCACTTTAATGTTTTTAATCTCACGACTCGGTACAGTCAGCGGGTTCTGATTCAGAATCACCAAATCAGCCAATTTACCATGGCTTAAAGTACCCTTGTTTTGATCTTCAAAGTACTGATACGCAGCCCAATCTGTCATCGACTTTAATGCCAGATATGGGCTAATACGCTCATCTGCACCCAAAACATAATTGCTCCGTGTTACTCGGTTCACGGTCGCATCCAGCATCATCATGCTACTCGGTGGGACCACAGGAGCATCATGATGCTCCGTAAAGATCAGATGCTTTTTTAAAGCGGTTGCAGTTGGCGAAATATGGGCAGCTCGAGTTTCGCCTAAGGTTTGTTGACGATGCCAATCGCCCCAATAAAAGGTATGCAACGAGAAGAACGAAGGAATAATATCTAAGGCCTTAAGCTGATCCAGCTGATCATCGCGAATAGTTTGTGAGTGGATCAATACGCTACGACGATCTGCTATTCCTTGTTTTGCTGTGGCATCTTTCACTGCCCCAATAAACTGATCAATCGCCGCATCCCCATTGGCATGGGCAAGCACCTGCCAACCATGCTTAAAGGCTAAATTGATATAGTCCTTGACCTGCTGATCATTACTCATGGCAGGATAGCCCTTATACGTCTTATCTTTACCTTCAGGCGGCACAAGATAAGGCTGGGTCAGCCAAGCCGTTTTCCCTTGAGGTGAACCATCTAAACTGATTTTCACTCCACCAATCCGAAAATGATGATCATACTGTCGCTGGCTGCCTTGCTTGAGCATATAGTCTTGGCTGGTGGTGATATCGGGATAAGAAACAACATCAATTGGCAGTCGATTTTGCTTGGCTAAAGCATGCCACATTTCAGTGGTCCCTTGATCCGCCCGCCCTTCTTGTACCGTGGTAAAACCATTTTTTACATAGGCATCAATGCCTTTTTCTGCAATTTGGAACATCACCGCAGGGGGTACATCTTTAAAAATTGAGCCAATTGCGGTAAATAAAGCAGATTCTTCTAACACACCGTTGGGCACATTTGAGCCTGCTTCACGGCGAATCACGCCACCTGCTGGATTCGGGGTATCTTGATTGATCTTCAGTAATTCCAGTGCCTTATGATTCACAGAGGCCAAATGCCCCGATTGATGCAAAATCATCACCGGTTGGTCTAGAGACACCCGATCTAGATCGGTTGCCGTCGGATGACGCTGCTCATTCAGTTGTGCGTCATCATAGCCATTTCCCAAAATCCAGCCGCCCATGGTTTTAATTACGGATGGATTTTGGACTTTCCAATTATTCAGCACGTTCACCAAAGAGTTAATATCTGAGACCTGACCATCAGGCATTGGGTAGAGATTGGCGACCATTTGATGGAAACCGACCATATTCACATGACTATGCGCGTCAATAAAACTTGGCAATAAGGTTCTATTTTTTAGATCAATCGATTGAACTTTTTTATCGGCCAAGCGTTCAGCCTGCTGCTTTGAGCCGACAAAAACAATTTTTCCATCCCTTACCAACAGGGCTTCTGCATATTCAGGACTGTTGCCTGACATGGTCAGAATCGGGCCACCATAAAACAGTTGTTCTGTTGCAGTGACAGGCACTGCCGTTGTTGCACAGCCCACTACAGCCAGTGAAATAGAAGTGAATAAGGCGCAACGTTTGAGATAAGTACGGTTCATGAATTAAAACCCATATTTTTATTATGTCTTTTTTGATTAAAGCGGATTCCGCTTGTAATAGAAAGCATTCACTGATTATTTTTGTAATGTTTGGTCAAGTTCCGAGCAGCCCTACATAGGCTCTGCACACGACCTAGTACGAGGTTCAAAACATTTTTGCCAGTTTATTGGAGATTTTAATCGCAAGATCATCGACATAATGACTATACGGCTGTGCCAAAATAATGCTCAGCAGCACAATCAGTAAACTTGCCAATAATCCTGCATTTAAATAGGAGAATCCCCATTGCACATGCAATAGATTAAACAATGGAATCCCCAAAGCATAAAGCACAGCAAGATGAATTAAATAAATGGAAAATGAGATTTTACCTAGAAATACCAAAACAGACCGATCAAAAAACTGTGCTAACCATTTGCCTTTGAGTACTGCATAAACAATGCAAAAGCCGCCAATAAAGTTGAGGTAGTCATATGTTTGTTCACCGAGGAACTGGCTAAAAATCTGATAGCTTGAGCTACTGTTATGTGCGCCACAAAAATACAATCCCAACAAAAATAGCAGTACTGAAACTGCTGTACTCAGTTCTGCGGCATAGAGAAATAGTCCCATCCCCAAAACAAAACTGAGAAGACCCAACAACACGGTTTGCGAGATCATATACCCTGTCACAATGCTGATGATGAGAAATAGACCACATAGAATTGGCAGCTTGCCATAGAGATAGCAAGCCAGATAAATCACCAGTGACCCAAGCAACTCAATTTGCATGGTCCACAGCACCCAGTTATAACTGGAATCGCCAAATAAGAATGCGCCAATACTGCCTTCATATAAGGCGGTGCCCAGTTGCGGATGTGGGTTGGCGAGTGCTGCTCCCCATTCGGAAACATGCGACACATCTACAGGTACAAAACACACCAGATAAGCAACAATACAAGAGACGAAGGCTGGAATGGCCAAGCGTGGGTAACGTTTGACCAAGGAATTTTTCAATTGCGTTGCGGTATTGTGCTTTTTAAAACTGGATAATGTCAGTACAAAGCCACTTAAAACAAAGAATACAAAAACCGCGCCTGTACCTGAATAAAAGAAGGCCAAGGGCGAGTGATGTAACTGCGCAAAAAAATCATATTGCGGTACAGCACTCACATCAAAATTATGCAGTTGCGGAAAAAAGGTCAGTGATAGATGTGACAACACAACGGCGAGACATGCCAAGCCTCGGATACTTTCCGCAGCATTAATTTTGTTTGTGGTCATGGTGGAGCTTGATCATCCTTGATAAGCGGGATGATGCGACCTTTTATCTGTAGTGTCTAGAGGTCGCTTACAAAAATACCGTGACTGTTCAGCGCATCAGCAAGACCCAGCAAAATCAGACAATTTTTTAGTGTTTTTTCTGCGTTGCTAGCCAGCATAGAATCGAGCCTAAACACACCATAAATGCGCCATACCAGAAAGAAAGGCCTAATGGCGTACTGAGTAAAATTGCCGAGAAAAAGGCAGATAAAACTGGAATAAAATAGGATGCACCTGCCAATAACGTCACATTGCCATGCAAAATCCCAACATTCCAAGCGGCATAACCAAAGCCCATCGCTGCTGCCGCAAAAAATAGTGAAATTGAAGAAGGCCAATCAAAATCAAAACTACCGCCCCCCATCAATGCATATTTAATCCATAGCACCACCGAGACGAGGATAAAAAATAGGGTGATGCCATTGGTTCCCTGCGCAATTCTCGCTGTGAGCGTGCAGTAGGCAGCCCACAATAATGTTCCAATAAAGGCAAGCCCATAACTGAATGGGTTGTGCTGGATGTTTTGCAGCATCCCTGCCAAATCCAAGCCCTGCTCTCCACCGAGCACCCAACAGATCCCCAATATTGAAATGATAAAGCCAGGAATAATCAGGACATTGGCTTTTTGCTGATTAAAAACAATGGCCGCCACCATGGTAAAGGTCGGCCATAAATAATTGACCATTCCCACTTCAATCGCCTGTCGATTATTATGGCTATAGCCAATCGAAAGCGATAAACAAATTTCATAAGCAACAAATAAAATGCTGCCCCAGATCAAATAGGCTTTGGGAAAGCTTTTGAGGCTGGTCCAACCAACCGAGAAAAACAGGAAAATTGAGGCCAGTGTATAAATCAGTGCTGCACCGCCCACTGCGCCAAAATGACTACTGACATCCTTAATTAAGGCAACGATCAAACTCCAGAGTAAGATCGCGACCAATCCAATCAGTGTTGCTTTTTTTGCGTTCATTTTTATACAAATAGAATATTGAGGCCAAAGCAAAATCTATCGATGCGATTCGGAATCTTGCTCTGGACAATTTTAAAATGATCAGTGAATTCACCGAGTTTTGATTACTGCTGCTGTTGTTCCTGCTGCCAACGACGTTGCTGCAAACGTTCGCCTTCGACCTCACGTTTATTTAAGGCTCGTTCGTACAGTTTGGTACCGCGTAATTCTGGAGGCAAATAGTCCTGTAACACGAAATGTTCAGGATAGTTGTGCGGATACAGATAATCCACCCCATAGCCTTGCTGCTTCATCAACTTGGTTGGCGCATTGCGTAAGTGCAAAGGCACAGGCAGGTTTGCGGTTTTTTCTGCCAACTCTAAGGCTTTGTTAATCGCGAGATAGGTGCTATTACTTTTCGGGCTAGTGGCCAGATACACGGCACATTGGCCTAGAATAATACGCGCTTCAGGCATCCCCACCGCTTGGACTGAACGGAAACACTCCCCCGCCAATAACAAGGCATTTGGATTGGAATTGCCGATATCTTCCGATGCCGCAATCAACATACGACGTGCAATAAAGACTGGATCTTCGCCACCTTTTAGCATGCGTGCCATCCAGTACAGGGTTGCATCTGGATCACTGCCGCGAATCGATTTGATAAATGCCGAAACCAGATCGTAATGCTGCTCACCCGATTTGTCGTAACGCGCAATATTTTGCTGCGCAACTTTAACGACGATGGCATTGGTTACGAGATTTTCAACATCAGGTTCAAAAGTACTGGCAATCAAATCAATCAGATTGAGTGCCTTACGTGCATCACCTGCCGCAAATTGAATCAGCGCATCATATTCTTCAATCTGGATAAAACGTTCTTTTAAGAACTTATCCGTTTGAATTGCTTTATTCAGTAGGGTTTGAATCGCTTCAGCACTCAGATTATTCAGGGTATACACCTGACAGCGGGACAACAAGGCACTATTCACTTCAAAGGAAGGATTCTCTGTAGTCGCCCCGATCAAGGTGATTTTGCCTTTCTCAACCGCATTGAGTAATGCATCTTGCTGCGATTTATTGAAGCGATGGATCTCGTCAATAAACACCACAGGGGTCAACAAGTCACCACTTTCCGCAATCACCTCACGGAGCTCTTTCACGCCTGTATTGAGTGCAGATAGGCTGATAAAAGGACGATCCACAGCCTGAGCCAATAACAATGCAATCGTGGTTTTTCCGACCCCTGGAGGCCCCCAGAAGATGATCGAAGGCAAATGCCCTTGATCAATCATCTGACGTAAAGGGGCATTTTCACCCAGCAAATGATCTTGTCCGATAATTTCGGACAAGTCACGAGGACGTAAACGTTCAGGTAAAGGAATATGCGTATCTGACATCATCACTGGCTTTATGATCTTTTACCCTAGTCTATTGTGTCTGGCTCAAATCTACAATTTGAATCTGCACTCACGCGACATTCTATTGCGCGCTGTTGTTCTGAACCAACTGTTGCATCACCCGATAGCTGGCTTTGATCCGCTCTTCATTGGGAAAATTGGTATTGGCTAACATCACGATTCCAATTTTTTGCTGCGGAATAAAGGCCACATAGGCACCAAAACCATTGGTTGCTCCTGTCTTATTAAAGAAGGTCGCAGGCGTGGCAAGCTTTGGTTGTTTAATCGCTGTGATTGCATGACTTTCTAACGCCATTTTGCTCGAGTTACCCTGTAACAGTGTTTCAAGTGATACTGGATAGGCATACTGTTCCCAGCCCAAGCCTTGGGTCATTGCACCCACTTTAAAATAGCCCACATGGGTATTTTCAATCGCTTGGCGAAGCGGTTGTTTGAACTGCTGCGGATTGATTTGCGCATCGAGGAATTTCAGCATATCCGCACTGCTACTTTTCAGCCCATAAGCTTCTGCATCAAACATACCTGGTGAAACACGCATGGCTTGATCGGCTTTGTATCCCCAAGCATATTGCGACATGTGCTGCTCAGGTACCCGAATAAAACTTTGTGTCATGCCTAGTTGTGGCAGTAAGGTTTTTTCAATCAATTCGCTATACGGTTTTTTCATTGCCAAGGCAGTGACATAGCCCATCAAACCAATACTTGGGTTGGAATATTGGCGGGCAGCACCGACTTTGGTTTTTGCTTGCCAAGTCTGAAAATACTTGATCATATCCTGTTGCTGCAGCACCTCATCAGGAAATTGCAGCGGAAAGCCACCTGCATTATAAGTTCCAAGATTCAATATCGTGGCACGATTGACCGCAGTATTTTTCAGTTCAGGGAAATATTTGGCAGGATGATCCGACAAAGACAGTTGCCCTTGTGCCTGTGCATAAGCCGCTAAAGTCGCATTAAAGGTCTTACTGACCGAACCAAGTTCAAATAAAGTACTATTGCTCACTGCTTGCTGGTTTTGCTTTGAAGCAAGCCCATAATTCACGAAATAATGTTGACCATTCAAGGTCACAGCAACAGCCATCCCCGGAATTTTATATTGCGCCAATAAAGGCTTAAATTGCTGGTCAACAATGGTTTGAACTTGTTGCTCGGTCAAATTTCCAGCCCAAAGCGCTGAACTGCAGGACAACAGTCCTGTCAATAAATATAGTTTTTTTAAAGTCATAGAAAAGGCTTTCGGTTGATTCATTATCTGTATCACTTGGAGTTAAAATTCAATTGGTATGCAGTTTAAGTAATTTGGCTCTTGGTCCATCTTCGATCACCCAGATTGAACCATCTTGCGCTTGATGTAGGCCACGAATTCGTTGTTTCATCTCAAGTCGTTGAACTTCTTGGACTGGTTTTGCAGCTAAATCCACCACCACAATAGCTTGAGAGGATAAACCACCAATCAACGCTTTGTGTTGCCACAGAGGAAACTGCTGAGCTGAATAAATGATTAAGCTAGACGGTGAGATCACAGGTGTCCAATCGATTTCAGGGGCTTTAAATTCTGGACGGGTCTCATGATCAGGAATCGGCAAGCCTGAATAATGGTCGCCATTCGAAACTGTTGGATAGCCATAGTTTTCTCCTTTCACAATACGGTTTAATTCATCACCACCTTTAGGGCCCATTTCAACCACCCACAGTTGCCCTTGCTGGTCGAAAGCCATACCCAATGGATTACGATGACCCAGTGACCAAATCTCTGCAGTGACACCGCCCTGCTGATAAAACGGATTATCTTCCGCAGCAGTTCCATCTGCATTTAAACGCAAAACCTTACCTAAATTACTTTTTAAATCCTGTGCAGGATCAAACTTCTGACGCTCACCTGAACTGACCCAAAGTTTGCCATCGGGACCAAACTGCATACGATGACCATAATGGCCTTGCCCTGACACTTTCGGCACTTGTTGCCAGATGGTTTTTAAATCCGTGAGCTTGGGTTGCTTGGGATCAGATAAATCCAGTTTTGCATGTGCAATCTCTGCACTATAGCCACCCTGACCTTTGCTGGCATAACTCAAATATAATTCATGATTTTGCTGAAAATCAGGATGCAAAATGACATCGCCTAAACCACCTTGCCCACCATAACTGACAGTAGGAACGCCAGCAATATTGATACTGCTCTTAGTTTTGGGATCAAATAATTTTAATTGCCCTTTGCGCTCAGTGATCAATAAACGTTGGTCTGGCAAACTTGCAATCGCCCACGGCTCATCAAATTCAGCAACGCTCTCAACCCGATACTTTTGTGCAATGCGCTGACTTGACGCTTGTTGTGCTGTATTTTGTTCTGGGGTTTTAGAGTTGCTTTCATTGGCACCACACGCAGCCAAAAATAAAATGCCACTGTAGAGCCAAGGTGTCATCAACAGTTTGTTCATGGCTTATCTCCCTCGTTTATTCTTCATCTTAGGGAACATCGCCAATAAAAATACTGCAAAAGTGTTGTTTTTATGATCATCATGTCTTATTGATTTGCTAGCCGCGATTACCGTATCCAACGCACAATATAATCTTCAATTTGTTCTTCATCGATTTCAGTTTCTGAAATACAACGCCCTGCAGCAGATTTCTTTGCCTTGATCACACTTTGACGTGAACCTGTATTGAGGTAATGCCATGAAGGTAAATTCTTACCTTCACTTAATCGACGGTAGGCACAGCTCGGTGGTAACCAAGAAATTGTGCTGAGTCGTTCAGGCGTCAGCTGGATACAATCCGGCACTTGCTGCTGACGGTTGGGATAATCAGAACAGCGTGCGGTTTTACAGTCCAGTAATTTGCATGCCACTTTGGTATAGGCAACCTCTGCGGTTTCTTCATCTTCTAACTTAACCAAACAACATAAACCACAGCCATCACACAATGCCTCCCACTCCGCATTGCTGAGCTGATCAAGCGGATAGTGTTTCCAAAAGTTGGGGCGCAGTTCGACGGACATACAGAGCTTTCAATATTAAAAAAAATGAACTTCTTATTATAGCATTCATCTTTGCTTTGCTGACTTCAACCTCTTTTAATTGATTGAGCACTTCTTTAAGTATTAAACATTTAAACCACATAAACACCACATTTTGTGCAAAAAACACACGTTATAGTGGACACATAACGAAAAATTAGGAGGACACGACATGTTCCGTTGGGCCATTATTTTTGCAGTCATCGCACTCATTGCCAGTTTATTAGGTTTTGGTGGTGTAGCAGGTTTATCCAAAGATTTCGCAGTAATCTTATTGGTTGTTGCCGTCATCTTAGCAATCGTTGGCTTCTTATCCAGAGGCAAAGTCTAGTCGTTTTGACCTACCCAAACATAAAAAGAAGAATCTTGGTATTCTTCTTTTTTCATTTTTGAGCATCGCTAAAACAAGCGTATTTATTATGTTTTTACGATGCCATCCATTTTCCTTTTTATGTTTTAATCAATGCATTCTAAAAATACAGATCAGGATTATAGAATGAGCTTCCCGATTAACACACGTGAAATTGAATATACCGCTCCCGATGGTCAACGCCTCATTGGTTATTTCGCTGCACCAGCAATTGATATGCCTGTTGCAGGTGTGATTGTGGCCCCTGAATGGTGGGGCCGCAATGCATACACAGAACAACGTGCACGTGAACTTGCAGAACATGGTTTTGCCGCTTTAGCCATTGATATGTATGGTGATAAGAAAGTTACAACCAATGTGCCCCAAGCCTCTGAATGGATGAATCAAACTTTTGAGCATGCCGATACCATTGTTGACCGTGCTCAAGCAGGCTTAAATGCTTTAGCAGCTCAAGCAGAAGTGAATGCCGACAAATTGGCAGCGGTTGGTTTCTGCTATGGCGGTAAAGTGGTGCTAGATTTGGCGCGTTCAGGTGCAGATATCAAAGCCGTTGCTACGTTCCATGCGATATTGAGTCCGAAAGCTCCTGCTGAGAAGGGCAAAGTTAAAGCCGAGATTTTAGTCCTGCATGGTGAACTCGACAGCATGGTGACCTTGGATAATGTGGCAAGCTTCCGTCAGGAAATGCATGATGCTGCTGTGGATCATGAGGTGATTATTTTTGAAGATGCCAAGCATGGTTTTAGTAACCCTCTTGCAGATGAGCGCGCCAAGGCCAACAATGTTGACTTAGGCTATAACGCGGAAGCAGAACGTCAAAGTCTTGACGCGATGTATGAGCTGTTAGATAAACATTTAAAGTGATTTGAAAAGACGATCTCTAAAAAAACCATCAACATGGAATTGAGCGAATATATCGTTTGTTTAAATCCTAGAAAATTTCTATTCGTGCAAGGCGACATGGATGTCGCCTTTGCAAAAGCCAATCTTAATCAGCATTTAATAACGAATTTGTTTGTATACATCAACTCCTCTCCCTATTTCCGCTATACTACGCCTCTGCTTTTTACTGTTCTGATTCATGTCTGACTTCTCATTTTCTGATGCACTACTTACATGGTTCGACCAACACGGTCGTCATGACCTACCATGGCAAGTGGCCGATGATCCGTACAAAGTTTGGGTCTCAGAAATCATGCTGCAACAGACGCAAGTCAAAACTGTACTGCAATATTTCGACCGTTTTATTGAACGCTTCCCGAGCGTAGAAACCCTAGGAACAGCCAGTTGGGATGATGTCGCTCCTTATTGGGCAGGCCTCGGCTACTATGCCCGCGCACGCAATCTGCATAAAGCGGCAGGCATCGTCAGTCAACAAGGGAAATTTCCAGAAACACTCGAACAATGGATTGAGCTGCCAGGCATTGGCCGCTCCACCGCTGGTGCGCTCATGTCACTCGGCTTACGTCAGTACGGCGTGATTATGGATGGTAACGTGAAACGTGTACTGGCACGTTTCCTCGCCATCGAAGATGATCTATCCAAGCCACAACATGAACGGGCACTCTGGCAAATTGCGGAAGATCTCTGCCCAGAAGAGCGCAATCATGATTATACCCAAGCAATCATGGATTTAGGGGCAACCGTTTGTACCCCGAAAAAACCGCTGTGCTTATACTGCCCAATGCAGCAGCATTGCCAAGCTTATCAACAAGGCATGGAACAGGAACTCCCTTTCAAAAAGGCTAAGAAACCCGTTCCAGTCAAAACAGCCAATGTGTTACTGATCCAATCTGGAGATGAATGGCTGTGGCAACAACGTGAAGCGCATGGCCTATGGGGAGGATTGTATTGTCTTCCAATCATTGAACAAGCAACCGAATTACAACAGATTGAGCAACACTTCAAACTACAAGCTCAAGTATCATCATTGCAGATTAGCCATAGCTTTACTCACTTTACTTGGTTACTGCATGAAAAACTGTTCCACGTGGAACACGATCAAAAAGAACAGTTGAGTATCGAATTAAATGGCATATGGCTAAGTCCAGAAAATGCGATTGCCAAAGGCATTCCAACAGCCATGAAAAAATTGATTACAGCCAAACAAAAGGCTTAACGCCCAAAACGCTGTATATCAAACGCAAGGAGTTTGTGTGCGTCATTCGATTTCCTATACGGTTCTAGGTATGCTGATGATTTTACTATCAGCATGTGCCACCACCCCAAAGAAACCTACCCCCTTACCCAATGCTCAGGTGAACAAGCTCAAGAGCATGCGTTTAGACAGCCGCCTCCCTGTGCCTGTCAAAGGTGTGAGTCGAAACGAATTACGGGATACTTGGGGCGCGGCACGAAGTCAGGGGCGTAGTCATGAAGGCATCGATATCATGGCAGAGCGTGGTACGAAAGTGTATAGTGCGACCGAAGGCTTAGTTGCTGATTTACGTAATAATAATTTAGGTGGCAAAGTGATCTGGATCATGGGTCCAGCAGGCTCTTGGCACTATTATGCGCATCTGGATGGTCATAAGCGCGGCCTCAATGTTGGCGACTATGTGCGTAAAGGTGATCTGATCGGTTATGTAGGAAATACCGGCAATGCTCGTTATACCTCTCCGCATTTACACTACGGAATTTATTTAAATGGCAAAGGGCGTGGTGCAGTCAATCCATACCCGTATTTACGTTAGGAATCTACAATGTCAGAAGCATTGATTGAACGTCTGGTTGAATTTGCAGAGTCTGGAAATCAGCAAAAAATCGTCATGGGTGGTACCAGCTATCAAGGTTGGATCATGGAAATTACCGAAGATGCTTTGTTAATTAGTACCGGCTTTGCCGATAAATCAGGTAAAGACTTTTGGCTTAAGTTTACTGATTTAAATAACGCAGAACTGTATTATTGGGATACTCGCCCAAATGAATGGGTGGCATTCCAACTTTAAATTATACTGTTCAAATAACAACAAGGAGCATCAAATATGTCGACTCAACGCTGTGGCTGGTGCTCCGATGATCCTCTCTATATTGCCTACCATGATCAGGAATGGGGCAAGCCGCAACATGATGAAACCCATTTGTTTGAGATGCTCTGTCTGGAAGGACAACAAGCAGGACTTTCTTGGATCACAGTACTGAAAAAACGCGAACACTACCGCTCACATTTCTTTCAACATTCCATCGCAGACGTCGCAGCACTCACAGATGATCAACTGGAACTCAAGCTCAGTGATGCAGGTTTAATTCGTCATATCGGTAAGCTGAAAGCCATCCGCGACAATGCAATTGCTTGGCTCAAGCTTAAGGATGAAGTCGAAGATGTCCCTGCTTGGTTATGGAGTTTTGTCGATCATCAAACCGAAAATAATGATGTGGCGAATTACCGCGAAGCACCTGCACAAACTGAACTTAGCCAAAAACTATCCAAAACCCTAAAAAAGCGTGGCTTTAAATTTGTGGGCCCGACCACCTGTTATGCTTTTATGCAAGCGGTTGGTATGGTCAATGATCACGAAAATCATTGCCAATTTAAATAACAAATCATCATCGATTTTCCTTGAATGGGAGTTCCAATGAGCAATAATCAAATTCGCGCTTATGCTGCAATGCAAGCAGGCGAGCAAGTGGTGCCATACCAATTTGATGCGGGAGAATTACAAGCCCATCAAGTTGAAGTCAAAGTTGAATATTGTGGTCTGTGCCACTCCGATCTATCCGTGATTAATAATGAGTGGCAATCATCGGTTTATCCTGCGGTGGCTGGACATGAAATCATTGGTACTATCATTGCATTGGGATCAGAAGCCAAAGGACTACGCGTCGGTCAACGTGTTGGCATTGGCTGGACAGCTGAAACCTGTCAAGCCTGTGATCCATGTATTGGGGGTAATCAGGTCCTATGTACTGGTGAAAAAAAAGCAACCATCATTGGCCATGCAGGCGGTTTTGCCGATAAAGTCCGTGCAGGTTGGCAATGGGTCATTCCCCTTCCAGACGATTTAGATCCTGAAAGTGCTGGCCCGCTACTGTGTGGTGGCATCACGGTATTTGATCCCTTACTGAAACACAAAATCCAAGCCACACATCATGTGGGTGTGATTGGTATTGGCGGTTTAGGTCATATCGCGATTAAATTACTCAAAGCATGGGGCTGTGAAATTACGGCTTTCAGTTCTAATCCAGATAAAACTGAAGAACTCAAAGCCATGGGAGCCGATCACGTGGTCAATAGCCGTGATGCTCAAGCCATCAAAGCACAACGTGGCAAGTTTGATTTATTACTCAGTACGGTCAATGTGACCCTAAACTGGCAAGCCTATCTCAATACTTTGGCGCCCAAAGGTAGTCTACATTTCCTAGGCGTGACTTTGGAACCCATCCCTGTTTCTGTCGGTGCCATCATGGGTGGTGCCAAATCTGTCACCTCATCACCAACGGGCTCACCGTTAGCCCTGCGCCAACTTTTACAATTCGCTGCGCGCAAAAATATCGCACCACAAGTTGAGTTATTTCCAATGTCACAGCTAAATGAGGCGATTGAACGACTGCATTCAGGCCAAGCACGTTATCGCATCGTACTCAAAGCAGACTTCGACTAATTCATACTCTGCCGTACCCAATCCGCCAACTGTTGAATCGCTTGGCGGATTTCTTCTGTTAAAGCATGACCTGCATTTAAACGCAAAAAGTGTTGATAACGGCGGTCTTCACCGAATACTTCCCCTGGTACGATGTTGATCCCTTTACCTTGCGCCAAATAATAGAGCTCCAAACCGGTAATACTATTGGGTAGTTGCATCCATAAAGCATAGCCACCTTGTAACTGACTTAATCCAATTGGAATCCCCTGAAACACGTCGAGAATATAAGCCCGATACTGTTCAACTTGCTGCATCAGTTTAGGTCTTAATTGATCCAAATGTTCTCGATAACCACGACTGTAAATAAAATCGGCTAAACCAAGTTGCAAAGGCGTATTCACCCCCACATTGTTGGCCAATAATTGTGGTCTTAAATATTGCAGCTGTTGACCTAAGCAAAACCAACCGACGCGATAGGCGGTTGATAATGACTTGGAGACCGAGCCACACCAAATCACATAGCCTTCCTGATCCCAATAGCGAATGGGTAAAGGTCGTTCCTTTTGAAAGCTACATTCGCCATAAATATCATCTTCCAAAATAAAACATTGATATTTTTGTGCCAGTTGAGCAATGTGCTGTTTCTGTTCATTGCTGAGACAATAGCCCAAAGGATTCTGAAAATTGGCAGTGAGCAAACACAGTTTGGCATCACCCTGTTGCATAAAAAATTCTAAACGCTCTAGATCAATGCCACGATGATCCGCTGGGATCTCAATAATTTTACGTTTCAGGCTAGCCAGCATTTGCAGCTGACCATTAAAAGTGGGCGTCGGCACTAGAATACTATCCCCCTCTTTGCTGATCTGTTGAATTAGTAGCGATAAGGCAGGCATACAGCCGTTGGTAATAAAAATATCATCGGTCGCAACATAGATACCATCCTCACGCCAATGATCAGATAAGGCTTTACGAAGTTGCTGATGTCCCTGTTTATTACAATATAAAAAATCTTCAGGCTGGCAATGTTTCAAAGCACGTTGTAAAGAACGACGCAATCCATCGACAGGAATCAAATGAGGAGACAGTTGGATTGCTCCCAACGGCGTTAAATGATGCTGAATTGAGGCCGTCTGAATCTGGTTTTGCAGGTCTAAATTTGAAACCTGCCGGGCTTTGGACTCAAAGTTCGGACTGTCTGGTACGGCACTTTGATATTGTCTTGAATTGACAAAATAGCCCGATTTAGCTTTTACATAGATCAGCCCTTTTGCTTCCAGCAATTCATAACATTGCTGTGCCGTACTTAAACTAATACTTTGCTGACGTGCAAATTCCCTTAAAGAACTCAACTTCTGTTGGGGCTGTAACTCATGCTGATAAATCTTGTGAGCCAATTGTTCTGCCAAGCGCTGATAGTGAAAAGTCATATCTGTACTGCTTTTTTATAAATTTCTGTATCTGTATTGGTTTATACAACACCTTTAAGCTATAAAAATCAACAGCCAAAGGATAAGACCATGAAAAATAATATCTTATTTATATTAAGCGCCGTTTTATTTACAGGCTGCAATCTGACTGACCAAGCCACCTACCAGCAACAACAAGTGTGTAAATCGCTTTCTCAGGGCTATCTGCAAATTCAGAACCAACCGACCTATGAGTTATGGAAAATGGAGAAAAGTGAGGCGCCAGAGCAGACTCGTATCATCAAAATGACCTATAAGAAACCCAATGAAAATGGTCTGATGCTCTCAAGCAACTTTCTGCCAACGGTCGAACTTGAATGCAAGTTACAACAGCAACATATTGTTGTTTCAGTGATACAAAAAACTGGACCATCAATTCCAGTGCTGAATGTACAACTGCAAAATGATGCTATTGGCAAACCGAGAAGCCCTGACTTAGTTGCTCAGTCAAAAACTCAATAAATAAACGGACACGTTTCGGCAAGTGCTCTTGTTGATAATAAACAGCATGGATGCTTTGATAAGAATGTTCTATCTGATCTTCAAATAGGGCTTCAAGACGCCCTTCTCGAATGTCCTGCCAGATTTCAAATTCAGAGAGCCGAGCAATACCCTGCCCACGTAAACACAGTTGTCGGACGGTTTCACCACTGGATGCTCTTACTTTAGGTTGTGCTTGAAAATACTCACCCTCAATTTTAATCGGCCAAGTATTGATATAGGTTGGACGGGTAAAACCAATCACATCATGTTCAGGCAATGCTTGAGGCTGTAAAGGCGTGCCCTTGCGTTTTAAATATTCAGGACTGGCAACAATATAGATACGACTTTTACACACCAATTTGGCGTGTAAGCTGGAATCATGTAATTCACCAAAACGAAACGCCACATCGGTTTTATGTTCGAGCAGGTCAATCACCAAATCATTACTATTCAACTCGATTTCAATATTGGGATAACACTGCCGAAACTTATGTACCAATGGCGTAATCACATGCAGAATAAAAGGTGTGGCTGAGTCAATCCGAATTACCCCTGAAGTATCTTGATCTGATTTTTGTAATGCTTCTTCGGCTGCATTCAAATCACTCAAAATTTTACGAGCCTGTTGTAAAAACTGCTGGCCTTCTTGGGTGAGCTTTAATTTTCGCGTGGTTCGTTCTAGTAAAGTTACTTCGAGCTTGGACTCTAAACGGCTAAGCGAGCGACTGAGCCCAGATGCCGTCTGTCCCAGTCGTTCAGCAGCGGCAATAAATGAACCTGTATCGACGATGGTCATAAAAGCAAGCAGTTCTTCTACCGTAGATTTCATTACCACCCTCTCAATTATTGATATTTAGTCAACTGTATTTTGCAAATTCATCTATGTTTTAGCAACAATAATCATCGCAAAATAACAGCCATCCACAAAACAGCTCTTTTGAGCATGAAAAAAGATTAGGTGAAAAATATGCGTATCCCACAATTTGGCTTAGGTACTTTCCGTCTTAAAGATCAAGCAGTCATTGACTCAGTTAAAACCGCCCTGGAAGTGGGTTATCGTGCCATTGATACCGCACAGGTTTATGAAAATGAAGCAGCAGTGGGTCAAGCCATTGCTGAAAGTGGTGTAGCTCGTCAAGACCTGTTCCTCACCACAAAAATCTGGGTCG
Organism: Acinetobacter higginsii; assembly: GCF_000369845.1. Taxonomy (NCBI): domain Bacteria; kingdom Pseudomonadati; phylum Pseudomonadota; class Gammaproteobacteria; order Moraxellales; family Moraxellaceae; genus Acinetobacter; species Acinetobacter higginsii. Next base: position 29,995 of record NZ_KB850215.1, on the reverse strand, counting down.
ACAATTTTGCTGAAGACAAATTCATTCCCAGCTTAAAAGACAGTCTGCAAAAACTACGTACTGATGCCGTTGATCTCACCTTGATCCACTGGCCAGCTCCAGCACTGGGTGTCTCCATCCCAAGCGTGATGCAATTGTTATTAGAGGCAAAACAACAGGGTTTGACTAAACAAATCGGGATTTCAAACTTTAATATCGCCTTGACCCAACAAGCGATTGATAGCATTGGTGTAGAACACATTGCCACCAACCAGATTGAACTCAGTCCTTATTTGCAGAACCGCACCTTGGTCAATTTTTTACGTGAGCAAAATATTGATGTGACTTCATACATGACTTTGGCTTATGGCAAAGTACTGCAGGATCCAACCTTAGTTGAGATTGCTGCACAACATCAGGCAACGACTGCACAAGTCGCTTTGGCTTGGGCCTTACAAAATGGTTTTGCGGTGATCCCATCATCAACCAAACGTGAAAACCTGATCAGCAACTTAAAAGCACAAGACTTAACTTTAAGTGCAGAGGAAATGCAGCTGATCGCTCAACTTGAACGTAATGGTCGAGAAGTGAGTCCTGAACCATTTGCGCCTGAATGGGACAAATAACATGAGCAGCCGCATCAACCTTCCTTTGCTGGCGCTGGCAATTGGTGCCTTTGCAATTGGCACAACAGAGTTCTCTCCAATGGGTCTGTTGCCCAATATTGCCAATGATCTTGGGGTGTCGATTCCAAGTGCGGGCATGTTGATTACAGGTTATGCACTGGGCGTGATGCTCGGTGCGCCAATCATGACCTTATGGTTTGGTGGCTTTGCCCGTCGTAATGCCCTGATTTTACTGATGGCTATTTTTACCATTGGTAACCTGATCGCAGCCTTTGCACCCAATTACATGAGTTTAATGGGTGCCCGATTAATTACCAGCTTAAACCACGGTGCTTTCTTCGGGATTGGTTCTGTGGTGGCAGCCAGTGTTGTTCCAGCAAATAAACAGGCCAGTGCGGTGGCCACCATGTTTATGGGCCTCACCATCGCCAATATTGGTGGTGTACCACTCGCAACATGGGTGGGACAAAACATTGGTTGGAGAATGTCTTTCCTCGCGATTTCAGCCCTCGGTGTCATCACCATGTTGTCACTTTGGAAGGCCCTTCCTGTCGGCTCTGTTGGACAAAAGCCAAATGTAAAAATGGAGTTAAGTGTTCTTACTCGCCTACCCGTGGTATTGGCATTGCTTACAACTGTGTTTGGTGCCTCAGCGATGTTTACCTTGTACACCTATATCGCACCAAGTCTGGTTGAGTTCACCCATGCCTCTCCGACCTTTATCACCATGATGCTGGTCTTGATCGGAATTGGTTTCTCAATCGGGAACCATTTCGGAGGGAAGTTTGCAGACTTATCGATTGATAAAACCTTGATTGGTTTCTTGGTCTTGTTGATCGCGTTGATGGTCATCTTCCCAATCCTTGCTCAAAGCCAATTGGGTGCAGCCATCGGTTTGGTGATCTGGGGTGCAGCAGCCTTTGCGATCGTTCCGCCATTACAAATGCGCGTGATGTCGGTGGCACATGAAGCCTCGGGCCTTGCTTCTTCCGTGAATATTGGCGCATTTAACTTAGGCAATGCCATTGGAGCTGCAGCAGGCGGTGCCGTCTTAAGCCTTGGCTTAAACTATGCGGCAGTCTCCATGATTGGTGCCGTACTGGCAGCTATTGGTTTAATCTTGGTTTTCATTCAAATGAAATTAGCAAGCAAACCAGAGACGCCATTACAACAATGTCCTCAAGCTTAAGCTCAAATAAAAAAGCCTGATTTAAATCAGGCTTTTTTATTATTTCAATAAATCTGGTAACTTCGGTTGCGCATATAAAGGATTATTCACTTCTTTTTTCATTTTCATCAGCATTTGATAAGGTTGTTGCTGCACAAACATATTCACAAAGCTCAATGGAATTGCCCCTGCTGGATCGGCATAGCCACTGGTCGTCACTTTAACTTTGTTATTTGCCAGTCGCTGGAACGTCCAATCACCCGCGTATTTACTTAACCGTACCACATCAGGCTGCTCAGGGTAATTATTTTGAATGGCATTGTTTTTAATACTGATGCTGCCATCCGCATTTTTAGTCATTTTGCCTTTAATCACCACATCACGGTCTTTTAAAGGAAATGGGAAATCCAAAACCATATACAGGGTGAATTCACCTTTCTTATCATCACGTGACAGCATTTGTGCCTTTCCCACATACGGCACCCATTGCGGTGTTCGTTCTACATCCAGTACTACTGCTACAGCACGTTCTAAAGGCACATCAAATGTGGTTTCAGCTTTATATTGGATAATCGGATTGTTTTCTGTTTGGTACGTCCAAACCTTAATATTGTTCCGATGCAAACTGAGTTTGGCTGTATCTGTTGCTGCAGTCACCGCAAAGCTGCTGAGACTGAGCAACGTGGCAAGAACGATATGTTTTTTATTCATGTCATGCTCAATTGTTGTAATAAGGGCGAGAGAGGTGGTCCCACATGTTTGAACAACTAAAAGCTTATTTATAAGTGATACTCTGCTCTAGTTAAGCTACCTTATTTTGTTGTGGTAGCTGGTCATAGTAAAACTCATCTGGAGTCATTTTGTCCAGACTCGAATGAGGTCGTTTCAAATTATAAAATTCAAAATATGCGTTTAATTGCTTCTTCGCATCCAAAACATTGCTGTAGGCTTTGAGATACACCTCTTCATATTTAACGCTCCGCCATAATCGTTCAACCATCACATTATCAACCCATCGACCTTTACCATCCATGCTGATTTGGATGTCATTTGATTTCAATACATCAATAAATGCATCACTGGTAAACTGACTGCCTTGGTCTGTATTAAATATTTCAGGTCGACCATATTTTTCAATAGCTTCATTTAATGTTTCTATGCAAAATGTAACCTCCATACTAATCGATACTCTATGCGCAAGTACCTTGCGGCTATGCCAATCAATCACAGCACATAAATAAACAAAGCCTTTTGCCATAGGGATATACGTTATATCCGTAGACCACACTTGATTACTGCGCTGAATAGCCAATCCTTTGAGCAGATATGGATATTTGCGGTGAGCTTGATTAGCCTGGCTTAAATTTGGTTTGCAATATAACGCATTAATGCCCATTTTCTTCATTAAAGTACGTGTATGACGTCGTCCTATATGATGTCCTTGACGATTCAACAAATCACGCATCATACGGCTACCTGCAAAAGGGTATTGCATATGTAACTCATCCATACACCGCATCAGCTTCAGATCTGATGCACTCACAGGTTTTGGGCGATAGTAATAACAACCACGGGAGACTTTCAGCAGCTGAGCTTGCTTAGATACTGAAATCTGAAGTGAGTCATCGATTAACTTTTGTGGTTGAAGCGGCCCAGTTTCTTCAACACACCTTCTAAAAAATCAATTTCTAATGCCTGCTCACCGATTTTTGCATGTAGTTTTTTTAGATCGATGGGTGGTTCTGTTGGAGCTTTTGATTGATCGAAAGCTTGCGAGGAAGCTGAAATCAGTTGATTTTTCCAGTCGATAATTTGGTTTTGATGAACATCAAATTCAGCACTCAATTCAGCAAGTGTTTTTTCTGCTTTAATCGCAGCAAGTGCTACCTTAGCTTTAAAATCATTTGAATGATTTCTTCTTGGTCTACGTGCCATAAAATACTCCATATATTGATGTTTATAACATCATTTGGGGAGCAAAATATCACTTATAAGTGTTGTTCAAATTTCCTGATCCACCTCTGAGAGCTTGTTTCACTCCTCTCGGAAAGAAAGCTCAACAAGCTCTTTTATAGTACAAAAAAAGAACGTTTTAAACTTCAATCTCGTTAAAGCCTAAAACATCTTTCATATCATATTTACGCGCTTCACGGCCAACCACCCACGCCGCGGCACGGACTGCACCTGAAGCGAAGTTCATACGGTTGGTGGCTTTGTGTGTCACTTCCACACGCTCACCTTCACCAATAAACATCACTGTATGTTCACCGACGATATCGCCACCACGAATGGTTTCAAAACCAATGGTCTGGCGATCACGAGGACCGGTATAACCTTCACGTCCATAAACCGCCACCTCTTTCAAGTTACGACCTAAGGTATCTGCAATCGCCTCACCCATCATAAAGGCAGTACCTGATGGTGCATCCACTTTATGGCGGTGATGCGCTTCAATGATTTCGATATCCACCGTATCGCCAAATACTTTCGCTGCGAGTTCCAGTAATTTGATCGAAACGTTCACCCCAACAGAATAATTGGCAGCGTACACCACAGGTGTCTGTGTTGCTGTTTCATCAAGGAATGCCTTTTGCTCATCTGACATTCCCGTGGTTCCAATCACCATGGCCACACCCGCTTCACGGCATAACTTTAAGTGCTGTTCAGTTGCAACCGGTGCAGTAAAATCAATCAGCACATCACAGTCTTTCAGCACTTCACTCAAACTTCCCACGATCTTGACACCGATGTTGCCAATGCCTGCAAGCTCCCCTGCATCTGCACCCACCAAACTGCTTTCAGGACGCTCAACAGCCGCTGCCAGTTGGTAGCCTGCTTGTTGTACCGCTTGAATCAGAATACGCCCCATGCGTCCGCCTGCACCCAAGATTCCAATGCGTGGAGAAGATGACATAATTTTTCCCAGTCTTTTATTTAAACAATTCAGCTACTATAGCAAAACTCTGTGCTTGCGCTAAAAATTTCCAATAAAAAAACCTGCCGCAGCAGGTTTTTTTATTGGTGTCTAATTAATCAAATAGACGATCAAAGAACGATTTTTTCTTTGGAGAGGCAGCATGTCCATCACCATCAAAAGACGCTTGTAATTCTTTCAATAATTCGCGCTGACGACTGTTTAAATTCACAGGTGTTTCAACCACAATACGGCAGAGTAAATCACCGACCATACTGCTACGTACAGGACGAACACCCTTAGCACGCAAGCGGAATAATTTACCGGTTTGTGTACCTTCTGGAATTTTTAAGCTGACACGACCATCAAGCGTCGGGATTTCAATTTCTTTACCTAAAGCTGCATCTGCAATGCTGACAGGTACATCCATATAAAGATCTGCGCCATCACGTTGGAAGATTTCGTGTTCACGAACCACGACTTCAACGTATAAATCGCCAGCTTGACCATCACGAATCGCTTCACCTTTACCAGTTAAGCGTACGCGATCACCATTGTCCACACCTGCTGGAATAGTAACTTCAAGGGTTTGCTGACGATCTGCAACACCTGAACCATGACAGCTATTACATGGATTCTTGATGATTTTACCTTGACCACGACAGGTGCTACAGGTTTGCTGAACGGAGAAGAAACCTTGTTGCATGCGCACTTGACCCGCACCATGACAGGTACGACAAGTTTCTACATCGTTTGGATTTTTTGATCCTTTTCCATCACAGGTTTCACATGGCGCTGGCGCAGTGAAGGTAATGGTTTTTTTCACGCCTTTTACAGCTTCTTCTAGTGTGAGTTCCATGACATAACGAAGGTCTGAACCACGGCGTTGACGTTGTTGACGGCCACCGCCACCAAACGCACCACCAAAGATATCGCCAAACTGACTAAAAATATCTTCTGCACTAAAGCCGCCGAAACCGCCACCTGCACCACCAAAGCCACCTTCAAAAGCACTATGTCCAGCACGATCATACATGCTGCGCTTTTCTTCATCAGAAAGGACTTCATAGGCTTCTGCAGCTTCTTTGAACTTTTCTTCTGCTTCAGCGTTGTCAGGGTTACGGTCTGGATGATACTTCATCGCCAACTTACGATAGGCTTTTTTGATCTCATCATCACTTGCGGTTTTCGAAACGCCTAAAACCTCATAATAATCACGTTTAGCCATGGTTGGCGATGCTCCTCACGGAATTTATTTAAATCTAAAAAAACAAATAGGCTCTGCCGACTTTCAAAATAAAAAGTCAACAGAGCCTTAATAGGGACTGTACGATAAATTTACAAGGGTTATTGCAATAAAAAAGCGATAATTTTAGAAAACGGCTTTATTCTTGAAGTACTTCGCAATACCTTTCAACCAAGCATTCAATAAAAATAACCATGCAATTGAACTAAATACCACACCTGCGACCGTCATTGCAGTCACCCAGAGTGCACTATCCCAAGCAAAAAAGAACAGTGGAATAAACCATAACGCTGCAAAGAAAGCCATCAGTACAAACAACATCACATTACGCATAATCCAGAGCGCATGCGCATGTATCCATACTTCGGCATTATCCACAATCGCAACTTTTCGTGCTAATAGGTACGCAAATACAGCAAACACTATCGTAAATAATGCAAGAAACATGAACACATAAGAAATCGCCACATAGCGGCGATGCTGCTCAATACCGTCTTGCCCCATGCTCTCTATCACCTCATTCACAGCATTATGCAAAATTTGTCATGCTATGAAATTCAATTATTTTTTGGTCTTAAAATATAGGTGCTACTATATTGAAATTTTCAATCTTTCGCACCTTTATTCACAAAATAATTACGATAGTTGTGTTGTTTTCTTCACCTTAAACCATGCCGCATACAGTGCAGGCAGGAAAAATAAGGTTAATAAGGTGGCAACAATCAAGCCACCCATGATCGCAACCGCCATCGGACCAAAGAAAATACTGCGTGATAAAGGGATCATCGCCAGCACCGCCGCCAGTGCGGTCAACACAATTGGACGGAAACGACGCATGGTTGCACCAATCACTGCATCCCAAGGTGTATGCCCCGCATCAATATCTTGCTCAATCTGATCAATCAGAATCAGCGAGTTACGCATAATCATCCCAGACAGGGCAATGGTGCCAAGCATCGCCACAAAACCGAAGGGTTTATTGAATAACAGTAGGAACGCAACGACACCAATCAAACCCAATGGTGCTGTCAGTAACACAATGGTTGCCCGTGACATGCTACGCAGCTGGATCATCAATAAGGTCATCACCACAGCCAAGAACAATGGCATACCTGCATTCACCGAATTTTGCCCCTTAGCCGATTCCTCAACCGTACCCCCTACTTCCAGTAGATAACCACTTGGTAGATCTGCGCGTAAGCTCTGCATCTGATCAGCCAGCTGTTGCACCACAGTTGCAGGTTGTAAGTGTGTGCGGATATCGGCACGAACGGTAATGGTAGGTAAACGATTACGATGCCAAATTAAACCTTCTTCAAAGCGGGATTCAATATTGGCAATTTGCGCCAACGGAACTGTTGTCCCTTTACTGGTTGGCACCGCCAAACTTGCTAAAGATGCGACTTCAACACGTTCAGATTTATCACCACGTAACCGAATTTCAATCAATTCACGTTTTTCGCGATATTGATTCATGACCGCACCCGTTACAGAAGCATTCAGGAAATTGGCTAAATCCACACTGGAAACGCCCATTTGACGTGCGCGATCTTGGTCAATTTCGATTGCAATGATTTTACTCGGTTCGCCCCAATCCAAATGCACATTGGTGGTATTTGGATCTTCGCTCAGGACTTTGGCCACTTTCTGTGCCCATTGACGTACTGTGCCGAGGTCTTCACCCGATACACGATACTGCAATGGATAACCCACAGGTGGACCATTTTCCAATAACGATACCCTTGTGCGCACTTGAGGCAATAACTGCTTAATCTGCTTGTCTAAAGAGCGACGGATTTCATCCCGATCATCAAGGGAGGAAGCCAACACAACGAATTGAGCAAAACTGGCTTGCGGTAATTGTTGATCTAGCGGTAAGTAGAAACGCGGTGAACCTGTTCCCACATAGGCCACATAGTTATCAATGCCCTTTTGCTTGGACAGGAACTGCTCCACCTTGTGTACCGCCTGTTCAGTTGCGGTCAGTGACGCCCCTTCTTCAAGTTTTAAATCCACCAGAATTTCTGCACGATTCGATGGCGGGAAGAATTGTTGCGGCACTAACTTAAACATCGCCACCGACAACACAAAGATGCCTACCGTCACCGCAATCACGGTTTTACGATAGGTAATACAGATTTCAACCACACGACCGAAGGCCTGATAAAACTTAGATTGGTATGGATCGTGATGCTGACCATGTGCTTCTACCACAGGTGCAGGTTGCTTACGCAGTCGCGCCCATAAACGTAGGTACCATGCCGCCTGCTGATTCTGTTTGCTAAAATCGGGTAATAGCTTTTCACCTAAATAAGGCACAAACAACACTGCTGCGATCCATGACACAATCAGCGCAATAGTCACCACTTGGAAAATAGAACGGGTGTATTCACCTGTTCCTGATTGAGCGGTCGCAATCGGCAAAAAGCCTGCTGCGGTAATCAAGGTTCCCGTCAACATTGGAAAGGCTGTGGTTTGCCACGCAAAACCTGCCGCTTTCAATCTGCTATAGCCCTGCTCCATTTTAATCGCCATCATTTCAACGGCGATAATCGCATCATCGACCAGCAACCCTAAAGCCAGAATCAATGCCCCCAAGGAAATCTTATGCAGTCCCACATCAAATAGATTCATACCTGCAAAAGTCATTGCCAATACCAGTGGAATAGACAGCGCCACCACCAAACCGGTACGGAAACCCAGCGAGAAGAAGCTCACCAATAATACGATGATCACGGCTTCGGCCAAGACTTTTAAAAACTCTTGAATACTGCGTTGTACCGCCACAGGCTGATCAGAAACTTTTTGCAGTTTCATCCCCAAAGGTAAGGTTTTTTGTAGACGATTGAATTCAGTTTCCAGATTTTTACCCAGCGCAATGATGTCGCCACCTTTACGCATCGAAACCGAAATACCAATACCATTTTCGCCCATAAAACGCATACGTGGCTGGGCAGGTTCACTAAAGCCTCGATAGACCTCAGCCACATCACCCAGTTGAATGGTTTTATCACCGACCAACAACGGCATTTTTTTCAGGTCTTCGACACTATGCAAATGCCCACTGACACGAATTTGAATACGGTCTGTACCGGTTTCAAAGAACCCCGCACCGGCCATGTCATTTTGTTTTTGAATGGCTTCCTGAATGGCTGTGACAGGGACACCCAGTTGTACCGCTTTGGTATTTGATAATTCAATCCAGATTTTTTGATCTTGCAGACCCACCAGATTGACCTTGTTGACATCTTTGACCCGTTGCAACTGCAGCTGCAGGCGGTCGGCATATTCTTTCATTACCGCATAGTCAAAGTCTTTGCCTGTCAGTACATAGATATTGCCGAAAGTGTCCCCAAACTCATCATTGAAAAAGGGTCCTTGTACACCGCTCGGCAACTGCGAACGGATGTCGTTGACCTTCTTACGCACGTTATACCAAACATCAGGAATAGCGCTGGATGGCAAACTGTCTTTCGCCACAAAGGTCACCAAAGACTCACCTGGCCGTGAATAGGCCATGATGCGGTCATACTGCCCCGTGGTCATCAATTCCTTTTCGATTCGGTCCGTCACCAGAGTCGACACTTCTTTCGCCGTTGCCCCAGGCCAATAAGTCTGTACCACCATCACCTTAAAGGTAAACGGCGGATCTTCACTTTGCGAAAGTTTGGAATAAGACATGATGCCGACGATGCCGAGCAACAGCATAAAATAAAGGATAATCCCTTTATTTTTGAGTGCCCATTCTGAAAGGTTAAATTTCATGTTTAACCTCCCGCTTTTACAGTGACTTCACGATTATCACAATCAACTGGATGAATTTTTTGCTGGTCACGCAGTAAATGTACACCACCGACCACAACCCAATCCGTTGCTTTTAAACCTGACACAACTGGCACACTATCTCGACCATAAGTGCCTAAAGTCACAGGGACTTTACGAATGCTTTGATTGGCATTCACCACCCAAACATAGGCTTGTTGATCATTGGCGGTCACACTGGATAGCGGTACACTCAACACGTTATTTTCATTTGCGACAAAGAATACTCGTGCACTCTGCCCGAGTTGAATCGTCGACTGCCCTTCAAGTAAAGAAACTTTCACAGTAAAGGTTCGAGATTGGTCAGCCGCAGGTGAAACTTCGCGGACTTTGGCTGCAAAACGCGCATCTGGTTGCGACCATAAAGTGACCCATACCGGTTGCCCGACCTTGATAGTACTGACTGCCTGTTCTGGTACACCAAATACCACTTCACGTTCACCATCAATCGCCAACTGATAAACAGCTTGCCCTGCTGCAATCACCTGTCCAATCTCAATTTGACGTTGGGTAATCACCCCATTTTTATTGGAAACTAACTGGTTATAGCCTGTTTGATTAGATGACACCTCATAGTTTGAACGGGCTTGTTGCAGGCTTGCTTGTGCAGATTCATATTGATTCTTCACTGCATCAAATTGCGAACGGCTCACTGCATTGACTGGTAAAAGTTGCTGATAACGCTGATATTCTTCAGCCGCAATCTTTGCTGCTGCCTGTGCGCTGTCTAATTGGGCCTTGGCTGCATTCATCTGCAATTGCGCATCTTTAACATCCAATTTCGCCAGTACCTGTCCCACTTTGACCCGATCACCAACATCAACATAACGTTCGGTAATCTGTCCCCCGACACGGAAGGCCAAAGCAGTTTGCTGTCTCGCCTGCACATCCCCTGCATAGCTTTTTTGATCGACATGATTACTGCTCGGTTGCGTCACCATGACATAGGGAATTTCCTCAGTCTTTGGCACCTCTTTTTGACATGCGCTGAGGAGTACACTACTGACAATGAGTAACCCCAATATGATACGATTGATCTGATTCATCTCTTTGCGCTCTTATTCAAATTGATTTTTAAGGCGTGATATGAGCATTATCATAGATTGTTTATTTTTTAATTAATATACCCATGAGTACACTAATTAAAAATTAAAGCTAGAATTTTGATTTTTAAATTAATTAAAAGAGAACGGTAACGTGCAAATCAATAGTGGTCGCCCTAAAGATTTAGAAAAAAGAGCCAAGATTTTACAGGCTGCAAAATCTATATTTTTAAAAATGGGCTATCACGCCACCAATATGAATCAGATTGCCAAAGAAGCAGGTGTGACCAAACTCACGCTGTATAACCACTTCCAAGATAAGGGCAATCTGTTTATCTGCGCGATTGAAGAAAGCTGTGAAGAATCAATTCGAACCAAACAGATTGAACTGACCGCAGACGCTGATTTTAAACAGGCATTGGTGCTCATGTGTCAGCGTGCATTAAGTATTATTTATCTGCCTGAAGCACTGAAATTAGATTGTCTGCTATTTGAATTAGCCGCAGAACAAAGTCCCTTAACCAAGCAATTTTTTGATGCATCACATACCCGCATGTGCAATGTCTGGTGTGATTTTTTTGAACAGGCCATCGCCTTTAAATTTATTCAGGCAGATGCGCCACTCAAGCAAACGGAGCTGATCATCTCGCTGATGTTGGGTATCCGTCATCAACAAGTGTTACTGGGTTTAGCCCCTGTGCCCAGCGCAACTGAAATCAATCAGATGATTGAACAGGCAATCGAAATTTTTATGCTTAAATATCAACCAATAATTTAGAGAATATTCACATTTTTTTACGTTCTGCTCTTGGAATGTCTCTCAATCGCGCTATAGTCGAGTGAGAACAACAGGAGAATTAGAATGATTCAGCAAATCACTGCTCCACTACGTGAAGATGTCCGCTTACTCGGCAATTTACTTGGAGAGACCTTAAAGCAACATGCTGGGCAAGATTTGTTTAATCAGATTGAGCAAATTCGCGCATTAGCCAAAGGTGCACGTGACGGCCAGATCGAAGCAGAAAAACAGCTCGAACAATTGTTTCTCGGTTTAAAAGATGAAGAGATTTTGCCGCTGACCCGCGCATTCTCACATTTTCTCAATTTCGCCAATATTGCTGAACAATATCATGTGGTGCGTAGCCGTCGTCAGGCCGAGTTCGATGAACAAGCCCCAAGCCCAAACCCGCTGCCACATTTATTCGAAAAATTCAAAACCCAACAAATCAATGCACAGCAATTATTCCAACAGATCTGTGATTTAAAAATTGAATTGGTGCTGACTGCACATCCAACCGAGGTCAGCCGCCGTACCCTGATTCAAAAATATGATGATATTACCGACTGTCTTTCACAGTTAGATCAACAAAAACTGACACCAAGAGAACGCCAACAGACCATCGCGACACTGAAGCAATTGGTCAGCTCAGCATGGCAAACCGATGAGATTCGTCAACATCGCCCAACTCCTGTCGATGAAGCCAAATGGGGCTTTGCCACCATCGAGCAGTCGCTCTGGAATGCAGTACCGAAATTCGTACGTGAACTGAATGAACTCACGCAGCAGCATTGTGAGCATGCCTTACCTTTGAGCATTGCACCGATCCGTTTTGCGTCATGGATGGGCGGTGACCGCGATGGCAATCCGAATGTCACCCATCAAGTCACCCAAGAAGTGTTGTGGCTATCACGTTGGCAAGCTGCTGATTTATATTTGCGTGATATTGAAAATCTGCGTTGGGAACTGTCGATTCAAAGCTGCTCTGAGGAACTGACCCAAGCATTGGGCTATGAACACCCTGAACCCTATCGTGAATATCTACGAGACACCCGTGAACGTTTAAAAGCCACCCGTTATTGGTTGGGGCAACGCTTACAAGGTGCTGAAGCCGATGACAGCAATATCATCAAAGATAAAGATGAACTATTAGCGCCACTGCTCCTCTGCTATCGCTCGTTGATTGACAGTAACTTAGCCGAAATCGCCAATGGACAATTGCTGGATTTCATTTATCGGGTCAACTGTTTCGGCATTGAACTGCTCAAGCTGGATATTCGTCAAGAATCGGGCCGTCACCGTCAGGCCATTTCTGCGATTACCGAATATCTAGGTCTAGGCAATTTTGAATCGTGGACCGAACAGGCTCGTCAAAACTTCCTAATTCAAGAGCTGCAAAGCAAACGTCCATTATTACCAAAGTTCTTCAATGAACCTGAAGGCAGCCTGATTCAACACCCTGATGTACTTGAAGTATTTGCGACCATGCGTACTTTGGCAGAACAGCCGCCCGAGAGCTTGGGTGCCTATATCATTTCGATGGCAGAATATCCAAGTGATGTGCTCGCAGTTTTATTGCTGCAAAAGGAAGCTGGGATTCAACATCCGCTACGCGTGGTGCCGCTGTTTGAAACCTTGAAAGATCTGGATGGTGCAGCCAAAACCATGACGACCTTGTTCAATATGCATTGGTATAAACAGCATATTCAGGGCAAACATGAGGTGATGATTGGCTATTCAGATTCTGCCAAAGATGCAGGCTTTATGTCCGCCAACTGGGCACAATATCGCGCTCAAGAGGAATTGACTGCTATTGCCAAACAGCATGGTGTGCAATTGACCTTATTCCATGGTCGTGGTGGTTCAATCAGCCGTGGTGGTGCACCAACACAACAAGCCCTGTTCTCGCAGCCACCAGGTTCAATTTCAGGTGCGATTCGAGTCACTGAACAAGGTGAGATGATTCGCTTCAAATTCGGTTTAGAAGGTATTGCGCTGCAAAATCTGGAAATCTATACCGCTGCAACTTTAGAAGCGACCTTGCTACCACCACCTGAACCGAAAAAACAATGGCGTGACTTGATGAATCAAATGACCGATTTATCCGTCAAAGTCTATCGTCAAACGGTGCGTGAAAATCCAAATTTTGTCAGCTACCTACGGACGGTTACACCAGAACTGGAACTGCAAATGCTGCCATTGGGTTCACGCCCAGCCAAACGTAAAGTCAGTGGTGGTATTGAATCACTGCGTGCCATTCCATGGGTGTTTGCATGGACCCAAATCCGTTTGATGCTGCCTGCTTGGTTGGGTACAGGTACGGCGATTAATCAGGTGCATGAACAGCATAAAAACACCTTGAATGAGATGTTGGAACAATGGCCTTATTTCCAGACCCTGATTGATATGTTGGAAATGGTATTGTCTAAATCTGATGCCGATATTGCCCTGTACTATGAGTCACATCTGACCCAAGATCAGGACTTAAAGGTGCTTGGCGTGGAATTACGCCAGCGTCTGCAAAATGCGGTGGATACCCTGCTGAGTTTAAAGGGTGAATCTAAACTGCTCAGCAACAATGAGGTTTTAGATCAATCCATGCAGGTGCGTAAACCGTATTTATTGCCACTGCATTTATTACAAGCTGAGTTGATGAAACGTCGCCGTTTATATCTGGCTGAACACCAAACCGAACACAGCCCTGTCGATCATGCCTTAATGGTCAGTATTGCGGGGATTGCCGCAGGTCTGCGTAATACAGGTTAAGCACTAAACTCGACTTTGCCATCAATAGGAACTCTGCCTATTGATGGCAAGACTGGCAAAATATGCCATCTAAATTTTAAAAAGAGAAAAAATTCAAAAAATATTTTGAAAATAAAAGAGTTAACTTTTCAAAGCATCAGCACAAAAATAAATAATAAAACCGCTAGCTTATTTTGAAACAAATTTTACCAAAAGGTAAAAATACAAACCCGTAATGCCTGTTCTGGCAATATTCTCAATGGCTTATAGGTGAAAGCTCGTTTTAAGACAGGGTATCATACGCGCTGATATCACATAATGAGTCTAATTTATGTCAAGTTGGTTTCCAAAATGGCAGCCGTATCAGGGGAAGATCGATCATCGCCCTGTTGCGACAAATGAATATTTACCGCCCTTACAAAGTGCGGTGCTCGGGGTTCAACACGCATTTGCAATGTTTGGTGCAACGGTTCTTGCACCCTTATTAATGGGTTTTAGCCCAAACCTTGCCATCTTAATGTCAGGGATTTGTACCATTATTTTCTTCCTGATCACTGGTGGACGCGTACCAAGTTATTTAGGTTCAAGTTTTGCCTTTATCGGTGTAGTTGCTGCGGCAACAGGACATATCACGGGCTCTGGGGCCAATCCTAACCTTTCGGTTGCACTTGGCGGGATCGTCGCCTGTGGTATTTTTTATGCCTTGATCGGTTTTGTGGTCATGCTCACAGGTACACGCTGGATCGAAAAACTAATGCCACCCGTCGTCACCGGCGCGATCGTGATGATCATTGGTCTCAACCTTGCACCTGTCACCATTAAAGGGGTTGCCGGTCAACCGTTTGAGATGTGGATGGCTCTCATCACTGTACTGAGTATGGGCATCATTGCGGTCTTTACCAAAGGGCTATTACAGCGTTTATTGTTACTCGTTGGCCTACTGATTGCCTATGCGCTTTATGCCATTGCAACCAATGTTTTAGGCTATGGCAAACCGATTGATTTCTCCCAAATCGCTGCGGCACCATGGTTCGGTATTCCAAGCTTTTCACATCCAACTTTTGATTTAAATGCGATTCTGATCATTGCACCAGTTGCACTGATTTTAGTGGCAGAGAACTTAGGTCATATCAAAGCGGTGGGAGCAATGACAGGTGAAAACCTGACTCCGCAATTGGGCAAAGCTTTTGTTGCCGATGGTTTAGCCACCACGTTATCAGGTAGTGTTGGTGCACCGGGTATGACCACTTATGGTGAAAACATCGGGGTAATGGCAGTGACCCGCGTGTATTCCACCATTGTGTTTGTGATCGCAGGTGTGTTTGCTATTTTCTTGGGTCTTTCACCTAAGTTTGGTGCAGTGATTAGTACCATTCCAACCGCAGTTTTGACAGGTGCTTCGATTGTAGTGTTTGGCTTGATTACCATTGCCGGTGCAAAAATCTGGATCGAAAACAAAGTCGATTTCTCTAATAATAAAAATCTGATCATTGCCTCTGTCACCATTATTTTAGGTGCAGGCAACTTTGAATTGTTATTTGGTAGCTTTAATTTAGGTGGTATTGGAACCGCAACTTTTGCTGCGATTTTCCTGAACCTGTTATTCAGTTTAAAAGATAAAAACTAAAACATTGAAGGCAGCGTAAGCTGCCTTTTTTATTTTGGGAAAGATGCCACGACTAGATAATGCCACCATTGGCTCTAATCACCTGTGCATTGATCCAGTTACTGGCATCACTCACGGCAAAATCAAGCACCGCAGCAATATCTTCCACTGTGCCTAAACGTTCTAACGGGGCTGCTTTGGCCAACTGTGCAATCAATGCCTCACTCTTACCCTCAAAAAATAGCTCCGTCGCTGTTGGCCCAGGTGCAATTGCATTGACGGTAATATTTTTGCCTCTTAACTCCTTGGCAAGGATTGCGGTCAAAGCTTCGATGGCTGCTTTAGAAGCGGTATAAATGCCATACCCTTCCAGCTTCATACCAATCACGCTACTAGAGAGATTGATAATTTTCCCACCCTGTTCAAGTCGTTTCGCCGCCTCTCGCATACTATATAAGCTGCCTTTTAAATTAATCGCTAAAACCTTTTCAATGGTTTCATCATCTAAAGCTTCAATTTTTTGCAAGCACATGATGCCCGCATTATTAATCAGAATATCCACTCGCCCGTAGTGTTGAATGACATATTCAAATAGTTGCTTAACCTGATGCGACTGGCTGATATCTGCTTTAAAGGCACTTGCTGTCCCACCCGCAGCTTTAATTTTTTCGACCAACTGATTCGCTTCTAAATCATTGCGTGCATAATTAATCACGATTTGATGGCCTTGCTGTGCCAATAAAGCCGCGGTAAAAGCACCAATACCTCGGGATGCGCCTGTAATCAAAATCACTTTTTTATCATTTGCTGGCGTATTCATTTTTAACCTCGTCCAACTCAACTTATCACGGAATACGATCTATGATACTGTTCAGTGAGAACAAGATAATCCATCAAATTTCGGCTTCTTTATACGGATAGGCCGAACAAAAGAATCAAGCCTATGGACAAGTTAAATGCAATGTCGACATTTGTACATGTGGTTGAGCAGCGAAGTTTTACCAAAGCAGCACAGATCCTGAATTTACCGCGCTCGACCCTCACAGATGCGATTAAACAATTAGAAACGCAGCTGAATACCCGCCTACTGTTTCGGACCACACGACAAGTGAATCCGACCGACGAAGGCCACCTGTATTATCAACGCTGTAAATATATTCTGGCTTATATTGATGAATCAGATCATGATTTTTTACATGCTAAACCGCAAGGTAGCTTAAAGGTCGAAGTCCACGGTATCTTTGCTGCGCATTTTATTCTGCCCAAACTACATCAGTTTCTCGACGAATACCCACAAATCCAATTACAACTGACTGAAAGTGATCGCTATGTTGATCTGATTAAAGAAGGCATCGACTGTGTGATTCGGATTGGTCATTTAAATAATAGTGAACTGGTGGTCAGACCCTTGGGGCTGATCCCGCAAGTCACCCTCGCAAGTCCTGAATACCTCAAAAAATATGGTACTCCAAATACACTGAGTGAATTAAAACAGCATTTTATGGTGGGCTTTCATTCCACAGCACGGCAAAAAACGCTTCCCTTAGAGTTTCTGATTCACGATAAAGTTGAGTTTTATGACCTCACCTCCTTAATTCAAGTCAATGGGGCGCAGACCTACTCTGCTGCTGCAGAACAAGGCTTTGGTATTATTCAGGTGCCACGTTATGGTCATTTAAAGCAAATCGAAAATGGTCAGCTGTGCCCTGTGTTAACCCAATACGCCGTTCCTTCTTTACCCGTTTCTTTGCTTTACCCCTCAAAAACACGGGTTTCACCTCGACAACGGGTATTTATTGAATGGATGGTACAGTTGTTTAAAGATCATCCTTTGGATCAGGCTTAACCGTTTCGCTGCTCATCAAAAACAATTTTTGCTGCACTTAAGTCCACTATCTTTATTTAAGTGATGTTTAGTATGATGATTTTTTGCATTTCAATGCGTTGCCATCATGCGTTTTGATTTTTTTGATTTACAGCTATTTCTGCATATCGTCACTACAGGCAGTCTGACCAAAGGGGCGGAACGTTCTGCAATTTCCTTGCAAGCAGCCAGTGAACGCATCAAAAAACTTGAACAATATTTCGATACGCCTTTATTCATTCGACACACCACGGGTGTTGAGCTCACCAGTGCAGGCCATGCCTTAGCCGAACATGCACGACGTTTGCTCCGACAAAAAGACCAACTTGAACAAGAGATGCAACGCTTTCGGCAACAACAACCCGAATCCATAACCCTGTGGTGCAACTCCTCTGCACAAAGTGAATATCTGCCACCGCTGTTACCGCAATATCTGATGCGTCATCCTGACATCAATATCGATCTGCATGAAGCTGAAAGTTCAGAGATTATTGCGGCGCTCGGCAAAGGCATGGCCAAGCTCGGCTTGGTTTCCAGTTTCTTTGATATTCGCCCATTGCAAACCCAAGAATTTGCCAGTGATCCCTTGGTGCTAATTTGCCCAGCCTCACATGCTCTCACCCAACACACACAATTGAATTTGGTCGAGGCCCTAAACTATGGTTTTATTGGATTGATGCCGCATCATTCTTTGCAGCAATCCATCGAAACCCAAGCCAAGCAACTTGGCTTTAATATCCAATACCGTTTGCGTTTGCCCAATTTCGCTGCAATTGCTGAAGTGGTGGCAAAAGGCGTCGGCATCGCGATTATGCCTGCTCGTGCTGCACAGCGTTTAGAGCCAGACTATCATTTCAACACGGTACAGCTGCTGGGTGCATGGGCCAATCGGAAACTGCTGTTGGCAACGCAGGATTTCAGTCAACTGCCCGAGACTTATCAAAAGTTTGCAGATTTTTTATTGCAACATCGTCCTTAGTTCAGACCCAAATTAATGCGATAGCATATACGCACCTAATGCGACCAAGCCCATAAAAAACAGGCGGCGGAAGCGTTGCTCATTCAATTGATAGCGAATTTTTTTACCCAACCACATACCCATTAAAGCCGCAATCAAAGCCACGATGGATAGGCGATAATCCAGAGTGATGCCTGCCATCGGGTTATGCTGTAAAAATACGGCGAGGCAAATGGTGGACACGGTAAAGGTCAAACCCAAAGCCTGAACCAGCTCATCCCGTTTTAAATGCAAAGACTGTAAATAAGGCACTACGGGAATAATCACCACACCTGTTGCCACAGTCACCGCCCCACCGATATAACCGACCACAGGTGAGAGCCAACGCTCATATTTGCCCAAGTGAGGCAGATTCTTAACGCATAAACCATAAAGCCCGTACAGTATCAACATCGTACCCAATAAAATTTCACTGCTTTGGCCATGGCTTTGGCTTAAAGTGGGCAAAAAACTCCAGACCGATCCAACCACAATTCCAAGCAACAAAGACCAAAAGCGGCGTACAAAAGTCCAGACCCGCCCTTCAGCAAACAGCTGCCAGATATTGGTAATCATTGAGGGAACAATCAGTAAAGATGCAGCTTGAAAAGGACTCATGGCAATCGTGAGCAGTCCCATGGAGACCGCAGGTAAACCCAAGCCGATCATGCCTTTAATCATGCCCGCAAAGACAAATACCATCACAATAATTGCTAAAAAAGTCACGCCCGAATCTCCGATATTGCATCGGAATTATGCTACGAAAAAAAGCCAAGTTTGCCCTATTCTTATTTTTGGGAGCGGGCCTCAGGCAGAGCTTGAGGCGGTTCTATATTTGTCTTCCAACACATTGCTGATAATGCTTTCAATCATCCAGACCCGATACAGGCTGTTAAAGACATAACTTTGCCCGTCAATGCGCAATTCTAGGACTGGAAAATCAGGCTGATGCTTTTGCTGACACAGTTCATCATTCTGTTTCAGTAATGCCTCCACATCTTGCTCAGTGATTTGTCCAATCTCTAAACGCTTTTGCATGCGCTGAAAATGGGCCTTAAACGACAAGTCTTTACCACGCGTCCATACCCCTTCAAAAATCTGATGGATACAATCCACCTGCTGTTCTTCAGGCACACTATAAAACAGTCGTGCCATTTCATAAGTCGCTTCTTTGGTTGGACGGCAGAATGGGGTAAATGCCACTTGGGTACGCTTGGAAACACGAGTCGCCAAGCTCCAGTCAAACCAGTCTCGCCCGTGATAACTCAAGGGATAAACCTTCAACTGGATATTATAATAATTGGCCAGTTCTTCTTTGATATAGGCCAATAATAACCAGCTCATTGGATCTTCAAGCGCGATATATAAATCTAGCTCGGGATGCATGGCCTGCACTTCATTGAGCGCCTCACCATCATTAATCAAATGCTCGCGCCATTCGATATGATTGATCAGGAAAATAGGATTTCCCGTCAGCAATTTTTGCTGTTTTAGACGGCGGGTTAAACGTAATAAATCATCGACCGCTTGATATTTCCGCTCACCAAATTCGAAATAACTGGCAGCAACAGGCACATCTTTAAAAATGCGTTCAGGATAATCTTGAGGGCTTTGATGCCGACTGGCCATGGCATATAGGGTACGTAATTTGCCGTATTGTTGTTGCCACAGCATATGGAACACATCTTCCAGTAAATGTAAGAAGTTCTGTTCTCGTAAGGGGGTGTTTCGAAGAATGGTTTCAGCTTGTTGTAATGCTTCCGCGCTGGGAATTTCTGGGGTGTCATCAAAGCCAAAACGATGTTGCTTGGCAAGAATCTTGGCATCATTTAAACAGTAACTGAGCCATTCCTGCTTGGACATGCCATTCGGAGGCTCTGCGTCCTGCCTCGAAATAATCACTTTTAGAGGTTTCAACTCATCACTCAGGATTTCATTGAGCTGATCCAGTTGTTGTACCGCAAGATAGCTATAAACATCGTCTAGACGCAGGTAAATGCTTAAACCCTGTTCCGTGGGTAACACCGCCTGACGTGAAGGTTTCTGATAGAACCAACTCGATCGGATGGGATCAAACCAACGACGTAACAAAGACATGTCGATCGCCTCTAATGGTCATAAAGTGAAATATGAATCGATATACTCAAACTTGGGTTGGAACAAGTGAGTCAATAAGTCTGTTCAGTATCTTATAAAATAACAAAAAAGTCCCCCTTAATTGAAAGAGGGACTAAACGGGATTACAAAACTCGTACTGCGCCTTTGGCTGCGCTGGTCGAATGCATTGCGTAAATCTTCAATGACTTAGACACTTTACGTTTACGCTCTTCTGCAGGATGCCAACCCTTTGCTTCCTGAACGGTACGGCGATGTGCCATAGTCGCATCATCAACATTCAAATGAATGGTACGGTTTGGAATATCGATTTGAATGGTATCACCATCTTCAACCAGACCAATTGCACCACCTTCTGCTGCTTCAGGAGACACGTGACCAATCGACAAACCTGACGAACCACCGGAGAAACGACCATCGGTAATCAAGGCACAGTCCTTACCTAAGCCTTTCGACTTCAGGTAACTGGTTGGGTACAACATTTCCTGCATCCCTGGTCCACCACGTGGGCCTTCGTAACGAATCACTACGATATCGCCCGCAACGATTTTATGATCCAGAATCGCTTCAACCGCTGCGTCTTGGCTTTCAAAAACGCGTGCTGTACCGGTAAATTTAAGAATTGACTCATCCACACCCGCAGTTTTGACGATACAGCCATCTAGAGCGATGTTGCCGTAAAGAACTGCTAAACCGCCATCTTGAGAGAAGGCATGTTCAGCATTACGAATCACACCTTTTTCACGGTCACCATCAAGGGTTGAATAATAACGGTTTTGCGAGAATGCCACTTGGGTTGGAATGCCACCCGGAGATGAACGATAGAACTCATAAACGTCTGCATCTTCAGTACGGATAATATCCCACTTGTCTAATGCATCTTTCAACGTAGGCTCGTGCACGGTTGGACATGAGGTATTCAGTAAATTCGCACGATCCAGCTCGCCCAAGATCGCCATGATCCCACCCGCACGGTGCACATCTTCCATATGCACGTCTTGTTTTGCAGGTGCAACTTTTGACAATACTGGTACTTGGCGAGACAGACGGTCGATATCATCCATGGTGAAATCAACTTCAGCTTCATGTGCGGCCGCAAGTAAATGCAATACGGTATTGGTTGAACCACCCATTGCGATATCAAGCGTCATGGCATTTTCAAATGCAGCTTTAGTTGCAATTGAACGTGGCAAAATGCTGTCATCATTCTGTTCATAATAACGTTTCGCCAGTTCAACCACTAAACGACCTGCTCTTAAGAACAATTTTTCACGGTTGGCATGGGTTGCCACGATCGAACCGTTGCCCGGTAGAGACAAACCTAAAGCTTCGGTTAAGCAGTTCATTGAGTTGGCTGTGAACATCCCTGAACATGAACCACAGGTTGGACATGCCGAGCGTTCAAACGCAGCCACTTCTTCATCGGTATAGCTTTCGTCTGCTGCAACCACCATGGCATCAACTAGGTCAATTGCCTTTTCATCACCACGGAATTTGACTTTACCTGCTTCCATTGGACCACCAGACACGAATACCACGGGGATATTCAAGCGCATTGCCGCCATCAACATTCCCGGTGTGATCTTGTCACAGTTCGAGATACAGACCATGGCATCGGCACAATGGGCATTGACCATGTATTCCACAGAATCGGCAATCAAATCACGTGATGGCAGTGAATACAGCATCCCGTCATGGCCCATGGCAATCCCGTCATCGACGGCAATGGTATTAAATTCTTTTGCCACACCACCAGAAGCTTCAATTTCTCTCGCAACAAGTTGACCTAAATCTTTAAGATGCACGTGACCGGGAACAAATTGGGTAAATGAGTTGACCACCGCAATAATTGGTTTGCCAAAATCTTCATCTTTCATACCGGTCGCACGCCATAAACCACGCGCGCCCGCCATATTTCTTCCATGTGTTGATGTTTTCGAACGATAATCAGGCATTTTGTATTCCCAACAAGTGTGTGCTCGAGAAAAATAAGACTTTCTCTCTGGCGAAATGATACTGAGCTCTTTGCATCATACTACAAGTTATCGTTTAACAGATGACCAACAGGCCTATCTTTTTTGCACAAAAGCAATTCAGTCCGTGAATTAGGGACTCGCCGCGTTTTCGCTTATAATTTGAGATAAGTTTTATTTGGATTCCATTTGTGAAAATCATTTTTGCTGGTACGCCTGAATTTGCGGCAACCGCATTGGCGGCATTATTAAAAACATCCCACCAGATCATTGCGGTTTATACCCAACCTGACCGTAAATCAGGACGTGGGCAAAAATTAACGCCATCGCCTGTAAAACAATTAGCACTTGAGCACGGTTTAGCTGTTTATCAACCTTTAAATTTTAAAGCATCTACGGAAGAAGGCTTGGCCGCGCGACAAGAGCTTACTGCACTTGGCGCAGATGTGATGGTGGTTGCAGCCTATGGCTTGATTTTACCGCAAGCGGTTTTGGATACCCCGAAATATGGTTGTTTAAATATTCATGGTTCATTGCTACCACGCTGGCGTGGTGCTGCCCCGATTCAACGCGCCATTGCCACAGGGGATGCTGAAACGGGCATTACCATCATGCAAATGGCTGCAGGTTTAGATACTGGCGATATGATGTATAAAACCTATTGCCCAATTACTGCGGAAGATACCACGGCCAGCTTGCATGACAAATTGGCTGTTCAAGGTGCAGAAGCGATTTGTACCGTGCTTGAATCAGAACAAAGCTTGCAGGATTTTATTGAAAAACGTGAAGTACAAGATGAAGCACTGACCGTTTATGCGCACAAATTAGTGAAAGCAGAAGCGCGTATCGATTGGACTGTAAATGCAGTTCAAATCGATCGTAATATTCGTGCCTTTAACCCTTGGCCAGTCGCGTTTATTCAGCTCGATGAAAACAATGCCTTACGTGTTTGGGGTTCTACACTTTCACAACTGAGCAAAACCGATGCACAAGCTGGTGAAATCCTTGCCATTGATAAACAAGGTGTTCACGTTGCTTGTGGCGAAAATACTGCAGTGTGCTTAACCAGCTTACAATGGCCAGGTGCTAAAGCCCTCAATCCAGTACAAATTACTCAAACTCAAAAATTGCATATTGGACAAATTCTCCCATGAGCCAATCGAATCAATCATCTACAAAAAATTTGAATCTGCGTGCGCAAGTGGTCAAAACACTTTTGGCGGTTCAAAATGGGCAATCTTTGTCTTCCGTTTTGAATCAACATATCAATATCGTTTCTGAACGTGACCGTGGTTTATATCACGAGCTTACTTTAGGTTGTTTGCGCCAATGGTATTCGTTAAAAGCCATTACCTTACCCCTGCTCACAAAACCATTAGACAATGAAGCCCTAGAAAGTTGTTTATATCTAGGTTTATATCAAATTTTATGTACGCGTATTCCAGTACATGCTGCGATTTCAGAAACTGTAAATGCGGCTAAGCAACTCGGTTTCGAGCCAATGAGTGGTTTGGTGAATGCGATTCTGCGTCGTGTTTCACGTGAAACAGCTGAATTTGAAACAGCGTTGAATAATACCCATGGCTTACCAAGCTGGTTATTCAAACGACTCAAGAAAGATTGGCCTGAGCAAGCAGAGTCTCTATGCCAAGCCTTAAAACAAGTCGCACCACTGACGTTGCGCATCAATGAACGCCAAGTCAGTCGTAACGAATATTTAGAGATTTTGGACGAAGAGCAGATTGATGCTCGTCCTTGCACGCTTTCAGATGTTGGTATTGTTCTAGAGCAAACGGGCAATATTACCCATTTACCGGGTTTTGAAGAAGGTGGTTTTTCTGTTCAAGATGAACATGCACAATTGTGTGCGACGCTTTTACCAAACTTAGATAACAAAGTTGTTGTCGATGCATGTGCTGCACCAGGGGGTAAAACTGCACACATCCTTGAGCGCTTTGATCCTAAAAAGCTGATTGCGCTTGATCATGATGCAAAACGTTTACTACGTGTTTCTGAAAATTTAGAACGTCTTGCCTTAAATGAGAACAATGTTGAGATTATTACCGCTGATGCCACCACGTGGCAGGCACCTGAACCCGTCGATTGTATCTTGCTGGATGCGCCTTGTTCTGCAACAGGTGTGATTCGTCGCCACCCCGATATTCGCCTGCTCAGACAATCAACCGATATCGCACAAACCGTTGCGTTACAACAACAGATTTTGCAGCAGATGTGGCAACAGCTTAAAGTCGGCGGCACTTTGCTATATATCACCTGCTCGATTCTAAAAGCTGAAAACGAGCAGCAAATGGCGGCATTCTTTGCAGAACACACGGATGCAGAAGAAATCAAAATCGAAGCCGATTGGGGCATTGAACAGACCCATGGTCGTCAGCTGTTTCCTTCTGCCCACGCTGGTGATGGTTTCTATTATTGCCTGATTAAAAAATTGGCATAATAAAAAAGCAGGCTTAAAGCCTGCTTTTTTTAAATCTATTTTTAAAGCGTATGCTGATCTTTCACTTCTTCCAGAACCTCATCGAGTTCTTCTGGATGCTTCATTAAGTGCAGAATAGACAGCGCCAATCCACCCCATACAAATAGCATAGAAATAATCATCATGATGATTGCTGAAGTATTCATCTCTACTCTCCTAGCGATCTTTGATTCGGCTGAGTACAACAGCAACGACAGCACAGAAAATCACGCTGCCCCATCCAAAGATTCCTTGTAAGCTCATGCTATAACTATCGTAACCGTTTTTCACCAAGTTAAACACGGTCATGCTTAAGGTTGTTAACAAGATGAGTGAAGTAATCACGGTTAATGTAAATGACCAACCCTTGCCGAGCTGAATCGTCGAAATACGGTTGACATGATCCCGAAGCTCAATTAATGCAGAACGTTTTAGCCAAGCAATCGAGATAATCGAAACCAATGCACCACCAATAATACCGATGTTATTGATGAAATGGTCAATAATATCAACGAGCTTAATCGCATTTACACTTGAGAATAAAATCACTGAAACCAGTGCACTACCACCACCAATAATAGTTACAGCTTTGGTACGGCCCCATTTCAATTTATCTTGCATTGCCGCAATTGGCACTTCCAAAATACTCACCATTGAAGAAATACCGGCAACAAACAGTGAAGAGAAGAATAAGAGGCCAAATATGTCTGAACCAGTACCTAAACTTGAAATGATTTTCGGGAAGGCAATGAATGCCAAACCAATACCACCACTCACAACATCGTGTACTTCTTTACCAGCGGTATGTGCCATAAAGCCCAATGCCGCAAAGATTCCAATACCCGCTAAAATTTCAGTCGATGCATTGGCAAAACCAACAATCAAGCCTGAACCTGTTAAATCAGTTTTTGGTTTAAGATAAGAAGCATAGGTCACCATGATCCCGAAGCCAACCGACAATGAGAAGAAGGTGTGGCCGTACGCCGCTAACCAAACTTTATAATCCATCATTGCCGACCAGTTTGGGGTAAAGAATGCATTTAAGCCTTCAGCCGCACCAGGTAAACGTAATGACTGAACCACCAGAATCGTGAACAAGACGAATAATAATGGCATGAAAATCTTATTGGATAATTCAACGCCCTTTTTCACCCCACCATATAAAATGATTAAAGTCAGTGCCCAAATCCCAACGATAGGCCAGAACAAATGGCTGACGAAGTTCAGGTCAAAGCCAGTCGCTTTTGAGGTCTGCAAATAAGTATTGAAGAAGAAGCTTTCCGGGTCACTGCCCCACGCCTGACCAATCGAGAAGTAGACATAACTTCCCGCCCAAGTCAGTACACTGGCGTAGTACAAACCAATGATGATACAGACACAGACTTGCCACCAACCCAGTGTCTCACCGCCTTTAAATAGCGCCCGATACGCTTTTGGTGGTGAATTACGCGCACGATGACCGGTTGCATAATCCAAGAATAAAAGAGGTAAACCAGCGGTAATCAACGCAAGTAAATAAGGGATAAGAAACGCCCCGCCGCCATTTTCATAAGCAACATAAGGGAAACGCCAAATGTTACCTAAACCTACAGCTGAACCAACAGCTGCAATAATAAAACCAGATCGTGATGTCCAGTTTTCACGAGAATCTGCCATAAAACACCTAAGTTGTCCTGCTGGCTATTCCATGCTGTGTTAGGTTTTTATTATCCAACAGACATGAAAAGTGCCATAAAAAATCTTGTTTTGCTTGCATGAAATTTCAACCTTGTGGGTCTCCGTTTACATGGACAAACAAAGCAAAAACCAAACCATCTTCCTTAAAGATTGGGCTTTGTTTTTCTGCTTTTAATAGCCGAACAATACCTGTTTTTATTTCTTTTTACTGTAAATTCTGAAAGAAAAAGTCATCTTTTTTGAACAACTGATTATTTTTCAACAGACTGTAATTTTGACCTTGCAGTCAACTTATAAAAATCAAGTACATAAAACAATCAAGCGAAGCTAAAACTCCGCTTGGGCCACAATCTTTTTTATTGTTTGATGGCTAATAACCTTTCCTCTTGCATATCCCGAATTGCAGAATGAATCCCTTCCCGACCAAGGCCAGAATCCTTCACCCCGCCATAAGGCATATTATCGACACGGAAAGTTGGGACATCGTTAATAATCACACCTCCGACATGTAAATGATCCCATGCGTACAGCATCTTATTTAGATTCTGCGTATATACACCCGCCTGTAAGCCAAAACGACTTTGATTAATGGTGGCAATACCCTGCTCAAAATCCTTAAATTTTTCAAGGATCGCCACAGGACCAAAGGCTTCATCTTTATAGATTTCCAGCTTGGCATCTACATTTTCCAACAAAGCAGGTTCAAACAACATGCCTTGTAAACTTCCTCCTGTCAGTATTTTTGCTCCTTTTTTCTCAGCTTTATCTAGCCACTTTTTTAGGCGAACAGCCTCAGCTTCCTTAATCATGGGCCCAACCAATGTCGTTGCTAAAGCTGGATCATCCACTTTGATTTTTTTCAATTTTGCGACCAGTTTCTTTTTCACTTCTGCATAAATATCAGCATGAACTAAAATCCGCTGCACACTGATACAGACCTGCCCCGCATGCCCATAAGCGGCACTAATCAAACGATCTATAAGTGCCTCATCAATCACGGTATCTGCATCGATCAGAACCGCAGCATTACCGCCCAGTTCTAAGGTGACTTTCTTTCGGCCTGCACGCGCTTTCATATCCCAACCGACCTGATCTGAACCTGTAAAGCTGAGTAATTTAAAGCGATCATCGGTCACCAAAATATCTGCTGCTTGACGGTCACACGGCAAGATCGACCATGAACCTTTAGGTAGATCTGTTTCAGCTAATACCTTGGCTATCATTAATGCACTGATTGGAGTCAAACTGGCAGGTTTTAAAACAAAAGGACAGCCTGCTGCAATCGCAGGCGCAATCTTATGTGCCACCAGATTCAGAGGGAAATTAAACGGACTGATTAAGGAAATCGCACCAATTGGCACATGTTTAACCATACCTCGAAAACGGGCTGCTGCAGGTGTCACCGCCAAGGGCAACATGCGGCCATCGTCCAGCTGCGTCACTGCATCTGCTGCCAATTGGAAGGTATTAATCAGACGTTCAACTTCTGCACTTGCTGCACCTCGCGGCTTGCCCCCTTCGGCAATCAGGATTTCAGTCAATTCTTCACGCAGTTCATTAAAGCGCTTTACACAATGCAATAAGATCTGTTGTTTTTGAAAGGGCTTTAATGCTGCCATTTCCTGTTCTGCTTTTACTGAAGCAGAAATGGCTTTTTCAAGCACTTTGGCATCGGCCAGAGCAACACGAGCATAGACGGTATTTCGATACTTATCATGTACTTCAAGCCATTGCCCCGTGCTCACCGCTTTTCCCGCGACATACAGTGGATAATCCCGCACGCTTGTTGTATCTGTCATTATTCTTGATCCCGTTATAAAAATTTAAAATTAGACTACTGCATATTTTCCAAGATCACTATATGATTCGCCCATTCGCTGATGAATTCACAACAATTCATTACGGTTTTTGATACTGATTAGGACAATGCAATGAAAATATTAAAAATATCAATGCTTGCTTTAGGGACAAGCTTTTGTGGTCTGGCACAAGCAGATATGATTGGTGTAAAAGGTGATCTTAGCTATTGGAATTACAATGGTGAAGCCAATATGGCCGCACAAACTTCAGCACCAGATCAAGACCTTGATCGTAAAGGTTCTGCACAAGTCTCGCTTGCATTTGAACACCCGATTCCACTGATTCCAAATGCAAAAATTCGCTATGTGAATTTAAAATCACAAACTGAAAATGAAGTTGCAGGTCAGCCAGTTTATGATCTAAATATCGATCATACCGATTTCATTTTGTATTATGAAATTTTAGACACCATCGTAAATGCAGATGTTGGTCTAGGTGCCACTAACTTGAATGGTGATGTAAAAACACTAGGCTTAAGCAAAACTGATATCGATAAAACGGTTCCTGTGATTTATGGATCAGCTGGGGTAAAACTACCTTTCACAGGCTTAAGCGCTAAAGCTGAGTTGTTATATAGCAACTTTAACGACGCTAAAATCACCGATGCACAAGCCGAACTACAATACAACTTTATTGACAATCTCTTGGTCGATGTTGGCTTAAAAGCGGGCTATCGTATCCTCGATGTCAAACTAGATGATTACGAAAAAAATGACCTTAAATTTAACTTTAAAGGTCCTTATATCGGCTTAGATATCCATTTCTAAATCGTAATAACGTGAGAAACGGAATCTTTAGATTCCGTTTTTTATATCCAATCATTAAGCTCTCCTCCTTAATGTAAGCCAAAACCTACAACAATCGTAGTGATTAGCGAATACCCCAATACAAACTTTTCACCTATCATATAAATCATAGAGAGACAGGAAGTCTCATTGAGAATAAGAACACACACAGGACGTGGTCGTTAATAGGATATCAACGACATAAACTGAATATGAAGAAGCCCCGTCAGGATGATGGGGCTTCTTTTTATCTATCATTTTTATAGGTGATTTAAAGACTTTTAAGATACGCAACCACTTCGCTATGCTCTGCCATTTCAG